>JAXMHN010000027.1:0-79438 GCA_046346765.1 Verrucomicrobiota bacterium | reverse complement strand
CTCCGCCAGACCGCATTCATGGGACCTTTGCCCCCGACAGATCCGGCTCGAGCCACCGAACTCGCCCGGCGGAACGATGTTCTTCGCCGAAACTACCTTGAGGCCGGAAGACTTCTCCTGGGCTCCTCGTTTTGCCTCATCCCACTGTATCGATTGCCCTCGGACCAAATTGAGGAGATCCAGGCCTTGGCCTCTGGCCCGCCGCTCGCCCAGGCTGATGCCGTCGAGCGATGGCTCCACTCCAACTCCCGGGTAAGGCCGAGGGTGGCGGATTTGCTGATCGGGGGCGCCGCCTCCCGGTGGCTAGGCCAAACGCAGGAAGCCCCAACCGTCCTGCAGCTGCCCTCGAGCCCAGGGCTCCCCTGGATCGGGCTTCAGTTCGATCCAATCACTCCTCCCAAGGACTGGCTCTCCATGTTGCTTTGGAATTCGTCCTTGCTCGCCAAACCAGCTCAGGCCGGCTTGCTGATTGACAACTGGACGGAGACTGTTCCCGCCGGCCGCGAAACCACCGGCGTCGCCTTTCAATACAACCGGCCTAATGCAACCGCTCCTCACGCCGTGCTCGTCGCCGTGCCCGCGTCTTCGACCGGCCTTTGGACTTGGGACGAACTGGCCGACTCGGTCCACGAAGCGCTGGACCTGGCCAAGATTCGAGCGGTGGAACCGGAGGCTTTGATCGGCCGACGCGAGGACGGTCGTCCGCCCGAAGGCGCCTACTTTCAGACGTTGCCTGCCATTCTATTCGAAATGACGCGGACGCGCTTCGCTTCGACCGACTTTGCCAATATTCAACTGACCAGCGTCGCGGCCAACGCTTAAGAACATGCCTCCCCCCATCGATCTCGCCGCCAATGTATTCCAGTTCGTCCTCTCTCCCCGCGACCCCACCCCGCGGATCCGCGGCTGGAACCGGCTCGAAGGCCGACCCCGCAGCTCCGATCTGGAACGGAGTTTTCGAGCGGAGGTCCGCGACCCCCTTTGGTTGCTGACCCGTCAGTGGCAATTTGGCGAATTCGAAGCGGACAACGGTGCCTCCCCGATCGACGCCCGCATCGCTTACGATACCACCCTCCTCGATCGCTATGGCGCAGCCCACCCATCGGTCCCCTACCTTCCCGAAGTGCCGCTCGAGGTCCGCGCCCAGCGCGAGCCAGTCCCGTTCGATCTGTTGTTGCACCTGCAAGCGGCGCAGACTTTTGAGCGCCTCCTCGCCTCGGCCAATCTCAGCGGACGTCTGCACGATTACGCCGCCGCGCTGCCGCTGGAGCCCTCCGCTGCAGTCACGGGCCTCGCGACCGCTGAAACGGATCTTCTCATCCAAGCGGCCCGGGGCCATCTCTTCGATACGGCCCGCTTGCTCACAATGCTGCGGGACGGCTCGCACGCAGCTCTTGTCGACACGTTTGGCAACCTCGCGCCAGGCGAAAAGCCCATCCTCCTGACCGCCGGAGCGGACCTCCTGCACTGGTTCGACCAGACTTACTCCTCCCCATCCTCCGATCCGGTCACGTGGCGTCCGGATAAACTTGACCAGGCCTTTGCCTGCGCTGCCGGGTCGGTGACATTACAGAGCACTGGCCCCGGAGGCGGGGCGATGGATTGGTACTCGTTCGACATCCAGGCAACGCCGCCGACCTCTCCGATCGCTCCGACCGAGTCGACGGCTTTGTCGTTCCTGCCCGTGGCCATTCAGTTCCCTGGGATGCCGTGCCATCGCTACTGGGAAATGGAGGACAGCCAGATCGATTTCAACAAGCTCGACCCCCAGCCGAATGATGTCCCCAAACTCTTGCTGGCCGAGTTTGTCCTGCTCTTCGCCAACGACTGGTGCCTGCTGCCACTCGAATTGCCCATCGGCTCGTTCACCCGAATCCGCGGCCTGATCGTCACGGATGTCTTCGGCGATCAAACCCTCATCCGCCCGGCTGATCGCGGCTCCGCGAGCGACTGGCAGCGCTGGTCCATGTTCCGCCTGGCAGGTGATGACGATCCGGATCCCGGGCTCTTGCTCGCCCCCTCTCTCGTCGCCACCATCACCGCTCCCGCCCTGGAAGAAGTCCATTTTCTGCGCGACGACATGGCCAACATGGTCTGGGCCGTGGAGCACCGGGTCGCAACTTGCCTCGGTGAACCGGCCGACCCGGCCCTGGCCGCAACGCCGGCCCCTCTGCCGCCTTCGCCTCATGCCGGGGCGGTCTATCGCTTGGGCACCTGGATCCCATCCAATTGGCGCCCCTTCGTCCCGGCCCATCTGCCAGGCTCATCCCGCCGCATTCGCCTCCAGCGCGCCAGATTGCCCGACCAGCCCGGTCAACCGCTCGGCGTCGTTCTGAATGTGCCTGCCCCTTATTACATCGCCGAAGAAGAAGTACCTCGCGCCGGCCGGATGGTAACGCGCGCTTTCCGCCGCTCACGATGGATCGATGGCAGCGTCCACCTTTGGCTGGCCAGGTCTTCCACCATTGGCCGCGGTCAAGGCTCGAGCGGCCTGGTTTTTGATCAAATCGAGGAGCAGCCCGAGACGGCGCCTGCACTGGTATAAGCCCGCCGGCGAGGTAAATACGAACGTTTTCGTTGACACAACGAAGACTTTCGTAGAAACTCTTCCCTGGCCGCCGGCGTGACCGATGCCGGCGCTCGACCGGCCATTCGATGACGAAACGGAACCAGGTGCCAAATGACCTCTCACTTCTCCATTAACGCCTTTGGCCAGGCATTGGGATGGGCCCTCATCCATTTCCTCTGGCAAGGCGCTTTCGTGGCTCTTCTCCTGAAAGCAGTCCTCATCGGAATCCGCGGACGCCCGCCCCGGGCACGCTATATCCTCCTCTGCGCAGGATTGAGTCTGATGGCGCTCTGCCCTGTCGCAACCTGCGTCGTTCTGGTGAACCGCGTCGCGCCCGCCATGGCTCGCAGCGGGATGGCGCTGCCGGAGGCCCGCGTCGCAGTGGTCACGCGAGATTTGCCCGCCGGCCCAAGCAACGGGCTCATCGTGGAGGCATCCCGGCGGCCATCCGGGCTGGATGCGTTCCGCTCGGGGGTGGAATCCAAGCTTCCCTGGGTAGTGCGGGCATGGGCGCTCGGCGTGCTCCTGCTCAGTTTGAGGCTCGTCCTGGGAACCATTGAAGTCCGACGGCTGGGTCGAAGCGGACAAAAACAACTCAAGCCACTGCGGAACTGGAACCATGGTTGGACCATGTCGTTCAGGCGTGGCGGTTATCGCCAAAAATACAGCTGCTCGCGTCCCATCTTGTCGAGGTTCCCACCGCGATCGGCTGGCTAAGGCCCATGATTTTGCTGCCGCTCAGCAGCTTCGCGGGGTTGAATGGTCAACAACTTGAACTCATCGTCGCTCACGAACTCGCTCACATTCGGCGGCACGACTACTTGGTCAACCTTCTCCAGAATGCAGTTGAGGCGCTGCTCTTCTACCACCCAGCCGTCTGGTGGGTCTCCAGCCAGATCCGCACAGAACGGGAGAACTGCTGCGACGATCTGGCGCTGAGTGTCTCGGCCAATCCGGTGGCCTACGCACGCGCCCTCGCGTGTCTCGAGGAGCAGCGCGCCCGCTTTAGCCAAATGAAGCTCGCCGTCAGCGGCGGCTCATTACTCCAGCGCGTCCAGCGCCTGCTCGGCTATCCGGCTCACGAAAATCTCAGTGCCGGCTGGATCGCCTTGGGCGTGGTCGCAGCTCTTTTCGTCTCGGCCGTGATCAGTCATGGCGCCCCTCAACCACGTCAAGTGGACTCGACACCGGCAGTGCCAATCCAGCTTCCATCCCCGTCGGCAGCTGAACCTGTCACCTCGGACATTGCGCGCGCCGGCGCGGCAAAAGAGTCGGGCGCCCGTCCGACCAGCGACACAACGGCTGATGCGGCCAACTCCGAGACGCCGCTGACATCTGCAGCAAGCCTGCAAACGCCGCCGGCAGCGGTGTCGCCACCGGCTGCAGCTTCCGCCGCAGCCGGATCGGATCGTTTGTCCACCCGCGTCTACAAAGTCGAACCGAACCTCTTCGCCCGCGGCGTCCGCGGATTGCTCAAAGCTGCTCCGCCTGGAGAAAAGAGCCACCCACAACCCACCGCGACGGGCGCGTTTGTCGATACGTTGGGTGCCTACCTGGGGCAAGCTGGACTCGACTTCGGCCCGGTTGCAGGTCCCTTGCCACCGCCCAACAAGGATAAAGCTGGCTCGGCGCCCACTGGCGGGAAGGCGCTCCTCTTCAATGAACGCACCGGACAGCTGCTCGTCCGAGCGACCCAGGAAGAGCTGGATCGGGTGGAAAAGGCCATCGAGACAGCGCTCGCCTACCGTCAAGTCCGGCTGCACGCCCGCTGGATCGAAATGAAGGATAGTGGCCCTCCTCCTTTCGACTGGCTCTTCGGACAAGGCTTGGCGGAGGACGATAAACAGGAGCCGCACACTCCCGAAGGCGATCAGCCCGGAGCCAACACGCCCCAGGCCCACAATTTCCGCATCTACGATCAGCGAACCAGGGGCGATGTGGTCCGCTTGTCGGAAGCCCAGGCCGAGGCTCTCCTTCGAGTCTCGCGCGACCGGCCAGGCGTTGATATTCTGACCTGCGCAGCTGTCACCACTTTGAGCGGGCTGGAAGCTTCAGTCTCGCTTGTCGAGCTGAAAAACGTGGTCGCTGGCGTTGAGTTTTCCCAGCCGGACAAACTAGCGGAACCCAACCGACCGAAACCCGGGGAGGGCCCGAGGGCGGTTCCTTCCACGCCCACGTCGCGTGAGACGACAGCAGATCGTGATTCTCCTTCGCCGACCGCACCGGCGACCAAGGCCCGCGTCAGGTCCAATCGGGATCGAACCGATTCGGTCGAACCGGCGGGACGGGTTACTTACACACCCATCCCTGTGTCCTTCGGACCGTCGCTGAAAGTGCAGCCGTTCTGGAAAGGGGATGCCTGGAACCTTACCTTGGTCGGCCAATTGACAGAGTTTCTCGGCTATGCTGAGGCGGGGGTCGTGACAAGCGCTGTCGGCACCGCCGCTCCGTTGACCGCGAAAGTGCCCCAGCCCCAGATTCGCCTCCGGGAAGTTACCGCCACCGTGTCGGCGCATGCCGGCGATTCCCTGCTGCTCCGCATGCCTTCGGTGGAGGAAACCGTCCGGATGAAGAAAGGCTGGTTTTCGAAACCGACCGAGAGCCGAATCACTCGCCGGCTGTATCTCCTGATCAGCGTCACGGAACCGGATGCGAGCGTGGACCTCTAGGGCCGTAACAGCTGTGGCTTTCAGTGCCGACGGGAGCCACATCGCCACTGGCGCTGAGTTGGCGCGGGAAGGGTCCATGACCTCGTTTGCCGCCCCGGCTCAAAATCGACAGAACCGCTGATCAGCTCCGGCTCAGCTGGTCCCTGGGAAAACTGCAAAGCGCCGAAGCAGGCAGCGGGCCGTAGAGAGAAGTTGCCGGCGCAACCAGCCCCCTTTTGGTTAGCCGCGCGAGCCCAGCCACATTCTGTCGGGTGCCATTGCCGGAGACTAAGCAGTGGCTTCAAATCCCGCGAATTCGAAAGCTTGGTCGTGCGCTCAGTCGCGTTTCATCGAATGCTAAGCCATTCTCGACCAAGCCTGCGATGAGCGTCAGGCGCGGCACCTCAGGGGACCATCGCCACCCGGTAAAAGCGCTTGAGGCGGTTCGCCGCCCCGGCATCGGTGATCGTGACAATGCCGCCGGTTCCTTCGATCCCGTCCCGCCATACGCTCCAGGCGCCGCCTTCAATCGCGTCCCGGCTTTCCAGGCGATATTTGCGGCCGAGCAATGTGGCGAACTCCAACGCAATGTCCGGGCCGCGCTTGCGCGCCGGCAACATCTGGACTTGGGAGGCGAGGAAGATGCCGGACCGAGTTTGGCCGTTGGGTTCCTGCCAGGCGGCTGTGAAGATGAGTTGGCCGAGGTCATTGAAGGGGCTTGGGCGTCCGTCCTCTCCGCCGCTGCGAAAGGCGTCATGAGTGCTGCCGAAAGAAATGGACTCGGGCAACAGCGTTCTCATTTGCCCAGCGCCAATGTCCACGGTTGTCCCACCGCGCGCCACCAAATGCGTGCCGGAGACCGGGTCGGCCAACCAAATGCCTTGATCCGTGCGATGTTCAAAGCCGGCAGCCGTGCCAATCTCGGCAAAGAGCGCGACTTGGCCGAGTGCATTCATAAACGGACTGCCTGCCGATCCAAAGAAGCTGACGACTTCACCTGCCTTCAATCCGGGCGCGGATTGGCCTTCGGCCAGGACCAAGCTGGCGGGGCCGCGGGCTGACGTCAGGCCGACTGCGCTGAGCCCGAGCCCGGGAATGCCCGCAATGCCTGGGATATCGCGCAAATCGGTATGAGAGCCGACCACTGCCATCTCGCCCTGGCCATTGAGTAGATAGGAGCCAAAGCTGGTAAAGCCACGATTGGTCGAGGTTGTTGGCACAGTAGCGACGGCTGAACGCAACCGTTCCGGAAGCCCAGCCACGATGCGTTGTCCGGACGCGAATGAAGCCGCAAAGGCCACTTCACCCCGGGCATTCATCCCGACTGGTCCGGACGGGCTGCCCCAGACCGAGTTGGCCCCTAACTCCGCCACCAGCGAAGCCGGCACCGGTGATCGAAGCAGAGCAATCGGTCTGACGCGCCCGCCTGCCCCATACCAGATGCCGGCGCCGGAAGACGTCGTTGCGGCAAAAGCGACCGTGCCGGACGTGGAGAGGCTGAGGCTGTCAGGGTCCAGGCGCTGGAACCGGTCGACCGTGCCAGGGGCTGGATCACCGGTCAGGATCAGGTTAGTGACCGAGCCATCTGGAAACGCCTGCAGGAAACCAGGATCTTCGACGAGTTCGTCGCCCGAATTCACGGTTGGACCCAGAGTAAGCCGGGTCCGGTTAGAGGCATACCGCTTGACGATGGCGTAGAACCAAACAACCAGGCCTGAGTCAAATTGGGCCTCGCGATTGCCGGTCACGTTGATCCATTGAATCAACTTAGCGCTGAGATAAACCTGCTGGATGGTCGAGTAGGGCACGGCCGCAAAGCGCAGGAAGAGACGCGCACGACGGGTGACCGAATCGATCCCGCTCGACTGGGGCTGCAGGCCGGTTCGTTGCGGATAGCTCGCCCAGAGCGTGTCGTCATTGCCCGGTTCGAAAGCGTCCGGGCTGATTCCAGGGCCGGCCAGGCGGGCGTAGAACCCGGCGGCATTGGTGGTGAGAATGAGCGGCTTGCCAAGATAGGCAAAGGTGACGCCGGTATCGTAACCCGGCGCTGGATCACCCGTTCGAACGGCCAACTGAAGGTCGCGGGATGAGCCGATCCAAAGTCCGGTTTGATTCGTGCGGCTCACGTCTGGGCCGGCCAGGTCAGCGACGAAGAGCACCTGCCCATTCGCATCGAGCAACCCATCGCGAAAACCGCCTTGGAACGTCAGTCCCTTCGGCACTCCTGGCGCGGGCTGCCCCTGCAAAGCAACCGGGGTGATCAGGAACTCGGCCCGGGCTGCGCCCAGGAAGAGATCGGTGCTGGCGAGCGCCAGAGTCAGCGCCAGCGGGCGCATCCGCGTCGATCAAACCAACGTCCGGCAGCGCGTTTCCAGTCGATGCCGCCCTCAGCTGCCCCCAAAGTGATCATGGACAAGAACGCGGCCGAGGTCCGAAAACCTCGGCCGCCGCGTGTCAGTGCATCTCACGCGTTCCTAACGCGCAATATAGAACTTAGCCGCGCCGTCCGGAGTGACGGTGAACGGACTAGTTGCCCCTGCAACGGGGGCGAAAGGACCGGTAACGCTATCAGACGAATTCAGCGTGCCTTGATAGGTGATGGTGATCTTGTCGGCGGACCGGCTGATCGCGATGGTCGGCGCGGCCGGTGCAGCAAACACTCGGCCGAGCAATTCGACTTCGGAGAACTGCATGCTGTTAGCGGTCGCGGCGTTGGCGACCGTCGGGATAGTGAGCCGATAGGTCGTGAAGGTTGCCGGAACCACCTGGCCGCGAATCTCGCCGCCGGGATTATTGCCGGTATGGATATTCACGTAGGCGAGGCCACCTTGCAGGGCCTGGATCGTCGCCGCATTCAAGGTGAGCGTCCCGGAGAGAGTGCCCTCGGTTCCGGTGACGTTCGGGAATGCAATCAGCACGCCGACCGCTTGCTCAGTCGTGGCCGGCCCATGGATATGGCCGGCAGTCGCCGCTGCCGATAAGCCGGAGTATTTGATGGCATAGGCCAGCTGGTCGCCCGCCAACGTCAGCGTTCCGGAACCAGTGGCCGGAGTCGTCACCGGATTGGGCCGCTCGGAAGCGCCGCTGAGGGTCACCTGGAAGGCCGTGGGTGGATTCGTGAAGAGGATTTCCTGACGGATAAACCGTCCGCTGAACGGCGGGACGGTGCCTTCGGAGATGGCGACGAAGTTCGTGCCGTCGTTCGACCCTTCGAGCTTGTAGCTGGCCGGGTCCCGTTCAGGCGCGTCGTTGGCGGAAGTAAAGGCGATGCCGTTGACGATGGACGGTCCTGCTTTTGGCGTGACCGTGAGGCCAACCGGACCAGCGAACGGCGCCGTTTGGTTCCCGTCCTTCCCGAAGTTCAGGTATTTGGTGGCCGAATCGTTATCGATGGCGTTGGGAACGCGCTCCGCCGCGGGCGAGTTGGCATCGGGATCGGAACTGACGATGGCGTCGCCGGGTTGAGTAACGTCCTCGAGCGTCGATCCGGTGGCGGGGGCCACCAGTTGAATGGCATTGATTGGCGCACGCGGCGTGCCGCTGAATCCCAGCCCACCGGCCGCCGGCCCGGTCACCGCCTGGACAACGACGTTGGGCCGCGTCAGCCCGCGGAAAACGATGTAATTGCCCACTCCGAAGATGCGCCCCCCAGCTGGATTGGTGGCCCCGAGGTTGCGGGAAACTTCCACATAACTGCTCAGGTTCGTCCCGGACTGAACGCGAACGTAGTCAGTGATCGGCAGGCCAGAGACACCATCGAGCAAGCGGTAACTCCCGCCGCGCGCGGCCACTCCGCCACTGGCATAGACATAGAGGTCATAGCCGTTTGTCGTCAGTCGCGTGGGAATGCTCGCGATCTGCACGCGAGTCGTCGTGGCTGATCCTGTATCCAAATAGCCGGTCATGAGCGTGCGATCCGGCGAGTTGGTCGGAAAGCCATTGTTCTCCTCGCCTCGGCCGGTGGACGACCAGGTATTGGCAGATGACCAGTTTACCGTGACCAGGGTAGGCTCGGCGTTGCCGTTAGCGTCTGCGACGACGGCACTGTTCGTACCGCTGAGCAACGTAAGATTATTCCAGTTGGCCTGAGCAACGGAAGGAACACCAGCGACATTGGTGGAAGCGAGCGAGCCGCTGCTGGTGTTGTTGGCCTCGTCAGCGCCAAAGTTCAAACCGATGCTGTATTCCCGGGGCGGAGTGGTCGAAAACAAACGCAAAGCTACGACGGTCTTAGGCAAGCCGTCATCCGGATTGATCGTGTCCAGGTCATTCTTGCTTTCCCAGGCGATCGCTACCTCCCCGTTGCGCCAGGCGATGCGAGGTCCTTCGGACGGTTGTTCCGAACTGCCCGGCACTTCCTTTTCGCTCACATAAACGCTGGGGCCGGTTGGATCACCGGACGGATCAAATCGTCTCGCAAAGACCAAGTTCGAACGGTCCTCCGCATATTTGGCTTCGAATACAACAATGACGCTGCCACTGGCATCTATGGCCGCATCCACTCGCCCAACGCCTAACAAGGTGAGGTCATCCGCGGCCGACTTCGAATAGCGAATGCTGCCGTCGGCATTTAGGACCGTCAGCCACACGGTCGTTCCGCTGCCTACCACCGAAACGTAAGCATCGTTGCCGTTACCGTGAAAGCCGGTGTTGTCCCCGCGGCCGCCGGCGGCCTTCCGCATGCCCAGTCAGCGTCCCCAAATCCAAGTTCGTACTCGTCGGGTTGCCGCTGTTGTCAAACAGCCGCACCAACGTCCCTCCCGCTCCGCCAAACCGCACCCCAAACCCGTTCTTGGTCACTCCACTCCATGCCAAATCTCCGTCTTGACCGGCGCGTCCCCGACCAGCGCTTCGGCCTTGACCACGTTGCCCGCCGGATTAATCACCCGGTAAATCGCGTGCGTCTCTTCAATCTCCCCGTTGTAGACGCTCACCAAGTCGGGCCGTTGCCGGCTCTCCCCCACAATCACGATATTGCTGTTGGACAGATACTCCCAGTCCCCAATCCGGATGTCCCCGTCCCGCGCCGCATAGGCGCTGTCCACACCGGTGACGATCTTGATCGGTTGGCCGGCGTTGTTGAGCAGCTGGACCGAGGGAAAATCTCCCGTGCCAGCGAATGCGGCCAGTTCAGTCACTTCCTCCCCGAGGCCGAAGGAGGTGGCCCCAAAGCCGACGCCATCGCCAAAGAGGTTGGCGTGGATCTTCGGACCCCACGACGTCGCGCCAGGCAGCGCGCTCCCGTCGGCGCGGAAGTAGGAGAGGAATTTGTTGGTCAGGCTCGCGTCCGGTATTTGCACCGCGGTCTGCTTGGTATCCGGGGTGATCGCAACGCCCGATGAATCGTACATCGTCCAGACGCCTTCCAAATCCTCGATGGCGTCGCCGTCATCTTCCCAGCCGATGATCACATTGCCATTCTTAGCGATGGCAATGCCGATGCTCTCGGTCTTGTTATTATTGAGGGTGGTAACGTTGGTTGTTTGGCGATTGATGTAAATGGTGTCGGTTTTCGGCGTCAGCCCGCCATCCTGCGGTGCTCCCGGTAGGGTTTGAGCGAGCGAAGCTGAGGCGTAAAGGGCAGCCATCACCGCTATCATCGTCAGAGGAGTCTTCATACGTATGGTTGGTTGTCCTGTTGTGTCTTGTTCAAATGAGACCGCCTCGCAACTCACCGAGGCATTCGGCCGTTCCCGTGGATCTGACCGAGTCAATGGAGCCGAACGCAATCATTGGTGCATCTCTGGTTGAACGGAGACCGACGCAAGGTCGGTCGGACCTTACTTGGAACTGGGTCCGGTTCTAGCAGCGCTGGTCGTGGAAAGCAACCACTTCCACGCGACACCACACCCGCGCTGCCCGCCTCCGGCGAGGAGGGCAGCCAAGAAAGGTCACGCGACCAAAGACCCGCGTGACTGAACGCAGCGGGCGATCCTGGACCCGCTGCGCCACGATGCGAGCTACTGCTGGACCTGGAAGAAGGCGGCAGCGGCGCTGGGCGTTGTCTTGTAAGGACTGGTTGCGCCCGGGACCGCCGTGTAGGGTCCGGTGACGGTCGCCGCCGAAACCAGCGTGCCGCTGGTCCAAGTCATCACCACCTGACCGGCCTCGAAGGAGACGCGCAACTCCGAACCGCCTGAACTTGTTGCCCGCGGCGTCGGGTCATCCTGAGGAAACGGATGAGAAAAGACGGTGTAGAAGTTGACTTCGCGCGGTGAATCGGGACCTGCTTCCGGTTTGTTGGAGTAATTGATCTCTCCTTTCGCCGCCAGGCAGATTTGGCGAGTGGTCATGGCCACGCTCATCTGCAGCGTCCGGATGTCGTTGGTGGCCGCGTTCACAAACGGGAAGAAGCTCGCAGTGAGCGGGGTGATCTTCTTGCCGACGGCATCGAAGGCCAGGACTCGCGCGGCCACCTGCTGTTGCGTGTAACCAGCGGGCTTAACAACCCAGGAGATCACCACCCGGTCGAGGGCATCGACCGCTCCTATGGCGCGATCGAAGTCGCCGCTAAAGCCGCCTTCGCTGATGTCGGCGATGGTGACAAACTTTTGATCGCGTGAGTCAAACACGGCGACCTTGACCAGCGGGCCTGTGGTAGCTTTGCCGACCAGGTAGACGTACGGACTGTTGATATGGCCAAAAATACGGGTTCCATCGCCGCGGCCGTTGTCGAAGCTGGCTCCGGAAGTAGCCTGGTCGACCCGGCCTTTCAGATTGCCGGCGTTGTCGAAGAAATAGAGAGCACGACTGGTTCCATCAGGCGTCTTGGTGCGGACCGCAAAGCCGCCCTTGTGAGCGGCGACATTGGACCAGATATCGACGTCGCGGGCCGTGGCATCGGCCGTTGGCGCCACCAGGAAGCTCTCTTTGACGATCGAACCGTCCGGGGCAAATATAGTCGCCACCGCCGCATTGCCGTCCGGATTGAGGATCTTGGAACGGTCTTCGACGACTGAAACGAAGTTGCCGTTGTCCAGGCCGACAATGTCACCGCCGAAACGGGTAATCTGGTTGTTGCCCTGCGGGTCGCCCGACTTAAGGCGGCCGTTGGCCGAATCCTGGGCCTTGCTCAAGGGCGTGGGGGTCAGGGTTGTCAGGTCGAGCTTGTAAGTTTGCACGGTGCCATAACGGCCATCGGCCAGCCGGTCGAACCCGAGCTGCCATCGATTGTCGGAGCCGAACTCCGCCAGGGCATGGGGCGATGCTTCTCCGCCAACCATGTAGTTGACTGCTCCGGGACGGGTATCACCCGCGACGCGCCCGGGATTGCCGTTGTTGCGAGACAGGTTTATCTGGCCTTTAAAGGGCTGCCCGTTGTCGGCATAAAAGCCTTCGACTTGTTTCATCGCGCCGCCAGCGACTGGTTGGAGCGCCACGACGTAACGCTGCTGATCAGTGAGGTTGTCGGCAAAGGTATTTCCTTCGATCAGAAAGACACTATTCCCCAGGACGCTGGCATACGGCTCCCAATTCCCCAGGGCGTCAGCCGGCGGTTTGATAATGGGGGTGTCGGGCACGATGCGAGTCAACCCAACCGATTCCAGAGTGCCGGGCGTAAAGGTGGAGAACTGGCGGAGTGCGACCACCGTTTTCGGCAAACCGTCGTCCGGGTTGACAGTGTCGACATCGTTGTTGCTTTCCCATACCACCGCCACCTGGCCGTTCCGCCACGCCACTCGGGGTCCTTGGGCTTCTCCCGACGCGGCCCCGGGGAGTTCCTTTTCACTGACGTAAAATGATCCACCGACGGGCTTGCCCGTCACGTCAAAGCGGCGGCCCATGACGACATTGGGGGTGTCGGCGGCATATTTGCCTTCGAAAACGACGATGACATTGCCGCTCGGATCAATCGCCCCGTCCACCCGGCCGACGCTCGCGAGCGTGAGGTCATCCGCGGCCGACTTCGAATAGCGAATGCTGCCGTCGGCATTTAGAACCGTCAGCCACACGGTCGTTCCGCTGCCTACCACCGAAACGTAAGCATCGTTGCCGTTACCGTGAAAGCCGGTGTTGTCCCCGCGGCCGCCGGCGGCCGCTTCCGCATGCCCAGTCAGCGTCCCCAAATCCAAGTTCGTACTCGTCGGGTTGCCGCTGTTGTCAAACAGCCGCACCAACGTCCCTCCCGCTCCGCCAAACCGCACCCCAAACCCGTTCTTGGTCACTCCCACTCCATGCCAAATCTCCGTCTTGACCGGCGCGTCCCCGACCAGCGCTTCGGCCTTGACCACGTTGCCCGCCGGATTAATCACCCGGTAAATCGCGTGCGTCTCTTCAATCTCCCCGTTGTAGACGCTCACCAGGTCGGGCCGTTGCCGGCTCTCCCCCACAATCACGATATTGCTGTTGGACAGATACTCCCAGTCCCCAATCCGGATGTCCCCGTCCCGCGCCGCATAGGCGCTGTCCACACCGGTGACGATCTTGATCGGTTGGCCGGCGTTGTTGAGCAGCTGGACCGAGGGAAAATCTCCCGTGCCAGCGAATGCGGCCAGTTCAGTCACTTCCTCCCCGAGGCCGAAGGAGGTGGCCCCAAAGCCGACGCCATCGCCAAAGAGGTTGGCGTGGATCTTCGGACCCCACGACGTCGCGCCAGGCAGCGCGCTCCCGTCGGCGCGGAAGTAGGAGAGGAATTTGTTGGTCAGGCTCGCGTCCGGTATTTGCACCGCGGTCTGCTTGGTATCCGGGGTGATCGCAACGCCCGATGAATCGTACATCGTCCAGACGCCTTCCAAATCCTCGATGGCGTCGCCGTCATCTTCCCAGCCGATGATCACATTGCCGTTGTTGGCAATGCCGACGCCGAGACTCTCGGTTTTATTGTTGTTTAAGGTGGTGATGTCGACCGTCTGACGGTTGACGTAGATCGTCTCTGTCTTCGGCGTCAAACCGTTGTCCTCTGGAGCGCCTGGAGGAGTTTGAGCCCGCAGAGGCGAGCCAGCCACGCTCGCGATTACGAATGCGATCAGGAATGGTGTTTTCATAGAATATCCCGGACAGGAGTTACAACGGACGAGGGTGATCGGCGCGTCCGCAGAGCCACACGTTGCCGCCCGCGACAACGAGGTGGCCGCTCCGGAACGACAGCTCTGGTCCACTGAAGTCGTTGCGCCATGCGTGCACCACCAGGGTCGCGTACGAAGACCGAAACGCCGAGCCCTGGGTTACGTGGAATGCGGTTGTTCTACCAGTTGTTCGGAGTGAGCGCAAGCAGTCTTCCACACCAACTGACCTTACAAGTCCCCACGAAATCATTTTCTGACTATCCAACCGACCTGGGCCAAGGCACACTCCGGCAGATTCCAGTTCCCAACGAAAGGCTCTTTATGTTCCAGTCCGCCACTCAGGCCGCTCCGACCCTGCCGTTGTCTGACGCCACCACCAGCCGCAGCGCATGGCCAGGCCCTGCGCCCGCTCATGGCCCACGGCCGCTTGGCGCGCGCCGCTTCCTCTTCCTCCTCCTATGGTTGACTGCAGCCCGGCTGGCCTCGGCCGCGGAGCAAACTGGATTGCCGCCGGTGACCGAGGTGGAGTGGCAGCCATTCGCCGCGAGCGTGCGGCGGCTCACCGAAGCGCTCGATGTATTGGGAGCGCCGCTTCGCGCGCCAGACCAGGAGGGGTTACGGGCCGCTCTAGCGGGTGGCCGCGGGGAGGAGGACATCCTCGCGCTCCAAGAGATTCTCGACAAATACTGCCTCTTTGGCGTGACGATCAACCCGGAATCGCGGGTGAAAGTAGCCCAAGGTCCATCCAAACCGGAACTGCTGGAACAAGGCTGGCGTGTTTACCTCGTTAAAGTGCAAAACGAGGCTGGCGTGACCGCGGAATTGCAGGCGATCAGCCCGAATGCCCAGTCCGTTTACGAGGGCGGCTGGGGCGATTCCGTCTCCGACAAATATTTTCGCGGCCGCGATGGGTCAACCAAGCCGGACATGCGGGATTTATGGCTGGACCTGAGCATGTATGGGGCGCAGCCGCTCCGCAAAGGCCTGAGCGGACTCAAATTGGAATATCGTATTATTCAGCTCTACAGCCGTGATGCCGGCAAGCGTGAAGCCAAGGTCCTTTTCAACGTCGGCCAAGGGACGCAAGACCTGGGCTTCCGCAATGAAGTGGACATTCTGTTTGATTGTCAGCCCGCGCACGAAGTCACCCTGGAAGTTCGCGATGAAAACAACCAACCGACCACCGCCAGCTTCCTGATCCGCGACGCGGCGGGCCATGTCTACCCCGCCCGCTCCAAACGGCTCGCGCCGGACTTTGGCTTCCACCCGCAGGTCTATCGAGCAGACGGAGAGACGCTCCGCCTGCCCGCTGGCAAGTATCAGGTCGAGTTCTCCCGCGGACCGGAGTCTCTCGTGCAGATGCGGACGATCACGGTGGAGCCCGGCGCCAACCAGGCGTCGTTTAAGAGTGAACGGTGGATTGATCCCTCGAAACTCGGCTGGTGGTCGGGAGACCATCACATTCACGCGGCCGGCTGCGCCCACTACACCAAACCGAGCGAAGGCGTGCACGCGCCCGACATGATGCGACATTGCCTGGGTGAAGATTTGAAGGTCGGCTGCAACCTGACTTGGGGCCCTTGTTTTGACTACCAGAAGCAGTTCTTTACTGGCCAGGACGACAAAGTGTCGCAGCACCCGTATTTGCTCCATTACGACGTGGAAGTGTCGGGCTTTGGCTCGCACCAGTCCGGCCATCTCTGTCTGCTGCGTTTGAAGGACCAGATCCATCCTGGCGGCACCTCCGACAAGCACTGGCCAACCCTCTGTCTGAACACGCTGCGTTGGGCCAAAAAGCAAGGAGCCGTCTGCGGCCCGGCGCACTCCGGCTGGGGGTTGGAGGTGGAAACAGCGGAGCTGCCCAATTACGTCGTGCCGCCGTTCAACGGCATTGGCGCTGACGAATACATCATGGATGTCACCCACGAAGTCCCCGGTCCGGAGGGCAAACTGGTTCCGGCAGTCGATTTCCTTTCGACGGTCGACACGCCCTACGTGTGGGAACTGAACATGTGGTATCAGACCTTGAACGTGGGCTTTCGGACGCGGATCAGCGGGGAGACGGACTTTCCGTGCATTTACGGGGAACGAGTCGGACTGGGGCGCTCGTATGTGCAACAACTGGGACCGCTCAATTACAATGATTGGTGCCAGGGGATCCGCGAGGGACGGAACTATGTCAGCGATGGACGCAGCCACCTCCTCACTTTCAAGGCCGACAAGGTCGCCATGGGCCATCAAGGCAGCGAATTGCGCCTGCCACAGCCAGGTTCGGTTCACGTGAAGCTTCAAGCCGCCGCCTTCCTGAACGAAAAGCCCAACCCTGAAATCCGGAACCGCCGCTACAGCGATAAACCCTACTGGGACATCGAACGCGCCCGGATCGGTTCCACCCGGATGGTGGCCGTCGAAGCGATCGTCAACGGCTACCCGGTCGCCATGACCAATCTGCTCGCCGACGGCGCGATTCGCGATGTGGCCTTCGATCTGCCGATCGAACGAAGCAGCTGGGTAGCAGTTCGCATCCTGCCCTCATCACATACCAACCCCATTTTCGTGCTCGTCGGCGACAAACCAATTCGAGCGTCCCGGCGCAGCGCTGAGTGGTGTTTAAAGGGCGTCGAACAATGTTGGTCGCAAAAGGAGCGGTTTATCAAAGCCGACGAAAAAGCGCAGGCCAAAGCCGACTATGATCACGCCCGGACTGTTTACCGCAAACTCCTGGCAGAATGCGTCGCGGATTAAGCTCGTCCCAAGCCATTCGCCGTTGGCTGCGGCTTTGACCGGTCAGATCGCCGATGCTACCCTGCCCCAGCCATGAAGGACCGGGAAAGCATCGGACAGTACCTGATCCACCGACTGACTGATCACGGCGTTGGCCACGTCTTTGGCATACCGGGCGATTACGTGCTGGGCTTTTATGATTTGCTGCAGAAGAGCCGCCTCCAGGTTATCAACACCTGCGACGAGCAAGGCGCTGGCTTCGCCGCCGACGCCTACGCCCGGATCAAAGGTCTGGGAGCTGTTTGCATCACGTATTGCGTCGGCGGCCTGAAAGTTGCCAACACCACCGCAGGCGCCTTTGCGGAAAAGTCCCCGGTGGTGGTGATCAGCGGCGCTCCAGGCCTCAAGGAACGTCAGAAAGATCCGCTCTTGCACCACAAAGTCCGGGAATTCGATACCCAGAAGCGCGTTTTTGAGCAACTGACAGTCGCTTCCACGGTGCTGGATGATCCCCAGATCGCTTTTCAAGAGATCGATCGCGTCCTGCACGCCGCCTTGCGTTACAAGCGCCCCGTTTACATCGAACTCCCGCGGGATCTCGTGCACGCTCCAGGTCACCCTCACTACCGTCCGGTTGACATCCATGAGGACAGCGACCGGAAAGCACTGCGGGCTGCGTTGACCGAAGCCGAAGAGATGATCAACCGGGCAAAAAGACCGGTGATCCTGGCTGACGTGGAAGTCCATCGCTTTGGCTTGCAGAAGGAGTTGGTGCGGCTCGCTCGCAAGACCAATATTCCAGTGGCCGCCACTCTCCTGGGTAAGTCCGTTATTGGAGAACACCATCCCTTCTACCTCGGAGTCTATGAAGGAGCGATGGGTCGCGAAGACGTGCGCCAGTACGTCGAAAGCAGCGACTGTGTCATTCTGCTCGGCTTCTTCATGACCGACATCAATCTGGGAGTGTTTACCGCCCGGTTGGATCCTGCCCGATGCATCCGCGCGACCAGCGAGAAGATGTCGGTTCGCTACCACAATTATGAGGAAGTCCGATTCAAGGATTTTATGCGAGGGTTGCTGCAACTGCGGCTGCGGCGCCGGTCGCCCTTAAGCTGGCCGGAACGCCGGCCGCCCGCAGCCAGACGGGCGCAGCCCCGCGCGGGCGGACTGACCGTCCGGCAATTATTCGAGACGCTGAATGACTTCCTCTCCTCGGAAATGATGGTGGTCGCAGATGTCGGTGACGCGCTCTTCGGGGCGGCCGATCTGTTTATTCACCACAGCACTGAATTCCTCGGCCCCGCTTACTACGCCTCGATGGGATTTGCCGTGCCAGCGAGCGTCGGAGCGCAACTAGCCAGTCCTCATCTGCGCCCCATCGTGCTGGTGGGCGATGGCGCGTTTCAGATGACGGGAATGGAGCTGGCCACGGTCGCGCGCTACCAACTGAACCCGATCGTTATCGTACTGAACAACCGCGGCTACGGAACCGAACGGCACATGCAGGACGGACCATACAATGATGTCTGGCCTTGGGCCTACCATCGTCTGCCCGAGATCCTGGGCGCGGGGAGAGGTTGCCAGGTGCGAACGCTTGCTGAGCTTCGAGAGGGCTTGGCCATGGCCAAGGAGCAGACGAAAAGCTTCTGGCTTCTGGATGTCCATTTGGATTCGCTGGATCGCTCACCAGCATTGCAGCGGCTGGCGGAACGCCTCGCCAGGCGCTTGTGAGCGCTGAAAGGAGGTCGCCACCTCGGCCTTCCAAGCGACCGGCAACGAACCCAGGGCGCCAGTCAACTCGACCCTTCATCAGGTTAAGGGCTTGTCGCGGACCCGCTGCAGGTCGCGGCGCTGCTTCTTGGTCGGCCGGCCCAACCCGACCATGGAGCGGTGAAGGGCAAGGTCGGCAGCCTGGGCGCGGGCACGAGCGTATTCCTCCGGAGGGGTATGGTCCTCGAGGTATTGGGAGACTAATTTAGGGCCGACGCGGCGCTCCAGAAGGGCCGAAACCCGCACCGTGCGTTGGACCAAGCCGGCTTGGGCGGAGATAAGTTCGCCAATGTGCACCTCACGGGAAGCCTTGACACTTTGGCCGCCAATCTTAACGTGGCCAGCGTTGCAGGCTTCTGTGGCCAAGGATCGGCTTCGGTAAAGCCGGACGGCCCAAAGCCATTTATCAATACGCACCCTTTGCACAATTTGCATCCTCGAGAAAGTAAATTGGTTCCAGCAACAAGCAACGTGAGACTGGCTTTGCGTTGGAACTGGAATCGTGCTTTGCTGGAGGGACTTTTTTCATGACAGACCGACTGCCCATTTATGAAATTGAAAGCGAGATCGTCGCCCGGCTTAAACAAAGCCGACGTCTCGTCCTGCAGGCGCCCACCGGCTCCGGAAAATCAACTCAGGTCCCACAAATTCTCCTGCGACACGGCTTGCTCGGCGAAGGCCAGGTCGTCGTCCTCCAACCCCGACGCCTCGCCGCCCGCTTGTTGGCTGCGCGGGTCGCGAAGGAACAAGGAGTCGAACTAGGAGCGGAAGTGGGTTATCAAGTCCGGTTCGAGCGCGTTGCCGGTCCGGCCACTCGCATCAAATATGTCACCGAGGGAGTGCTCCTGCGCCAAATGCTGCAGGACGCAAAGTTGACCGGGGTCCAAGCGATCATCCTGGATGAGTTTCACGAGCGCCATTTGTATGGAGATATCACCCTGGCGCGCGCGCTCGAACTCCAGGAGGGCGCCCGGCCGGAACTCCAGGTCATTGTCATGTCGGCCACCTTGCCGTCCGACGCGCTCCAGCGCTTTCTCGACCCCACCTCGGTCCTGACCTCGGAAGGACGCACCTATCCGGTGGAGATAGACTATCTGCCGCCGAAAAAGCGGGCCGATGAAACGCCCGTCTGGGAGCTGGCCGCGGACGCCTTCCAACGCCACATTCGCGGAGGCGGAGCCGGCGACGTCCTGGTCTTCATGCCTGGGAGCTACGAAATCCAGCAGACGATTGACGCGATCCGCCAAACACCCGAAGCCAAAGGATTCGTAGTGGTTCCCCTCCATGGCGAACTCCCACCCCAGGAACAGGACGCAGCCGTGGCCAAGTACGACCAACCCAAAGTTGTCGTCTCCACCAATGTCGCCGAAACGTCCCTCACCATCGAGGGTATCAAGCTCGTCATCGATAGCGGCTTGGCTCGCGTCCCTCGCTACGATGCCAACCGCGGCATCAACACACTCCTGGTGGAGAAGATCAGCCGCTCCTCCGCTGACCAGCGCGCCGGTCGGGCTGGCCGAACGGAAGCCGGGCGCTGCATGCGACTCTGGACATCGAAAGAACATTGGGAGCGTCCCGAACATCAGCTGCCGGAAGTGAAACGGCTGGAGCTGGCCGAGGTCGTGCTCAACCTGAAGGCGGCCGGAGTCGAAGACCTGCGCCAGTTCCGCTGGCTGGAGGCGCCGCCCGAGGAGGCGATGCGGCACGCCGAAGAGTTGTTGACCGATCTGGGCGCGTTGGTCCCGATCGCGTCTAGCCCGCCGGAAGCCCCATCGCCTGCACCAGCGGCCCCGGCGCCCGAAACGGCCCAGCCTCCTCCAGCCCCGCTGGCCCGCAGCGTGCTGACCGATCTGGGAAGAAAGATGCTGGCCTTCCCGGTCCATCCGAGATACGCCCGAATGCTGATCGCGGCCAAAGAATATGAATGCGTTTATCAGGCCTGTCTTATCGCCGCGCTCACTCAGGGTCGCGAGCTGTTGATTCGAAACCCTGGCAAAGAAGCGGACAAGCTCCGCGAGGATCTCTTCGGGCACAAAGCGAGTTCCGACTTCTGGATTGCGATCCGAGCCTGGAACTACGCCAAAGCAAACGATTTTCGTCAGGACGCCTGCCGAAAGGTCGGAGTCCACGCCGCTACCGCTCGCCAAATCGGCCCGGTGCTCGACCAATTCCTCCGCATCGCCAAAAGCGAAGGGCTGCGGATGGATGAGAACGAGAAGCCGAATGAGGCGGTTGAAAAGTGCATCCTGATCGGCTTCTCCGACCGAGTGGCGCGCCGACTGGATGAAGGAACGCTCCGCTGTGAACTCGTGCACGGACGCCGGGGCAATCTCGCGCGTGAGAGCGTCGTCCAACATAGCCCGCTGCTGGTCGCTTCCGAAGTGCGAGAGGTGGAAGGGTCGGATAAGACCGTTAATACGTTGCTTTCGCTCGCCACCGCGATCCAGGCGGACTGGTTGCGGGACTTGTTTCCGAAAGACATGAGCACTGACTCGCGCGTCTATTATGACAGCACCGCGCGCCGGGTCTCCGCGGAGGAACATATCCGGTTTCGCGATCTGGCGATCAGCACCCGGCGCATTGAGCCGCCTCCGGCCGATCAGGCCGCTCAAATCCTGGCCAACGAAGTCATTCAAAAGCGCTTGACGCTGCGCAACTGGGACGAAGGAGTCGAGCAGTGGATTTTGCGTCTGAATCTCTTGAGCCGTTGGTGTCCTGAATTGGGTTTGTCACCGCTCGGAGCCGACGACCGGAACCATTTGATCGAACAGATTTGTGAAGGTGGCATTTCCTACAAGGACATCAAGGACCGGGAAGTGAAGCCGCTCGTTCAGTCGTGGCTTTCCGGTCCCCAACATGAAATCCTGGAAAAGCACGCCCCGGAACGATTCACCTTTGCCAATGGTCGGCATCCGAAGATTCACTATTTGACCGAAGGGCCTCCCTATATCGAGGCGCGCATTCAAGACCTCTTCGGCGTTAAAACCACGCCGAAGATCGCCTCCGGGAAGGTGACGCTCCAGGTTCATATTCTCGCGCCCAACATGCGCCCGGTGCAGATCACCCAGGATCTGGTGAGTTTTTGGCGCGAGCAATATCCGCGATTGAAGAAGGAGTTGCAGCGGAAATATCCCAAGCACGAATGGCGCTGAAGCCGACGGAGCGAGGGTGCAGCCGGTAAATTGTGGTCGATGGAGCGGTGCGTGGCCGGAGGGCTGCGCCGCTCCCGACCGGGCCCGTCCTACGCCTCGCGCCACTGAATGGCGTGCTGGACCAGTTCAGTCGCGTTTTTCAGATTAAGCTTTTCTTTGATGTGGGCGCGGTGTGACTCGATGGTCTTGATGCTGAGATGCAGTTCCTCGGCAATCTGCCGAGTGCCGTGACCTTGGCCAATCAAGTTGAACACCTCCAGTTCGCGGTCGCTCAGATCCTCCAGCGGGGAGCCCGTCCGGGCCGTCCGGCCGCCGACCAACTGGTGCATCATCTTTTTCTCCATCCGCTCACTCAAGTAGATTTCGCCGTTCAGCACCTGGCGGATGGCGGTGAGGACCTTTTCAGTAGCTTCCTGCTTCATGACATAACCCGCGGCGCCGGCGCGCAAAGCGCGCACCGCGTAAAGAGACTCATCGTGCATCGAGAGCATCAGGACGGCCTGTTTTGGGTAGCGCACCTTGATGTTCTTCAGCAATTCAATCCCGTTCCCCCCCTTGAGCGATATATCGACCACGACCAGGTCGGGGGACAACGAAGTGATTAAATCCAAGGCCTTGTGAATGTCCTCGGCCGTGCCGCAGACCGACAGGTCCTTTTCATGATCGATTAATTCGGCCAAACCCTGGCGGACAATGGGATGATCATCCACCAACAGAATCGTTCGTTTCAGTTTTTTTGCTGACATACTCTTTGTTTTCTACAGGTTGATTTGGAGTTTATCGGTCTTGCTGCCGAGTCCAACAAGCTTCCTCAGTCGCGCGCCGCCGGCGCGCGGACATGACATGGAATTTGCCGGAACTCGACTGAGGCAGGTCCCAGCCTCAGTTTAAATCGGGAGTCGCCACTACTTGGCGAATTTTCGGATGAACTGCAGAATCTGCCAACCGCGCCAGGCGAGTTTGGGGAGCCGGGCGACCGAGCGCCACGGCGTCTTCATTAGTAAAATTCCCAACCCAGTAATGAGTAACGGAGAACGCCGCAAGCCGGCCGCAAGGCCATAGACGAGGCCAGCGGCTTGCACCGGCCCTTGGAAAGCGCGGCAGTGATCGCTCAGCTGCCGCCGCAGCTCATCCGACCGCGCGACCAGACGCTCGCGTCTTTGGGCCAGCTCAACTTGCATCAAGCTCACAATCTCGACGACAGCTGTTGGTAATCCTTCGAAAGCTCGCCGAGGCTGGCGGCAAGGAATTTCGGCCGGTTCCGCAATTGGCGCCGGGTGAGCATTGCGACAATCCCGCCCGCCACAAAGTAGAGCAAAGCGAACCCGCCGAGGACCGCCAGCCGATACGGCGTTTCCCAGAAAGCGACGACCACGAAGAGCGTCGCCAACAAGGCCCCGCAAGTCAGGCAAAGGACCGCTACGGTCGCCAAAAGAAACGCCTGCTGAACCCGTTCCCGTTCTTCTTCCAGTTCCGTGGTTAACAGCTCCATCCGGGTGCGAAACAATTCCACCCAGGTCGCCAGGTATCCCTTGACAGAAGCCATTAAACCCGGAGAGCGACCGGGGGGCGTGCTTTGCTCAGGAGCAGGCATACACGCCCATCATTTCCGGGCGAGCAGCAAGCCCAGGATCAGTCCCAACCCAGCCGCCACGCCGACCGCTTGCCAGGGATTGTCCCGCACGTAAGCATCCGTCGTGTGCATGCACTCGCGCGTCCGTTCGGCGAGCGCCGACTGCATCTCAGCCAGCGACTCTTTGCTTTGCTCGAAGCTTTCGCCCACCCGTTGCGCCGCCGAAGCGGCCGCCTCTCCGACGGCCCGGCCTGTCACACGGGCTGCATTCTCCGCACTATTCTCTCGTGATGCGTCCATAAAGTTTTTTCCTTTCTACGTTCCCGAATCAATGGAACCATGCGAAGATTACTGGCGGCGGGTCACGGCCGCTATCCGGAACCAACCTGTTTTATCGAACGGGCAGCACACCCTATATCCAGTGAGGGATTCCCCTAAAAAAAGCTCGTGGCCCATCTAACCTCCTCCGCTGAAGACAACTGCGCACCGCTTTTGCTGGGAGTGCCGCTTCGCTGCGGTTAGTCCTCAAGCCCATCCCGCCGCGGCCTGTCTGCCGACATGCCGATCAGTTCAGGCCTGGTGTTCGCCCGGCGGTCATCGGCTTTACCTCGTCAATCATAGAAGCGAGTCTGCTTAAAGATTGATGAACTGGCAGCGTCGTTGGATCATACTCGGTAATGAATCTGCTTGGTTATTTCACGCGAAACCGGCGTATCCTCCTGATCGCTGGACTCACGGTGCTTGCGTTGGGGCGGGCCCGGAGCGAAAGCCTGGCCGCCAGTTCAAATGCGGCGGAGTTGCCGAAGATTCTTGTCGCTCCCGACAGCCGCGGCTTTCAAACGAGCGAAGGAGTCCCATTTGTACCGCGCGGCGTGACTTATTACCGTCCCGGAACCGGCTGGGCTCCCCAAGTCTGGAAGAAGTTCGATGCCGAGGCAACGCGCGCTGATTTTGCGCGTATGAAAGAGATGGGCATCAATTGCGTCCGCGTCTTTCTTAGCTTCGGTTCTTTCCTCGCGGAGCCAGGAAGCGTGAACGTGGAGGGCCTGGCCAAATTCGACCAGTTTCTCGCCATCGCCGAGGCGGCTGGCATCTACATCCATCCAACCGGCCCTGACCATTGGGAAGGGACGCCCGACTGGGCGAAGAACGATCGCATGGCCAACGAGACCGTTTTGGCCGCCCTCGAAACCTTCTGGCGGCAGTTCGCGGCGCGTTATCGAGGACGGCAAGTGCTGTTTGCTTACGATCTTCTCAACGAACCGGAGGTGGGCTGGGACACGTCGTGGTTACGCCAGAAGTGGAACCGATGGGCCCTGGAAAAGCATGGCTCTCTCCCTGCGCTAACCGCCGCCTGGAACATAGCAAGTCGGTCCTTTTCGGCCGACCAGATCCCGATTCCCGAACCCAAAGACGACCCGGGCGGCCGTCAATTGCTCGATTATCAGCTGTTCCGAGAGGAAATCGCGGACCAATGGACACAGCGCCAGGTGACCGCCATCAAAGCCGCCGATCCGGACGCCTTGGTCACGGTCGGCCTCATCCAATGGTCGGTCCCGGTTCTGCTCGCTCATCCCCGGCATTACTCCGCATTCCGCCCCCAACGGCAGGCTCGCTGGCTCGACTTCATGGAAGTGCACTTCTACCCGTTAAATCACGGATTTTACGAATATGCCTCAGCCGAGGACGAGGACCGCAACCTGGCATATCTAGAAAGCGTGGTCGCCGAGGTCGCTCGCACCGGCAAACCGGTCGTGATCGCCGAATTCGGCTGGTATGGTGGCGGCAAGTTGACAACCGATCAGGGCAAACATCCGGCCGCCACTGAAGAACAGCAGGCACGGTGGTGTCAAAGGCTCATAGAAACGAGCGACGGTCTGGCAGCCGGCTGGCTCAATTGGGGCTTCTATGACCAGCCCGAAGCGGGTGATGTCAGCCAGTTGACCGGCTTGCTGACGGCCGATGGCCGACTGAAGGCGTGGGGTCAGGCATTTCAGAGAAGAACGTGGGACGCGCCGGTGAACCGGTCCGATCGGGGCAGAACCTGGGCCCGCCCAAGCTTGAACTGGGATTCCTTGCTGACCAGTGCCGCCGCGGGAAACCAGTTTCGGGAGGAATACTATCGGGCGTTTCGCAAAGACCGTTAGGCTAATTCAAACCTCTTTTGCCAACACGCCGACGGGCCTTGGCCGCGGCCCAGGCGGCTTTGCTGCCCCTCCGTGACAGCGAACTGCGAGGAGTCACAGCCCTCCCGAGCTTGCTCGAGGGGGCATTTCGACCCATGCTCTTTCAAGCCTGAAGGTGCCATGCTTGTCCTGCCCAACCAACTGCTCGCGTCCTGCGTGACAGCGGCCATGCTGACGGCGGCGGGAATCGGTCTCCCGACGACCACTCCAGTGGCGCCCACTGGGCCCGATCGCGAAGCGCGTCCGCTCCCCTCGATCAGCAGCGGCGCGAGCTCGGGTGAGGAGGCCAATTCAGCCGACGAGCGGGCTGCGCGCATCCGGCAGGGGGAAATCTATGCCAAAGCTGCCTGCCAGCAGTGTCACTTGTTTCCGTCGCCGGACCTCCTCGACAAACGAAGTTGGCAGACCTACGTCTTGCCAAAGATGATGCTTTATCTCGGGCTCTCCTCGTTGGACCAGGTCAAGGTCTCGGACCCGGAATTGGTCAAGGCATCCGGCATCGTCCCGACGGTGCCGCGTATTCCGCCGAGCTACTGGGGGCCGATCGTCACCTACTATCTGCAGTCGGCGCCGGATACAGCCGCGCCCCAAGCGGTCAAAGCGCCCGTCCATGTCGGGTTAAAACAGTTCAAAGTGGAGCCGCCGCGTTTTCGGAGAAATCCACCGCTGACGACGCTGGTGCAAATCGACCCGGACACGCACCAGATCTACACTGGTGATGCGCAGGCCCAGGCGCTGGACATTCTCGGCCCGGACGGTGCTCCCCAGCAGTCAATCGAGTTGGGCAACATTCCGGTCGCGATGAAGAAGACCGAGCAAGGCTTCTACCTGGGTTGCATCGGCCATTTCTTTCCTTCGGAACGGAAACAAGGACAGCTTCTGTTCTTGGAACGAACCCCGCGGGGATACGAACGGAAAGTCATTCTAAGCGACCTGCCCCGAGTTTCCGACATTGAATTGGCCGACTTGAACGGCGACGGCAGGACCGACTTAGTCCTTTCGATGTTCGGCTATCTGACCGGGCGCCTCTCTTGGTTCGAGAATGCCGGTGGGGACCAATACCGCGAGCATGTGCTCTTTCCCAAGGCCGGAGCGATGCAAACGGCCGTTCGAGACTATAACCAGGACGGCACTCCGGATATCGCCGTTCTCCTCGGCCAGGAAAACGACGGCCTGCTGCTGTTGGAGAACGACAAAAAGAAGCCAGGAACCTTTCTCAGCCGTGACGTCATGCGCAAGCCACCATCGTTCGGGCCGGACTACTTTGAGCCGGTCGACTTCAATCAGGACGGCCGGCTCGACTTTCTCGTTGTCAATGGCGATGCGGCCGATTTTCCGCAGCCTCCCAAGAATTATCACGGGATTCACCTCTATCTCGATCGCGGCAACAATCACTATGAAGAAGCGTTCTTCTATCCGATGAACGGCGCGTTCAAAGCTTTGGCCCGCGACTTCGATCAGGACGGCGACCTGGATATCACGGCCATCGCCTTTTTTCCGGACTACGAGCATCGTCCCATGGAAAGCTTCGTTTATCTCGAGAACCTGGGCGATTTGAAATTTGCCGCCTCGACCTTCCAGCAGTCGCTCGTTGGCCGTTGGCTGACCATGGACGCCGGCGACCTCGATGGCGATGGCGACCTGGACGTCGTCCTCGGTTCGCTCAGCCAGATGCCCGGCCACCCCATACCACCCAAGATCCAGGAGTTCTGGGACAAACGCGGGCCGTCCATTCTCATTCTCAGAAACACCCTGCGTTAAGTCGTCGACTGCGTCGCCGCAGGCTCCGCCGACCGCGATTTCGTTTGATCCGCACGGCCTCGCCCAGGCACGCTCGACCCTAAGCTATGCGCATTAGAATGTCCGCGTCTCTGGCCGGATTCCTCCTGGCGAAGAGCTGGGCTGGTTTACTTTCCGCCCAACCAGCCGCCTCCTTTCCAGGCCCGAGCATTCAACAATTTGGGGTCAACCCAACGAACAGCCCCGCGCAGAACCGGACTAAACTCCAGGCTGCGATCGATTGGGCCGCGGCGCGCGGCGCCGCCCTGTTCGTCGAACCGACGGATGAGCCTTATCCGGTCGCCAGCGGCTTGGTCCTGCGGATGAACACATCGTTGCTCGGCGTGCACGGTCCGGTTGGCCGCGGCACGCGTCATCCAAGCAAGCCACAGCCCGTTGGGAGCGTCTTTCGCATCGTGGATGCCGAGCAACCGTTCCTGACGGTGGAAGGAGCGACGCAGTTGCGAGGGCTGCAGTTCTGGTATTCCGAACAGACGCTCAAGGATCCCGAGAAGATCGTGCCCTATCCTCCGACCATCCAGGTCAGCCAGAGCCGAATGGCGCAGGGGGTGACGCTTTCCAGCCTTACCTTTTACGGGGAATACATCGCGATGGATTTCAACTCGAGTCGGGCTCGCCCGTGTGAGCAGGTCCTGATCGAGCACTGTTACGGATATCCGCTCAGCGGCGAATTTGTCCGAATCGATTATTGCTATGACATTCCGCGCGTCCTTCATTGTCATGTCAACCCGGCCAACCAGCGTTTCATTCAAGGCGGTTACAGCCGCTCGGTGATCGATTCGGTCGTGACTCGCCGGACATTCAGTTTTGCGATCAATCACACCGACAATGCCGTTCTCATGGACGTCTTCACCTTCGGCGCCTATGGAGGTGTCTACCTCGGACCGGCCACCTATGGACAGCTGACCAGCTTCAACCTGGATTGTGTCGCCGTCGGCATTTACAAGCTGGGCGACGGCGCTTTCAACCGCAACTGGCAGATCGCGCAAGGCTCGATCATTGCCAATACAGGCTCGCGGGTCGAAGAGGTTCACCCCATCATTGTCGAAGGGCAAGGCCATACCGCTTTGTCCAACGTCGAAGCTTTTTCGGGGGGCAACCCTGCCCTGAGCAACCTGGGCAAATCCCACGACTTCATGCTGATTCGGGGCGAGAAGCCGCTTTCGGTCAGCCTAAGCGGATGCCGGATGAGGAATTATGCGGCCGATTTTCCAATCACTTGCCTGAACTCTAACGCGCTGGTGCAGGCGGCACTCTGCGTCGACAAGGACGAGCGCGCCTTCCAGTGGCATCACCCGCCGCCGTAATAGGCATCGACTTTGCCGGCCACGTCGCGATAACCAATGTCGACCTCGTAAATCTGTTTATACTGCTCGATCGCATCCTCTTTCTTTCCCATCTTTTCGAGCAGACGCCCATACAAGTAGACCAACTCCTTTTTCTCGTCGTCGAACGCGCCTTTTTCCTTGATGGCATTCTGAAAAGTGCGGGCCGCCAGGTCGTTCATGCCGCGCCGTTCGAAGCACTGCCCAAGCCGGTTTAACGCCGCGATGCGGATGTGCGGGTTGGCCTGGGCGCGCTGGAATTCCTGAATGGCCTCACTGATCTTCGCCCCTTGAAAATACAACTCACCCAGCTCGAATCGGAGTTGCAGGTCTGTTGGATAGCGTTCGGCCTGGCTTTTGGCAGCCGCGATTTGATAGGCGAGCTTGTCGGCCTCGATTTTAGCTCTCTGCTCAGCGTGATCCGGGGCAGCCGGGTCAATCTGTTCCGCGGCGTGATCGAATTTCCTCGCGGTCAGTTCCTGGATGGTCCGTTCCAGGGCGGAGTCGCCCTCCGAGACCTGGAGTGCCCGACTGTAATATTCCAAAGCGCGATCAAACTCGTTTTTTTGAACGTAAAGCTCCGCGATCGAGCGGAGGAACTTCACATTTTGCGGTTCTTTGGCGAGGCGGGCTTCATACTCTTGAATCAAGCGATCGGCCACGTGACCGCTTTTGACTTCACGATGCTCCTGCTCCAAGGCGGTCGCTTCCGCCTTGTCTTTGAGAATATCGCGATAGGACCCTTCTCCGGTGGAGAGCGCCTCGTAACCGCCTTCCACCATGGTCCGCTTCGCCACCACGTTTTTGAGGGCCTGCAAGATGGTCTGATCGTTCGGGTGGGCGCGTTCGAGTTCGCGGTAGACCCCTTCCGCTTTGGCCACCTGCCCTGCCCGAACGAGCGCTTCGCCCAAGCGAAGCGCCACGTCCTTGTCATTGGGCGCATTCTTTCTCGCAATCTCGAGGGACAGCACCGCCGTGCGCGGCAGGTCCGCCTCGAGCGCGGCTTCGGCCAAAAGTTTGTGAGCCAATCCGTTGGAAGGATCTCCGTTCAAGATTTGCTCCGCGACGTGAATGGCCTCGACTGGATGGCTCCGCAACGTGATTTGCGCCTTGGCCAGCAAAGGCGAACTGCTGGCGGACCCAAGAATGCGCTTGAAAAAGCCGGTGCTTGCCCCGGCCTTCTTGAATTGGCAGGCTCTCAGTGCTTCCCGCCCGTCGTAGAAAGCCGGTTCCTTCTGGAGCAACTGAGTGAAGATCGCAATCGCGTAATCCCAATTTTGGCGCTGGAGCGCAGCATTCCCCTTTTCGTACAACTCACGCAATGGCCGCGAAAGATCAGCAAAACTCTTCTCTGGCATATGCCCAGTGTACTGAGCACGCGTGAAAAATTCCAATGCAATTATGGCTGGCAGAGCGTGTTCAGATGTCCCCAGCACCGAGAGCGTGGAGCGTCGAGGCCGAGGACCGAGCGTGGCGACCGGCTGGCCGCCGAGGAAGAACGATGCTTTCCGGCGGCCGTAGGGCACAGAAAGTGCTTTTGCAAGATCTCCTATAACCCTTGTGCACCAGCCCACGAGCGCAGACCAAGGCTTGAGTTGGCCCGGCCGGGTTCGTCGTCCCCTCGCCTGGACGCTCGCCGCCGCCGCTCTTACCGTCAAGCTCATCGCCGAACCAACACCACCAGCTCTCTTCGTCGAATCGGACAGCCCAATCGTCGGCGTCCTGAATGAACGCAGCGCCCGGCTCATCCAACACCGGCGGGTGATGCGGTTGAATCCTGACGTTTGGGAGGATCTCCGAATCGGTGGCAGCTCCGCGGGAAAAAGCTATCGCTTAAACGTGTCTGGCCCAGGAGATATCGTTCAGTTCAGTGCGGTTCGGGACTTGCCGTCGGGCGTCCGCTGCTACGCGGGCCCAGTGAACCGCTTGGAAGGCAGCCAGGTCATTTTGATGCGCAAGGCGGAGATGGTTGCTGGAACCGTCCTCATGCCGGGCGAAGGATCTTATCAACTTGTGCCTCGGGCCGATGGCTCCTGTGAGTTGAATCAACTCGATCCCCGCCACCTGCCTCAGTGCGGCGTATCGGGACGTCCCGAGATCGACCAGGAAATGGCCAAAATGGAACTGGCCTTGGGCGCCAGCCGGCCACCAGTCAAACCTGGAGCGGTTGCCGCCGCGCCGCTAGGCATCATTGGCCATGAGGAGATAAGGCCTCTCGAACTGGAGTTGATGGTGGTCTATACATCTACGGCACGCGCGACCGTCGGGACGGACGGAATGGAGCTGCTGATTCAGGTTGGGGTGGAAGAGGCGAATCTGGCCCTGCGCAATAGCGAGACGGGGGTCCAGCTTCGTTTGGTGCATACCGCCGAGGTAAATTATCCGGAAACGGGCAACCTGGCCAGCGACCTGTGGAACCTGCGCAGCCCGCAGGATGGCCTCCTTGATGAAGTCCTCGCCTGGCGTGAGCAGTACCAAGCCGACCTGGTGTGTCTGGTGGTTGAAGCCTCCGACCGCTATGAGGGCATCGCCTTGTTCCCGACGGGAGCGGACAGCGGGTTCTCCGTCGTGGAACGCTTCCATTTGACCGGTTTCGGCCTGCTTGGGCACGAGATCGGCCATAACCTCGGCTGCGACCACGATCGTGAGAGCCGGACTGGGGGTGGTGCCTTCCCTTACTCCTACGGTCACCGGCTGACGGTCGAAGGATCAACCTATCGGACCCTGATGTGCTATGCCCCAGGTTGGCCCATCGCCAACTTCTCCAATCCAAACGTCCTGTTTCGCGGCGTGTCTACCGGCTTGGGTGACGATCAGCCGGAACCGGCCGATAACGCCCGCACCATCCGCGCCTTGGCCGCATCCGTGGACGCCTACGCCGGTGTAATCGTGCAGTTGGTCGCTCCCCGCGACGGTACCATCTTGCCCGCCGACAGCATCGCCACGCTCAGCGCGAGCGTCGTCAGTTCGGAAGGCCCAGTCGAACGCGTCGAGTTCTTCGACGGGGCGGATCTCATCGGGGTTAGCTCGGCGATGCCCTATCAGTTCGATTGGAACGAGCCAGCGCCGGGCAACCACAAGCTCTGGGCGGCGGCGCGGCTGGCATCGGGCACACAAGTGTCGTCCAGGCAGATCACCATCGGGATCAGTCCCTCCAACGACGCTTTTGCCAGACGCCTTGAGCTGGTTGGCTCCAATGTGGTTGGCAGCGCGGTCATGGATGCGGCGACGAGTGAACCGGGCGAGCCCACCCCCTTTGGCCTTCCCGCTCGAACGGTGTGGTGGTCTTGGACCAGTCCGACAGCGGCGACTGTTGAAGTGACGACCACCGGCAACGGCCTGCCGACCGGGTTCGTCGCCATCTTCACCGGCCAACAACTCGATGACTTGCAGCCGGTCGCCCGATCGGAGTGGAACGCGCGCAGCGTCTACTTTGAAGCCATCGCCGGTCAGGCTTACGCCATCCTGGTTCAGGCCACCGAGGCGGAAGGAAAAGCCTGGGTTAACCTCCGCGTGCGTCCACCCCCGCCGAACGACGCCTTTGCCGATGCGGCCCGGACCACCGCCGCCCCCGGGGCCTTCTCGGGCACCACCGTGGCGGCAACCGCAGAGGTCAATGAACCGGTCATCGGGGCGAGGTCGCATGGTCATTCGGTCTGGTACGCCTGGAGTCCGCCGACCTCCGGCCTGGCCCGAGTCAGCATCAGCGGCACGGACAATTCTCCCGCTCCAGACTACGCGATCTTCGCGGGGGCTGAATTGCAGACGCTCGCACTGGTGGCGGACGCTGGCAAAGCCAGGCAGGGCTTCCAAACCGTTGGAGGGACCACCTACTGGATCGGAGTGGATGGGGATTACGGGGCATTCTTCGTGCAACTGTCGTTTACCGGGGCCCCGCCTAACGACCGCTTCGATCAAGCCTTCCCTTTGGGGACCAGCTCCTCTTCAATTCTGAGCGTGAATACCCAAGGCGCTTCTCGAGAACCCAACGAGCCTGTCCACGGTTCGGTCGCCCGTGGCCATTCGATCTGGTGGAGCTGGCGGGCGGGAGGTGACGGCGGGATCCAACTTTCGCTGCCGACTACGCCCTCGACGGGTTCCCCCATCGGTGTGGCCGTCTATGAAGGTTCTGAGTTGGCCGGTCTTCGGCAGGTTGGCGCCCGCGACTTCAGCGGCACTTACCTGGAGACACTAGTGGTGCCCGTGAAAAAAGGAACGAATTACTTTATTGCCGTCGATGCCCAACCGTCCAGTCTCGGCTGGTCTTACCTCCGGCTGGCGTTCAAAACCAGCGCGGGCAATGATACTTTCAAACGACTCTCGGCTTCGGCGCCACTCCGGTTTTCCGGCACGACTTTGGGAGCGACTGCTCAACCCGAAGAGCCCAATCACGCTGGCAGGCCGCCATTTCATTCCATCTGGTGGACGTGGACATGCCGGACCAAAGGACTCATTGCCGCCAGTGTCGACGCGACCGGTGAGAGCCTACCGCGCCTGGCTATCTACACCGGCACCACGCTGACAAACCTCACCTGGGTGGCCGACAACCGATTCAACGACCATTTGGGGCCTACCGTGCTTTTCCCAGCCGCGAATGGTCAGACATTTCAGATCGCCCTGGATGAGGAAACCAGCAGTTTCGGGTGCTCCCTCGTGCTGAATTATGTCACCCCGCCACCCAACGACGACTTCGCAACGGCAGCGCGGCTTCAACCCCAACTTGCATCCGTTCCGGTCACCGGGACGACTCTGGGAGCAACTGCCGAGCAAGGCGAGCCCGATCACTCGGGACTTGGCTCGCTGTCTCACTCCGTTTGGTATACGTGGGTGTCGGATGCATCCGGCTGGAACACCTTCCTCGCGGGGGGCCGTTCCACCAGCATGCCGGAAGTGTCTTATTCGACTTTGCGTCTTCTGCCAGAGCCGCTTGTCTGTGTTTATGTGGGAGACCGCTTGGAGACTCTCACCCTGGTCGCTCGCGGGGTCGGATCGGCCACCTTTGAAAGCCAACGCGGCCGAACTTACCATATCGCGATTGAAGCAACTGACGGTGCCACTCAGGACTTCATGCTGAGCCTCGCCCCGCTGCCGAGCAACGATCAGTTCGATGCGGCCGCGCCGCTGAATCAGCCGCCCGCCATCGTGCAACTTTCAGCTGTAACCCTCCGCGCGGCCACGCGTGAGCCGAATGAACCGGCCCATGATGGCGCCGCGGAAGGTCATTCGTTATGGTGGACCTTCAAGCCGGTGCGATCCGGCGCTTACGTTTGGAGTAGCCGACAGGCACTCGTTGGTTCGGGGGCAATCCCTGTGCAACTGATTAAGGCCGCTTACAGCGGCACCGCTCTCACCAATCTCACTTTGGTAGGCAGCAACCACGGACCGGAAGATCTCATCTTTCCAGCAGTGGCCGGCGCCCGCTATTACCTCGTTGTCGACCTCCGGGACCCGCGCGTCTCGCTGAATTCCACTCAAGGCAACCTGATGCGCGTGAGCCTCGGCTTGCAGCCCGCATTTATCGACCAGAAGAAGATCAACAAGACCACGGCGGATTTCGTCATTGGCAGCACTTCAGGTCAGCGTTTCAATATCGAAACATCGACTGACCTTACCGAGTGGGCCCCGCTCGGCACCACCCAGGGGGGAGGAGTCGACCTTCATCTCCGAGAGTCGCTCCCGACCGCGCCGCAGAAGTTCTATCGCATTGTCGTCTTGCCCGCCGCTTATTGATCAGGTCGAGCGCACCGGGCGCATCCGTCCAGCGGCCGTTCCGGGTTTTTTCTCTTTCCTGCCGGAGGACTCTTCGCATACCATTGCGGAGTGAACCCATCGGAAGTGAATGATGCGCATTACCTTCGTGCAGCTGAAGGCTGGCTGACGCTGCATCGGCCCGTTGAGGCAAACGAGGAACTGAACCGGCTGTCCCAGGCGCGTCGAAAGACGGCTGAGGTTCTCATTCTCCGGTGGCATATTTTCGCCCGCGCTCAACTGTGGCAGGTCTGCCTTTCGATTGCTCGCTTCATGACCGTCCAGGCTCCCGATGATATCCGCGGTTGGGTCGTTCTTGGCGAAACCTATCGTGCGCTCAATCGCTTCGCAGAGGCCTACCGCATGGCCCTGACCAAAGCACTGGAATTCTCCCATTCCTGGCAACTGCTCTATGAGGCGGCCCGCTTCGGATGCCTGGTGGGGAAGACGGCCGAGGCGCGACAGTATTTGCAATTGGCTATGGCTATCGGCGACGCCCGCAAGGTTAAAGCGCGGGCTGCTCGAGATACGGACCTGAGCCCACTCTGGCTCTGAGCCAGCATCGCCGTCTTCACGCCCTCAACGCCGCGCTTCAGGCCTGAGAAAGATCAGGGACCTCGGTAAACCACAACACGGGGGGTTCCCGGATGACAAGGCGGCTGCAAAGCAGCTATCCTTGGGCAATGTCGTCTCAGCCAGAGGACCGGGATCTGGAGGAGTTGAAGGAGCTGATGGCACGTAATGCGGCCGCGCTGGAGAAGCTGCGAAAGCTCGTGGAACGGATGGAGTATCTGCTTTCCGCCCCGGTTGTGCCTAGGCAAGAGCTGCCCGATGACCCAGACACTCCCACTCCAGGCACCGAACCACGAGAGCCAGCCTGACTCCTTCTTTAGTTTCTTCCGGCCCAACCACCCGCCCCAGCCCAAACTCTAGTCTCCCTCCGTGTCCAATATCGACCTGAGGCGTCGGTTGACACACCGAGATGAGCGCTGCTTTTCAACAGACTCCCAAGGCAAACTGCTGCAGCGCTCGGGCCGTCTCGAGCAACTGGTCCCAACTCTCCTGCTTCTGAAAGAACGCTTTCGCTCCGAAAGCAAAGGCGCGTTCCCGGGCGTCCGCATCCTCGCAACCGGTCAGAACCGCCAACCGGATTGGCCTCGGCCCGTCCTCTGCGCGGCGCAGCAACTCACTGCCAGCCAGGGCGGCGCAGTTCAAGTCTGCCACCAGGGAGATCTGTGTGGTCGAAGAGCCGAGGGCACCAATGATCTCAAGCGCATCGGCCGCGTCCTGCGCCCACCAGACTCGCGCGGTGGCGCCGGATTTCCACAAGGCCTTTTTGAGCAGCGCAAACTGACTCGGATCACTCTCCACGATGATGAGCACCGGGGGCCTGGACCGCGCCCGGGACGAGCGTTTGACCTCAACTGAATGCAACGGCGTTAGAATGGCTTGCATGGTTCCCCCCGGTTTACCTGCGTTTTCTGCGGGGCTGCCTTCCCTCCTTCGAGTTGACTCACCGCGCCTGAAACGGTGTGGCGCCGCAAGGGCGCTGGGCAAAAACGTGGGCTTCACCCACAGCATCCCCGGGCAACTCCTAGAGTCGCTGGCGGCTCTTCCTTGGGCCGCGCCCGCTTTTCTAGGCATTAGAGTAACTGAATATACCCATTGGGTGCGCCTGGTAGGCAAGCGCAAATCCGGGCGCCGCCTTCATTTCAGTCTTTCCCCGGAGTCACCCTAGGGTTTCAACCTACAGGTGTTCATGTATGCCCCCCCCCCCCCGCCGCAATGGAACGCTTGGTCAATCGCGCCGTCCAGCGCACACGGCAGCTGTCCACCAGCACCGCCAAGAAGATAATGCCGCTAGTGACCAAAGGGTATAAATATGGGTCGGCATTCACCATCACCAAGCCGTTCTCCACAGTCTGGATAAGCAGTGTGCCGACCAATGTTCCCGGGAAGACCTGTCCGCGCCCCCCAAACAAACTGGTTCCGCCCAGGACGGCAGCCGCAATCGCGGCAAACTCCTTCTGATGGCCAAACGTGGGAGAGACCGCACCCAATTGGGAGAGGGAAACGATGCCGCCGATAGCGGCGCAGAATCCGCTCAGAAGGTAAACCCGAAACAGAATGAGTCTGGGGTTGAGGCCTGCTTTGCGCGCCATGGCAGGGTTGGATCCAACCGCATAGATCTGCCGGCCAAACGGAGTGCCATTCAAGATCCAGTGGGCAATGCTGACCGCCAGCCCCAGAATGACCAACGGGACAGGCACCGGCCCGATACGCGCGGTTCCCAGCGCCAGGAACGAGTCAGGCAAGTTCATCGCTCTGGTCTCGGTGAGCCAGAGAGCAAAACCGCGCCCGAGATAGAGAGTGGCGAGTGTGACGATAAAAGGCAGTAAGCTAAACCGAGTGATGAAATAGGCGTTGACGGCGCCGCAAGCGACCCCAAGAGCGCCAATTGCCCCGAGGGCCAGGGGGAGAGGCCATCCAGCCAGGGCCAGTTTCCCGGCCAGCGCGGCCGAGACGAACATGATTGCGCCAACGGACAAGTCCACCCCCGCGGTCAGAAGCACAAAAGTCATTCCCGTCGCGACGATCGCGGTGGAAGCAGATTGGACCAGGATGTTGGCCAAGTTGCGTGATTCGAGAAAGTGCGGGGCTGTGGCCGCGAAGGTGACGAAGACCAGGACGAGCAGCACCGCCGGGGCGCTCTCGGCGGCGGACAGGAGGATCTTCTGACGGGAAAGGCTCATGCTCCGTTTTGGCCTTTGGCTTGCTCATGGAGGGCTGCTCGCAAGATGCGTTCGCGATCAAATGCGCAGCGAATCAACTCGTCGCGAATGCGGCCCTGGTTCATTACCAGAATGCGATCGCACAGGCCGATCAACTCCTCGAGCTCAGATGAGATGACAAGAACGCCCGCCCCGTCCCGCGCGAGTTGATGAATCAAACCATAGACCTCGACCTTGGCCCCGACATCGACGCCGCGGGTGGGCTCGTCCAGGAGGAAGACCCGCGGCGCGCTCAGCAGCCACTTGGCTAACACCACCTTCTGCTGATTGCCGCCGCTTAGCGTTTTGACCGGTTGTCGATCGTGGGGCGCCGGACTCAGACGGACAGCCTGGCGCATGGCCGCGACAGCTTTCCCATACCGGGCCTGATCAATCCAATTGCCGGGCGATCGGGTCAACTTGGGCAAAGCGACCAGCGCGATGTTATCGGCGATCGATGCCTCGAGAAAGAGTCCTTCTTCCCGCCGATCCTCGGTGACGAACGCCATGCCTTGGGCAATGCAGCGCCGGGGCGACCTACGCTCAAAAGGCCGTCCACCTAACAGAATTTCTCCTTGTTCGCACGGGTCCAGACCGAACAGAATCCGGGCGAGTTCCGATCGGCCCGATCCCATCAGCCCGGCCAGCCCCAACACCTCTCCGCCATGCAGGCGAAAGCTGATCTGCTGGATGACGCCCGGCTGTGACAGCCCCCGCGCTTCCAGCAACGGCGCACCCGAAGGGCTGGCGCGCCCGCTTGGAAACACCTGGCTGATGGCGCGCCCAACCATCGAGGAGACCAGCCGATCCATCGTCCAGTCGGCCTTTGGTCCGGAGCCGGCGACATGTCCGTCACGCAAGACGGCGATCGAATCCGACAGCTGCAAAACATCGGCCAGGTTGTGGGAGATGTAGATCAACGCGACCCCGCTGGCTCGAAGCGATGCCAGCAACTTAAAGAGATGTTCCGTTTCGGGGGTCGTCAGCGACGTGGTAGGTTCGTCCAGGATAATCAGCTTCGCTTTCGCCCCGAGCGCTTTGGCGATCTCCACGAGCTGCCGCTCGCCCGGCGAGAGCTGCTCCACGCGGGTGGCCGGCGACAGGTTCAAGCCGACCTGGGCGAGGAGAGCGCGTGTCCGGTCGTGGGTCGCCTTCCGATCGATCCGCCGCCACTCGAGCCATCCCCGTCTCGGGAAAGAACTCAAATGAAGATTGTCGGCGATGCTCAAGTTTCCGAACAAGTTGAGTTCCTGGTGGACAAACGCGATGCCTGCAGCCAGGGCCTCGTGCGGGTCACGAGGCTGGTAAGGAGCATCCTGCCATCGCATCTCGCCCGCATCCGCCTGCAAGTTGCCCCCGAGTATGTTCATGAGCGTGGATTTGCCCGCGCCGTTTTCGCCCACCAGACCGAGAGACTGCCCGGCCGGAAGTTGCAGGCTGACCTCGCGCAGGACCGGCACTCCCGAGAAACGCTTGCTGATGTGCTGGAATTGAAGCAGGTGCATCAGGTGGATGAGAGCAATCGGTGTCGCGCGGCGTCGAGCAAAGCCGCGCAGAGAATAACCCCGCCCTTGGCCATCATGATACTGGAGAACGAGAGGTTGAGCAGGTTAAGGCTGTTATCGAGCAAAGTCAGATACAGGGCACCATAGACGGTCCAGAGGATTTTTCCTTTACCACCGTACAAGCTGGTTCCCCCAATGACGGTGGCTCCGATGACGTCCAGCAGAATGCGCTGTCCCAAAACCGGAGAGCCGGTTTCGAGCCGCCCCGTATACAGGATTGAGGCCAGAGCAGCGCAGACCCCACTGACTGCGTAGGCCGACAAGACCGTCGCCTCCACCGGCACACCAGAGATCAAAGCGGCTTTGCGATTGTGCCCAAGCATGTAGAGCCAGCGCCCCCATAAAGAGCGGCTCAAGCCCACCTGCGCGAGGAAGACGACCAGCGCTGTCACCGCCAGGGAAGGTCCGACGCTCGCGCCAATCGCATTGAAGGCGGCTGGCAGGTGCCCGATGTTCTTGGAGTGAGTCAGCCAGACCGCCAAGCCGCTGTAAAACATCATCGTCGTCAACGTCACGATGAAGGGCGGCATTTGAAAACGAGTGATCGCAGCTCCGTTTCCAGCTCCTAAAAGACCGCCCAAGAAAACCATCGCAGCGAGTCCGACCGGCGTCGCCAGCGTTGAATGGCCGAGCAGGCCAGTGTCAGCATTGATCAAAGCGGCGCCCGTGATGCTGGTCAGGGCGATCAAGGACGTCACGGAAAGATCGATGCCTCCGGTGATCAGAACAATCGTCTGGCCCACGCTGACGATCAGAAGCGGCAGCAGGCTGGAAACAAGGTTGACCAGGTTGTCGACAGAAACAAGGCCAGGCGCCACCGGCAGCAGCAAACAGCAGTAAACCAGGCTGAGGAACAAGACCAACTCCTCGGAGCGGAGCAACCAGAGGCCCATAGCGGCCAGTCGCGCGAACGCATGCTTGCTGGTGGTCACACCGATGGATGACAGGAGGGCCAATGGCTATTTCCGTTCCTTGGCGCCCCACATCTGCGCGGCCTGCTCGCGCAAGTTGCCTTGATGGATGACAAAGCCAGGGTCCAGAATACGCTCCGGCACCGGTTTGCCTTCCCGCAGGTCCAGGACCGCTTGAATCGACGCCTTCGCCTCAAAAGCCACATCCTGGACCCCGTCCGCGTCCAAGTAACCTTCGACCAGGAGCCGATAAGCCAGACCGTCTCCGTCGAACCCACCTAACAGCACATGTCCCGGCTGACCGACGCGATGGTACTTCCCGGCTGATTTCAAGGCCGAGATGATGGAAGGGAAGAGGAAGTCTGAGGAACTGAAGATGAAGTTGATGTCGGGGCTGGCCTGCAGAGCGTTGACGAGTCCGGCCTGGGCTTTCTCTTGGTTCCATTCGGTTGGAATGCGCGCGACGACCTCGATCCAATCGGCATATTTCTTTACGGCCGCCTCAAAACCATCGCGCCGCCCGATGGCATTGACGTCTCCCAAATCCCCGATGAGCAAGGCGGCCTTGCACTTTTGGCCGCTCCGTTTGGCTTGCTCTCCCATGGTCTCCACCGTCGCCTGCGTGATCGCCAGATTGTCGGCGACAATCGTCACGGACCGGCCCGCGTTCGGCGCGGGCGGACGGTTGAAAAGGACGATCGGAATGTCCGCTTGATTGGCCGCCTTGATCATCGAGACAATCGTGTCGGCATCTTTCGGAACGACGATGATTCCATCGACCTTCCGGGTGATGAAGTTCTTGATCTGCTCCAACTGCCGGTTGGCATCGCCATCGGCAATCGCTTCCAGGATCTGGACGTCCCGATTCCGGCATTCAGCCCGAAATGCGTCCAAAGCAGCCACCCAAAACTCCGTTTGGAGCGTCTCAAAGGAGACGCCGATCGTCAGCTCCTTCTGCCTCGCCTGCTTCGCCGAACCTTGCTCCGGACTGCGGCTGCAGGCGGACAGGAGGACCAGAGCACAAAACCAACAACAGAGGATGTCCGACTTAATTACCTTCATTTGGAACGATTGGTTGTGCGCCTCTCTGCCGCCCGCTTGACGCGGGTCCCTTCTCCGGGGATGAGGGTGCGCAAGAACTCTACCCCTTGGTCCGTCCAGGACCGTTCCCGCGCGATGGTTTCCGCGAGAGAATCGCTGGGGGTGACCCAGGTTTCAAGAATGGCATTGGCGTTCGGGCAGTGCTGCTGGACCTCGGCTAAAAGTAAGGGGACATTCAACCGGCCCTGTCCCGCGGGACAACCCTCCACCACGAAGCCCATTTGGTGACTGACCCGCCGCACCGTAAAGTCTTTGATGTGCAGACAAAGCGCGAACGGGGCGAGTCGGCGGACGACCGACGCCGGAGTCTCCAGCGCTCCGAAGGAATTGACGGTATCGAGGCAAATCCCAACCTGCTCGCGACCCAGCTGGTCGATCATGCCGGCCAGAGTCTCGGTGCTGAATCGATCATGGTTTTCAATCGCCAAGCGGATGCCTTCGGCGGCAAACTCCCGGCAGATTGGGCGGAGCCGAGCGACCGCCTCCTCCGGAGATGGTTCGTCGCCGGGCTGATCCAGGACGAGGCGCAGGAAGGAAACACCCAGCCGCTGGCAAAGCCGCAGGTAAGCGCGGAGACGTTCCGGCTCGAGCCCGCGGGTGCCCAACTCCAGCGCAATCCCGAGGTGGCGCGACTGCCCTTCCAGACGCTCCAACTCGGCATTCGACAACGCCGTCAACGGCAAATTGTCGCAGAATTGGACGACGTCCACGCCCAGCCGCTCGGCTTCGCTTATCAAGCCAAAGACAGACATCGCCTCTTTGGGCTGGTGGCCAGGAACCCCGATCGCCCAAGTGAAGGTATAGCTTCCAATGCCCAAGTGCATAGTCAAGCCGTTGGCACCCGAGGCAGCACGCCGCTGACAATCGCCTCCACCTGCGCCTTGACGTCGGCCGGTTCAAACACCTTCTTCCAATCCGGCCGGAGCAGATGCTGCCGGCCATACTCGATAATCAACCGCGCCCCGTCGGAAAACGGAAAGTCAACCTGTTCGAAAGCGATGCCCAGCGGGACTTTGATATGCCCGTAAAGAAAGTCCCGGGCCGCCTCGGGTGGCACACCGCGGCGGATCACTTCATCCAACGCTTCCCGGATAACGGTAATCAAGCAGGCCGCCGTCGTCTCGGCCATGGCCGGTTCGAGCATAGCCATCTGCTCAACGGTGATCCGGTGGGAACGCGTCACCGGGGCAAAGAACTTCCGGGCCAACTGTTCGCCGAGGGCATAGTGCTCCTCGGGTCCCTGCATGAGCGCACAAACGATCGGCATGCGCGCGCGAGTCCCGCCGAAGAAGTCCCGGCGAGCAGCGGCATCTTCTTCGTAATCGAAGACGGACGGATGACACGGATGCGTCACGAAGTAACTGATGTCCCTCCGCGCAGGCAATTCACCGGCATAAGCGGCCGCCGGATCAAGAGTCATGACAAGCGTCTGCGGTTTCAACTGCGGCACGATTTCGCGAGCCACTTGGCCCAGGACCCGGTCGGGCAGAGCCAGAATGGCGACGTCGGCCACGGCCAGGGCCACGGATCGGTCCCAAGGCTGAACCCCGCGGTTGGCGAGGTTTTGCAGTCCATTGGGGCTCACCTCCACCGCACAGAGACGGAAAGCGGGGTCAGGGAGCAGGTGATCGATGATGCGGCCGCCCATTTTGCCGCCGGCGCCGAGAAGGGTGATTGTCGTCATACATCAATAAAATCGAATGGCCCGCGACGGGGAGCGGGTCATGGGATCTGCACGGATTGTCCCGTGCGCGCCGATTCGTAGGCGCCAAAAACCAGCCGCAGGGTTTGCAGGTTGTCGGCCCCGGTCGTTTCCGCCTGGACCCGCCCCTGCAATCCGGCCAGCAGGTTTGCATTGCAGTCCACCCCGCTGGATTGCACCAGCTCATACCGCGGATCAGCCCACGGATAACGCGCTGGCGGATGGCGGCGGGCCAGGGTCCCTTCACAGGTGGTCGTGCGGATCCAGTAGTCGGGTCCGAGTTCGACCGCGCCGAGCGCTCCCTCCACCGAGACGTAGGTCTCCGGAAAGCGGTCATGTTCGACGCGGCTGGCGTAGCTCAGTTCGCATGTCACGGTGCTGCCGGAGCGCATCCCCAGCATGATCGTGGCGACGTCCTCTCCCCGAATATCGGCATGAACTCGTGCCGTCCGGCAATAGACGGTGGCCGCCTCGCCAAACAGCAGCCTGGTCGCGTCCAGGATATGCGTGCCCATGTCGGTCAGGATGAATTGGTCCAATGCCTTTAGAAACGGTTGATTCTCGAACACCGGAAAACTGTTCGCGTAGGTTATCCGGGCGCGAAACACCGGCCCAACCACCTGCTCGTCCAGAATGGATTTCAAAGCCCGCAGCGGCTTTTGCCACCGCCAGTTCTCGTGGACGAACAACGGCACCTCCGCCTGGGCGCAAGCTTCCACCAAGGCGGCCGCCTCCTCCCAGGTCGGGGCGAGCGGCTTTTGGCAAATCACCGGGAGCCGGTGAGCAGCGGCCAGACGGACCAGGCGCCCATGCGACCCAACATCCGTGACAATGTCGACAAAATCCGGGCGTTCGCGCCGAATCAATTCTTCCACATCATCGTAGACCGCCGGGATCTGCCGGCTTTGAGCCAGCGCCTCTGCCTTAAGGCGCGTTCGGTTGTAAAGGGCAACGCACCTCACGCCGGGCAATTCCTGCCACGCGGCCAGTTGATACTGGGCCCAGAAACCGGTCCCGATCATGGCGAAGCGGAGATCCATCACTTCATCAGGCTGTTGGCCCCGGGCGGACCATAGTTCCGCGCCGCTTCGTCGAGGACCAGCACCCAGTCGAGTTCCTCTCCTGGAGTCGGCGGCACAAACTCTCTCTGGCCGAGCGTCGGATAAACCCCAATGGCGGTCGCCTCGCCCGTGCGGGGGTTGAACCACCAGGCGTTCACGCGTGAACCGTTAATATGATTCAAGTGCACCTGGCATGCCCGTCCGACGGGCACGTAGACCATGGCGTAACTGCGATCTGCGTCGCGCGTCGCCACGAACCTGTACCGACCTGCTCCTGGAATCGACGTCGCGACACGATTGGTCACGATGATGGCATCATCCGGCACTCGGGTCAGAAAGGGGCGCGACTCGATCAACCGGCGGGCCCATTGCATCTGCCCGGCCCCCGGTTGATGGATAGCCTCCGACCAAGGCAGAAGAGGCGCATTGATGGGCGTGCGCCCGGGCTGCCACATCTGCCAGACAGAATGATGCCCATAGGTATGGCCGCAAGCGCCGCTGAAGAGATCCCAGTAAAGCGGCCGCCGCACGTCCGCGGCGATCGAATGTCCCCATTGCTTGGCGTTAAAGGAGATGGGGTGGTCCTCGTAGATGGGCTCACCATCCAGCACCGGCTTCGTCGGCGTGCGGTCATAGTCCGCCCGGGTCTGATCGTACCGCCCAGTGAACTCCGACCCATGCCCGTTCTGGCGCATGTTGAAATCCAGCCACGGCTCTTCTTGAAACCATTTGGATGAGCCGGCGCCTCCAGGGGGATGAAAAGTCATCAAGTGCCGGCCTTCGTCGCCCTCGCGCAGGCCGCGCGCCAGCGCGCGAATGACGGCCTTCTGTAGATCATTCTCAACCGGGCGATCGCCCCCGAGGATCCAGATGACCGCCCTGTCCTTGTAACGCCGGCCAAGCCAGGCGCCGTAAACAGCCGCATTGCTCTCGGTGAAAATCGCTTTCCCGTCCTTGATCGAATCGTGCTGTTATCTTCCCCAGGTGGGCAGCAGGCCGATGAAAAGACCAAGCGATTCGGCTTTCAGATCACGTAATCCACGATCCCAATGTTCTCCGGACCATCCCGCACTTCCGGCCGGGTTTGGTCCACCCTGGTCAAGGGCTGGTGACCATAAGCATTCGGGTCCGAGTGGCCGTCCAATTCGGCAATCGCCACTGCCTGGATGACCGTGAAGCCTTGCTGAGCCCGGGTCTCCAGGTACTTGGTTGCCTCCTCCCGGTTGAGGCGATGGAACAATTCCCAGGCAGTGTCACCCAGATAAAAAAACGGCTGGCCATCCTGACGAACCAGAAACCGGTGATTGTCGCTTACCTTCAGCACCGGCGGCGCCGCCGCCGCCCATCCACCTGTTAAAGCGCCCGCAACCAGCAGAAGAACCAAGTGTCGCATGATCAAATCAGGTCCAGCACTCGCCCATGAGCCAAGCGCTGGAAATGTGGGCCGATGATAGGATACGTCCCTCGCTGACGCTAGCATCTTACCGTCAGTTTTTTGGACGATTTTGGCTCGCCCGTTCGCCGTCGACCCAACTTCGGCCAGACGCAGGCCGGGGCGATCTGCCTCCGAGCCGCTCCGATCACGCGCTGCCAGGCTGTTTGCGGTAACCGAGCGGGGTGCAACCGTACTGTTTCTTGAATCGGCGGTCGAAGTAGCTTTGCTCGCTGAACCCAACCCGGCCCGAGATTTCCGCGATGGACAGATCGGTCTCGCGCAACAAGGGCAAGGCTTGGGTGAGACGAACCCGGGTCAGATAGGCCACGAAGGTCATGCCAGCGACCTGTTTGAACAATTTCATAAACACTGCCTGGCTCATGTTGGCCAGCTTGGCGGCCGCCGCCACCGTCATTCGCTCCGCATAATGCTCGCTCAAGTAGTCCAGGAGTTTCCGCAACCGTTGGGACTTCTGTTGCTGGCGCAGGAACTCGGCTTTGAGGACCTCCGACGCATGGAAGCGCCGCGCCAAGTAGTATAAAACCTGGAGGAAGTGCGCCTTGCACCCCGCTGCGTAGTAACTCCAGTTTGACTCATGAAAGTAGCATTCCAACAACCGCGCCATGGCCGAGTAGACCGGCGCAGCCAGCCCGTCGCTTCCTCTTAAAATGTGCGGCTGGGCCTCTACTTTGGAGTAGAACGGCAAGAGAAAGGCGTAATCATGACTGGGCGAACCCAGGCTATAGACAAATTCCGGCCTGAAGCTGATCACGATCACGCGCGTATCGAACCCAGGAAAGTTGACGACGCTGTGCAGCTTCAAATTGTCGACCACGAGGAGATCGCCAGCCTCAAGCCGCACCTCGCGGTCGCCCATCAGAAAACGGGCTGGCCCATCCAAGGGCAGGAATAGTTCCAGCCGCTCATGCCACGTCAGTCCGCGCGTGTGCCGTCGCGAGGTATAATGGAACAGTTTGATGACAAACGGGAACTCAGGTGGGAGCTCGATCTGGTAACGCCCCGTTTGGTCAAGATCGCCCCGAATGTCATGAGGCTCGAACCGCAGAGCGGCTGCGATCTGGGTCAGGATGGCTAGACTGCTGGTCATCTCAATCCCCACGAACGCCGCGACCCGCGTTCCAATGGTCCAGGGTGCAGCCCAACTGCCGAGGCCTCGGAGCTCAGCTCATTCCATCGTGCGCGGCGCCATGGCCGCGGAAGCGGAGCGCGCTCCTTAGCGCAGGAACGAGCAGATATACTCGCAGATCCCCTGCTCCACCTCAACGTCGAATCCGGACTTGGCCGGAACTTCAAAGCATTGCCCGGCGTTATAGCGCATCACCTGCGTTTGCCCTTTCAGTTTGACCGCACACGCCCCGGCGACCACCTCCATCCGCTCGGCTTGGTCGGTCCCGAAATAAAACTTGCCCGCGTAAATGAGGCCGACGGTCTTTTTCGTGCCGTCGGGGAAAAGCACGGAATGACTGACGACTTTGCCGTCGAAGTAGATGTTGGCTTTCGTGACCACAGTCACGCCGTCAAATTGCTGCGCAATAGAACCCATCACAGCCGGCAGTCTTCGGCACCGGCGTCTGATGTCAAGCCGTGGGTTCGCCGCGAGAGGCGGATGTCAAGCTTAGCCAGTACGGCCTGGATACGCCGACTGCCCCAGGTCGGGTTTGCCTGCCACAGGCCCCCCGATGAGCGTGATGCGTTCGCGATTGGTAGAAGCTCGGCCCAGTGGCGTTCTGGAACAGGCGTAAGGCATGGCCGTGCCACTGGACGACAGTCTGAGGTTGGACAAAGACCAGTGCATTCTGCCAGCCGGAGATGCCAGTCGACGTGGTGGAGTCGGGGTTGACGCGCGGAGCGCGGGAGAACCGCGCCTTGATGGCGCAGGCCCAGTGCGATTCCTTCCATCCGGCCACGTCCTTTGCGCTGATCTCCGTCCTCTTTGGAGACGGTGCTGTCTTGAAACAAGCCGATTTTATGCCGTTTTGGGCCGTTTTAGGAGTTTCCGATGTCTACAATTGTAATACAATTGTAGACACGACCCCGCCGAGGAGGGGCCACGCTGTCCCTCGACGCGTCCCCGTTCGGTGCGGCCGGCCGGGGGGCCAAGGCAGGTCAACGCCCGTCCGCGGCTAGACAATAGAGGTTCTTCTCGCCGCGCAGGTAGAGTTCGCCGCCACTCACCGCCGCTGAGGCGCTGAACGAATCGTCGAGATGGTTGACCGCCAGAGTGGCATTGCCCCGATCATGGCGCAGGACGGTCGTGTTGCCATCACGGCCCGTGATATAAATCCGGCCGGCCGCGCCGACCGGCGATGAAAAGATGAAATCCCGGATGCCATCGAGGCGGAGCGGTTCGCCGCGGGGCTGGCCGGTTTCCGGGTCCAAACGGGAGAGCACGTTTTGGTTATGTCGGAGAAAGTAGAGGGTGTCACCGTAGAGGAGGGGCGAGGACACATACGGGGTGAGACGGTTGAGCCGCCAGGCGACGCGGTCCGTTCGGGAAATATCGCCCCTGGCGCCGGCTAACCGGATAGCGACCATCGCCTGTTGATAGTAACTGTTGCCGGCGATGACGATTCCGCGGGTATGGACGGGCGAGGAGACAACATTATCGGTCAACCCGGCGCATTCCCACAGGACCGCGCCGGTTGCCAGGTCATAGCCGCGCACACGCTTGGTGGCGCTGACCACGATCTGCGGCTTGCCCTCATGCTCAACGACGAGCGGTGTTGACCAGGACGTTTTCTCCTCGCGGGTGACCCGCCAGCGCTGCTGGCCAGTCGCCTTGTTGAAAGCATATAAGGCCGATTCGCCCTCATGATCCCAATTGACGATGAGGGTGTCCTGGTAAAGCGCGGGCGAGCTGCCTTCCCCGTGCGCGTGCAAGGTCTGCATATGGCCTAATTGCTGTTCCCAGCGAACCGCCCCTTCCATATCCAGGCAAAAAAGGCCGCGTGAGCCGAAAAAAGCGTAGATGAACTGGCCGTCCGTGACGGGTGAATTGGATGCCGGACTGCCGGTCTCGTGGCCGCCTTCATGCGGCCACTCCTCACGCACAACCTTCTGCCAGAGAATGGCGCCGGTGGCCCGGCTGACCGCCATGACACTGTACTGGTGCCGATGCGTCACTGGCACGCTGTCGTGCACGCCGGGCGCGCTGTCAAAGACGGGCTTTTGCGCGTCCCCCACCGGCGTGGCCATCATCAGGACAACCCGATCGCCGATCACGATTGGGGAGGAGTGGCCTTTCCCGGACAACGGCAGTTTCCAGCGCACGTTCTTCGATTCGCTCCATTCGGTCGGCGGGTTGGCGTGCGGCGCGACGCCGTTGGCGAAGGGGCCACGCCACTGGGGCCAGGCGCGGTCCAGATCCGGGCCAGCGTCGGCCGCCGGGGATACCATGACCGGCAGTGACACCAGCCAAAGCCAACACCAAATTCGGGCGTATCGATCCATACGGGTTCTTGTTCTCGAGCCTACACCTCAGGCGGGACTTGTGCCAACTCGGCTTTATCGAGGCAAACCCGATGGAAACCCGATGCCTGCCCGATCCCAAGGCGATCCCGATCAGCTTTCCATCGAAGTGGATCGGTTTCCCATCGGGCTCGTCCCGGACAAGGCCCGAAACAGCCCGCGGACCTGGGGGAGGCCAGCTGCGCTCGCAGAGGCGACGATGGCGTCGGTGTCAAAAAAGTGGGCCAGTTGAAATTCTGGGAAACAGGCGCTAAGTAAAACAGCAATGGAGGCGATGCAAGAAGTGGCACCCGCTCGCAAACGACGGGCATTGCGAAACAGGGTCTGGGCAGCGGCAATAGCCGGCATGATCATCCTTCTGCTGCTGGCCAAGGCCTCCATCAACCCCCTCCTGCAACGGTATGGCAAACCGCGCCTGGAGAAGGCGCTCGCAGCCGCCAATCCCAACCTTTCCATCCAGATCGGCAGCCTCAGTTACAGTCTGTGGAACAACCGCTTGACGCTGCTGAGCCTGGAAGTCTCGAGCCCAAAGGGCATTGAGCAGCCGGATCGGCCGGGGCCGAATCAGCGGGGCGGCCTGGCTGAACGGCATCTCCGGACAAGATCGCACCTTTCGCCTGCTTCATCAGGCGGTGCTGGATGCAGCCGATGTCACCCTCACGCTCACCAATGCGCTCTACGCGTTGCAGTGCGGCCAATTGCGGGCGTCACTGGCCGGCAGCCGGGTTGAGGCCCGGGCGGTCCGGATCCAGCCCTATGTCGACGACGAGACCTTTTTCGCTGCCCGTCCTTTCCGGCGCGCGCGCCTGCAGGTGGAACTTCCGAAGGGCTTGTTCACCGGGATCGACGTTGCCGGCCTGTTGCGCGGCACGGCCTTCCGGGCGGCGGCATTTGAGGTCGACCATGCGACTCTCGACGCTTTCCTCAATCGAGACAAGCCGCTCAATCCGGAGCCGGTCCCGTTGCGCCTGCTCAATGAGTATCTCGCGGCGGTTGAGCGCCCGATTGAACTCACGAGATTGAGCGTGACCAATAGCCGCATCGTGATGAGCCAACGGATCGAAGCGGGGCAAAAGCCCGGGGTCATGCCCTTCGCGGAACTGCAGATAACGGGCGAAGGTATCCGCAATCATGGCCCACCTGGAGCGACGATGCGGTTCCAAGGCCGGACCAGGCTGATGGACGCGGGCACCCTCAAAGGGTCGATGGAGATCCCGGTCTCCCCGTCCGCCGGCTCGTTCAAGTATGCTGCGGCCCTCAATCCGATGGATCTGGTGGTCCTCAATCCGTTTCTGATGGTGGCTGGCCACACCCGGATCGATTCGGGCCAGGTCCACGAAGCCGCTGTCGAAATCAGCGTGGAACAAGGACACGCGCAAGGGCTATTTCGTGGTGCCTATGAAGGCCTGGCCGTTACCCTCCTCGATCGTAAAACCGGCAGCGAAGAGGGCGTCGCCAACCGGGTCAAAACGTTCGTCGCCGATAAATTGATCTTGCGCACCAGCAACATGCCCGAGCCGGGAGCCACCTTGAAAAGCGGCCGAGTCGATTACATCCGCCAGCCAAACGACAAATTCATGCGATTTCTCTGGCTGGGCATTCGCAGCGGCATGTTTGATTTGCTCGGCATCAAGCCATTCGTCGGACCGCCGAAGTGACGGGAGTTGGAACGGGTGTCGAGCGCCGGGGCCACGAAGTATGACTACCTGGAAGGGATTGGATGGCTGCTACTTAGAAAGGTCAAATCGGCCTCATAAGCACGGCCGTGCTTACGGAGGGATGACCGTGGTCAAGGCGAGCTACTGAGTGGCCAAATGGCACGCAGCGAAACGACTGGCACGGCAGAGCGGCCTTGAGATTCATGGGTCGCTCCGGGAAGGAAAGCGTGCCATGCCAGAGAGATCGTGAATATCGTGCCAAGCCTTGACGGTGCGCTCGAAACCGGCGCTGGGGTCCCATTGGCGAGCTCGATCGATTGAACTCGACGGGCGACTATACGCTGCGACCAATTCGGCATCTGTCCCCGGCAGCGCCGGCAATTCCCAGACGGACCCCTGTCCATCCCAACACCCGGTCAGCAAGGACCGGCTGTCCGCGCCAAAACCGATGCTTACGACCGCGGCGCGATGGGGCAAAGGGGGCGTGACCGGCTGGCCTGTGGCCGTCTCCCAGACTCGGGCCATGTCGTCCTCGCTGCTGGTGGCAACCAATTGGGAGTCGGGGCTGAACTGCACCTGGTTGACGGCGGCAAGATGCGGCAAAGCGGGCACAGCGACTTCTCCGGTGTTGGCACTATAGATACGGGCGAAGCCATCTGAATTGCCGGTCACGACCCAACGCCCGTCTTTGCTGAACTCAGCCGCCAGCGCGCCGTGGGCAAAGGTCAAGGGAGCCGAGGCCAGGTTAGTGGCGTTCCAGAGGGCCAGGGTGTGTTCCGCTCCGAGGACCAGCAGGCGTTGGTTATCAGCCGAGAACTTGGCCCACAGCGGTCGATTGATTCGCGAGGATAGCATGACCCTTTGCTGGAGCCGCTCCGTTCGAAAGTTCCAGGTGCACGCTTCGCCGTCGTCAGTAATGGCCAGGAGCTTTTCGCCGTCGTGGCTCAAGGTTGAGACGACCAAGGGGGCATTGACCTCAAAACGGCGCGTAACCCGTCCGCTGACGGTGTCAAACTCCAGCACGGCAGAGGTCCCAACCGGCAGCACCAGGGCATGGGTGCCACCCGGGCAGAATTGAATGCCGGTCAAGGACCGGCCCGGGCCGGCATTCGGGCCTGGCAGCCATTCGCCCGAGTCAACATTCAAGACCCAGAACTGATCGGGCGAATGGATCAGAACGCGCGGGCCGGCCCAATCAGCCACACCGAGCCAATCGTGAGAACCCGCGGCCAGCGACTGCCAAATGAGGTTGCCGTCGGACGGTTGCCAGAGGCTGACCTGGGTTCGGTCGGCTGTGATGATTGCGTTTTGAGGACCGGCCCGGATGGCGGAGACGGGCGTGTCGTGACGAAGCGTGTGGTGCGGAGCCAGTTTGGGTCGGGCTGCCCAGGCGCAGACTGTTCCATCGGAGCTGACCGTCCAGACTTGAGTATCGTCGGGGCTGAATTGAGCCAGGAGGACCGCTCCGGCATGGGGGAGAGGCAGGGTAATTGGTTGACCGGTTTCCGCATCCCAAACTCGGGCGGTCCGGTCGGCGCTGACCGTCAGCAGGCGCCGGCCGTCATGACTGAACCGAACCGCCAGAACGGAGCTGAGGTGAGCCATCGGCCGAGTCAAGGCCTGGCCCCGCTCCGTCTCCCACACCCGGGCCGTGCGATCGGTGGCGCCGGTGGCAATGCGGCGACCGTCCGGACTAAAGCTCGCCGCCAGCACACGACCTTCGTGGGGCAAGCGCGGGCCGGCCCAATCTTGAGTTTCCAGGTCAAGGAGTCGCGCTCCGCCCTCGGCGGCATTCGGTCCGAAAGCACCACCGAGCAGGACGGTGCGTCCGGCCGGCGGGAAAACGGCCGCGGACATGGACCAGGTGTCTGGAACGACCCAATACTGGCCATGGTCCACTTTGGCGACCGCCGCCCGGTGGGAGCGGCAGCCCAGGACCACCTCGTGATTTGAACTGAAGACAGCGGTGCTGAGATTGAGGCCGTAATCGTCGAGCTGATACGCTACGGCCTGGCTGGCGATATCGACTACCGCCACACTGCCGGTGCTGAAAGTCGACGTCTGCCAACTGCCCAAAACCACCTGGCTTCCATCGGGGCTGAATGAAGCGAGCGTCACTGGGGCTGGCTGGCGGAGCGGTTCGGTGACCGGCTTGCCGGAACCAACGTCCCAGACCCGGGCGGTTCGATCGTCGCTGGCTGTGACCAGGCGCCGGCCGTCGGGACTGAATTTGACTTCGTTGATGCGTTCGGTGTGGGACATTGGACCGCTCACCTGGCGGCCGGTCGCGAGATCGAGCACGCGCACGGCTGGGCCACCTCCCCCCGCGCGGCTGGCCAAGGCAATCTGCTCGCCACCGGAAGCGATGTCGGCACAGGTCACCTCGCTGCCGACCGACCAAAGCCGCAACAATGGGGGACGGAGGGGCTCAAGCGACGCCAGTCTAAGCCGGTGAACCGCCGCCCGTTGCGGGTCGCCCTGCTCCAAGCGCAAGGCGTCGGTGAAAGCATCCATGGCTCCCCAATAGTTGCCCAATCCCAGGGCCGCCCAGGCATCGTCGATCCGTTCGCGGGCGAGCAAGTGTTCGGCGGCGATACGCTGCTGGTCAGCTTTCGCTCGCTCCTGTTCGGCCAGACGCTGGGCCCGCAGGGCCTGGGCATGGGCGACCGTCTCGCGGGCAAAGAGCCAGGTCGAAACTGCCAAGCCAAAGAGAAGAGACAGGGCCACGCCGGCACTGGCCACCACCGCCATCTGGTTTCGACGCACCATCTTTTGCAGGCGATAGATCCGGCTCGGCGGGCGCGCGACGACCGGTTCATTTTCGAGGAAGCGCTGGATGTCCTTGGCAAGTCCATTGGCCGTCTCGTATCGGCGGGTTCGGTCTTTCTCCAGACACTTCATCACAATCCAATCCAAATCACCGCGGAGTATGTGGACGAGGGTAGGACCGGTCGTGGCGCGGCGTCGGGCAGTGGCGGTCAGTTCGACGTCAACCAAACTGCTCAACCAGGTGGAAGGGCGTAAAGGCTCTTTCTCGCGAATGGTGCGGCGCATTTCGTCCACGCCCGCTGCGAGGAGCGCACGGCTGTCAAACGGGGTCTTGCCGGTCAACAATTCGTAAAGGAGGACGCCCAAGCTATAGATATCGCTGCGCGTATCGACGTCCAAGCTGGTCATCAGCGCCTGTTCCGGGCTCATATATGCGGGGGTGCCGATGAGATGTTCGAAGGCGGTAAAGAGCGTTTTGTCCGTCAACCGGCCTTCGATGGCTTTGGCAATGCCGAAATCGATGACTTTGGGCACAGGCACCCCATCGTTGATCGTCACGAGGATATTGGATGGTTTCAGATCCCGGTGAATGATCCCTTTTTGGTGGGCGTGCTGCACGGCCTGCGCGACCTGGATGAGCAACTCCAGCCGGGCCCGAGTGGGGAGTTGGTTTTCATCGCAATACTCGGTGATTTTGATGCCCCGGACTAATTCCATGACGAAGAATGGCCGGCCGGCGTCGGTCGCGCCGCCATCCAGAACGCGCGCGATATTGGGATGGTCCATGATCGCCAAGGCCTGGCGCTCGGCTTCAAACCGCGCCACCACCTGCTTCGTATCCATTCCAAGCTTGATGATCTTCAGCGCGACCCGCCGCCGCACTGGTTCCTCCTGCTCAGCCATGTAAACCACCCCGCAACCACCTTCGCCAATCTTCTGCAGCACCTTGTAGCGGCCAATCGCGGCGCCCACCAGGTCCAGCCCGTCATCGGCAGGATCTGACTCCGCACCTGGCTTTGCCCGCTTGGCTTCGGCGGCCGCCCCCGAGCCTAAAAACCTGGCATCCCTTTCCTCCGCCTGCAGTTCTTCGAGAAGCTCTTTCAGATCACCCGTTCCGCTGGCCGCCTCACCAAAAAACGAATTGGCCGGTTCTGCCGCGACGATCAGACCCTCCAAGCGACGCCGCAAATCGGGATCCTCCCGCCCCACCGCTTCCAAAAAGGCGCGGCGCCGCTCAGGCTCGGATAAACTCCGCAGCGCTTCGAAGAGCAGTTCCTCGAGCTGATTGGGATTCTTCACGACGCGCCATTCCGCTGGCGACGCGGCCGGGAGCACTTTTTCATCTGCCCTTCAATGCGTTCTTTGACGGCAAAGGCCGACAGCGAAAGTTCGCCGCCCAGTCCTGGCCTTTTTTGGGACGACGTCGACGGGCCGGTGCGAAATGCAAGAGCGGGATCAAGATTGGGATTACCGCGGCGGCGGGGCCGAAGAACTGGACTCTTGAATCTGCCGAAACAGCCACGCTTTGGCAAAGGCCCACTTCCGTTCGACCGTCCGCTCGGTGATCTGCAGACTTGCGGCCACTTCCTCGTTCGTCAGGCCCCCATAAAACTTGAGCACGACGATTTGGCCCTTTTCCGGGTCCTCCGCATTTAGCTTTTCCAACGCTTCTTCAACCAGCAGGAGCCGTTCATCGGGCGAAGCCACCGAAAGTTGCAGGTCATCCAGATCAACCCGTTGACCTCCTTGCCGCTTCTGTCGGCCTCGGCTGCGGGCGCGATCGATCAGGATCCGGCGCATGGCTTGGGCAGCCGCCGCAAAAAAATGGCCTTGGTTTTGCCATGTGACCTGATTCGCCCCGCTCATGCGCAACCAGGCTTCGTGGACGAGCGCCGTTGGCTGGAGCGTGTCGCAGCGGGCCTCGTTGGCGAGCCGCGCCGCGGCTAACCGGCGCAGCTCATCATATACCAGCGGCAAAAGTCGCTCAGCGGGACTTGGTGGATCAGCGTTCAGGAAATGTATTTTTGCCAGAAACCCGCTTCGACCATATCTGCCCTGCCCCGTGCGGTCAATTCCGGGCCGGGCACAATAATCAGGAACTAGTTTGAGCTGTCGTCGCCGCGCACATCACTGACCCATGGCCACGCTCCATAAGGAGCGCGCTCAAGCGCGGGCTCACGCCGTTCGTCCAACCGCCAAAACTCGTCTGCGCGCGTGTGTCGGCTTTTCTGCTGAAAGGGCGCATTGAGCCAGTAGCCAGTAGGACTATGACCATGAACAACAAACCACCATCGAGTAAGATTTGGTTTTTCATTGGCGGGCTTTGGGTGTGGGCGCTCGCGGGGGCGCAGGCGCAAACGCCTGTGCCGGGCCTTCTCCACTTTCAAGGGCGCGTAACGGTGAATGGGGCGCCGTTCCAGGGCACCGGCCAATTCAAATTTGCGCTCGTCGATGGGGAAGGAACTTCTCTCTTGTGGGGCAACGCGGCGGACGTCAGCCCGAGCGATGGCGTGCCTGACGCGCCCGTCGCTTTGCCGGTGGACAAGGGGCTGTACGCGGTGTTGTTGGGAGACAGCTCCCGTCCGAATATGGCCAGCGTTCCGGCGAGCGTTTTTCAGGGCCCCGATGTGCGGTTGAGGGTCTGGTTCAGCGATGGCGTACACGGTTTCGAGTTGCTCAATCCGGACCAACGACTCGCCGCGGCCGGCTATGCCCTGGCCGCCGAAAACGCCAACCACGCCACGACGGCGGAAAATCTCGCGAATGATCCGCGTTTCACCGGGGAGAGCGTGTTCGATGGGAGAGTCGGCATCGGCACGAATACTCCGTCGGCTGAGCTGGAAGTGAAAGGGACGGCCAAAGCGACGCGGTTCGTGGGCGACGCCAGCGAACTGCGCAACATTGATATCAACAACATTTTCTCGGAGAGCGTGGTCGCGTGGGGCGGAGCGAACGCTTTCGGTGAACTGACTGTTCCGGCCGGCTTAAAGGGGGTGGTGGCCGTCGCGGCTGGGCGGCGGCACAGCGTGGCGCTGAAGAGTGACGGCACCGTCGTTTGTTGGGGCAAAAATGATTTCGGCCAAACGAACGTGCCCGCGAACTTAACCGGGGTAGTGGCGATTGACACCTGTTGGGATGCGACGGCGGCCTTGCGGGCTGATGGAACGGTGGTGGTGTGGGGCGCGACTGTGCACGGTCAGACCGACGTGCCCGCCAACCTGACCGGAGTGGTCGCCGTTGCCATGGGCATCTACCATGTTTTGGCCTTGAAAGCCGACGGCACGGTCGTCGCCTGGGGCGATAACATCGCGGGGCAAACAGCTGTCCCGCCCAACCTCACCGGGGTCAAAGCCATCGCAACCAGTTCCATTCACTCCGTCGCCTTAAAGCAGGACGGAACCGTCGTCGCTTGGGGTCACAATCAATACGGCCAATCGACGCCGCCGGCGGGCTTGAGCGACGTGGTGGCGATCGCCGCCGGCGACGTTCACACGCTCGCCCTGAAACGCGACGGCACGGTTGTCGGTTGGGGTAACAATGGCCTGGGCCAGGCGGAGGTGCCAGCGGGACTGGCGCACGTGGTCGCCATCTCCGCAGGCAATGGTTACAACTTCGCCATCCGGGCAGACGGCACGGTAGTTGGCTGGGGCCAAAACGACGAAGGCCAGATGAATGTGCCCGTCGGTCTGGCTGGAGTTAGGGCGATCGGCACCGGTGAAAAACATGTCATCGCTTTGCGGAGAACCTCGCCTGTGCCTCGCCTCGATGAGGACAACGCCTTCTTTGGACATCTCACCGTGACGGGCGACCTGGGGATCAACTACTCCCATCCTCAAGCGGCTCTCCATGTGAGGCCGGCGGCCGGATCCGGCGATGCTTTGCTCCTGGGTGGCGATACTGTGGGCGGCGGGGAGACCGTGCTCGCCGCCGGCCTGACCGCGGCCCGGAACGGCGCTGGCTACATCCAAGCGATCGCTTCGAGCGGCAGCGCCTACGGCCATCTTTTGTTGAATCCCAATGAGGGGAGAGTCGGCATCGGCGTCACTGGGACACCTTCCGCCAAGCTGGAAGTGAATGGCGAAATCCGCGCGGGCGCCTTCAATACCACGAGCGATCGGAACACCAAGGAGAACTTCAGGCTCGTCGACTCGGACGAGGTTCTCGCGAAAATTAGGGCCTTGCCTATTAGCCAGTGGAACTTCAAATCCGCTCCGGCAGATACTCACCTCGGGCCCATGGCGCAGGACTTCTACGCCGCGTTCGGTTTGGGCGCGGACGACAAACACATCGCGACTGTGGACGCGGATGGCGTTGCCTTTGCCGCCATCCAAGGCTTGGCTGACAGACTCGAAGAGTCACTTCGCCGCAAAGACACCGAAATCGCCGAATTGCGCGAACGCCTTGGCCGGCTCGAAGGCCGGTTGGCGCCCCGCCCGTGAGGGACCGAAGCCAAGCTCCAGAACAGCAGGAACAACTCCACCACTAGCATGAACCGGCCGCAACTCCTCCAGTCCGCTTTTGCCTTCGTCGTCCTATGCTGCCCTCTCCAGGGAGCGGTTCGGACGAGTAGCAGCTATCAGATCACCATCGAAGCAATCGACGCCGGAGGAGGCACTGCCACCGGCGGCCCTTACAGCATGGTTTCCAGTCTGGGAGGAGTAGGTGGTCTCGCTGGGAACACTGCTCATTCGATCGAGAATAACTCGGGATACGTCGGCCAATTGCCATCGTCCGTCGTCGGCCGCTGGGTCTTCTACAATGACTCAGCCTGGGATGGCAATAACCCGGCCGCCAATTCCCAAGACGATCAGGCCATCGCTCCAGACAAGTCCGCCCTGCTGAACGGCAGTCAGGCGACGTTCGCAAACTACACCAGCTACAGCAAAGGCATCAACGGCCTCATCATGGATGTCACGGAGCTGAGCGGCGTCCCAACCGCGAGCGACTTTGTTTTCAAGACCGGCAAGGCTGGGGAACCGGGAACGTGGCCTTCGGCGCCACCGCCCGCGTCCATCAGCGTGCGGTGGGGAGCGGGCACGAACGGATCGGATCGCCTCACCCTGACCTGGCCGGCCCATCAAATCGAAGGAGCGTGGCTCCAGATCAGAGCCAAAGCGGGCGAAAACTTCGGGTTGGGAACCGACGACGTCTTCTATTTTGGCAATGCCGTCGGGGAAACAGGCGACGCCGCCGGCAAAGCCGAAGTCCTCGTGCAGGACGCCCTGCGCGTGATGAACCACTTAAGCGCCAACGCCGGGATCGAGAACCCGTATGACTTCGATCGCGACAAGAAGGCCTTAGTGCAGGACGCCTTGCTGGCTATGAACCATCTGACCGCTGGGGCGGCGGCCCTTCAGCTCATCAATACCTCGTCTTCCGCCAACGGGCTGCTCGGGCGCCCTCTTGCCACGGCAGACGGCCGACCAACAACGACATTGTCCAGGACCATCGCCGGCAAGTTGTCGGTCGCTTCGCCCGTCCCGATCAACACCGGGTTCTTCCGTCCGTCCCGGATCGTCGCGTGCACGATCGAGTCCCTGGAGGGAGGTCGAGCGCGACTGTGGCTTTGGCCGGATTCGCCGCGCCTTTTCACCGTTTGGACAGCGAAGAGCCTTGCTGCCACGGAATGGCACCCCGTCCCGGCGGAAGCCGTCCGGACGCACGCTGCAGGCGTTCTGGAGGTCGAATTGCCGGTGGATCCGTCTGGTCAAACCGGCTTCTTCCGCCTGGCCGAAGCCCACCCGTAAGCCGATCGCTTTTGACTTCAACGAGATGGATTCGAGTCCCCGCGCTATCCCGAAACCACTTCACCACATACGATGAACGCTTCTCTGCCTATTCAACACCTTCGCAACCGAACTCTTCTTGCCCTCGGCCGCTTCGCTTTCAAGGCCTTTCACGGCCCACCGCGGTCTGTCCGCAGAGCCGCCGGCCGCGCGAGATTTTTCACAGCCGGACTGACGCTGCTCTCGACCTTCTCCGTTCGGGCACAACTCGTCATCGAGGTGCCTGTCTCGAGTATTTCGGTCGCGGATCCGACTTTGATCATCGAAGTTGTCAACCAAGGCAATGACGCCCTCTCCCTGGGCGGGGTGAACTTCTCGGTCACGATTGGCGGCGGGACTGCCGGGCCGACCATGGATACGACCTTGCCTTCCAGCCCGCAACCGGCCAGCGGAGTTGACTTGCTCTCCGGCCTTAACACGCTCTTCACAGGCAATCCCCTCGGTCAGTTCGCTGTGGGCACGCCCGACCCGCGCAGCCAGACCTGGAGCGTGCTCGCGCTCTCCCCGGTGTCACTTGACCCGGGCGAACGGAAGACTTTGGCCACCCTAAACTTCAACTCCGTTCCGCTTGGCGGACCCTTCGCCCTGAGCTTCGTTGGAACGTCGTTCGCCGATGCGCAAGGCGCGACCGTAAACGGTTTGGTTCTGCCCGAGACCGAAATTACGATCGTGCCGGAACCGGCCGCCGCCGCCGTCGCATGCGGGCTGGCCTTGTTTGCGGTCGCCGCGGCCCGAAAGTGCCGAGGCGTGTTCAGGGCTTAGGGGCAGATCCCAGCGAACCCGCCCTCGGGTGGACCAGTTCCGCGACCGGGGCGCGAAAGGAACGTTCGACCAGGTCGTTTCGGTCGGTGGAAACAGCCGTAGCATCACGCCAGAGCCAACGCATGATCTCGGGAAAGATGGCGCCGCCTTGCTTTTGCCCATGGTTCCCGATGCCCCAGGTGTAATTCACGTCGTAGCCCTTCTTGATCAGGGCATCAGCGAGCTTCACGTTGTTAAAGAACCAATCGCGGTCGGTCGAACTCTCGGCCCGTCCGCGGTTGTCGTTGCGCCCGTCCTGCAGAAAAATCCGGAACGGCTTCTTGTCCTGCTGCGCCACGAGGTCGGAAAGGGTGTGACCTTGCCGGTTGCCCAGGTTGACGAAGCTGCCAACAAAGCTGAAGACCTTGCGGAACTGGTCAGAGCGATGCCACGCGACCGTGAAAGCCGCAATGGCGCCGGAGCTGGCTCCGCCGATGCCGTGCATCTCGGGATCCGGGGAAAGGTTGTATTCCCGGCGCAAGGCGGGCATCAACTCCTCGACGATCACCCGAGCGTATTTGTCATGAATGGAATTGTACTCCTCCGGCCGGTTGGTCGTCCGGTCACCCCAGCCGCCTCCGGGTTCCGGCGGCTCCGGTTGGTCAGGCCGCCGCCCGGGATTGATAAAAACGCCGAGCATCACCGGGATCTCGCGCCGATAGATCAGGTTGTCGAGGACATGGTGCACTCGCACGTCGCCCGTGTCCTTCATGAAAGCCTGGCCATCGTTAAAAACCATCACCGCGACAGGTTGCGCCGGGTTATACTGCGCCGGCACATAGACCCAGTAAGTGTGCTGCGTCCCGGGATACACATTGCTCTGAATCACTCTCGCCTCGGAATACTTGCCTTTCGGGACGCCATCGAGAGGGAGGGAATCCGGACCGAGCCGGTAGTAGGCGTCATTGCGATTTTCCGGACCGGGCTGGCTTTGGCGCCGGGAGGGCTCACTGGCCAGCTGGGGCAAAGCCTGTTCGGGAGTTGCAAGGCTCACCAAAAGAAACGGGAGCAGCCGGAGGGATTTCATCGGTGATCCAGAGATTAATGATTGCTTATCCCCTCGGCAAGTCCCGGAGCTTTCGCTAGTCTGCCGCGATGAGCATCCGAATCCGCGCAGCTGCTCAGAACGACGCCAACGCTTGGACGCAAATGCGCGCCGAGTTGTGGCCGGACTGTCCCGCAGCGCGACACGAGCTGGAGGTGAAGCAACTCCTGCAATCGCCCGGTCTTGTCATCGTCGCCGAGGCGGACGGCGAATTGGTCGGCTTCGCCGAAATCTCGGTTCGCGTCGACCATGTCGAAGGAACAGCAGCGGCGCCGGTGCCCTATCTTGAGGGCTGGTATGTGAAGACTGCCTGGAGAGGAAGGTCGATCGGCCGAGAGCTGATTCGCTTTGCCGAAAACTGGGCCTATGGCAATGGATATCGCGAACTGGCGAGCGACGCCGAACTGGAACATGCGGACAGCATCGGCGCCCATGTCGCACTCGGCTTCCGGGAAGTCGGCCGCAACGTGCACTTCGTGAAAGCGCTCCGGGGAACGAACTGATTAAACGGTCTGAGGCCGATGCGCGCCGCCTTCGCTCGCCACGAATGGCGATTCGGGCCAACACCAAGCTCCGCTCCGCACTGCAGTCTTGACGGGAGTGGGAACCCGATCTGGTTGCGCCCATGCGGATTTCCCGTTGGTATGGCGCTTGGCGTTGGCCATGGCCTTGGTGTCTGGTCGCTCTGGGCGTCAGCGGCCTGTCCAAGCCGCTCGGGGGCGAAGATTGGCCGCAGTGGCGTGGCGCGGAGCGCACCGGACACGTCACCCCCGGAGCCCGCACTCCCGCCGTTTTGCCGACGGAACCGCGCTTGGTATGGCGGCTGAGAACGGGCGAAGGGCTTGCTTCGCCAGTCGTGGCGGACGGACGCGTCTTCTACTTCGACAATCAGGCCGGGCGCGAAACGCTCCATGCCATTGACGCGCAGGATTCCCGGCAACTGTGGAGCGCTCCGATCGATGCAGTGTTCAAAGATGAGCAAGGGCCGCCCGGCCCGCGCTGCACGCCCATCGTTGACGGCGATCGGATCTATGCCCAGTCGGGTTTGGGCGAATTGCAGTGCCTGAGCGTGGCCAGTGGCCGGCGACATTGGCGGGTTAACTACCGAAACGATTTCGGGGCGGCGTTTTTGGGAGAGGACAGCAAGATTCCCGGGGCCGCTGAGCACGGGTATACCGCGTCGCCCCTAATCGCCGGCACGCGACTAGTCGCGTGCGTCGGGGGCACCAACGGAGCGGGCGTCGTCTGTTTTGATAAGATCACCGGACAAGTCCTCTGGAAATCTCAGAATGATCTGGCGGCGTATGCGGCGCCGATCCGAGCCACCCTCGGCGGGATCGAACAGGCGGTTTGCTTCACCGTGGAGGGTCTGATCGGGCTCGGTTTGGACGATGGCAAACTGCTTTGGAGGGTGCCGTTCAAGACGTCGTATGGGCGCCACTGCGCCACTCCGGTGGCGGTCAATGATTGGATATTGGCGGGATCTTATCGAGCCGGGCTTATCGGCGTTAAAGTGTCGTCAACCGGAGAGGGGTTGAAGGCTGATTGGGTCTGGACCAACAAGGCACTGGCGATGAACTTCTCCAGCCCCGTGGCGGTAGGACGGCATCTCTACGGACTGGGTCCGACCAAAAACCTGTTCTGCGCCGAGGTCGAGACGGGCAAACTCGCGTGGTCGAAGGAAGGGTACTTCACGACATCGGCTGACGTCGCCCACGCTTCGTTTATTGCGATGGGAGAAAAGATTCTTGTCGCGACGGATGGAGGCGAATTGGTCCAGTTTGGCGCCGATCCCAGCGGTTTTCGGGAATTGGGACGCGTTCAGGTGTGTGGTCTGAACTGGTGCAACCCGGCGTATGCTGGCGGCCGCCTCTACATCCGCGACGGCATCAAAGCGACCGGGAACCTGTTCTGTGTGGAGCTTATGCCGTAAGGCACCCGTGCCGGTGGAGACTAGGGCGGAGGTTGCCGAAATTCGCCCTCCTTTTGGCGAATCTCGTCCACGGTCGGATTCATCGTGATCCAAAGTCGAGCCGTGGCGGTCACCGGGCGTCCAGCGGCCAGGTCGCGTCCGAAAAGCGAGAAGTAAACGGAACGATGCGGTTCGCTCTGGTGCGGCGACGCCACCGCAAAACACTCGGCGGGATCGCTCAGCAGAACAACGGAGAGTCCCGTGGTCGGTTCCCGACGGACGGCCAGCGGGCGGCTGAGACGAGGTCCTACCGTCCATTCCACCGGGTTGGGCGGAAGGCGCCATCGTCCGTCCCGCAGCACTTTCACGGCACCCTCGTCGCGCGGGAAGACTTGCCAGATCCCATGAGCCGCCAAGACGGGCTCCAAGCAGGCCATAATTTGATCGCCCCGGGTTGTCTCGACGTAGACGGCGGAGTTCGTGAACCCGTCGCTAAAGTAGCTGGCGAGAAAAGATTCGAAGCTGGGGAGATTCGTGGAGGGCAGAACAGTCGTTTCGACTTCCACGACATCCGGCGCCCGCAATCGATACCGCGCCGCCAGGTCGAAGGGCCGGTTCGAGGCGGGCAGCCAATGCACGTCCACCACGCCGTTCGAAGCCAGGCGCGCCGTGGCCGGCCAATCCCAGGCGCCGCCGCCGTAGCGCGTGCCTTGAGTGAAAATGCGGTAGTGACTGAAGAGCCCATTGCTCGCGTCGATCCTCCTGCCGGAAGGAAGATGCGTCACGGAAGTCAGGCCGAGCGATTTGCCGCCGGCATGCAAGGCCCCCCGCAGCATGCCGGTCTCGAATTCAGCCCCCGGTGGCGGCTGGCCGAAAGTGGAGCTGCGGATCCGTGTCCGTCGCCGCGCGGTAAGCGGAGCGGTCCACATCAAGGCCAGGGCGAACAAAGCTGATCCGAGGCGGCCGGGCAATATCGCATTCATCGTCAGAAGCGGCTCAATGCGCCGCCCGCCAGTATAGGATCACGGCCGCGCCAGGTTGATTCGTAATGGCAACCGGCAAGCCGTTTTCGGACAGCTCATTGCCCGACATCTCGATCGTGCCAGGCAGATCCAAATTCGTCAGGGTATAGGTCGATTGCGGCTCGAGCCCGCGCAATTTGAAGCGGGCCGTTTCGTAAGCACTCTGCGGGCGTCGGAAAGCCTGCACGACCCCTTTCCCGACCTCGCGTCGGTCGAACTGCCAGCCGATCCAAGCGTCGGATTCGAACTCCATCGCGTCAGGGGTAATAGTCGCCCTCGTAATTCGGGACGACCTGTTCGCGTTGCGCCACCAACTTGCGAAGCAGCGCGTAGTCCAGGTCATCGCGGCGGGTATCGTATCCCAACCCGGTCAGCCATGCGATGCCGGAACGAAATCCATAAACGTCGACGCGTTCGGCGGGATAGACCGGCGCGCCGAAGAAAGGTTCCCACAACGCCAGGCCGTAAAACTGGGTTTGTTTGGAAGTGAGATTGGGATATTCCATGTCGCTTTTGTGCAACGGCACGGAGCGGCGCAAGGTTTCAAGGTCGTTGCGGCGGCCGCCCGATGCGCACGTATCGATGAGCAAGCCGGGATGGCGCCGGCGCAACTCGTCCCAGAAAGCGAGGTATCCGGTGATGTGTTTGATTTCGGTGATGCCTTGCCGATCGGGCGCGTCGTGCGCGCGCCAGTAAGCCAGCGGAGGCATGTTGAAGTCCTGGCGATAGATGTCGATGCCCTGTTCGCGCAGGACGTTGTCTGTATGCTCGATGACCCAGCGGCGGGCGGCTTCGTTGCCCAGATCGAGAAGCTTCTGTCGCCCTCTTTCCCCAACAGCCATTCGGGGTGGTGCAGATAGAGCCAGGTCCCCGCCTGCACGCGTTCCGGCTCAAACCAGACGAGCGCTTGCACCCCACGCCGATGAGCATGGCCTGTGACCGCCCGCAGACCATTGGGGAAACGGTTGGAGTCCGGCTCCCAAGTGCCGGTATTCCACCAGCCTTGCTTAAAAGGATACCAACCCGCATCCATCCACCAAAAAGTGATCGGGACGCCGTGGTCCAGATAGCCGTCAATAAACTGCTTTTGATTTTCCTCATTGGCATTCTGCATCTCGTTCAGCTGATTGGAACTGCCGCCCGGCAAAAGCGGCGGGGCAGCTTGCCATTCAAACGTGGGATGTTGTGTGCCAGCATCCAGCGACGCCAGACGTTCTGGCCTTGAATCCAGTCACCCTGCCAAAACTGCAAACACCATCAGCGGCCCCCGCACTTCTTCCCCGGGCAACAACTTGAAGTGAGTCTGTTCTTGACCAGCGCGAATGCGCACACCCGGCCCGTTGTCTCGCGAAACTCGCGGCCCATTGGCCGGGCCATCCCACCGCGACGATCACTCCAGCGGCGCCCCACTCCAGATTGAAATAAGGCCAGCACGCATCGCTTCCCCGTCCGCTCGCGCGGTCGCCAGGCGCAGATTCGCATTCGGCGCCAGCCTCGTTTCGTATGGCCGGTAATCTGCGATGGTGGCGGTGCTGCCGGCGAGATGATGTAACAGGAATTCCCCCGATTCAGCGCGGCCCAAGGTGGCATCGAGTGCAAGAACGTCCGAGATGACTTGGGTATCCTTCGTCCCGGTGTTCTTAAATGACAAAGTCCACTCGACGGTGGGATAGAAGGTGTATTCCAACACCACGCACCGCAGCACGAGGCCGCTCGATGGCTCGGTCCAAGTGATGCTGTGTTCGGTGCGACTTTCATCGAGGCGCCTCTGCCCTTCTTGCCGGTCCCAGGACGAGAGCAGTTCGGAAGAAGGACGGCCCTCATAGTTGAAAGAAAACGGCAACCCGCCGGCCAACGAACGTTCGAACGCCGCCTGCACCCACGCGTCGCGGTGGGACAATTCGTCAACCACACCAGAGCCGACCGCAGGAGCGGAGCGGGCGGCACCTGCCATCCCGAGCAACAGCGCGATCATGCCACAGCCTCGCCCGGGCACCGTCCTCAAGCTCGAGCGCGCGACGTTTTGGAGGAAGTCGACCAGCGCTGCCGCCCGGTTACCGCGAGAACGATTTGTTCTCATTTTGAAACGTCAAGATGAAGTTGAACAGCCGCAGCGTAGCAGAAGCCAGCCTCATTCGGCAAATCCGATATGCGGACGTCGTGCTCTTCCGCCAGGGGCCCAGGTTAATGTGGAAACCGAGGTCTGCTTTCGGATGCGCCGCGAGCGTCCCAACTGGGGTGATCGACCACTTCGCCACCTGGCCCGCGCCAGAATCGAACGGCTGCAGCCCATTCCACTACCGCGTCGACTACGATGCCTGGAGCTGATAACGGCGAGCGAGAGCGCTGAAAGCGCGCACCTGCGCCTGCTGCCAAGCAGTATCCCGCCCTAGTTCCGGTCCGAGCAACTCCGCCACTGCCGGCGCCGCTTCCATACTGGCTCGCGCATCGAGGAACAGGCAGCGCGTGCGACGGGCCAGGATGTCCTCGACCGTCCGGGCCAGCTCATGCCGTGCTCCCCAGACAACCTGCGCCTTCAGGTAAGGCAATCGCGGGTGGAGCAACTGGCCAAAGTCGGGTCGCGCTTTGATCCAGTCTCGGATGGCCGGCCCGTCGGAGCCGTAGACGCTGAGCGGATCCGCGCGGTCGACAGAGTCAATCCAGCCGTGAAGCCGGCTGACGGCTGTCGACGAGGGGCGCCGCTCGAGCCTGCCCACATCCACAGCCGCGTTGATGGCGGCCTCTCCCATGCGGCGATAGATAGTCCACTTGCCGCCGGTCACCGTCACCAGGCCCGACGGAGAAATCGTGACCGCGTAATCCCGAGCGATTGCCGCCGTCCGGCGAGCGCTGGGAGGCTTGAGCAAGGGACGCAAGCCTGCGAACACGGCGCGGACGTCAGCGCGGCCAGGGACGCGCGTCAAGTAACGACCGGCGTGCGCCAGGAGAAAGTCCACTTCACCCGGGAGCGGCTGCGGCTCCAGCGAGGCCCCAGTTACGGGTGTATCAGTGGTCCCAAGGACGACCTTCTCCAGCCAGGGAATGGCAAAGAGCACACGGCCATCGTCGGTTCGCGGCACCATGAGTGCCGCATCTCCGCCGAGAAAGTCACGATCCAAGACCAGATGAATCCCCTGGCTCAGGGTAAGCAAGGGCGTCGCTGCAGAGGCATCCATCTGCATAATTTCGCCGCCAAAGGCGCCGGTGGCATTAATGACCGCGCGGGCACGGATTTCATAGGCGCGACAGGTTTCGATATCGATCGCCCGAACGCCGCTAATCCGCCCCGACCTCTTTAACAGCTCGCTCACCTTCATATAATTGAGGGGCGTCCCTCCGCCCTCAGCGAGGGTTTGGACCAAGCTGATCGCCAGCCGCGCATCATCGAATTGCGCATCGTGGTAGAGCACGCCGCCGCGCAGGTCCTGCGCGGCCAGATTAGGTATGGCCTCGCTCGTTTGTGCCCGCGAAAGGAAGCGCGAGCTGCCCATCGAAAGGCGTCCGGCGAGGGCGTCATACACCTTCAAACCGGTTGCGTAAAGCGCGCCTTGCCACCGGTTGTAGGTCGGCACAACAAAGGGGCGGTCGTGCACCAGGTGCGGAGCGTTGCGCAACAGCAGTCCCCTTTCCCGCAGCCCTTCCGCCACCAGGGCAACGTTTCCCTGACGCAAATACCGGACGCCCCCGTGAATGAGTTTCGTGCTCCGACTGGAAGTGCCTTTGGCGAAGTCATCTTGTTCGAGCAGGAGTGTCTGGTATCCGCGCGACATCGCGTCGACGGCCGCTCCCAGGCCGGTCGCGCCTCCACCGATGACAACGATGTCCCAGAGCACGTCGCGATCTTCGGCTTTCTTTAGGAAGTGTTCCCGGTTCACATGGTTGTCGACCAATGTCGGGCCAGAACGCACCCAGCGCCAGCTTGTCCTTCATTGGGCGAGTTCTGTGCCCGGGGGACCGCGGACTGACTCAACAATCCTGTCCGCCAGATGAGTAATGGAACTGGGATAACCAGGCCGGGACGAGCCACTCCATCCACCTGAGTGAATTGGCCCCCGATGAGGATATCGCGCAGCAACCGCTCGGGAGGGCCGCCTTCGATGAGAACGTTGCCAGCTTCGTCCAGGGCAATCGCTCGTCCAAGCTTCATCATCTCTTGCCGATTGCAATCGTGACCACTTGCGACCCGTCCGAACCTATTCATCTGGCTGCCGGCTGCGACCTGCCCTCTGTGGCGGCAGCGACTTTAGGAGTTGTGCGGCTGGCTGGCCTCGATATCTTTCCCTTGCCCGAAGGCATGAAACCTGTGTTATCCGCTTCTCGTTGGTTGCTTTGGCCACTGCTCACTTTTATTCCCCTGACCGCGCCACCAGCGCGGGGTGACCGTTTCAGCTGGGAGTCAGGTGTATCCAGCGGCGCTTTCAATGATCCCAATAGCTGGCACGGCCCGAATTACCCAGCCCACACCCGCTTTCCGGGCGCAGCTGACGATGCCAGCATCAGCGGCGCTCCGACCGTGCTGGTCAGCGGTGACCAGGCAACTCGCGAATTGGTCAGCGGAACCGCTGAGTTTGAAATCAGCGGGAGTTACACGGTGCAAAGTCTCTTTGGGCAAGGATCTCCGCTGACGTTTCGCGGCACTGGCCTGCTCGACCTGCACTTGTGGCAGCTGGGCACGGAGAGCATTGTGGACGGCTTGCTCGCGGACATTATGACGCTTCAGCCCCAGAGCAGCTCCCCGCCGAGCGAACTCGTGATTCGCAACGGCGCGTCGCTCACATCGCAAGTTTTGGACACCTCGCAGGGCGGCTTCAAGGTTGTGATCGACGGCCTGGCTGCCAGTTGGACTCACAGCGCTACCCTGCCCTTTTGCCAGATCGTCCTCCGCAGTGGCGGCAGCGCTCGTCTGCCCGCCACGGAGGGCGTTTATGTCGATGCCGAAGGCAACGGGTCCCAACTAACGACCGACGGACGTTTCAGTGGTTATGGCCGAATCGCGACGGGCGCTAAGATCCGATCCGCCGAAGGCTTTCATACCGGCCAGTTCACCACAATCGAGACCGGCGGCAGCTGGGCCGTCACCGGCAATTTCGTCAACAACGGCGCTGACATGAACATACTCAGCGGCGGTTCACTAGTCGCGACGGAAGTGCGTCCGGGTGAGTTTGGGGCCGTCACTGTCGTGGCCGGGGCAGGCAGCAAATTCGAAGCGACCGGTCTGTTAAGTTACCTTGGTTCGGTGCAAGTGCGGCAAGGGGGCCAATTGAAGGCGGGGCGAGCGCAGCTCGATGTTGGCAGTGTCCTGGCCGAAGACAAAGGCAGCTTCAACGTCACAGGGACCCTGTCGGCGAACTCGGGCATCTCGATCTTGAATGGAGGGACGATGTCCGCGAGCGAAGCGTTCCTCGGAGACATCGCCGGCCGCTTTGGCAGCCTAACAGTGCGCGGAGCCGGAAGTCTCGCGCACGTCGCCGGTCCGCTGGCCATCGGTCAGGCCGGCGAAGGCACGCTCACCATTCGCGACGGCGGCAGCGTCATCAGCGCAACGAGTGGACTTGGCATTTTTGCGGGATCGAGGGGACAAGCGGACGTGAGCGGACCCAATTCCAGCTGGGAGATCATCTCGCCAACGGGGGGCGCGTTACTCATCGGCGGAGCCGGCTCCGGCACACTTACCGTCAGCGGCGGCGGGAACCTGATCGATTCACTTGCGAGCGAAGTGCGCTTGGGATCAGATGCCGGCGGCGAAGGGACCCTGCGCCTGGTTGACTTCGCCTCGGCGGCGAACCTGCGGCCAACCATGATGATCGTGGGCCGCCTAGGCAAAGGCACGATCCAGATCGACTCGGCGGCTGAGTTGGAAACGGGCACTTTGCTCCTGGGCCAATCCGGCCTCGACAACCGGGTCACGGTTTCAGGCGAAGGCTCGATCCTCGGAGTGCTCAACGAAATGGTGGTCGGGGACGGTGGGCGCGGCACGTTCCTCCTGCAAGGCGGAGCCCAAGGCGTGGTCCGCCGCCTGGTCATCGGCCGCCGTTCTCAAGCCGACAATTACGTCTCGCTCGAAGGCGGCGGCACGGCCTTAATGGGATCGGAGCGCATCGACGTCGGCGCGGAGGACGGGCGCGGTCGCCTGCAGCTGTCCAACATCGCTGAGGCGCGCCCGGCCGCCGGTTTGAGCGTTGGGATTTACAGTGGCTCCAATGGCGAGTTGGTCATCGATCGCGACGCTTTCATCGTCACGCCCCAACCAGCGATCATAGGCGGCGGTGCGGGTTCGAAAGCCTTGGCGACCGTCAAAGGGGGCGGCGCCCTCCACGCCCTCCACGTCTTGGTGTTTGCCCGGCCAACCGGGTCCGCCACCGTCGAGGTAGCCGGCAGTTTGTCAGCCATCGAGGCGCGGGAGGATCTCCAAATCGGCTTCACCCGAGAGCCAGCAGGTCCCACCGTCTTCCGCGGAGGATCAGGCGCGTTTGTGAGCGCCGGCACCAACGTCGTCATCGGTCGTAGTGGACGGCTCGAAATAGCGGGCGCCAGGATCAAGGTGGGAAGCGTTGAGTATCCGCCAGAAAGCACGCTTCGCGTCGGGCCGGGCGGTCGATTGTCCGGCGTGGGTCGGGTTGACGGCAACGTGGAGGTGACCAACGGCGGCACGCTCTCCCCAGGCGCTTCACCAGGCACTCTGACGATCGAAGGCAATTACGTCCAGACGGACGGACGTTTGGAAATGGAAGTGGCCGGTCCGGCCGCGGACAGTCAATACGATGTGCTAAACATTACCGGCCAAGCAACCCTTAGCGGCACCTTGGCCATCGCCTTTACCGATGCCTTTGCCCCGCGCAACGGCCAACAGTTCGCTCTCCTGAAAGCGGGCGCGGGCATAACCGGGAACTTCGCCAATGTGGACATTGCCGGCCTGGCAGCGGGCTTCAACTACACCTTGACCTCAGATAATTCGGGCGGATTGACGCTGACCGCGCGCAACGATGGGATTGCCACCTCTCCTGCCCGCCTCGAAATCACGCGGTCAGCGAACAATGTCGATCTGTCCTGGCCCGCAGCCGGCAATTGGCGCCTGGAAACAGCCAGCAGCATTCCCAGTGGGACCTGGCAGCCGGTCCCGAATGTCCCGGTCACGGCGGGAGATCGGTTCACTCTGACGCTGCCGGCCACTGGGCCGGCGGTGTTCTATCGACTACGTCAATAAACGGACGCCGCGTTGTCGGACGCTTTGCCAGCCAAGCAATCCGCGTGGACAAGCTGACCCTGGCTGTCTGCTCCGACTTAGCTGATCGCCCTGGCGAGTTCCTATGGCTTGCCGTTGCGCTAAGGCCTTATATCGTGACAGTCAGTCGTTGTCTTATGAGTCCGTTTTTGAATCGTTACGCCGGCCTCGCCGCGATTCTGGTTTCGTTCTCCGCTCGGTCGGTTCTGCCCGAGATCAACGCCGCGGCCTACTATGTCGACGCTCAATCCGGAGATGACGCCAGCAGCGGTGCCACCCCGCAGCGGCCCTGGAAGAGCCTGCTGCGCGTCAACCGCCAGATCTTTCAGGCTGGAGACAAGCTATTTTTCAAAGCGGATCGTGAATATGCAGGGCAATTGCGGCCGCAGGGTTCCGGGATGCGGCAAAACGGCCAAGCGCCGCTGATCACGATCAGTCACTACGGGCCGGGGCCGCGGCCCCGGATCGCGGCTGGCGGGCACTATTTGGACGCGGTCCTGCTTCGGAATGTGGAGGGTTACGAACTTGAAGGCCTGGAGATCACGAATCATGGGACCAATCGCGAGCCGTGGCGGACGGGCGTGCGGGTGGTGGCGGACGGGGGCGGACTCATGCGTCATATCCACCTGCGCGATCTCTTTGTCCACGACGTCAATGGCGACCTGAGCAAAGACCAGGAAGGTTGCGGCATCTATTTTGAAAGTCGAGGCGGCAACAACTCCCGCTTTCAAGACCTGGTCATCGAGCAATGTCATGTCGTTCGAACCGATCGGAATGGCATTTGTCAGCGGACGAGCAACGGCACCCGGAGTTTGGGAGTGGTCATTCGGAGCAATCTCTTGGAGGACATTGGCGGCGATGGGATCAAGGTCTGGGGCAGCGATGGCGCCATCATCGAATCCAACGCTCTGCATGGAGGACGCAGGCGCTGTGATGACGGCGCGGCTGGCATTTGGCCGTTCGACAGCGACGACACCCTCATCCAATTCAACGAAGTCTCAGGCATGAAGGGAATCAAGGACGGTCAGGGTTTTGATTCGGACTTCCTTTGCCGACGGTCCCTGTTTCAATACAACTACAGCCACGACAACGAAGGCGGTTTCATGCTCATTTGTGCTCCCGGCAACTCCTACAACGAGGATACTGTGATTCGCTACAACATCAGCCAGGGAGACGGCATCAATAGCGCGCGCGTTTTCCATTTCGGCGGCGCCGCGACCAATACCCTGGTCTACAACAACACGATCTACCTCGGACCGGCCCAAAGCCTGCCTTTGGTCTTGTTCTCCGAATGGGAAGGCGGCAAGGCGCACGGCGCCCAATTTCTCAATAACATTTTCTACGTCGAGGGCGCCGCGCGCGTCGAGTTGGGCAAAGCCAACGGCACGGTCTTCCGCCACAATCTCTTTTATGGCCAGTGCGCCAATCTTCCCGCGGATCCGGACATCCTGACTGACCGGCCTGCGCTCCCCAAACCGGGCAGCGGTGGCCGAGGCTTTGGCTCGTTGGCCGGCTATCAGTGGAGCGGGCCAACAGGCCGCTTCTCCGGCCAACCCATCGAGAGCAATGGCGGCAGGGACTTCTTCGGGCAACCCGTGCCGCCAGGGCAAAAGCCAACCGTCGGGGCGAGCGAAAGTGTTCCGTAGATTGCCTCTAGGAGCCTGTTGATCACGCTTCCACCAAGCCAAGGCGTTGCTTGATGCGTTTGAAGCAAGGGCATTCCGCGAGTGCTGGCCGGACTTCGATCGAGCCGCCGAAATCGAGGCCGGGTGAAGTCTTGGCGATCGCCATCGCCTCCTCCAAGGTATCGACCTGTAGAAAAAGGTAGCCTCCAATCGCTTCTTTCGACTCGGCAAACGGACCATCGACGACCACGTGCCCGTGCCGGCCGGAAATGACCGCCCCGGTTCGCGACAAGGCCTGGCCGCCTTTGACCTTGCCAGCTTTGGCGAGGTTGTCAGACCAGCTCTGAAAGCGATTCATGACTTCAAGCATGTTTTCCGGAGCCAGTTGTTCATCCCAATCTCTTCCACGGAAGAGGAGCAAATATCCGGGATTCTCAGAGTCGCTTCGGCCGTTTTCGATGTGCGGGTCATTCATTTCATCACAACGACGAACGAAAGCGCCGGTAAAGGACAGATCGCAAATTGGTATCGGCCCAAGGTAGTGCGGCTGGCGGTTTGTCTTTGAACCCAGTGTGCTGTCCCTTAAGTTCCGTGGCTTTTGCGGCGAGGAATGGCTTGCAGGTTTTGTTGTTCCTCAGTCGCCGAGCGCGGCGGCTAGGCTCCTTCGTCACGCCGCGCCTGCAAATCATTTGAGCGCGACAAAAATTTACAGACTTAAGGGACAGCACACAAGTAAGCTGACGGCGTGGAAACGACACCAGGCTCGCCGGACCAGGTTTTCAGACGCATTGTGCTGGGTTCAACCTCGATCGGTTTTGCCTGCATGCTCGGTTCTCTGGCAGCAGTGCGCATGAGGAAAGGGGCGGGGTGGGCGTTGGAATGGCACTGGTCTATTCCCATTTTTGTCGTGGCCATCGTCGTGTGGAATTGGAGATTCTGGAAAGCGGTGTGGGAGGCCCAGGACCACCCCAGTGCCGCCGCCAAGCGTCGTTTTGTCTTCCATCTGATCGGAATGGTCCTGTTGGGCGTCGGCGCTTTTCTTTACCCTGTGCTCCTTGTGGAGCACAACTATCGGCAAGGGATCTTCCGGGGATTGCTCATCGGAGCCGGCTTCCTCGGAACGTTGGCGTGGCTGATCTACACGGTTGGGAAAGGCTTTGCGCAGGCGGACGCGATTGAGCTCAAACGGCAATCGAAGCAGCCTTGATCTCTCGTCCTCGCAGAGCAATTAGTGCTTGATTCTGAATGAGTTTGCGGGGAAGAGAGTCTGCACCATCAATGAAACGCGTATTCTTGTTGTTATCACTCATCGTCTGGATACCCTTGCCGACAGCATCGGCGCAGTCCAAAGCCGGTCAGGCCGAACACGTTGTGGTCGTTGTCTGGGATGGTATGAGGCGGGATTTCATCACGCCCCAGTTCACTCCCAATCTCCATCGCCTCGCCGTCGAAGGCTCCTTCTTTAAGAATCATCACCCGGTTTACATCAGTTCAACCGAAGTCAACGGCACAGCTATTGCCACCGGCGCTTACCCGGACCGGAGCGGCGTGATTGCAAATCGGGATTATCGTCCGGAGGTGGAATGGCTCGATTCTCTTGGAACGGAGAGCATTGAAGCCATCCGGCGCGGCGATGCCATCACCGGGGGGCATTATTTGGCGGTGTTGACGACAGCCGAAATCCTGCAACAGGCTGGCTTCCCCACGGCCGTGGCCGGAACGAAGCCAGTCGCGCTCCTGCACGATCGCGCCAACCGTCGGACGTCCCCGGCGGCGAAGAACTCCGCCATGCTCTATAACGGGAGAACCATCCCGTCGTCGTTGCTCGAAACGATCACCAAGGCCCAGGACAACAAAGGCTTTCCGGCCGCCGCCACCCCGAATGTCGCCCGCGACGAATGGACCACGAAGGCGCTGACGCGGACCCTCTGGGCGAAAGGAGTCCCCAAGTTTTCGTTGCTCTGGCTGAGCGAGCCGGACGCATCGCAACATGCCAACAGTCCCGGCTCCGACAACGCGGTGGCCGCTCTTCACAGCAGCGACAAGAACCTTGGTGTGGTTCTGAAGGCGCTGGAAGATAAACATCTGCGCGATAAGACGGACGTCTTGGTCGTCTCCGACCATGGATTCTCAACCATCCAGCGCGGCGTCGACGTGGTGGAGGCGCTGAAACGCGCGGACTTCAAGGCGGCGCGCAAGTTCGATGATCCCGAACCCGGGGACGTCCTGGTGGTCGGCCTTGGTGGCAGCGTCATGATCTATGTGATCGATCACGACGAAGCGATCGTCGCCCGGCTCGTCCAGTTCTTCCAGACCTCCAATTTCGCAGGTGTGATCTTTTCGCGCACTCCCGCGGAAGGTACCTTCCCGATCGAAACGGTCCATCTCGATACGGGCAAGACATCCCCAGACTTGATTGTCGCCTTGCGCTGGAGCGCAGAGGAAAATGAGTTCGGGGCGCCGGGAATGGTGATCTCGGACGGGGGCAAACGCGGGACGGGGACGCACGCTTCGCTCAGCCGCTACGACATGTTCAACACGCTCGTGGCCAACGGACCCGATTTTAAACAAGGCTATATCAGCGAATTCCCCAGCGGCAACGCCGACCTGGCTCCGACCATCCTCGAGATCCTCGGCGTGCCCACCTCCAGCCCCATGGACGGTCGCGTGCTGCGCGAAGCTCTCCGCAATCAAAATGAATCCCAGAAACCGGAAACACAGACGTTGAAAGCGAGCTGCGACGTCGGTCTGCGATATTGGGAACAGTACCTCAAGATGACCAAAGTCGGCCACGCCGTCTATTTCGACGAAGGCAACGGCCAGGCGACTTTCCGATAAAACCCAAGCCGGACGCACCCGCCCTTTCCGCGCCAGGCCGGATAGCTCACGCCGAAACGCCTCTGCCGTCCGATGTCGTCGGACGGCAGAAGTCCTCGTCCAAAGCAAGCGCAGTTCGCCCGCTCAACCAGCTCTATTCGTCTTTTGGCAGTGTGCCCTTTCGATAAGCCTCCAGCGTGTTCTGGAGTTGGCTCCGCATATCGTCGTCAGACAATCGGACCGCCTTTTCCTGGAGCGCAATGGCTTCATCCTTGCGTTCCTGCCGAAAGATAATTCGGGCGAGCGTGTCGATAATCATGGGATTCTTGTGCTTCGTCATGTCGTCCGCTCGTTGGGCGAGGGTTTCGGCTCGCTTCATGTCCTCGCGGGACAGATCCGGAGCGATCGCCATCTGCCAGGCTGTCTCGTTTAGCGCCATCGCGTTGCCGCTGTCGTCCGAGCCTGAATTCCCGTTTGAGGGGCGGAAAAGCTCCTCGGCCAGATCAGTGGCGCCGCGATAATCCTGTTTGGCGAGCAGGATGCGAAGACGCCAGCGTTGGGCGTCGTCCTTGGAAATGACCTTGGCGGCCTCCTGCAGTTTAGCGTCAGCATCTGCCCAGTCTTTCTTCTGAATGGCCGCTCGGATTTTGCTGATCGGGACCTGAGCAGCCATCCATTCTTCTTGTTCTTTGCGGGACTGGAGGAAATCAGCCAGCGCCTTTTTCAGATCGTGCTTCCCGGTGAGGACAGCTTCGATATCCTCGTCTTTCAGGGTCATGGGATGGCCGATCCAAGCGAGGGCGCCGTTGGTGTCGACCAGGAAGGCTGTCGGGATGCCGTTTTGGCCGGCGGCGCTCATCCATGATTCGGCCATTTTGCCGCGTTGGCTGCCTTCTTTATCATCGAGAACGACCCGGTAAGTCATTTTGTCGCCCATCTTTTTAATGAAAGGCTCCACCAGGCTCTCATCGTTCTCCCAACAGTCCTGACCGATCACCACCAAGCCGCGATCTTTGAACTTGGTGTGAATTTCATTCAGGTGGGGAATGGAAACACGGCACGGGCCGCACCAGGTGGCCCAAAACTCCACGATATAGGCCTTGCCCTTGGCGATTGCTTTGACCGGCTCGCCCTGGACCCATCGGCCGACCTGCAATTTGGGGGCGGGATCCCCGACCTTGAGGCCGGGCTCATCGGCGCGGAGGACAAAACTGGCAAGCAACACCACAGCTGCCACGGATCGGGCGATGGTCGTTATCATAGTCGCTCTGTGTTTTGGCGGATTGGAACGTGCATCAGCCCTCATACCCCCATCCTGCTTGGGAAGCAACCGCCAAAGTGAGCAAGCCGGCCAACGGTCCGCGGCTCCGACACAAGCAGCCGGCTGCAGGTCCATCGCCCGGATGGGAGCCCCAAGGGAGCCCTTGGATTGCCCAGATACACCCCACAGTGAGAGCAACTTGGGACGATTGCCGGCGATGGTGAAGATGGCCTTCCCTTCTATCCGCCAGGGGCTGCGCCTCGAGACGCACAGGGTGTGCGACCAGACACTCACCTTCCCGGAATGTAACCTGCTGATATACAGGGCAAGGCAATGAAAACGCAGCGCGTTCCCTCGCTGGCGGTCTCGCAGGCCAGAATGGCTTCCGGCCTTTTGCCGTCCTTCAAGCTGCTTGAATTGCCGGTGTCCAAGGCTGCTCGCGGAGAAGGAATCGGCGCGCGAGGGCGAGCCCTTGCGGGAACGGAGGCCCCACCCCAGTCAGTGGACTCGCTCCGGGCCCGCGCGCGCCGTTACCATGACCGTTGCGTCGACATTGGGACATTAGCAGGTGGCCGTTTCACGCCAGGGAAGGAGTTTGCATGAGCGCAAAGTCAACCGAAGCCTTTGGGTTTTCCAGCCCCATTTTCGCCACCAGCCATCTCGGGGCGGTGCCAAGCATTGTCGTCTACGATCCGGTCACCGGGACCGCCACCGAACGGCTCGTCGTTGTGGAAGGACCCAGTCAGCGCCGCGCCGCGCGCGTGTGGGAGGTACTCGTGGACCAAAGCGATGGGGAAGAGGGCGCGAAAAACAACACTGGAGTGATCTGGTAAACAAAGCCTCTTCTCCGCCCGGACCTGACTATTCTACCGCCGCGATCTGTTCAGCCTCGCTCGAGGAGGTTGAACCCTCTTCCACCTGCACCCGGTAAAAGCGATGGCTGACCTCGCCCGCAGTCGTGTCACGCAACTCTTCACCCGGCGAGAGCGGCCCGATGCGGCGCCAATGGATCAGGTCCTCGGACGATTCAAGGTAATGCGTCCATTCGCCCGATTGCTTTTGCGGTTCGATCGCGTGCTGAAAATGCAGCGTCTCCGCTCCGTTCAAAGTCGCCACCCATTTCAAAACGCCCGAGTCGTCTTCCACTCCTTGCGTGCTGCGGCTGGCTTTCCCAGCGACGGTTACGCGGAAGGTGGTCGTATCGCTGAGCGGCGGCGCGCCATCGTCCGTGACGGACACAGTCACATCATAAAGGGACGTGGGGGCCGATTTCGGTAAGCGCCACATGAAGATGCCGGTTTTGGCGTCGACCATCGCGCCGGGCGGACCGGAAATGAGGCGGTAAGTGAGTTTATTGCGGGGTGTATCGGAATCGGTGGCGCCGAGCGCGAGCATCAACACCTGGCCAGGCGACACTTTCTGGTCGGCGGCATTGCTTAAGACCGGGGCTTGGTTCACCGCGGTGGCCGTGAGGGTGAAGCTCTTCCGGTCAGTCAGCGCGGGCACGCCATTGTCGCTCACTTGAACGGTAATGACGCTCGAACCCACTTCCGACGGCGTGTATTGAAACAAGCCTCCGGCTGACACGGTCGCTCCGGCCGGGCCGGAGACGAGGCTATAGGTCAGGGTCTGCCCGGGCGCATCAGCATCGGTAGCGGTCAGGTTCAGCATTACCAGGCTGCCTCGGCCAACCGTCTGATTCGGCACGGTCGTCAGCCGCGGCGCCGTGTTCGGCCCGGTTACAGTCACGCGAAAAATCTTCGTGTCGCCAAGCGATGGTGAACCGTCGTCGGAGACGCGCACCCTCACTTCGTACGGGCCGAGGTTCTGGGAGGCGTCCGGCCGCCATTGAAATGCGCCCGTGGCGTAGTCCAGCGAAGCGCCGGAGGGACCGACCAGGAGCGTGTAGGTGAGCACATCTGCTGGCAGATCCGCATCCGATCCGCGGATGGTTAATCGCAACTCTTCACCGCGAGGGACGGTTTGATCCGGAATGGGCGCCAGGACAGGGGCCGTATTAGGTCCGGACACGTAAACAGTAAATCGGGCCGAGTCGGACAGAGAGGGTGAGCCGCTATCGCGGACCGCCACTTCAACGACCACGGAGGTGCCGAGCAAGGCCAGGCTCGGCGTCCAGCGGAATGTGCCACTGGAGGAATCGACATAAGATCCGGCCGGACCCGACACCAGGCTGTACGTGAGCTTGTCAGCGGGGCCGTCAGGATCGGTCGCCTTCAACGGCAAGGCGAACTCAACGCCAGCGAGGGCCCCTTGGTCTGGAACCACCAGGACCGGGGCGCTGTTGCCGTTTCGCGCCACCACCACCTCGAACGTCTCCGTGTCGCTCAGGGATGGACTGCCATTGTCGCTGACTCGGACCGTCACCAGCGCCGTCATCGGCGCTTGCGTCGGCTGCCAGACAAATTGGCCATTCGAACTAAGGGTCGCCCCGGCCGGTCCGGAAACGAGCGTGTAGCTGAGGACATTGGCGGGGCTGTCGTTGTCGACTGCTTCCACCGTCGCCGTCAATGTCTGGTCAACTGTCGCCTCCAACGAGATGGGTGCGGACCGCTTCTCCACCACGCGAACATTGTCGAGCAAGAGGTCGAGATCCTGTGTCACCGTCGAGACGTCGCGGAAAGTGAGCGTGGTGGACGAGGAATCCGCCACGAAGGTGTAGGCCTGCGCTGCCCATTTCGGCGTCCCGCCCATCACGCCGGTGATCGCGCTGGTTTCGGAAAGCAGCTCGCTGCTTCCCCGCACCGTGACCTTGAGGCGCTGCTCCTTTTGATTGTAAGCAATCGTGCCCATGTCGAAGCTCAGGTCGTAGGAAGCACCGGCCACGGTGCTGATGGTCGTCGTCAGAACACCGTTGGGCTCCGTCTGGCCGCTGTTGAATCGCACCAGCCACGTGCCGTCACTCGCTTCATTTGGCCGCGAGGCCACAAATTGGTTGCCACTCGCGGTCCACCCTTGCGCCCCGCC
>JAXMHN010000026.1:0-79680 GCA_046346765.1 Verrucomicrobiota bacterium | reverse complement strand
ATAACACTCCCGGACCTCCTCCCGCCAGCCAAGAACTGTGCGATCCAGATAATAAGCCACTCGCGTCACCGCCACGCGCCGCGGAAACTGCCCCGCATGAGCCAACCGGGTGAGTCCGAGGCGATCCGCCCACCGATACGCCCAACCAGCCCACTCGCCCCGTTGGGTGTCGTTCTCCCACGCCGACCGGTAGCGCGCCAACCCAGCCCCGTCCATCCAGCCCAAGGCGCAGTCGCCGTGGAGAAACATGGCCGCGCCCAGACGCACCCCGTGCCGATGCCAGTGAAAGCGCGGCTCCTCCTCGGACAGGACTTGTAGTCGTCCGGCAAAGCCCGCCAGGCAGTCATGGTTGCCGAGGACAAAATGAATGTCGGCCTGGCGGCAGGTCCGGGCGAATTCACGAAGCCATCCGACCGCCGCCAACCTGCTCGCCTCGTGATCGCCAACCGTGCTCCATCGGAAATCAAACGTGTCACCGTTGAGCACCACCACCGGCGCCCGCGCCAACTCGGGGCCAAGCGCTTCAAGATGTAACGAAGCGTGCGAGCGCCGCGCAAACAGATGCAAATCGGAAAGCACCATTCCTGCGCCCGCAGAGAGTTTGGCGGCTCGTTCCAGCATCCTGAACGAGCCTATCAAACCGGGCGGCCTTCACCAACTGGAAAGCGGTGCACAGCACGGCTGCCCGGAGCCGTCAGCAGGCAGGAGTCTGTCGAAGGCCCGCCGGCCGCCCGTAACGATGCAGGACCAATGGCAACAGCAAGGCAGCTGATAACCAGCGCGATTGAGTGTCCGGCACCTGCTCAAACAGCGGCTGCAGACAGACATCGTCGAGGATCATACCTCCAGTCCACCCCGGAGAAAGGCTGGTGAAAATGAGACGTGCCTGGTCCGTTTCCGCGGTCAGCTGATACGCAAGGTAAGTCCAACCTGGATCGTAGCAATTCCAAGTGGGGTGAAAACAAATGGTGTCGACCACCTGGCCGTGCCACAAAAACTCCATCGTCGCCTGCCAGGGCGCACTCGCAATATTGGCCGCCACCGCAAAACTCAGGGCGTAACTTTGCTGCGGGACCGTTGCAATGTCCTGCCAGACCGAGCCGGCTCCCAATCCATTGAGGTCCACCGACTGATGACCCGAGGCCGCGTTCCACCAAACCCATGACCCTTTGGCGTCAGAGACCACATCAATCGAATGGCCGCCGACGGTCCATCCGCCAAAGCTCTCGCCGCCGATGTAGGTATCGAAACCATTGATCCGATTCCGGACGGGGGGATCTTCAAAATCGCCGTTGGTCACTAGATTGGCACGGGTAAAAGAGGCTGCCGTGACGCAGCTAATAAAGACGAGGACGGGGGTGGCATTCATACCTTGGATTACAACGCTGTTCCGCTCCAAATGAGCGGGCACAAACGGCTCATTCGGTCGACGTAAACGGGAGTATGAGGCGTAGCGGCTGTAGTCACAACGGAAAAACCACAACCTATATATAGTTTCTGTATGCCAATATATGAATCAACCCGCCCGGCCCGCTCTTGACTTGCGTCAACGCGCCCCCACCGCAAGTAACCTATCCATGTCAGGGTGTGGCCACCGGCCACCCCAACATCATGACTTCACGAGAACGCATTCTTGCCGCGCTCAATCATCGGGCGTCCGATCGCCTTCCAGTCGATCTCTCCGGACATCGCTCTTCCGGCATCATGGCCGTCGCGTATGCGCGATTGCGGAATCACCTAGGCCTGCCGCCAAGACCCATTCGAGTCTACGACCCCGTCCAGCAACTTGCCATTGTCGATGATGACGTCCTCGACCGCTTTCACATCGACACGATTGAACTCGGGCGCGCTTTCGGGTTGGAAGATCGCTGGTGGACGGATTGGGTCCTGCCGGACGGCACCCCGTGCCTGATGCCTGTCTGGGCAAAGCCGGAGCGAGAGCAAAACGATTGGGTCATTCGCTCGGCCCCATCGGGCCGGGTCCTGGCCAAAATGCCCGACGGCGTCATCTACTTCGAGCAAACCCACTGGCCCTATGCCGACTCCGACAATCTCGACCAGCTGAGCGAAGCGCTCCAGGAAAGCATGTGGACGGCGGTGTCCGCCGTCCCGGGCCCGATTACCGCCGGGGCGGATGGCCCTCAAATTCTGGCCGAAGGCGCCCGCCGGCTGCGCCAATCCACCGATCGCGCCATCATCGGCCTCTTCGGCGGCAACCTCCTGGAGATGGGCCAATTCCTCTACCGCAACGACAACTTCTTCCTTCTCCTGGCGGGCAAACCGGCCCGCGCCCACGAGTTTCTCGATCGAGTCGTGGCGATGCATCTCGCTAATCTAGAGCGATTCCTGCGCGCGGTCGGTCCTTTCATCGACATCGTTCTCTTCGGCGATGACCTGGGCATGCAGAACGGGCCGCAGATCTCCCCACGCATGTACCGGGAGTTCTTCCAGCCACGGGAAGCATTAATGTGGAAGCGAGCGCGCGAAGTCGCTCCGCACATCAAAATCATGCTCCATTGCTGTGGCGGAGTCCGGGAGTTACTGCCCGGCCTGATCGAAGCCGGGTTGGATGCGATCAATCCGGTGCAAATTACCTGCCGGGGGATGGAAGCAGCCGCCCTGAAACGTGATTTCGGCCAACAACTGACATTCTGGGGCGGCGGTTGCGACACGCGCGATATTCTGATCCGGGGCACTCCCGAGCAAGTCCGCGAGCATGTGATGCGGATGATGGAGGTCTGGCGGCCGGGGGGCGGCTACGTCTTCCAGCAAGTCCATAACATTATGGCCGACGTGCCCCCGGCAAACGTCGTAGCCATGCTGGACGCCGTCATTGCCGGTTGAGAACGCAGACCACGTTCATCTTGGCCCAAGAGTCTCTTGAAGAACGGAGGCGGGTTCACGGCAAGGGATTCTTGGCTGCAGCCGACAGAAGCATGGAGCGTTCGGCGCAGGGCGAAGGTCATCGCCGACTCCTGGGCGCCTCGACCGACTTCGGCGCACTTCTTTCTATAACCGTCGCTCTCAAAGAGCGTTACAAAACATTGACACGTGGCCATGTTTTTGGAATGACGCGTGTTGAGACGGACACGTCGGGGACTTCCCACGCCCTGCAATCGCGTCGGATCACCGCAAAAGCCCGTCGCCCTGATCAAATGATCGCCGCCATCCTGTTGTAGCCGTGCTGGTTAACATTGCCTGAAAGGCCTCGTCGGACCAAACGCCTCGGGCCCCAAATCGACTGGATTTAGCCGCGCACAACCCCGGCACTTTGTTCGTCCTTTGTTCGTCCCTCGTTCGACCTTTCTTCGTCCTCGGCTGAACGGGCGTCGAACCAGGCGTGAATCAGGTCCGGAAGTGAATCAGTTGCCTCGGAGTCGGTCGAAGGAGGGCAATCGGTGCTGGTTTCGAGGGCAAAGGCTGGATGGCGCAGCGCGCGCGAGGCAGCAACCTCGCGGCGGGCTGCGGCTCCTAGCAGAGCCACGCGGTTTGGCCAGGATTCCAGGTTGCCTCCTGCGTCAGTTAAGCGCATAGTTTTCGGGTCAACTCACCAGGCGTAACCCGTCTTCGGCTTTGCCGGAACACTCACGCCGGCGGAGCCAAACTACACTGCAGGTAAGCGATCATATGCGATGGATGCTACGCTCGGGATTCCGAGCATCCCTGGTCCTGGCGGCAGGATGCCTTTGGGCGACTCCGGTCACCGCAAATGCCTTCGAACCGGCCAACCCGTCCGGCGGACGAGGAAACCGGATCGACTTCACTCTGCCAGATCCGGCCGATTCTCTCAGAAAACTGTTTCGCCTGCCATGGTCCGGATGAAAAGAAGCGCAAAGCTGGGTTGCGTTTGGATATCAAGGCGGCGGCCTTCGCCAAACTGAAGTCGGAGACGTTCGCCCTCGTGCCGGGCGACTTGGAGAAGAGTCAGTTGATTGCCCGGATCGTGACGCAAGACGAGGACGAGCGCATGCCTCCTGCCAAGAGCGGCAAACATTTGACCCAGCCGCAAATCGACCTGCTTCGCCAATGGGTCAGCGAAGGCGCCGAGTACAAGGAGCACTGGAGCTACGTCCGTCCGGAGCATCCCCCGTTTCCGGAAGTAAGACTCAATCATTGGCCGCGGAATGGCATCGACTACTTTGTGCTGTCGCGTCTGGAGAGCGAATCGCTTCGGCCTTCCCCGGAGGCGTCCCGTGAGGCTCTGATCCGGCGGGTCAGCCTGGATCTCACCGGTCTGCCCCCGACCGTGGCGGAGGTGGAAGATTTTCTGCGCGACAACCGGGTGGACGCGTATGAACACCTCGTGGAGCGATTGCTGTCGTCGCCGCACTATGGCGAGCGCTGGGCGCGGCCGTGGTTGGATCAAGCCCGCTATGCGGACAGCAACGGCTACGAGGCGGATTACCGGCGTTCAATCTGGCCGTATCGAGACTGGGTCATCTCCGCCTTGAATCGCGATTTGCCCTTCGATCAGTTCACGATCGAACAACTCGCCGGCGATTTGCTGCCCAACCCAACGCGAGCACAGCGGATCGCGACCGGATTCCATCGCAACACAATGGTCAACACCGAAGGCGGCACGGACGAGGAGGAATTCCGCGTGGCGGCGATTGTGGATCGGGTCAACACGACGTTCAGCACCTGGATGGGAACGACCATGGCTTGCGCGCAGTGTCACAGTCACAAGTACGATCCTTTCACCCAACGGGAGTACTACCAGATATTCGCTTTCTTCAATCAAACCAAGGACAAAGGCCGGAGCAACGATCCGGAGCTGGAGTTGCCTTCACCCGAGCAGCAGGTCAAACGGGACGAGCTGCGCGCGAAAATCGAACCGCTGGAAAAGGTCCTCAATACGCCCACGGTCGCGCTCGACCAGGCGCAGGCAGCGTGGGAGGGGGATCTCCAATTGGCCCGGCAACGGATTGAAGCGGAGTGGCTCATGCTGGAACCGGAGAGCTTCGAAGCCGACGGCGGAGTGATCCTGACCAGGGCGGGGGCCCACGCGCTGCTGGCCGGCGGCGCTCTGCCCGACGCGAGCACTTATACGATTGTCGCCCAGACGGACGCCCCGTTGATCACCGCGGTGCGGGTAGAGGCGCTGACCGACCCACAGCTCCCCCACCAGAGTTGTGGCCGCTCGGAGGAAGGCGATTTCGTCCTGACGGAGCTGACGGTCCAAGCGACGCCGTTGCATGCCGAACAGGACGCGCCGGCAGCGCCGCCCCAATTGGGAGAGTGGCACCTGCTCGGTCCGTTCCAAGCCGGAACGGTTGGGGAAGCCTTCAGCCGAGACTTCATCGGGAGCAGCAAGATCGATCTGAAGCAGACGTTTGAGGACGGGAAGATCCGTTGGACACCTCGCACCGACTTGAACGATGGACAGGTGCATGAGTTGTTGGGGGAAAACGCGGCCACGTATCTTCACCGGACGATCACAACCGCGGAAGCGCGGCCGCTTCTGATCTCGTTGGGGAGCGACGACGGACTGCAAGTGTGGCTCAACGGCAAAAAGGTCCTGTCGCGCGAGGTGGAACGGGCGGTGGCTCCGAACCAGGATTCACTGGAACTGCAATTGGCCAAAGGCGAAAACCAACTGCTGCTCAAAATCAACAACGGCGCGGGTGATTCGGGTTTCTATTTCGCGGTCAACGAAGATCAAAGTAGCCTCAACCGCCTCGCCTTTGAAACGGCTTACGCCGATTTCGCGATGGAGAATTACGGGGCGAAAGAGGCGGTTGATGGGAAACCCAAGACGGGCTGGTCCATCGCCGCGCACGAGGCCACCAACCGCGTCGATCATCAGGCAGTCTTCGTGGCCAAAAAGCCGCTTGGCTTTCAAGGTGGAACCCGCCTGACGATCAGGCTCAAGCAGGAATCGGAGCGGCGGCAGCATTTGCTCGGCAAGTTCCGGCTGTCCATCTCGACGGCGCCGACTGAGGAACACCAAATCTGGGCGAAGGCCCCGGCAGCCACTCGTGCGCTCCTGGCCATCTCGCCGGAAGAACGAACCTCCGCCAGCGAAGACGAACTGGCCAGGTATTACCGCTCCGTCGATGCGGACTTGGACAAAGTCCGGACCCAGATTGCCGACCTGCGCAAACAGGAGCCGAAAGACGTGCCCAGCACCCTGGTGATGGAAGCCGTCGGCAAATCGAGGACGACCCACGTCTTACTGCGCGGGAATCACTTGAACCCAAGCGATGAAGTCCAGCCAGGCACGCCGTCCATCCTGCACGCCTGGCCTGCGGGACTGCCCGTCGACCGGCTCGGCTTCGCCCGCTGGCTGGTCGACCCGGCCAATCCCCTGGTCGGACGGGTCACCATGAATCGGATCTGGGCCCAGTACTTCGGGCGCGGCATCGTCGAGACGAGCGAGGAGTTCGGCGCCCAGGGCGAATTTCCCACCCACCCCAAGTTGCTCGATTGGCTCGCGACGGAACTGGTCGAGCAGGGGTGGAGCTTGAAAGCGATGCACCGCCTCATCGTGACTTCCGCCACCTACCGGCAGTCTTCCGATGTCACACCGGAGGTTCTGGAACGAGACCCTTTCAATCGCCTTTTCGCGCGGGGTCCACGCTTCCGCCTGGAAGCCGAGATGCTCCGGGACATGGCCCTGGCGGTGGGAGGGCTGCTCAGCGAGAAGATTGGCGGACCGAGCGTCTTTCCGCACCAACCGGACGGCGTCTGGAATTCGCCTTACAACGGCGAGCGTTGGAATTTGAGCAAGGACGGCGATCAATTCCGCCGTGGACTGTATACGTTCTGGCGGCGAACCGCACCGTATGCTTCGTTTGCCGCCTTCGATGCGCCCAGCCGCGAAGTCACCTGCGAGCGGCGGCCACGCTCGAATACGCCCATTCAATCCCTGGTTACTTTGAACGACCCCGCCTTTATGGCGGCGGCCAACGGCCTGGCCGGACGCATTCTGCGTGAAGGCGGCGGCAGCCTGGATGAGCGCCTGGCGTTTGCCTTCGAATGCTGCCTGGCGCGGCGGCCCAAGCCGGAGGAGATCCGGCCGTTGCGGCGTCTGTTGGATCAGACTCTGGAACGCTTCGCGCGCGACGAACCAGCGGCCCGAGCCATCAGCAAGACTGGTCTGTCGGCGAGCGAAGCGACCGAGCACGCCGGGACCAGCACGTCAGCGGAAAGGGCTGCTTGGGCCGTCATCTCCAACGTCCTGCTCAATCTGGACGAAACGCTGACCAAGGGCTGACCCGAAACTCTTTCTTCATCTCCTATGAACCTGCGCGAAGAGCAACTCAAGTTTATCACCCGGCGCCAATTCTTCCGCGATTGCGGCACCGGGCTGGGCACATTGGCGCTCGCTTCTCTTCTGAGCCCGAGATTGTTTGCCAGCGAAGCGCCCGGCCTGCAGCTGAGCGCGGATCCGCTTCTGCCGAAGGCCCCGCACTTTGCCCCGAAGGCAAAGCGAATTATTTACATGCACATGGCCGGGGCGCCTTCCCAGCTCGACCTCTTCGATTACAAACCCAAGTTGGTTGAACTGAACAATCAGAAGATTCCGGAGAGCATGATCAAAGGGGAGCGTTTCGCCTTTATCAAAGGCGTTCCCAAATTGCTCGGCACGCCGCACGAATTCAGGAAGCACGGCCAATCCGGCGCGGAGATTTCGAGCGCGCTGCCGCACCTGGCGACGATTGCGGACGAGATCGCGATCATTCGGTCGATGCGGACGGACCAATTCAACCACGCGCCGGCGCAACTTTTTGTCCATACCGGCTCGCCTCGATTGGGACGGCCGAGCATGGGAGCCTGGTTGTCCTATGGCTTGGGCACGGAAGGCCGAAACCTGCCTGGCTTCGTCGTCATGCTCTCGGGCAAGAACGCGCCGGATGGAGGCGCATCGCTTTGGGGAAGCGGCTTTCTGCCGACCGTTCACCAAGGAGTGCAGCTGCGTGCCCAAGGAGATCCGGTGCTGTTTCTGTCCAACCCGGAGGGGATGGATGCCAAACTCCGCCGCCAGACGCTTGATACGATTGAGGAGCTGAACCGGGTTCATCTCGGGCAAGTGGGCGATCCGGAGATCATGACGCGGATCGCGCAGTATGAGATGGCTTATCGGATGCAAGTGAGCGTGCCGGACCTGATCGATATTTCGAAGGAGCCAGCCCGCATTCACGAGATGTATGGAACACAGCCGGGCAAGTCCGGCTTCGCCAACAACTGTCTGCTGGCCCGCCGGCTCATCGAACGCGGGGTCCGCTTCGTCCAGCTCTATCATTGGGGCTGGGACAGCCACGGCGATATCAAGGAAAACGACTTGCGATTCGGCATGGTGGATCGCTGCCGCGAAGTGGACCAACCTGCCGCCGCTTTGGTCAAGGACCTGAAACAGAAAGGACTGCTCGACGATACGCTCGTCATTTGGGGAGGCGAGTTTGGCCGCACGCCAATGAACGAAGCGCGCAACCGCGACGGCTTTATTGGACGCGACCATCATCCGCATGCGTTCTCCATCTGGATGGCCGGCGGAGGCATCAAGCCGGGCCTGGCTTACGGGCAGACGGATGAACTCGGCTATCAGGTGGTGGAAAACCCGGTGCATGTCCACGACTTGCAGGCGACCATCCTCCACCTCATGGGACTCGAGCATACCAAGCTGACCTTCCGGTCTCAGGGCCGGGATTTCCGGCTCACAGACGTCCACGGCGAAGTGGTGCAGGGTCTGTTGGCCTGAGCGGCGGGAAAAAACCGACCTGACCAGCCTACCAGATCGGCTGCAGCTTCCAGGCATGGAAGGAACGGATGCGGGCCGCGCCCGCTTCCGCCTTCAAGCCCATCCCCAAATCCTGCTCTCCAGGAGCAATGACCCGCGTGAAAACGGCGTGGTCGTTGGCGAAGACTTCCAGCAAGGACTTGTCCAGGAAAACATGCAGCTTGAGCGTCTTTTCTCCCGGCAGCAATTCGAACGCCGCCTTCGCTCCCGCCACTTCCAGGTCAACTCCATCGTAGCTGACCGGAATGAAACGAGCGCCGTCCGGGGAGCGGCGCAGCTGCAATTGAAACGCAGCCGCCTTGAATAATTCGATCTCGAGATAAATCTCCAGGCAATCCCCCTCCACGCCGTCGATTTTGCGAACCGCTGCGTCCAGCAGTTCATCCGACAAGCGGAAATGGTCGCCGCGCAACTTCCTCAGTTCCGGCGCAGGTTTCTGCCGCAATCGGTTTTGGCGGTCCACTTCGAGAACGCGGGGCAAACTCAGGCAGCCGTTCCAACCCTGCGGGTTTTTGAAGCCGCGCACCCACCCCCAGAGGAGGCGCCGGCCCCGGACATCGGTCATCGAGTTGGGCGCATAAAAGGCGTCGCCGAAATCCAAGAAGCCAGTCTGGCGGGAGGTAAAGGACGGCTTGCGCACATCGAAGTCGCCGAGGAAATACTCGACCGGTCCATGCGGCGAGACCACCAACACCCACGCATCGCCCAGCTTGAAAAAGTTGGGGCATTCCAGGTTAACAATCCCAGGATTGGGGTGCGTAAACAAAACGCCGAGATAGGTCCATTGGGTCAGCGCCTGGTTGTCCGCCCGGTACAAATTGACGACGGCTTCACCGCCCTTGCGAGCATTGAGATTGCCGCCCAGCACCATGTAGGTCGAGCCGCGCTGCTGGAAAATGAAAGGATCGCGCCAATCGTAGACTTTCGTGCCGGCGTGGAGACGTTCGGTCAGGATCGGATTGTCCGGGTGCTTCCGCCAGGTGACCAGATCTTTGGAGCCAAGCGCGGCCCATTGGGCAGCGAAGTTCTCGGCCGGTTTGCCTTGGGCGATGCTGGTATAGAAAATCATCGGCTGGCCGCGCGCCGTCACCACGGTGCAACCGGAGAAGACATGTTCTTCGCCTTGCTCCAGGGAAGGCCAAAGAGCGACTGGCAGATGCTGCCAATGAACCAGGTCACGGCTCCGGGCATGCCCCCAATGCATATGGCCCCATTCGTCCCCAAACGGATTCAACTGGTAGAAAAGATGGTAGTACCCTTGATAGTAGATCGGACCATTCGGGTCATTCATCCATCGCGCGGGCGCATGAAAATGATAGACCGGCCGGGAAGGATCCGCGTCCGCGCGCGGGATCGCCTCGCCGACTCCGGCCATTGCCCGAGCGATCGGATCGTTCGTCGTCGCGCTGCGGCTTGACGGCGCAGCCGCAGCGACGATCACCGCCAGAAACCACCGGCCAAAAGTTTGATGCATGGGAACGTTCTGTTCAGGACTCAAGTGTCGCGGCACAATCAGGCGGCGTCAGGATGACGCCGCACCGACAGTAACCGCCTGCGAATCGCAATGAAACCGGAATCAAATAAGCCTTTCCGCCAACTGCTCCTCAGCGCCGATCACAACCTGGATTTGGGTGATTGGACCTTGGACTCGACAAGCCTGGGGTCCGATTCCGCAACCCGCTTCCGGATTACCAAAACCAAGCTTCACGGCGGACGTCAAGCCGGAGTGGATCTGATCCAGATTGAAACCGGCTTTCTCACGGTCCAAGTCATCCCGACCCGCGGCATGGGCATCCGGAGCGTCGCCTCGCCGCAACTGCGTCTCGGTTGGGACTCACCCATTCGCCAGACCGTCCATCCCCAGTTTGTCCGTCTGGAGAGCCGCGGCGGCTTGGGCTGGCTGGAGGGATTCAACGAATGGCTCGTTCGTTGCGGCCTCGGAATTCGCCGGCGCACCGGGACAGGACCAGTTCGTCACCAACACCGGCGATCAAGGTGAAATGGACCTGACCCTGCACGGCAAGATCGCCAATCTGCCAGCTTCGACCGTCGAACTGGCCATCGATTGGAACGATCCCTTTCCGCTTCGACTGATCGGCCGCGTCGATGAGGTGATGTTTACGGGCCAAAACTCGAACTCCGGGCCGAGCTTGCCTTTCACTGGCATCAACCGCCTTCCGCCTCGAAGACACCGTCACCAACCGAGGCGATGCCGAACAGGAATTCGAGCTGATTTATCATGTGAACTTCGGCCCGCCCTTACTCGAAGCCGGCGCGCGATTCCTCGGCGCGGTCAAGAAAGTCACGCCGGCGAATGAGTCGGCGGCGGCGGAATTGTCCGGCTACGCGGAGTATCTCGGCCCGACGCCGGGCTTTGTCGAGCAGGTCTACTGGATGGAACCGGTCGCCGGACGGGATGGTCGCACGATCGCGTTATTGCGGAACGCCAACGGCGACCTGGGTGTCTCGATGACGTATCAGCCCAGTCAGTTGCCGTGCTTCACGCTTTGGAAGAATACGAACACGCGGGCGGAGGGCTATGTGACGGGCCTCGAACCCGGGACGAGCTATCCGAATAATCGCCGCGTCGAGCGCGCCGCCGGCCGCATCCCAAAGCTGAAAGAGGAGGCGAAAGCCGCCGCTTTGCGATCGACTTCGCTTTGCACGCCGCCAGGCGAGGTGGACCAGGCCGAAGAAGATCGTCTGGCGCTGCAATCTGGAAGCTAAGCCGAGCGCCAATCCAGATCTTCCTCCACGCTCGCTTCCAGATTAGGACGACCCGTTTCCATCTCGTCGATCAGGTAACGACGGGCGGCAAACGCCCTTCCGATGGGGGCGATCACCTCGACCCAGAGCGACGGTTGCCCAATCGGCACGTATCCAATCCGGTGGACCAGCCGAACGGAGCGCAGCGGCCAACGCTTCTCCGTTGCCGCGACAACAAACCAAACTGGTGCTCCGCCATCTGAGCAAAGGCCTCATACTCGATCCCCTGATACCTCGCCCTCCTCCAGACGGCGCACCACTCCGAGAAGGTAATCACCGCCCCGCTCTCCGTGTCTGGAAGACGGCTTTGGAGCAAATCACCTCGACAATCGGTTCGGCGGTGATGATCAGGCTGACGCTTCCATGCCCGAGTCCGCTGGTTTAACCTCCCTGCACCGGAAACAGCGCCCTTCCTCGCCTTCGCAAGACGTAGCTGCGCGGCTGATGCTCGACGCCGACGGCCGCCAGTGTCGATTTGGCCATGGGCGCCAGCCGGAGAAACGGGCGTGCAGTTGCGCCAGTAACTCCTCGAGCGTGCCGCCTGCCGCGATGGTCTCCTCGGTCTCCGCACAGCCGGTTAGGTCTTTGAAATGGTCATCGGACTCGAGCATATCACGCGCGCGTCTGTCGGCGACTCTGATAAAGCTCCGGCGAGAACGCCTATGAACGGCAAGTTCCGGTATCGCTCCGCGTAATCCAAGCCATACCCACCACGAAAGTCGGGATCTCAAAGCCAACGTAGTCGGCTTCGATTGGCTCGACACGCCGAGCCGCTTTATTGAGGAGCGCACACGTCCGAAGCGCGCGCGGCGAGCTGACTCAGCCGGTCGCGGACGGCTTTCATCGTCCGGCCGGTGTCGAGAATATCGTCGACTAAAAGAATATCGCGCCCGCGGACGTCCAACCGCAGCTCCTTGGTAAAGGTCAAGAGACCCGATGCCGTGCCCTGGCCGTAGCTGGAGACGCCGATAAAATCGAGCCGGAGCAGCGCGGGCAGCGGATCAAATCGGCCAGGAACGGAACCGTTCCATTCAAGAAGACCCACGATGACCAGGTCGCCCCGGCGGGATTCAGCCCCAATCGTCGGGCCAGTTCTTCGACGCCCGCGACACCCGTTGCGCCTCACTGATCAGCACCCGGTCCAGATCTGGCGCCAGCGTCGCGGGACGGCAGGCAGGTTAGCCGAAGGCAAGGCCGTCCAGGCAGGCGCGCTCATGGTCCTGGCGTCGCGGTTGGTTTCGGCATCGCTCGCTTGCTGAGCAGCTGGCGAAGCAAGGACAAATCAGGCCAGTTCCGCTGGTTGGCCTGGGCAGAGCCGAGCCCAGGCGGCTGGGCGCGGCGCGGCATGAGCACTTTGCTCTTTGATGTTGGTCAGATGACCCTTTATAACAGAGGCCATGCTGCCGGAACTACTCAAGCACGGCGGGCCCATGATGTACCTGCTCCTCGTGGTGAGCGCCGTCGCAGTGGCGGTCTTCATTGAACGCCTGCTCCATTGCCATCGGGCGCAAATCAATTCCGCCGAGTTCCTCAATGGGGTCCGCAACGTGCTCAAACGAGAAAATGTGGTGGAGGCCATCTCCATCTGCGAAGCCACCCCGGCCCGGTCGCCAGGCTGGTCAAAGTCGCCATTCTCAATCGCGACAACGGCCGTGAAGGCGTGCGCGAGGCCTTGGAAGAAGCCGGTTTGCTCGAGGTGCCACGCCTGGAAAACAAACTGAACTTGCTCGCAACGATTGCGCAGATTGCCCCGATCATGGGCCTGCTCGGAACTGTGCTGGGCTTTATGACGGTGTTTGCGGATATTCAAGGCCAGGGCCTGACGGCCCACAGCCCGCGTCTGGCCGCAGGCATTTGGGAAGCTCGTCTGCACGGCCTTTGGCCTGGCCGTCGCCATCCCCAGCTATGCCGGCTACAACTACCTCGTCAGCCGCGTGAATAGCATTGTGCTCGACGGGAAAGGCTTCGTACGAGATCCTCAATATCGTCACGAACCTCCAGGTCAAAACCCAATGAGACTGCCGCGCAATCTCAAGATCTTTCGCGGACAACTCGATGTGGCCCCCTTCGCTGGAGTCACCTTTCTTCTACCTCTTTATCGCCCTGCAATCCAGCTCGTCTTTACGCCCGGGATCGTGCTCGACTTGCCCCGGGTCACACTGATCTGCCTGGGACCCCCGATGCGACCGTGGTTGTGGCGGTGGATCAGGGGGGACAATCTACTATCGAAGACCGACCGTCCCCACCCTGCAGCAACTCCGGCTGGTTTGAAATCACCGTCGAGCACAGTCGGGAGCCGGTCTTAGCCGAAGCTCCATGGCCGGATAGGCGGCCAAAGGCGCTGAAATCATCACCGGCTTGTTAAGCCTGGCGGGAGAGGTCGGGATGAAAGGAGCGGTCTGGGTGACGCGCGCCCACCCCCAGCCCCGCAAATGGGACCCAACCGTTAATGAACGGCAGGTTGGAGCAGGGTGGCTGCCCTGGTCGGGAAAGCGTGGATTCTCACCGTCCTGCTGATCGCCGCCTTTCAGATCGCGCTTCTCGCCTGGCTCTCGAACCAGCCAAAACGGCCCTCCACTCACCCGGGTCGAGCTGTTCCGTCACTCCGGGCCCTCCGAAACCGATGCCGCTTCATTGAACGTGCAACGCCGATCCGACTTTGTTTCGCTCGTTTCGCCAGGGTTTTTCCCAATCCGCCTGGTTGCTCATTCCCCGGTTTGACTCTCCCGTCAAGAAGCAGCCTGATCCTCCCCAGTTCCTCTCGCTCGCCTCGGAGGAATTGACGGCTGAATTCGCTGAGTTCATCCAGACAAATCGGCTGCCGGAAGAACTTGTTTCTGGAAAGCGGGCCCCGCTCATTGATACCCCGCACCTGGTCGCTCCCGGCCTGGTCAGTGGCACCACCGTGACATTGGAAGGTCCGCTCCAGTCAGATGTACTCTCACTGGCTGGCCTGCCGCAAAGGACCGACCTGCTCCTCACCAATACGGTCGTGCAGGTGCTGGTCAATGCCGCCGGCATGACGGTTTCAGCCGCCTTGCTTTCCAGCTGCAAAGTGCCCGAAGCGGATACAGCGGCTTTGGCCTTCGCCCGCACAGCTCGGTTCGCTCCCCTGCGATCAAGCGCTCTGACCAATCATGCCACGACCGCGAGCCTGACCTTCGGGAACCTCGTATTCCAATGGTGCAGCTTTCGTTGGGAGCCCCCGACCACGGTCGGCGCCGGTTTCTGAAACGCCCCGCCATGAAACCGGAGGATCATTTTCAGCTACCTGGCAGCGATATCGCGCTTCTGGCAGGAGAAGTCATCAGCGTCACTACGAACTACGCCGCAAGCGTTTCGAACCGACGCCGAGCGAGGACAATATTTTTCGTTGTGAAAACTGCGCGTTTGTTTATACCGACGACGCAGATGTAGATCGTTCCCGCTGCCCCCAGTGCGGCCGGTCCAACGATGTTCAATTTTTGACGTGGATTGACTGTTTCTGCACCGCGGCCTTATTGGCAACGTTTTGAGTTTGGCGAAATCAGCGAGAAAGAGAGTCACTTATGGGCATGTGGATAGGACGCAACCAGCTCTCGTGTCCGCCAGGTTCGATGAGGTGCGCTCGTGCCAGGAGATGTCACGATCAACCCGAGCGAGGTCGACACCACCTTTCAAATCCCTCGACGACAGGCCTCTATCATTATAAATCCCCATCATCGCCAGCGCCATGGACGGCGTCACCGACGTCCATTTCTGCGTCAAGATGGGACGGCTCGGCGGCCTTGGGGTCATCAACCTGGAGGGGGTTCAGACCCGCTACGAGAATCCGGGAGAAATGCTCAAGAAAATCGTCAAGGCCAGCAAAGAAGAAGTCACCACCCTCATTCCGGGAATTTTTGCGGAGCCCGTCAAAGAGGATTTGATCAGCCGGCGGGTCCAGGAACTCAAACAGGCCGGCGTCCTCGCGGCGGTCAGCTCCATCCCGCAAAAGGCCGAGCGCTTTGCGGCCATCGCCCAGGAAGCTGGAGCCGACCTTTTCGTTGTCCAATCGACGGTATCCACCGTCCGTCACATTCGACCCGATGCAGTCGCTTGACCTGGAAGCGTTCTGCAAATCGCTGCGTATTCCGGTCATTGTCGGCAATGCCGTCACCTATAAAGTGACGCTGGATTTGATGGGTTGTGGTGTGTCCGGGGTCCTGATTGGCGTTGGCCCTGGGGCCGCTTGCACCAGTCGCGGCGTGTTGGGTTTAGGCGTGCCGCAAGTCACGGCCACGGTCGATTGTGCCGCCGCTCGCGATTACTATCTAAAGCAAACCGGCCGATATGTTCCGATCATCACGGATGGGGGCATGAGCAAAGGCGGAGATGTCTGCAAGGCCCTGGCCTGCGGAGCTGACGCGGTCATGGTCGGCAGCGCTTTCGCCCGGGCCCAGGAAGCGCCCGGTCAAGGCAACCACTGGGGCATGGCCACTCCTCATGCCAATCTCCCGCGCGGCACACGCATCAAAGTTGGCATTACCGGTTCGCTCAAGCAGATCCTTTTCGGCCCGGCAAGCGTCGATGATGGTTCTCAGAACCTGGTCGGCGCCATCATGACCAGCATGGGCAATGTCGGTGCCAAAAGCGTCCGCCAGTTCCAGGAAACTGAACTGATCATCGCTCCCAGTATCAAGACGGAAGGAAAGCTCTTTCAAGCCGTGCAAAGCGTCGGTATGGGAACTCAGTAACCGGCAATACCGGAATCTCGCTGCGGTTAACGGCCCTCGACTCGGCCCGAGCCAAAACCGTCGGCCCGAAAAGAGCCGCCGCAGTCGGGCCTTGTTTGCCCTCCGCCCGGTTCGCAAAGCGCGCACCGGCAGGTTCTTGCCGCCACCTCTGGCCTAAGATCACGGTTGCGAACAGAGGGATTTGGACTACTGTGTGGGAATGGATTGGCAGCAACTCGTGTCACTGCTTATTGTAGGTGCTACCGCGCTCGCGTTTTACCGGACAAAACGACGCGCGGCCGGCTCCCTGGCAGGATGCGACTCGCTATGCGGCTGCTCGGCAACAGGGCGCACCACGCCGCCAACCATCGTCTTTCGCGGTCGGAAGGGAGAGCGTTCTCAGATCCTGGTCAGACCCGGTTGAGTGTTCTGCTTGCCTATTCTGAAAGAGAAATATAATTTCCGGCAGAGTTGAAAGCCATGTGCAAAGTGAGTTCCTCCCTCCATTTTGTCAAAAATCCATCTCACCTCAGCCAGGAGGGCAGCACTGAAACCTATTGGGCGCCAAACACCGACGTCTATGTCAGCGATGGCGGCTTGGTCGTCAAAGTGGAACTCGCCGGCATGCGGCGCGAGGACCTCGAGTTAGTCATCGAGGGAAACCGTGTTCGGATTGCCGGCTACCGTCCGGATGGCTGCCGCGCTGCGAAGTGCAAATTCCTCGTCATGGAGATCAACTACGGCGCTTTTGAAGCCGTGATCGAACTCCCCAAAGGTTACGATCTGACCCAGGCGCGGGCGGCCTATCAGAATGGTTTTTTAAGGATTGACGTGCCGGCGCTGGCGCCAAGTGGGCAGGAAAAGGACTAACTCCCGGGCTTCTGTTCCCGCGTTCCAAAATATTACGTGAACTTTTCGGCTGCCGATAGCATCTAATGTCTATCGAGCTTTATCATGACTTCGCCTGAATCGGAGTTCATTAATATTTTGGCTTCCACCGGCGGCCCTAACGCCGAGTCTTCGGCCGCCAAGCCGGGCGGCAAATCTTTGCCGGAAGTCATGCCCATTCTGGGCCTCTCTGATATCGTCGTTTTCCCCGGAATGGTCGCTCCCCTCTTGGTGGAATCCGCTCAGAGTATTCGATTGATTGACGACGTCGTGGCCGGCGACCGTTTCCTCGGCCTGGTGCTCCAAAAGCGCCCCGAAGTCGAAAACCCTGCCCCTGCGGACCTCTGGGAGCACGGCTGCGCCGCCCGCGTGCTCAAGATGCTCAAGTTTCCGGATAACACCGTGCGGGTCTTGATTGAAGGACTCCGTCGATTCCGGATCAGATCATACGCGTCCCAGGATCCCTATCTCTGCGCCGAAATCGAGCTGCTGAAGGAATCCACCGAGGAATCGCTCGAAATGACCGCTTTGGCGCGGAACGCCCATGCCCAGTTCCAGGAGATCATTAACCTTTCCCCGGCGATTTCTGACCAGGTCAAAGTCACCGCCCTCAACACGGAGCAGCCCGGGCGACTAGCCGATCTGATCGCGGCCAATCTCAATCTCAGTCTGGAAGAAAGGCAACACCTGCTCGAAACGGTGACGGTGAAAGATCGCCTCACTCGTCTGCTCCCCTTGCTCAACCGGGAAGTGGAAGTCCTGACTTTGGGCTCGAAGATCCAGAAGGAAGTGGCCTCTTCCATGTCCAAAAGCCAGCGCGATTTCTTTCTCCGCGAACAGATCCGGGCGATCCAACGCGAATTGGGTGAAGGAGATCCGAACACCTCGGAGGCCAACAGCCTTCGGGAGCAGATTGAAAAGAACGATTTGCCCGATGAAGTCAACAAGGTGGCCGTGAAAGAGTGGGAACGCCTCCAACAGATCCCGTTTTCGGCGGCAGAATACACCGTCTCTCGCAACTACCTGGATTGGCTGATCAACTTGCCGTGGAAACGATCGACGGAGGATCAGCTCGATTTGGATGATGCCGCCAAGATCCTCGACGCCCAACACTACGGCTTGTCCAAAGTCAAAGAGCGTCTGCTCGAATTCCTTGCGGTCATCAAACTGAAGCAGAAGCTCAAAGGCCCGATTCTTTGCCTGGTGGGGCCGCCAGGCGTGGGCAAAACCTCCCTCGGGCAGAGTATTGCCGACGCCCTCGGTCGGAAGTTCTCGCGCATTGCCCTCGGGGGAATGCGCGACGAGGCCGAAATTCGCGGCCATCGCCGAACCTACGTCAGCGCTCTACCCGGCCGTATCATCCAAACCTTGCGCCGTGTCGAAAGCAACAACCCCGTCATCTTGCTGGACGAAATTGACAAGGTAGGCTCCGATTTCCGCGGTGATCCAGCCGCTGCCCTCCTTGAGGTCCTTGATCCGCATCAGAACAGCACGTTCACCGATAACTATCTCGAATTGCCGTTTGATCTGTCGCGCGTTCTCTTTATTACCACCGCCAATTGGCTCGACCCGATCCATCCGGCGTTGCGAGACCGCCTCGAGGTGATCGAGCTCCCCAGTTATACCCCAGCCGAAAAACTGCAGATCGCCAAGCGGTATTTGGTCCCGCGCCAACTGGAAGAGCACGGACTGAAAAAGAAAATCGTCAAGTTTCCCGACACCACCTTGCGCCGGCTTATCGAAGATTACACCCGCGAAGCCGGCGTGCGGCAACTGGAACGAGAGATTGCCAGCCTGACTCGCAAAGCCGCGCGCGCCGTGATCAGCAAAAAGGAGATGCACCAACCGCTGGTCATCACGTCCGAATCGCTTTCCGAATACCTCGGCCCGACTCGTTTCGTCTCGGAAACCGCGGAACAAATCAAAGAGCGCGGCATTGCCATCGGACTTGGCTGGACGCCGGTTGGAGGAGAGATCCTTTTCATCGAGGCGACGCGGATGGCTGGGAGAGGCAAGCTCATTCTGACCGGATCTCTCGGTGAAGTGATGAAGGAAAGCGCCCAGACCGCTCTGAGTTATCTCCGCAGCCAATCCAAACAGCTGAAGATCGATGTCGCCGATTACGACCGCTACGACATCCACATTCATGTCCCGGCCGGCGCGACGCCGAAAGACGGCCCGAGCGCAGGCACTCCAATCGTGGCGGCGTTGGCTTCTCTCTTTGCCCAGCGCCGTGTTCGATCGGACGTGGCCATGACCGGAGAGATCAGTCTGAGCGGCAGGATCTTGCCGGTCGGAGGGATTAAGGAGAAGGTGCTGGCCGCCTCTCGAGCGAAGCTCAAGGAAGTCATCATTCCGGAGCGGAATCGAAAAGACTGGGAAGAGGTTCCGGGCGAAGTCCGCCAGCGAATGAAGGCTCGCTTTGTGCAGCACATTTCTGAATTGCTCCCGCTGGTTTTGAATGTCCGGTGACCTAACGCATGACCTCCCGTTTCTTTGGCCGGCATTGCCTTTTCTTCACCTGCTGGTTGCTTTCGCTGACGTTGCTTTCCGGGCTTAAGTGCGGACTGGCCGCTGATGCGCCCAAAGGTTCCCCACCGGACACCGAAGCCATCAATTTTGTGCGGGATTTACTCAAACAAAGGCCAGCGAAGGCATTTGCTTTGTCCGGGGTATTCCACTTGCGTCAGAGTGACGGGCGCCGCAGCGATATTCCCATCCAGTATGCGGTCCAAAGCGAGGCGGAATCCTGGAAAAGTATCTATAAGGCCCAGGGCACCTCCCAAATCGGAGCGGAGCAACTGGTCGTGAACCACCTTCCCGACCAAGCCAATGCGTATCACTTCACGCAAGTCTCCTTGGATGGAACTGCCACCAACACGACCCTGCTGCTCGGCGACCAAGCAGCAGGACTTCCCTTTTCCAAGTCTGACTTTTGGCTCACGGATTTAGGAATGGAGTTTCTTCATTGGCCCCAACAACGATTCATTCGCGATGCGAAAATCACGATGAAATGGGGGCGGCCGCTTCGAGTGGTCGAAAGCGTCAATCCGCGTCCGCAACCCGGTCGATACTCGCGAGTGGTTTCCTGGATCGATTCCGAGTTAGGCAGCCTCGTCAAAGCCGAAGCTTACGATCTGAGGGGGAAACGGTTCAAAGTGTTTGAGCTTCGCGGTTTTGACAAAGTGAACGGCCGGTGGGAAGTGCGGGAAATGGAGATCCGGAATGAGGAGACTGACACTCGCACTCGCCTGGAATTCCACTTCGACCCTGAATGAACATTTGATCGGGCATTGACAGGGCTGGACGGCCAGACTACTCGTATGAGTAGCTATGGACGACCTCACGCCCCGACAAAAGGAAGTCCTGGAATTTGTTCAGACCTGCCTTCAACGGGGGCATTCCGCTCCGACGTTGCGTGAAATCGCTGCTCATTTCGGCTTCCAAAGCACCCGGGCCGCAGCCGATCACTTGGAAGCCTTGAAACGCAAAGGGATGCTGGAATCAGCGCCGGGAAAAGCCCGGGCCTTGCGGGTCAAATCACCCCTTCAACGCCTCCGCCAACGCGTCGTGGATATTCCGCTCCTCGGGAATATCCCGGCCGGTTTTGCCGATCTGCGCGAGCAAGAAATCAGACGCTGCATTTCGATCGATACCCAGAGCCTGGGATTGCGACCGACCCGGCAGACTTTCGCCCTTCGAGCGAAAGGAGATTCGATGATCGGGCGCCATATCCTCGACGGGGACCTGGTCATTCTGGAAGCGGGCCGGACGCCAGACAACGGCGAAGTCGTGGCCGCTCTGATCGATGGAGAGTCAACCCTGAAAACCTTTCGTTTGGCCAATGGGAAGCCTTTCCTCCAAGCGGAGAATCCTCACTATCCCAGCCTCATTCCAGCCGAGGAATTGCTCATTCAAGGCGTGATGGTGGGCTTGCTCCGCAAATGCCGTTGATCCATCAGAGGAGAGCGAATGGAGCCGGCCACCCCAATTGTCGACTTGCGGCGAGTCCTGAATGCTCGGTTTCCCCATCTCCGGTTCAGCCTGCCTCCGCCCCGGCGGAGCGAGAGTGTGGCCACTGGCATTGCCCAGTTGGATGCCTTGCTTGGCGGGGGTATCCCTCGCGGAGCATTCACTGAATTAGTCGCCACGGGCCATTCTTCCGGCAGCGCTGCCATCATCCGCCAGTTTATTCGACATGCCACTCTCCACGGGCGTTTTGTCGCTTTGATCGATGGGTTGGGAAGCTTCGATTTGGAAGGAATATCACCCGAAGTCCTGAGACGGCTGCTCTGGATCCGCTGTCGGAACACACACGATGCCTTGCAGGCAACCGATTTGCTCCTGCGCGATCGCAACGTCCCAATCTGCCTGTTGGACCTAAAAATCAATCCCCTGCGAGAGTTGCGCCGGCTGAATGCCAGCTCCTGGCATCGATACAAACGATTGGTGGAATTGAACCGCAACACGGTCCTCGTTCTGAGCCCGCATCCGCTCGTCAGCGGCGCCACGTGTCGGATTGAGTTGGACGGGACGGTTGCCATTGAAGCAAATCACCCATCAAACCTCGAGCTGCTGAGTCGTTTCCATTTCCGTCTGCTCCGGGCCGCTGGCGAAACGGCCGGCTTAGCGGCGGGTTGACAGGCTGAAGCCATTTTGGCGCCACCCAGGTGAAAGATCAGCCATTACCAGATCCGCTTTGCCAGGAGAAGGAGTTGCCCAGCCCTCCTTCGACATGCCGTCAGATCCAGTTCGCGGTGGTGTCAGTTCCTCAATTTGCTTTGCAAGCCATCCTCCGACACGAACCTGCGCTCTGGGATCAGCCGCTCGCGCTGGTGGATTCGAGCACTGGTCAGCCCGCAGTCTACGAAGTGACCACGACCGCGTTGGCGGCTGGAGTTTCTCCAGGACTGACACCGACCCAAGCCATGGCGCGATGCGGGCATGTCCTCTTCCGGTCGCGAGATCAACGACAAGAGGAAGCGGCAACGCAAGCGATCAGGCAAAGGACTTTCGCTTTTTCCCCTCATCTGGAAGGCACCGGCCCAGGCGTCTGCACCTTGGATTTGCGCGGGCTAGCCTGTCTTCGAGATGCCACGCGATCTGAACTATTGGGTTGGGGGGCCAACGTGCAACTCGCGTTGGCTGGCCTCGGTCTTTCCGCGGCCATTGGCCTGGCCGCCACCCCAACTCTGGCCTGGCATGCGGCGCGTTGGGGCAATGGGCTCACGCTGATCGATGAACCAGTTTCGTTCGTGCGCAAGCTCCCTATGCAAGCGCTAAACCCCTCCTCCGAGATAGCAGAGGTCCTTGGTCATTGGGGGATCAGGACCGTCGGGGAACTGCTCGATCTCGGTCAGGAAGATCTCACCGCCCGCCTCGGGATCGAAGGCTTGGCTCTGTTGGCGGCAGCTTCGGTTGAGGCCGTCCGCCCGCTCCACTGCATTCAGCCGAGTGAGACCTACGAAGAAGTCTTCGACTTCGAACCGGGGATTGAAACCCTCGAACCACTCCTTTTCATTCTGCGTCGGTTAGTAAGTCAATTGACGGAACGCCTGCAACCAAGAGGCCTCGTCGCAGAGACCGTGCGGCTTCACCTTCAATTTGATTCAGGTCACCGGCAGAATTCCCGTTTGCGTCTTCCGCAGCCGACTTGCGATCCGGGGGTGCTTTTCCGATTGTTGCATTCGCACTTGGAGAATGTCCGGGCGGAGGCGCCATTGAAGGTCGTCATCCTGGAGTTGCTCCCGACGGAACAACCTCAAAAGCAACTGGGCTTGTTTGAGGCGATCCTGCCGGATCCACACGAGTTTAATGAAACACTCGCTCGGCTCAGTGCCATTCTCGGGACCGATCGTGTGGGAAGTCCCACTTTGGAAAGCTCGCACCGGCCGGATCAATTTAAATTAGTCCCACCTGAGTTTGAAAATCTTTCCCTAGTTGAGGAAACGAAACCATTTCGAATCGCGGACGGGCCTCCTCTCCGCCGATTCCGGCCACCGGTCCACGCGGAGGTTGTATGCGAACCAGCGGTTGACCCTCGACCGCCCACGGATCCAAGCTCGGGGCAAGCCGGCACCCCTTCCGCCAGAGAGTCGCCCAAAGGCGGAGTTCCCCCCTGGCAGCCTTCCCCGCGCCCCATTTCGATTCGGTGTGCTTTGGTCCAAGGACGATTGCGCATCGTCGTCGGGCCGTGGCGGTCCTCCGGCAATTGGTGGGGCCCGGACGCATGGATTCGTGAAGAATGGGACGCAGCTACCAGTGATGGTTACGTCATTCGGCTCGTCCATCAAGCGGATGGTTGGTTTGTCGAAGGCTTGTTCGATTAACATGTATCCCGAACTCCACGCTCGCAGTGGCTTTAGTTTTCTCCGCGGGGCTTCCGTGCCGGAGCACTTGGCGGAACGAGCGGCCGAACTTGGAGTGCCAGCGATCGGATTATGCGATCGGATGGGTGTCTATGGAGCGCCCCGTTTGTTTTCCGCGAGCAAGGCCCAAAGCGTCCAGCCGCTGGTCGGAGCCGAACTGGTCCTGACGGACGAAAGTGTGCTCCCCGTCTTGGTCGAGTCGCGTGTGGGGTATCGCAACTTGTGCCAACTCTTGACGCGCGCCCACCTCCGCTCGCCCAAAGGAAAGGGGCAGGTCAGCTGGGACGAGTTGGCCGAGTTCGCCGCTGGCCTGGTCGGTTTGACCGGCGATGAAGAAGGCCCAGTGCGCCGCGCTTTGTCACGGGACGAACCTGAGAAGGCAGCAGCGATTTTGGATAAACTCACAAGCATCTTTGGTCCCGGCAATTTGTTTATTGAAATTCAGCGGCATTGTCTCCGGTCGGAGGAGAGGTGCAATCGTCATTTAATCGAACTCGGGCGAGGCAAAAGGGTGCCCCTCCTGGCTAGCAATGGGGTCCTCTATGCCACGCCCCGAGGTCGCCAGGTCCTGGATGTTTTCACGTGTCTGCGGCACCACACCCACTTGGACGCCGCCGGGCAGCTTCTCAGCGTCAATAGCGAACGGCACCTCAAGTCACGGACCGAAATGGAGCACCTGTTCGCCGATTTGCCGGACGCCCTCCGCCATACCATTCACCTCGCAGACCGCCTCAAGTTTCGATTGAGCGATCTGGGATACCAGTTTCCCAAATACCCTGTCGGTCCCGGCGAAACAATGGAGACGGTCCTAAAGGAGCAGGCGTGGAACGGCGCCCGGCAACGCTATCCCCAGGGAATCCCGGAGCGCATCCGAGCTTTGTTGGAAAAGGAACTGGCGCTGATCAATAAACTGGGTTTTGCGGGCTATTTTTTGATTGTCGCTGACTTGGTCGCCTTCTGCCGCCTACAGGACATTATGGTCCAAGGCAGAGGCAGCGCCGCCAATAGCGCCGTGTGTTTTTGCCTCGGAATCACCGCCGTCGATCCGGTGAAGTTCAATGTCTTGTTCGAACGTTTTTTAAGCGAAGGAAGGAAAGGATGGCCTGACATCGATCTCGATTTGCCGAGCGGCGACCGCCGCGAAAGAGTCATTCAGGAAATGTATCGCCGTTATGGGCGGCACGGCGCAGCCATGACCGCCACGGTGATTAGTTACCGCGGCCGAAGTGCCGTTCGGGAAATCGGCAAGACGCTGAACTTGCCCAGCGACGTAATCGACCGAATCTGCAGCCAGATTGGTCAATTTGAATATGCCGAACCACTCGATCTGGGGAACACGCTCGCCAAAGCCGGCCTCTCATCCAACCATCCTCGGGCGCTTCCCTTCGTTTCTCTCTATCTCCAAATGGCCGGGCTACCCCGCCACTTGGGGCAGCACAGTGGAGGCATGATCATTTGCCAGGATGAGTTGACTTCATGCGTTCCGTTGGAAAATGCCTCGATGCCCGGGCGGGTGGTGGCCCAATGGGATAAGGATGATTGCGAGGACTTAGGCATTATCAAAGTGGATCTGCTTGGTCTGGGAATGATGTCTGTGCTCCAAGACACGTTGACCCTGTCGAGCCAAAGAGGCCACCCCGTTGATCTGGCTGAGCTTCCCGAAGAAGACCCCCAAACATTCCAGCTCCTCCAACGCGCCGATACGGTCGGCGTCTTTCAAGTCGAGAGCCGCGCCCAAATGGCCACCCTGCCTCGGATGCAGCCGAAATGCTTTTACGATGTGGTGATCGAAGTGGCCATTATTCGCCCGGGCCCGATTCAAGGGGACTTAGCCCACCCTTTCCTGAGGCGACGGACTGGGGAAGAAAAAATCAGTTACGACGACCCGCGTTTGATCCCGGTCCTGAAACGAACCTTGGGCGTGCCCATGTTCCAGGAGCAGCTTCTGCAAATGGCCATGGTCGTCGCCGATTTCACCGCATCGGAGGCCGAAGACCTGCGCCGAGCGCTCAGTTTTCATCGTTCCGAAGAGAAAATGGCCAAAGTGCTGGTGCGCTTGCGGGAGGGCATGGCCCGGAAGCAAATGGCTCCGGAAGCCGCCGAACGCATTGCCAAGGCGGTCGGGTCCTTCGCGCTCTATGGCTTTCCCGAATCGCATGCAATCAGTTTCGCTCTCATGGCTTATGCCAGTGCTTATCTGAAGGTGCATCGAACCGCCGAGTTCTTCAGCGCTCTGCTTAACAACCAGCCAATGGGCTTTTATTCATCCGATACGCTGGTGAGGGACGCGAAACGGCACGGCGTCCAGATCCGGCCGGTTTGTGCGGCGCGTTCCCAATGGGGATGCCACATCGAAAGCGCTGATGCGATTCGCCTCGGTTTCCTCCATGTCCAGGGTTTGCGCCACGAAACAACCTTCGCCATGCTGAAGGAGCGAGAGCGAACTCCATTTCGTTCCATGACAGACTTCAAAGCCCGGACGCATTTCACCCAGAAGGAATTAAGGACCCTGGCGGCCATCGGCGCTCTGAACGTGCTGGCGGATCATCGACGGGCAGCTCTCTGGGACATTGAAGTGGGCCATCACGAAATGGACCTGCTCAACAGTGGGGAAGGAAGGTCAAGACCAACCCCCCTCCGCCCCATGACTTCCGAGGAGCGGGTCCAAGCAGATTATCTCGGCATGCAATTGACCACTGGCCCTCATCCGCTGGCCCTGGCCAGGCCTTCTTTGGAACGTATCTGCCGAGCGATTGACCTCAAACACCAACCGCACGGGCGATTGGTCCGCGTCGCCGGGCAAGTGATTTGTCGGCAGCGGCCTGGCACAGCCAAAGGCGTCTGCTTCGTCAGCCTGGAGGATGAAACCGGGGTGAGCAATCTGATCATCCCGCCTGCCTTGTTCACCCGGGAACGGCTGAAAATCACGACAGAGCCGTACTTATTGGTTACCGGCGTGGTCCAGCATCGCCATCGGACAACGCACGTGAGTGTGCGGCGGATGGAGCGGCTTGTCTGGCAAAATCAACTTTCTTCTCCCTCTTAAGGTTCTCGTGGTCAATTGACTTGGCGTGGCTCTTTGTTAGGTTTGGCCCAGCCTATGGCGAACCCTTCTCTAGCCAAGCTCCGCAAGCTTCAAGAGCAGGCGCAAAGCTTCTTGCATGAGCATCAACTGCCGCTTCCCGACGACACCCAAATGTCTCGCGGCAAGCGGCTGCTTATCTTTAGCGCCCGGGTTTACCACAGCTTTGCCGAAACCGATGCCCCACCCGGGCGGCTGCCCTTGCCTATACCAATCTGCTCGCCCTTGTTCCCCTCCTCGCCGTCGCCGTGAGCGTTTCCGCCGGCCTATTAAAAAGCCAGCGGCAGGAATCGGTTCAAGATTGGATCCGCGCCGCCATTATTCGCGTCGCTCCCATCCTCGGCCTGAAACAAGCCGGGAACGAATCGACCATCTTTTCCACCTCTGACATCGAGGACACCAGCCTCGACAGCATGATCTCCCGCCTCGAAACGGGCTTGAATCCTGTCTCCCGCTATCTCTGGGACACACGCTTTTCCGCGGAAAGCAAAGCACAGCTCACTAACCATCTGGCTGTCGCTTCGGAGAAGCGGAAACAAATCCTGGTTGATGAATTCAACAAGGTGATTCGAGGCGAGAACATCTATGACCCCCAACGTTTCGCCAGAGTCAGGTCAATATCTCCGAAAACGCTCGCCCTCCTTTCTCAAAACCCCTCCGGCGAGGAATTAGCCCAACTCAATCACCAACTCCTGGCCGATACCTATCGCATCGGCGAGGACGCGCTCGACACCGTCACTTCCCAAATCACCAGCTTCGTGTCGAACTTTCAAAGCGGCAAGCTGGGCGTCTCGGCCGTCTTAGCTTTGATCTTCGTTGCCATCTCGCTCCTCGCTACGGTCGAAGCAACCTTTAACGACATCTGGGGTGTCACCCGCGGACGAGGCTGGTTTTCCCGTGTCGTCCAATATTGGGCCGCTCTGACATTGGGTCCGATGTTTCTGGTCTCAGCCCTTACCCTGACCACATGGGCCAAGGTCTCGCAACGCGTCGTCGAACAAATCCCGGTGGTGCGTTTGATGATTCCGTTCCTGGCTCCGCTCATCATTCTAAGCATCGGCTGCGCTTTGCTTTACCTGGTCATGCCCAACACCAAAGTCCCCTGGCGCGCCGCGTTGCTGGGTGGATTAACCGCGGGCGCTCTCCTCCAGCTCAATAGCTACTTCAATGTCCTCTACGTGTCTCGCGTCCTCACTTACAAGCAAATCTACGGCAGCATGGCCGCATTGCCTCTCTTCTTGCTCGGTCTTTACTTCTCCTGGCTCCTCGTTTTGTTAGGAGCCCAAGTCACCTACGCCTTTCAAAACCGGCAGGCCTACGTGCAGGAAAAGAAAGCTGAGTCCATCAACCCACGCGGACGAGATTTCGTGGCTGTTCGCCTGATGGGCGAGGTCGCGGAGCGGTTCCAATGCGGACAGTCGCCCCCCAACGATTGTGCGATGGCTGAACGACTGAAAGTCCCCCTCCGTCTCGTCAGCCAGGTCATCTGCGCCTTGGTCCAAGCTGGCTTGGTCTTGGAGGTGGCTGGAACCGAATCCGGTTACGCGCCGGCCCGCCCTCTCGCGCAAATCACTCTGCGGGACGTGCTTTTGGCCGTGCGCGTCGGCCAAGGACAAGACCTGCCCGCTAGTGATGACATGATTCAAACTACCATCCGGAAGGAATTCGAAGCGATCGAACTGAGCTGGGAACAAGCCGCCGCCGCCATCACCCTGGAGGAATTGGTTCAGCGCCTAAACGCCGCCGCTCAAGTCGCCGTCGCGGCCACTCCCGCCCGCGAATTTACCCCTCCACAGGCAGCGGTCTCTCCCGGCTGAGACGGCGCCGACCTCGCGGTGTCGAACGGGGCGGCTTGACAATCCGGCCAAAGTAGTGTTTCCTCGCCCTGTCGTTATTGAGAATTATATGAAGCCCGTAGCCATTAAGATGCACCTGAGCACGCGATGCTCACAAGGCCTCGTCGCCTTTTGGGATCGCATCCAGGTGATCCCTGGCAACCGGGAGGAAATCTCATAGACGACTTACCAGATTTTCGAGACCCACGGTTGCCAACGCAACCGTGGGTCTTTTGTTTTTGCACCAATCAGATCGACCGAAAGCATATGAAAACAAGCACACGACCACAGCGGGTGCCGACCCGGTTCGAGCGGCCGACCCGATTCAGATTGAAGCCGCTTTTTGCCGCAGCGGACCTCACCGCAAGGCAAGTGATATTCGAACAATTGAAAACGCGCCTGTTGCAGCCGGTCCTGCACGGAGTTACCGACCCGGCCTTGCACCGCCAACTGCGACTCGCGGGCAATGAAGCCGCGGCGGTCGCCTGGACCACGCCGTATCCCTTGCTGTTCCTTCCAATGCTGTTGGAGGAGAAAGCCGAGGAAGTCCACGACTACAAGAGTCATCAGGCCGCGGTGCGCCGCGCCAGTTCGCTGCTGGGCGCAATTGCCGAGTGAACGCTCGACAGGCCAATCAGCTCCTCCCGCACATTAGGTGTGCGGGAGGACGTCCCGCCGCGCTGACCGTTACGTTGCCGGCACCAAACGCTGCGCCAGCAACGATGCGACGAAGCAACCGACGAAGGCGCTTGCCGTAAGCCCGTTGCCTCCTCCCACCAAGAGAAGGTCGACCAGGCAGATGCCCGCCAGCAGGCCCGACACTGTCCGTCCCACGCTAATCGTGGAGCTCCAATAAACATCCCTCAGCCGATGCACCACCCACGCCCCAAAGAGCACCGACAGAAAGAGCGCCCGCACCTTGTACTCGCCGGCATTCACTACCCAGGCTTGGAGCACCGGGGCCAGCAGCAGCCAGGCCGGCCAATACCGCACCGGGCCGCGCGCACTCTCCCGGCGGGCCAAATAGCTCAAGCCAACGATGTAAATCGCCAGGGCCAGGCCGCTCCAAATGGTCAGACCGGTAATCCCGTGGACAGCGCCGGACGAAGCCAATAAATAAAGCAAGAACCGGCATAGGGCCATCAGCAGCGGCGCCAGCACCATGGCTTTGTGCACGGCATCGTAGAGAAGAATTGTGGCCGCCAGAAGCAGAGCAAGCACCATCGCTCCTTCGGAAATCAGACTCATCATGAGCACGCCGGCCACCAGCCACCCCAGACCCCACCCCCAAACCTTGCTTAACGAAATCGCACCGGACGGAATGGGCCTTTCCTTTCGATACTGCCGGTCGAAATCAGCGTCGAAAGCGTCATTCAAGAACATGCCCGCGATGTACAAACACGACGCTCCCAGGCAAATCAGGACGAACCGCAGACCCCCGCCAGCGCCACCAAGCCACCAGCCCGCCAGACAATTCGACCAGACAGTGGGCAGATTCGAGACCCGCCCCAGGATCAGGAGAGTGCGCAACTCTTGTTGCCAGGTTGACTTGGTCTGCCCAGCGAGCATGGGGCGCTAATGCAAGCCACTTTGCTCACGAAAATCAAGGGGCTTGCGGGGACAGGGCATCAGCCTTTAGCGGGCTCCCAGTTCAGGGTGGCTTTTTTGCGACAGGAGTGCTTAGCTGAAGACGAAGATGCTCGGTTTATGAAAACGACCACATTACTTCTGGCTCTCCTGTTCCTTTCCGCTCTAACCGGTCGCGCCCAACAGGCAAAAGGCGGCGAAGCGATGGTGGAGGCGCAAGCTGCGGCCAAGAAGGAAGAAAAGAAAGCGGCGGTCGTCCCACCCAAGCCGACCAGTGAGATTCTGGGGAAAAAAGTCATTTACGGTGGCTATCTGACCGACCTCAAACGGTCCGAGGGCAAGCGTTCCTTCTTCAGCTTGCGCTCGCCGATTGACCCGCAGAAAGATGTCGAGAATCTCTGGTTTTATCCTGGAACGGACAAAGTCCAGGGAGTGGTCTTCTTCTCCATTAAGTTCTGAGTTAATTCCAATCGCGAATGAAGTTGTTTACAGCGCGGATGGCAGGACTGCTGTTGTTTCTCCTGTCACCTTTCCTCAGCGGCTGCGTCACAACCGAGCGGGACGTGCTTGCCTCGCAAGATTTAACGAGCGAGATCATTCGGCAAGGGACGGACCTTTACATGGCCGACAAGGAATTGAGCCGCGCCCAGATTGACCTGGATGGGTTCCATGGGGCGATGCGTCTCCGCGGCCAGGTCGCCACCGCCACCCTCAAAGAAAGGGCCGCTCAGATCGTCTGGGCTCTGCGCGGCGTCCGCTCCGTCCAGAATGACCTCACCGTCAGCCCACCCCACTGACGGCCAATCAGCGGCCACGGCATTCCGCCAACGTGTTCAAATAAACCGACCGCGCAGCTTCGTAGCAACGCAAACGCGGATTGGAATCCTGGGCCAGTTCGCAGAGTTTGAGCGCCTGAATGTAGGCGCGCAGTGCTTCCCGCTCGCAAGGATCGCGGCTCTCGGTGGCATCTCCGATCGACACTCTCCCGAATGGCAACACCGCCAGCGCCGCTATGATCACGGCTTTCCGGACTCGCCCTGACCAGCAATATCCGAGATTCCTCTTCATAGGGCACCTTACCCGGCCAAGGCGGGCCCGCAATGGAAAGACCGGCTGAAAACCGGACACGGCAAAATCGGATTGCCAGCTGGGGTAACATACCGGGCGCCCCTCGGGAAATTGCTCAAAGCCACCCGCGCCGGCCTCCGCCCGGGAACCGGCGTCAAAATGTCAGGCGCGTGGATTTCGATTCTTGTCGATGACCGCGGCAATGATGAGGAGGAAAGCGGAGAGGCGGATCATGTAAATGTAAGGGAGCAACTCCGAAGAACCGCTCGCAGTCACCAAGACAATCCGTTCAATCATCAGCACCCAAAACGCCACGGCAAAAATCGCAAAAAGCCGGTCCTTCGTCCTCGTCCAAAAGCGGAGAAAAAACAAGCCGGCGATGGCATAGGCCAGCATAATCGCGCCGCCGAGAAAGAGGGACCATTGGACGGTATCCATGACGATCAGACCGTGTCCCAGATCATGCCGTAGAGGAGCATGAGCAGTCCTCCCAACGTGATGGAATTTCGCAGGACCAGGAAGTCGTGTTGAGGAACCAGGACCAGGTCCACATAGAGCAGCACGTTGGTCAAGGCGAAACAGACGAAACAAGCCGAGCTCCAAAACAGGAGCGGCGTCCGGAGACGGCAATAGCCGCGCAGGAGCAAGAACGCGCAACCGAGACTGGTCGCGCCGCATAAAACGTAAACCAGTTTAGCCATTGTTTTCGCTCTTTCGAATTCGGAAGGAGTCGGCAAATCCTTGGATGGAAGAAGGCCGTTCGGCGAAGATATGTTCGATAACCGAGACCCGATGCTCCTTGTAGACGACCGCCAATTCATCGATCGCCGCGGCCAGGTCGGGGGTGGCGGGCTGGTAGAGATAGTATTTCACGCCTTCGCTGGCGACCTGCACCAACCCCTGCTGAATCATTTGTTCCAGCCGAAGTGCAATGGATTGCGGGTTGCTCCGAATGGCCTCGTAGATTCCCTCAACCGTCTGGGCTTGTTCGCGTCTTTCCCGCAGCATCAACAATATCTCCAACTGCTCGAGCGAAGCGATGTAACTCCGGATGAAAGCGGCGGTGCGCGCTGGTAGTTCTTTCGCCACGGTCGGCTATGACCATCAGTTACAACCCGACCTCAGGAGCTGCCGACGAAGCATTTCCCAGCGTTGCGTCACGGAGCAAGTCGAGCGGCCGGCAGTTCGATCCAAAACTTGCTGCCCTGCCCCAATGCCGATTCCACTCCAAGCATCCCATTCATCCGTTCCACCGCCTTCTTCACGATCGTCAGCCCCATGCCAGTTCCTTCGTAAGCGCTGCTGTGATGCACCCGCCCGAACATCTGGAAAATCCGCCCGTGCTGGGAAGGATCAATCCCAATGCCGTTGTCTTCCACCCAAAGCCGGACTTTCGTTCCGACCGACTCCGTCCGGACGAGAATCTGCGGCACTGTGCCCGGCGCCATGAACTTGGCGCTGTTCTCCAGCAGGTTGGAGAGGCATTGCGTCAGGCACGCTTCGTGCCCGAGCACGGGATGCAGTGGCGCCTGCAAGGAAACCGACGCCTTAACCTGGTTCAAACGGCGGCTATCCCGGACGATTTCCTTGATCAACGCATCCAGATCGACTGGACCGATCTGGATGTCTGCCTTGGCCAGACGGCTGTAAGCCAAGACATCCTGCACCAATCCGTCCATCCGCACGGCGGCTTTGTTGATGCGCTGCAGAAAATCGACGCCCTCCGGCTCGAGCCGATGGCCGTAATCTTCGAGGACCGCATGGGCGTAACCTTGCATGGCTCGGAGCGGACTGCGCAAGTCATGTGAAACACTGTAAGAGAAGGCTTCCAGCTCTTCATTGGCGGCTTGGAGCTTGCCATTCAACTCTTGAATAATGCGGATTTGGGCCTGTTGCTGTTCGTTCTGGGTGGCGAGCGTTTGGGCCTGGCGTTCAATAATGCGGCGCTGCTTGGCCAACTCCACAAACACCTTCACTTTGGCCTGGAGCACCTCGGGAATGACCGGCAGGAAGATGTAATCGGCCGCGCCAATGTCGTAGCCTTTGAGCCGGTCGAGGTCGCTGGTGTTATAGGCCGTGATGAAAATGATCGGCGTGTGCTCGTACTTGGGACGCTGCCGAATCATGGCGGCGGTTTCGAAACCATCCATATCCGGCATGTTCACGTCGAGGAGGATGACGGCAAACTCGCGCTTCAACAGCAGTTCGAGCGCTTCCCGCCCGGAAGACGCCTTACAGACGACTTCGCCCAGGTTGAGCAGGACGGATTCATGCGCCACCAGTTTCCCGGGAGCGTCATCCACAATCAGGATGTTGACGCGCTCGTTCGGGTCCAGCAGAGAATTATCCATGCAAGGCTGGATTGACGCCACCGGACCGGGTCGGGCACCGCAAGGGCGTGGCGAGGAGACGCTGAACAGGACAGGAGGATCCGCGGCCGGATTCATGGTCGAGATGGTTCAGTAGGGCCACAATTAAACGACGGCTCAACGGTGCAACCAAACTCGCATGAGCGAGAGTAGCTGTTCCGTGTTGACCGGTTTGGCAATGTAATCGGAAGCACCCGCTTCCAGGCATTTCTCCCGATCCCCCTTCATCGCTTTGGCCGTCAAAGCCACCATCGGCAGTAGTTTGTGCTGCGGATTTTTGCGTATGACCCGGATCGTTTCGTATCCATCCATCTCCGGCATCATGATGTCCATCAAGACGAAGGCCACGTCGGGGGTATCGTTCAGGAGATTGATCGCCTCGCGGCCGTTGGTCGCGCTGACCACTTGCATGCCGTGCCGTTCCAAAAGCCCGGTCAAAGCAAAGATATTTCGCACGTCGTCGTCTACCACCAGCACTTTCCGATCGATCAACGCTTCGTCGGTATTGTGCAACCGTTCCAGCATCCGCTGCTTTTCCGGCGGCAATTCGGTTGTGATCCGATGCAAAAACAGCGCCGTCTCGTCCAAAAGTCTTTCGGGCGACTGGACCCCTTTAATGATGATGCTCTTGGCGATCTTGCGCAGTTGCACTTCCTCATCCAGCGACAGTTCTTTGCCCGTAAAGACGACGATGGGCAACTCGTGCAACGTCGGCTCACCCTGGATTCGCTCCAGCAGCTCAAACCCGGAAATGTCCGGCAGTCGCAGATCGAGCACCACGCAATCGAACGCCTGATCGTTCATCGCATTCCAGGCGCCCAGGCCGGTGCCTACCGTCACGATCTCTACGTCCCCGTGGCCAAGCAAGGCCATGATGCTGGTGCGCTCGATCTCATCATCATCCACCACCAGAAGCCGCTTCGTCTTCCGCTTGGTGAATTCCTGCATCCGGTCGAACGCCGTAGCCAGTTCCTCCGGTGTCACGGTCTTGTTCACGTAGGCAAAGGCGCCTCGCTCCAGCCCGTGATGCCGCTCCTCTTCGATCGTCACAATCTGCACCGGAATATGCCGGGTCGTCGGGTCCTTCTTCAAATGGCTCAACACCGTCCACCCAAGCATGTCAGGGAGGAAAATATCCAAGCTGATTGCCGCGGGGGTGAACTCCCGGGCCAGGGCCAAAGCAACGTTGCCCCGCGTCGCCACCACCGCCTTGAAGCCTTTCTCGCGGGCCACTCCCAGCAAAATGCGGGCGTAATGCGGATCGTCCTCGATGATGAGCATGACCAGGTCATGGGGCTGGATCTGCTCCCGATCATCGGGAATGACTTCGACCGTCGGCGTGGGCAGAACCTTGACTATCGCCCGGGTCGATTCGGTCGCTTTGACTATCGTCGGTCCAATATACGATTGCGGCAGATACAGGGTAAACGTGCTTCCTTCCCCAGGGCGACTGACCAGCTTGATCTCGCCGCCGAGCAAGCTCGCCAACTCGCGGCTGATCGCCAAACCCAAACCTGTCCCGCCATATTTTCGGCTCGTGCCGGCATCGGCCTGCTGAAACGCCTCGAAGATGATGCGCTGCTTTTCCGGTGGAATGCCAATGCCGGTGTCCGTCACTTGAAAGGCAATCACCGAAGGCGCCCGCCGCAGCAACGGATGATCCGTCGTCCAGCCTTGACTCGGCGTTGTGATGGCAAAGCTGACATGCCCTTGGGAGGTGAACTTGAAGGCATTGGAAAGCAGGTTCTTCAACACCTGCAGCAACCGCTTCGTGTCCGTCGTCAGATTGCGGGGCAAACCTGAATCCAACGAGACCAGAAAACCCAGGTTGCGGGTCTCGGCCACGTGGCGAAAGTTGCGCTCGACCGTGTCGCGAATCGAAGAAAAGGTCACTTCTTCCGGTTCCACTGTCACCGTGCCCGACTCAATCTTGGAAAGGTCGAGAATATCATTGATCAGATTGAGCAGGTCCGTTCCGGCGCTGTGAATGGTCTTGGCAAACTCCACCTGCTTGCCGGTCAGATTCCCGGTCGGATTCTCGCTCAGTTGCTGGCCCAGAATCAAAATGCTGTTCAGCGGCGTGCGCAATTCATGCGACATGTTGGCCAGGAACTCGGACTTGTACTTGGAGGTCAGCGCCAGCTCCGCCGCTTTCTCCTCCAAAGCCCGGCGGGCCTGTTCGATCTCGCGGTTTTTGCGCTCGACCTCGGCGTTCTGTTCCGCGAGTTGGCGCGCCTTCTCAGCCAATTCCTCGTTGGTCCGCTGCAATTCGGTTTGCCGGGTCTGCAATTCGCTCGCCAGCTGTTGGGATTGTTTGAGGAGCCCTTCCGTCCGCATGGTCGCTTCGATGGTGTTCAAGACAATCCCGATGCTCTCGGTCAATTGCTCGAGGAACGCGAGGTGGGTCGCGGTGAAGGTTCCAATCGAGGCCAATTCAATGACCGCTTTGGTTTGGCCTTCAAACAGCACCGGCAGCACCACAATCGTCTGCGGCTTCGTTTCGACCAGCCCGGAGCTGATCAAAAAGTCGGGCGCCTCCACGCCCGTCAGATGAATCGGTTTCTTCTCGAAGGCGCACTGCCCGACCAGACCTTCGCCCAGGCGCACCATCTCACCGACGGTGCCGCGATGACGATGGGCATAGCTGGCCAGCAGCTTCAGCTGCAAATCGGTATCCTCCCCTTCCATCTTGAAGAAGACTCCCTGCTGAGCATTCACCAGCGGCGCCAACTCAGACAGGAGCATCCGGCCGACCGTCAGTAGATCGCGCTGTCCCTGCAGCATCCGCGTGAACTTCGCGATATTCGTCTTCAGCCAGTCTTGTTCGGCATTCCGTTGGGTGGTGTCACGGAGGTTGCTGATCATGGCGTTGATATTGTCCTTCAAGTCGGACACTTCACCGCGCGCTTCCACTTGGATGGACCGGGTCAAATCGCCTTTAGTCACCGCCGTCGCCACGTCCGCAATCGCCCGAACCTGATTGGTCAGATTGGCGGCGAGCAAATTCACATTGGCCGTCAGGTCTTTCCAGGTCCCGGCGGCGCCAGGCACGTGCGCCTGCCCGCCCAACCGCCCCTCCACGCCGACTTCCCGGGCGACGCTGGTCACTTGTTCGGCGAAAATCGCCAACGTATCGGTCATCCCGTTGATCGTTTCGGCCAACGCCGCCACTTCGCCTTTGGCCATGACCGTCAGCTTCTGCGTCAGGTCGCCGTTGGCGACTGCAGTCACCACCTTGACGATGCCGCGCACCTGGTCCGTTAAGTTGGCCGCCATAACATTGACGTTGTCCGTCAAATCCTTCCACGTCCCTGCCACTCCCGGCACTTGTGCCTGGCCGCCCAGCTTGCCCGCCGTTCCCACCTCCCGCGCCACCCGCGTCACTTCCGCCGCAAACGCGTTCAACTGGTCCACCATCGTGTTGATCGTGTTCTTCAGCTCCAGAATCTCGCCCTTCACATCGACCGTGATCTTGCGCGACAAATCACCCCGCGCTACCGCCGTCGTCACGCCCGCAATATTGCGGACCTGTGCGGTTAGGTTAGTCGCCATCGCATTAACCGAGTCGGTCAGGTCCTTCCATGTTCCCGCCACTCCCGGCACGATGGCCTGCCCGCCGAGCTTGCCTTCGGTCCCCACCTCGCGCGCCACCCGTGTCACTTCCGCCGCAAACGACCGCAGCTGATCCACCATCGTGTTGATCGCTTCCTTCAACTGCAGAATCTCCCCGCGCACATCCACCGTGATCTTCTTGGAAAGGTCTCCGTTCGCCACCGCAATCGTGACGTCCGCAATGTTCCGCACCTGCGCGGTCAAGTTGCTCGCCATCGAATTGACATTGTCCGTCAAATCCTTCCACGTTCCCGCCACTCCCGGCACTTGCGCCTGTCCGCCCAGCTTCCCTTCGGTCCCCACCTCCCGCGCCACCCGCGTCACTTCCGCCGCAAACGCGTTCAGCTGGTCCACCATCGTGTTGATGGTATTCTTCAGCTCCAGGATCTCGCCCTTCACATCGACCGTGATCTTGCGCGACAAATCACCCCGTGCCACCGCCGTGGTCACTTCGGCAATATTCCGCACCTGCGAGGTCAGGTTGGTCGCCATCGCATTGACCGAGTCGGTCAGGTCTTTCCACGTTCCGGCCACGCCGGGCACGATGGCCTGCCCGCCGAGCTTGCCTTCGGTCCCAACCTCGCGGGCCACGCGCGTCACTTCCGCCGCGAACGATCGCAACTGGTCGACCATCGTGTTAATGGCCTCCTTGAGCTGGAGAATCTCCCCCTTCACGTCTACGGTGATCTTTTTGGAAAGGTCGCCGTTGGCCACGGCGATGGTGACGTCGGCAATGTTCCGGACCTGCGCGGTCAGGTTGCCGGCCATCATGTTGACGCTCTCGGTCAGGTCTTTCCAAACCCCGCTGACGTCTTTGACCTGCGCCTGGCCGCCGAGCTTGCCTTCGGTCCCGACCTCGCGGGCCACGCGCGTCACTTCGGAGGTGAAAACGCTCAACTGGCCAATCATGGTGTTGACCAGCTTGGCGGTGCGAAGGAATTCGCCCTGGAGTGGCCGGCCTTCCATTTCCAGCGACATGGTCTGGGACAGATCGCCTTTGGCCACGGCCCCGATCGTTCGAGTCACTTCGGTCGTCGGCCAGACCAGGTCGGTGATCAACGTGTTGACCCAGTCTTCCATCGCCCGCCAGGCGCCGGCCGAGACGCGGAAATTGGCGCGTTGATTGACCCGGCCTTCTTTTCCCACCACCCGGCTGACTCGCTCCAGGTCATTGGCCATGGTCTGGTTGGCGGAAACAATATCGTTGAATGCGTCAGCGATCCGACCGTGGATACCCGTCCACTCGGCCGGCAATCGCACCGCAAAATCGCCGTTGCGCATGGCAACGAGGGCCTCCAGCAAAACCACCGGGTCCATAGTGGTGCCGTCTTCGCCGACGTTGGAACGGGTCGCCGGCGGACGGTCGATTGAAAGTGTAGGAACAGCGTCTCCGTTCGAATGTGACTTCTTCTTCATCGTATCGTCCGTTTCGTGGAAAGCTCAGGCAGAGCGTGTTACGGCGCAGTGTTTGCGAGGAGTCTAGGGGTTGACCGGTCGAAGTAATATCAGGGATAGCCTTAAAATGGTCTGAGCGCCTAGCTGATTCGAACCCGGGCCACTCTTACCATGGACGCTGTAGCCCGCCCACTTCCTGCAGCGTTTTGGACCAGCCCACCCCTTGCGCACCGAAAGACCTATGGTAGGAGTAACGCCATTCCAGGAGAGGTTTGGGACTCACTTCAGGGATGCTTTGCGCCCCAGCGCTGCTGGGACACGCTGGAAGCGCAACCCTCAGTCTGTGAAAGAGTCGGACTGAGGGTATTCCTTCTTGCCAGAGGTTCCCTTCCCTCGATCCTTTCTCCGTTTTCACCCGCGCAATCCTGGCTGCATAAATGCGATTGATTTGTGCGGGTGCCTCTGCGTGAATGTGACCACACCAGGGCGAAATCCCGGGCTTCCCCATCCCACCCAGCCTCGGCCGGACGGAGAAGGTTCGGAAGGACCAAGCTTGGAAGCTAACTGGTGCCGGGATGACAAGACCGCTGGGAAAGACCAGCTCGAAGCATAGGCCTATGGCGCGCATACTCCTGGTTGAAGACAATGAGATGAACCGCGACATGCTCTCGCGTCGTTTGGAACGACGCGGGCACTCCGTCGTGCTCGCTCTCGATGGCGAGCAAGGTCTGGCCCTCGCCCGCCAGGAAAAGCCAGACCTCATCCTCATGGATATGAGCCTGCCGGTGTTGGATGGGTGGGAGGCAACCCGGCGCTTGAAAAGCGAAAACGAGACCAGCCGCATCCCCGTCATCGCCCTGACCGCCCATGCCATGAGCACCGATGAACAAAAGGCCCGCGAAGCCGGCTGCGATGACTTCGACACCAAACCCATCGAACTGGCCCGCCTTCTTGCCAAAATCGACGCCCTCTTGCCACGGCCTCCGACCGCGTGACCGCCTCGCGGCCGCTTCCCCATGTCCAGACCGTTCGATTTCGTCCAGGTTCGCCATGAGTTGAGGACACCGATCAATCACATCCTCGGCTATTGCGAAATCCTGCTCGAAGAGGAGGACATGCCCGAGCGGTTCGTCACCGATCTGCAGAAAATCCATCGCGGCGGCAAGCAGCTCCTCGAATTGATCTCACGTTACCTGGACGAGGCCACGTTCCATACGCAACACGATTGGCCCCAGCTCCAGCACGAGCTGCGCACCCCGGTCAATCACATCATCGGTTACGCCGAATTACTCATCGAGTTCGCCACCGAACAGGATCAAAGCCGCCTCGCCGCCGACTTGCGCAAGATCCGCACCGCGGCCCAACAGTGGCTCACTTTGATGGAAACTTACTTGCTCGGCGCCCCAGCCGCCGAGCCGGCGGCTCCTTCCCACGTCCCCGCCCCGGCCGCGCCGACGGGCTCGAAAGCCGAAGCAACCCCCGCTTCCCCGATCGTGGCCGCTCCCACTCAGCCCGCCACCTTGCTGGTGGTTGAGGATGATCGACCCAGCCGAGAATTGCTCGCCCGCCGACTGCACCGCGCCGGCTTCCAGGTCCTGACCGCCAGCGACGGTCAGGAAGGCCTTGACCTCATTCGCAGCCGCCCGTTTGACCTCGTGCTGGTCGACTGCGTCATGCCAGGCCTGGATGGCTTGGAGCTTGTTCGTCTTGTCCGCCAGCAGAAGTCGCCCACCGAGTTGCCGATCATCATGGTAACCGGACGGGACTCCAGCGGCGATGTCGTCCGCGCGCTGCACCTCGGGGATCTTTTTGGAAAGGTCGCCGTTGGCCACGGCGATGGTGACGTCGGCAATGTTCCGGACCTGCACGGTCAGGTTGCCGGCCATCATGTTGACGCTCTCGGTCAGGTCTTTCCAAGCCCCGCTGACGTCTTTGACCTGCGCCTGGCCGCCGAGCTTGCCTTCGGTCCCGACCTCGCGGGCCACGCGCGTCACTTCAGGTAGAAAACGCTCAACTGGCCAATCATGGTGTTGACCAGCTTGGCGGTGCGAAGGAATTCGCCTGGAGTGGCCGGCCTTCCATTTCCAGCGACATGGTCTGGGACAGATCGCCTTTGGCCGGCCCCGATCGTTCGAGTCACTTCGGTCGTCGGCCAGATCAGGTCGGTGATCAACGTGTTGACCCAGTCTTCCATCGCCCGCCAGGCGCCGGCCGAGACGCGGAAATTGGCGCGTTGATTGACCCAGCCTTCTTTTCCCACCACCCGGCTGACTCGCTCCAGGTCATTGGCCATGGTCTGGTTGGCGGAAACAATATCGTTGAATGCGTCAGCGATCCGACCGTGGATACCCGTCCACTCGGCCGGCAATCGCACCGCAAAATCGCCGTTGCGCATGGCAACGAGGGCCTCAACAAAACCACCGGGTCCATAGTGGTGCCGTCTTCGCCGACGTTGGAACGGGTCGCCGGCGGACGGTCGATTGAAAGTGTAGGAACAGCGTCTCCGTTCGAAGATGTGACTTCTTCTTCATCGTATCGTCCGTTTCGTGGAAAGCTCAGGCAGAGCGTGTTACGGCGCAGTGTTTGCGAGGAGTCTAGGGGTTGACCGGTCAGTAATATCAGGATAGCCTTAAAATGGTCTGAGCGCCTAGCTGATTCGAACCCAGGCCACTGCTGCCATGGACGCTGTAGCCCGCCCACTTCCTGCAGCGTTTGGACCAGCCCCACCTTGCGCACCGAAAGACCTATGGTAGGAGTAACGCCATTCCAGGAGAGGTTTGGGACTCACTTCAGGGATGCTTTGCGCCCCAGCGCTGCTGGGACACGCTGAAGCGCAACCCTCAGTCTGTGAAAGAGTCGGACTGAGGGGTATTCCTTTCTTGCCCGAAGGTTCCCTTCCCTCGATCCTTTCTCCGTTTTCACCCGCGCAATCCTGGCTGCATAAATGCGATTGATTTGTGCGGTGCCTCCCCGTGAATGTGACCACACCGGGGCGAAATCCCGGGCTTCCCCATCCCACCCAGCCTCGGCCGGACGGAGAAGGTTCGGAAGGACCAAGCTTGGAAGCTAACTGGTGCCGGGATGACAAGACCGCTGGGAAAGACCAGCTCGAAGCATAGGCCTATGGCGCGCATACTCCTGGTTGAAGACAATGAGATGAACCACGGCATGCTCTCGCGTCGTTTAGAACGACGCGGGCACTCCACGTCGTGCTCGCTCTCGATGGCGGTAAGGTCACAGCCCTCGCCCGCCAGGAAAAGCCAGACCTCATCCTCATGGATGTAGGCCTGCCGGTGTTGGATGGGTGGGAGGCAACCCGGCGCTTGAAAAGCGAAAACGAGACCAGCCCGCATCCCCGTCATCGCCCTGACCGCCCATGCCATGAGCACCGATAGAACAAAAGGCCCGCAAATAGCTGCGTGACTTCGACACCAAACCCATCGAACTGGCCCGCCTTCTTGCCAAAATCGACGCCCTCTTGCCGGCCTCCGACCGCGTGACCGCCTCGCGGCCGCTTCCCCATGTCCAGACCGTTCGATTTCGTCCAGGTTCGCCATGAGTTGAGGACACCGATCAATCATCCTCGGCTATTGCGAAATCCTGCTCGAGGACATGCCAAGCAGTTCGTCACCGATCTGCAGAAAATCCATCGGCAGCAAGCAGCTCCTCGAATTGATCTCACGTTACCTGGACGAGGCCACGTTCCATACGCAACACGATTGGCCCCAGCTCCAGCACGAGCTGCGCCACCCCGGTCAATCACATCATCGGTTACGCCGAATTACTCATCGAGTTCGCCACCGAACAGGATCAAAGCCGCCTCGCCGCCGACTTGCGCAAGATCCGCACCGCGGCCCAACAGTAGCTCACTTTGATGGAAACTTACTTGCTCGGCGCCCCAGCCGCCGAGCCAACGGCTCCTTCCCACGTCCCCGCCCCGGCCGCGCCGACAGCTCCGGCCAAAACAACCCCCGCTTCCCCGATCGTGGCCGCTCCCACTCAGCCCGCCACCTTGCTGGTGGTTGAGGATGATCGACCCAGCCGAGAATTGCTTGCTCGCCCGCCGACTGCACCGCGCCGGCTTCCAGGTCCTGACCGCCAGCGACGGTCAGGAAGGCGCCGACCCTCATTCGCAGCCGCCCGTTTGACCTCGTGCTGGTCGACTGCGTCATGCCAGGCCTGGATGGCTTGGAGCTTGTTCGTCTTGTCCGCCAGCATGATCGCCCACCGAGTTGCCGATCATCATGGTAACCGGACAGGACTCCAGCGGCGATGTCGTCCGCGCTGCACCTCGGGGCGAATGATTATCTGACTAAGCCGGTCGATTTCGACGTCGCGCTCGCTCGATTGAATACCCATTTGAACTGGCGTCGCGCCAGGCCGAAGTCACAGCGAAGATGAACGAAATCCGGCGCCTGGCGGACGATCTCAAGGTCCGCAACGATTTCATCAAGCAGATTTTAGGACGCTACGTCACCGATGCCGTCGTCGAGAATGTCCTGGAAAACCCGAAAGGACTCGAACTGGGCGGACAAAGACGCACAGTCAGCGTGCTGATGAGCGATTTACGGGGCTTCACTCAGTTGTCCGAGCAGCTCTCCCCGGAACAGGTGGTCGAAGTGCTGAATGTCTACCTCGGGGCGATGGCGGAAGTCATCGCCCAACATCACGGCGTCGTGGACGCTTTCATCGGCGACGCCGTGATCGGCGTCTTCGGGTCGCCCATCATCCGCGAGGACCACCCCGCCCTGGCGGTGGCCTGCGCCCTCGCCATGCAGGCCGACATGGAACGCGTCAACCGCCGCTTGTCCCGCCTCGGCATCGCCGCCCTCGAAATGGGCATCGGGATCAACACCGGCGAAGTGGTCGTCGGCAATATCGGTTCCGACAAACGCGCCCAATACAGCGTCATCGGCGCACAGGTTAACCTGACCGCTCGGATCCAAGGCGTCAGCGTGGGCGGGGAGGTCCTCGTCTCTCAGACTACCGCCGCCGCCGTCGCCGCCCATCTCAAGACGGAACGGACCTTCACCATTTCGAGCAAAGGCGTCGGCGCGCCGATTCACATCCACAGTGTCATGGGACTGCGCGGTCAGGATCACCTCGATCTGCCCCAAAGCAATCACTTCGAGGCGGGCCTCCACAAGAAGCTGCCGGTGAAATACCAGCGATTGACGGATGACAAGTCCCTCTTCGGCCAAGGCACCGATGCGGAACTCGTCATCGTGACCAGCCGGAGCGGCTTTCTCAAAGCGATCGAACTCCTTCACGCCCGGTGCGATCTCAAGCTCATCCTGCCGCCGACGCCGACGGGCGCGTCCAGCGACCTTTATTGTAAAGTCATGGACGAGCAGCCAGGCGAGAACGGGTGGTTTGTCCGCTTCACTTCCCCGTTTGTCGGGTAGGACTCTGTCCCAGCGGTCGGCTTTTAAGGAACTCCACCCCCCCGTTCCTTTTCGCCCCAACTTCACCGAGGATACCAGTTGCTCAACAACGTTCTCGAATCCGAGGTTGGGGAGTCGCTCCCGCTAGGAGTCGGGTGGAGACGAACTCGCCGCCGCTGTTCCAGGGCTCTGCCGTGATCGAATGAGCCGCTGAATCTCTTTGACGAGATCTTCCTGTCGATAACGGCCTTTGGCCAGCACTCGCTGCACGGAACCGTTCAGTCGTTCCCGATCCTCCGCCGTCAGATCTTTGGCCGTCAGCACGATCACTGGAATGCGCGTATGGTCAGGCCGGTTCTGAAATTCTTCCAGGAAAGCGAACCCGTCCATTTCAGGCATGGTCAAGTCGAGCAGGATAATACTGGGCGTGCGCAGAGCGAGTTTGTCCAACGCAATCCGGCCATTGGCGGCCGGCATGACTTCCCAACCACTGGCTGAAAGCTGCCGCTCGAGCAACTCGAGCATGCTCGGGTCGTCATCGACGGCCAGGATGAGTTTTGCGCCGGCCGGGAGGGTGTGGCGCTTCAAAAACTGATGCAAGAGCGCCCAATCGATCGGTTTGGTCAGGAAATCGGATGCGCCCAGCGAGAATCCCATCTCTTTGTTGTCGAGCATGCTCATCATGACGACCGGAATGTCCGCCAAACCAGGGTCGCTCTTCAAAGCGGCCAGCACCGCCCAACCGTCCATCCCCGGCATGATCACGTCCAAAGCAATAATGTCCGGCCGCAACCTCCGCGCCCGGTCCAATCCCTCCGGGCCGCTCGCGGCGCCCTCGATCCGTAATCCGGCCTTGGCGAGATGGCGTCGGATCAAATCCGGCACGGCCGGATCGTCGTCGATCACGAGCACCGTGGCCGTCGGCCGTCGATCCAGCGCGGTCGTGGGCGTAGCCGCCTCGGCCGTCTTGCGCATGTCCGCCGGCAGGGTGACGACAAAGGTGGATCCCTTCCCGACGTTGCTCGTCAACTCAATCGCGCCCCCATCAATTCACAAAACTTCCGCGTGATCACCAATCCCAGCCCGGTTCCCCGTAGCGCCGGCTAATCGAGTTGTCCGCTTGCGTGAAGGGCTGAAACAACTTGGCCACTTGCTCCGCCGACATGCCAATCCCACTGTCGCTGACCCGTAAACTGAATCGCCTCAGCCTGACCTTTCGTCTGGCCATTCGGAACCGGCCCGGGCGACGCCAACGTCCGTTTCACCTTCAGACTAACGACGCCGTTCGTCGTGAACTTGCAGGCGTTGGTGAGCAAGTTGAACAGCGTCTGGCGCACCTTGGTGACATCGCCATGCATCGTTCCCACGTCCGGGGCGTATTCGATCTGCAAGGTGTTGTTGTTCTTCCCGGCCAGGGGCCGCATCGTCGTCGTCACCTCTTCCACCAACGAAGCCACCGAGAGCGTCTCCACGAAAAGCGTCATTCGACCGGCCTCGATCTTGGAGAGATCCAGGATGTCGTTGATCAAAGCCAGCTGGTGTTTGGCCGCGATATGAATCCGCTCTAGATCGCGTAGAAACTGCTCTTGGCCCAGCTCCTGCATTTCTTCCTGCAGCATCTCGCTGTAACCGATAATGGCGTTGAGCGGCGTGCGGAGTTCATGGCTCATGTTGGCCAGGAACTGGCTCTTCGCTTCCGTCGCCGCTTGCGCGCGCTGTTCCGAATCGTGGAGCTGCTGATTGATCGTGCGCAGTTCCTTCTCGTTCCGCTCGATCTGCGCGAGCATGGAATTGAAGCGATCGATCAGAAACCCCACCTCATCGTCCGTCCGTTTGTGGGCGCGAATGGAATAATCGCTCTCTTCCGCCACCCGCCGGGCCGTTTGGGCCAGGGCGAGAACCGGTCCCGAAACCACCTTCTGCAGCCGCCCGGAAACGATGTAGGCCACCGCCAGCGCGCCGCCCAGCGTGAGGGCGCTCCAACCGGCGTAACGCCAGAAGAGCCGATGCATCACGCCCATGTCAAAGGCGAGGTGCAACGTCCCAAGCCGCTCCCCATTGCTCACCACCGTTTCGAACAAATCGAGGCGGCCATCATGAAACCGATAGCCGGGCGGGCCCGGTTCCGGCGCGGGTTCCGGGCGAAGTCCGGCCCGCACGTAATTAGTGAAGACCTGCCCGTTGAGCGTATAGAGAGTGGCGGCCATCACGTTCGGATTGGCCGCCAGACTGTGCAGCGTCTTGGCCGCGACCGCGGCGTCGTCAAACTCAACCGCGGAGGTGGCGTTGGCGGCGATGACGCCGGCCAGCGCCGTCAAGTCCCGCAGCAAACTGCTGCGAAACGTGTTGAGATCATTCGCCGCAAACAGCAGCAGGGCCACGGACAGAGCCACCCCGCAGGTCAACATGATCAGCCGAGTCAGCTTGGCTTGGATCGTGGTCTGTCGTCGGAAAGGCATGCGTCTTCACTCCGCCCTGGGACAAGCCGCAGCCGCCCTAAGCGCGAATGATCTTGGCCAGTTTCAAAAGGTCCGAGCTGATCGTCACTCCGCAGCGCCGCGCCGCTTCCGGGTTGATCTGAAAACGCACCTTGTTGCGCTCTTCGATGAAATTAATGATCCCCCCGCTTTCGGCGAATCCTTTCACCTCGCTCACCGTCACCGTGCGCGTGCCTCGCAAGAGGTTCAAAATCTCATCGATTTGGTCCTTCTCCGACTCGCTGATAAAGACCAATTGACATGACGTCAGTTCCGCAAGGTGAGTCGCCTGCTTCACCATCACTTTTCGCCCCTTGACCAGTTTGCCGTTCACCGGCTCGAGGGCCCGCACAAATCGCTCGTCACCCAACACCCCCACCCGAATCACCAGCTCGTCGGAGGGCAAGGCATCGGCCGGCCACTCGATATACTTCAGAAAATGAAAGAGGTAACTGGCTTTGGCCGCATACTCCAGGACCGTCGCGCTGTCCGCCCCCCACACGGCTCGTGCGCCGGCCAACAAACCGGCCGCCGCCCGCACCAGCCAACGCCGGCGCGAAAGCGCCGCCCGGCCGGGACCGGCTCCGGAAATCTCCCTGTCATCCGGATTAGAATTCATAGGTCAATCCAGCGGTCAAGCGATACGATTGGCTCAATTGCGGCCCGTCCAGATCCTGATAGATCGGCACGCCCCCTTCCAAGGCCAACCGCAGCCCTTTCAGCTTGCCTTTCGGGCTGTAAAAACTGATGCCAAAGACGGCATCCGCCCGGGTGCCCCCTTGACGATCCGGCCCGCCTTCCGGCGTCTTCAGAGGATCGATCTCGCGGTCGCGTCCGCTCAAGTTGTCCCAGAGCCTGCCTTCCAGCCGCAGATACGGAGCGAACCAATCGGTCACGCCATAAGCGGCCCATCCACTCAGCATGTATTGGTTGCCAAAACGGTAGCCCCGCTCGTTTCGGCCCAGGCGCAAGTGCTCCATCGTTTGCACGCCCCACGACCACGGCCCATGCTCCCCAAGGTCGGTCAAACCAGGGAGCAAATCATACGTCCCCGAGCCGAGTTGCATCGGGTATTCCAATACGTCCCGGTGCGCGGTCGAAATCCCATTCATATGATCGCGCACTTCCACCGACCCGGTCGGAATGCTGAAGCCGCCATTCAGCATCAGCCGATGTCCCCCTCCCCGCGGCGGCCCGAACAGGACATAAGAGCCCATCAGTTCGATGTCGCCGATCCCGCTGGCTGACTGCGTAAAAGGCATGCCGGACGAGGTCAGGTGCTTCATACTCATCTCCCGATACGGCACCATTCCCATCACCGTCAGCCGATCCGTGAACGCATACATCGCGTCGAACATGTGCTCCCACATCTGCATCCGCGTGTGAATCGTCGGAAAGCCCCGTCCAAAAACTTCCCGCCCTGACAACTCCCGGCTCCCATCCAGGTAGCCTTCATTCTCCATATACATAAACCGGTAGCCCAGCATCACTTGTCCCTGCGGATGCGTGTGCGCCGTCAGCACATTCAGCTGCACCATGTCCAACCGGTAAAGCTCCTCCAAGCTTAGCCCCGTCAAATCGGGAAATTCCTCCTTCGCGGTGGCATCCGCAGCCCGCAGAGGCCTTCCCTCGGCCCACAGCCAAACAGCGGCGCTGCCCACCAGCACGCTCAACCACCAGCGCGCTCGAGCAGGCCAAGCCGGATATGGACCTTCATTCTCCACAACGTTGTCTTGCACTCAAAATCGGGTGTCCGGGACTGCTTGCCGGCAGTAAATCACGTCCCGCAACCAAGGCGAGAAAAAAACTGGAGGTCGGAGCTGGGAGATTGCATCAAAAAGTCTCGGGGCAAAGTCTCGGGGTCAGCAAAGTCTCGGGGTCAGGGATGAATAAGTGCATATTCAGCCACACGACGCGCGAACGGCGTTAGCCGCGCTCCGCCAGTGGCCCATCTGCAGCTTTTCCGCAAGCCACTTCCAGCCAACAGTGCTCCTCGCCCGCATCGCCGCCGCTATCCGTACTTTGCGCGGATCGCCTTTGCGATGCTGTGCTAAGTCCTTTCCGTCCACCCAATCTCCTTGATCATATCCCTCAGCAGTCGCTCGGTCTCTCGCTCCACCGACTTCACGATCTCTTCCCCGTAATGGTGTTCGGCCCGTTCTTGCTCAATCAACTCCAGCACCCCGTCCCGAAATTCTGCCTCGCCCCAGCACCAGGCTCGACGTAGTTCGTCCCAGCTTGTGTCCTCTTGCTCCATCTCCTGCCCTTTCCGCCGCTCCATTCCTTCCTCAAACCGTCTTCGGCCGGTGGCGCTATCGCGCTGTATACCCCACTCGCCCAGCAACCGATCCACTCTCAGCCATCCTGGCCGCCTCCGCCCCGTCTTCAGATATTCAGGGTAACTACTCCAGCGGAAAGCCCGCAACCGCTGCTCAGGTCGAAGCAATTTGGCCCGCACCGGGTTCAAATGCACATAGTCGCAAACGCCCTTGAGATATCCACTCCCCGAACCGTCGACCAAGAGGGCTTTGTACCTCCCGCTGAATAAGTGCCCCACCACTCGATGCCGCCGGTTGAAACGGGCCGTGTAGGTCCCTAACAGCCAATGCATACCCGCACTCAGGTTGGCCCGCGGTGTCTCGACGACCACGTGAAAATGGTTGCGCATTAGACAGTAGGCATGCACCTGCCAACTCGTCTTGCCGCAGGTTTCCTCTAACGTCTCTAAAAATCGCTCTCGATCTCGATCATCACGGAAAATGTCCTCACGCCGATCCCCGCGGTTGATCACGTGGTAAATCGCTCCTTCATACTCCACTCGCACCTTCCGCGCCGTGGCCGCAATTTCTCGCCCTCCGCAAAATATGTCAATATTCATCCCTGACCCCGAAAACAACGACAACGACGACGCTGTCAGCTGCTAATGTGCAGCATTCGCCATTTTTCTTTCGATTTGGCATCAATTCTGCAAACGCCTCCCAACGCGCCGCTTCCACACGAAAATGTGACGCCCCTCTTTCGCAAGCAGCCGTTCGGCTCAAACAGGACACGCCGCCGCTTACTCTGGCAGCCCAATCCGCTGCCAGGGAGGTCTTCTGGCACTTGCACTTCTGGCACTGGCAGCCCGATCCGCTGCCGCGTCCAGGGAAGGGCGCGCAGAAGCCGCCCGCTTCTTGAGCGCATCGGGTCATGTCTCACAGCAAAGACTTGCCACCGCTAGCTCCCCTCCTCACGATGGACTCGGATGCTCGCAAAACGTGTCATTCCATGCCTCGATGTGCACGCCGGCCAGGTCACGCGCGGGGTGCAGTTTGGCAAAGCTGAGGCCGGCGAATTGCGCAATGTCGGCGACCCGGTCGATTTGGCGGTCCGCTACAACGACCAGGGCGCCGACGAAATGGTCTTTTCGATATCACCGCGAGCGCGCATGGGCGGGCCACGATGGTCGACGTCATTCAACGAGTGGCGGAACGTTGTTTCATGCCCTTGACCGTCGGCGAGGTCCGGACGGTGGCGGACATGCAAGCAATGCTCCAGGCTGGAGCGGATAAGATCAGCATCAATTCCGCTACCGCGTCCCCTGGGTTGATCGAAGGCGCCGAAAAGTTCGGCAGTCAATGCATCGTCATTTCGATCGATGCGGACGCCAGACCGGTGGGAGGTGTTCGCCCAGGGGGGACGCAAGCCAGCCGGGATGGAAGCGATCGAATGGGCCTGGCGCGCTGTCGCCCTCGGAGCGGGCGAGGTGGTGCTGAACAGCATCGACATGGATGGAACCAAGGCCGGGTTCGACCTTGTCATCACGCGTCGGGTGAGTGAATCCGTCGGCGTGCCGGTGGTAGCCAGCGGCGGAGCGGGCAACCGGGAACGATGCTCCTGGAGGGCCGAGCTGATGCCGTTCTGGCGGCCAGCATCTTTCATTTTGGCGAACTGACGGTCGGTGAGGTCAAGGCCTATTTGGCCACGCGGGGCATTTCCGTCCGCTTCTGAACTGGCAATTCGGCGCGGCCCACCCGGATTTTCCAAGTATTTATGAGCTTTTTTGAGCGGTTGAAATTCAATAGCGATGGCCTTATCAACCATCATTCAGGACCACACCAACGGCCCGTTTTGATGATGGCCTGGATGAACAAGCTTCCCTGCAAAAAGACGATCCGAGACTGTGGACTGTTTGGAGCCGTTCCGTCAGAAGTTCTGGATGAAAGGCGAGAGCAGCGGGCACACCCAGGTCCAAGACATCTCCTTTGATTGCGACAGGGACACGCTCTTGATCCAGGTTAGCCAAGTTGGCGCGGCCTGCCACGAAGGATACCGTTCGTGCTTTTACCGGTCAGTGGGCGCCCAGGGGGACCCGAACGTGTCACCGAACCCCAACTCTGGCCCCGGACCAGATTTACGGCCAAGTGATGGAAGACCTGGTTCCATTTGGCAGCACCACTTACTTCCTGCTGCTGGCCATTCTTTTAGGCGCCCGGGGGCGGACTTTCTCAGCACCTGGATCGCCACCCCCAACCTTGTCCTGGAAGCCAACATCTCCAAAAGCTGGGATGGAAGGGGGGATTGTAGTGAATGTAGTGCTTTGAACGGCTTCGCTCTGTGGCCGCTGCCGTCGATTGGTCGGCGACCAAGCTTGCTCGTGGCCGCTCGCAACTTTCAATCCGCCTGGTTGATGCGATCTTTGGCGAAGAACCTTACCGTTACTGGGTCGTGGAACGGATGCGGGAACATTGCCTCTTCTCTTTGTCTGCTCGCTCAAAGCGGGTTGGTCGGCGGCGTCAGCCAGCCCTGATGGCCCAGCCGTGGTATCTGGTGCCGTTCGGGAGTGGGCATGAGTGTCACCTACGCGGTGGCCATTACCTTTTTTACCCTGCTTTCCTCTGGCGGGTGCGCCGGGTCGCGGCGGCCAGCTCGGAGTCTTGTTGCTTATGTATTCCCCTTCCCTTCTGAGTTCCTCAAGCTGGCGTCACGGGGCAATCTCATCCTGTGACCCGCCGCCTCCTGGCCGACCTCGAACACCGCTTTCCAGGCTATCAAGGAAAATCCGCGGACAGGGTGAGTCCTTTCTGTTCGAATCAGTTGAAGGAGGCGAACACATCGGCCGCTATTCCTTTGTTGGCCGCAATCCGCAGGGCATTGTCCGTCAGACCGGCGCCGGGTGGAATACATCGTGAACGGCGCCGTCAAGAGCAGCACCTCGTCTCAGCCACAGCCAAGCCTACAGCGGGGCGCTAACCCAACCGTTCGGGACGGTTTGGAAGTCGTCGAACGGATCTTGCGGCGATGCCCACGTCGGTGGCTTTGCCCGCTTCCTGCCGCGATTCACCGGCGGGGCTGTCTGGACTGTCGGATGCAGTTCGTACGACGTCGAACCGATCGTGCCGCGTCAATGATCTGTTGCACACCCCACCCTTTACTTCCTCATCACCGATGAACTGCTCATCTTCGACCGCGTCGCCCAGACGTTGACCGTCCTGGTCAGCGTTAATTGAACCCGGCGAATCCCGCCGTCGCTTACGAGCAGGCGATCGCCCAAATCGAGAGCACGGTGGCTGAGCTCGAAGGCCTAGCGAGCAACCAAGTGACCTTGCCGATGGAACTGCCGCAGGTCCATTTCACGGTCAACGTCGCCAGGCGCGCCGCCGCCAGCTAAGCCAAGTAAAGACCGACAGCCCGGCGATATCATTCAAGTGGTGGGCTCGCAACGGTTCTCCACCCCTGTAACGGCCGCTCCTCTGGACATTTGGGCATGCACGTCCCAATCCGTCCCCATGTTATCGAACTCGACGGCTTCAACCTGGTCAGGCTCACTTCAATCCCACGTCCGTTGTGAGGAGGAAAAGTCGAGATACGGCCGATTGCGGGCACCCGGGCCCGAGGCAAAACGGAGCAGGAAGACCAGGCGAATGAAACCGAGTTGCTCGCTGATCCAAAGGAACTGGGCCGAGAACCTGTTATGCTCGGTGGAAGCTGGCCCGCAACGACATCGGCCGCGTCTGCGATTACGGCTCCGTCCGGGTCAAGAACCTCATGTTGATCGAGCGCTACAGCCACGTCATGCATCGTCTCCCAAGTGAAGGCCGCTTGTCCGGGACAAGTCCCCACCGACCCTCTGCACGACCTTCCGCTGGCACCCTCGGGCTCCAAGATCCGCGCCGTACAGATCATTTCACGGGTTGAAAAATCGACTCGCGGCCCTTACGGCGGATGCGTCGGTTACTTCTCCTTCAACGGCAACCTCGACTGCTGCATCACCATTCGCACAGCCTTGGTCAAGGACGGCCGAGCCTATGTCAAGCCGGTGGCGGATGGGTCAACAGCCCCCGAAGGCGAGTTCCAGGAAACGGTCAATAAGTCCAAGCCATGCTCAAGGCGGTCGCCTTGGCTGAAATACAACAAGTGGCCTCGGCGCGCTCTCCCGCCTGCCCTCTTCCTAGTCGGACTGGCCCCGTGTTCTTTTGGCTATTGTTCCCAGTCGTGCCTGGTCCTCGCCCGCCGTGTCCGTGTGGATGGCGTTGTTTGCCGCGATCCGGAAGCTCCGGTGGACCCGGGCCGAAGCGGGTGGAAGTCGACGGCCTCCCGGTGCAATCCGCCAGGCGAATCTGCCCTCATGTTGAACAAGCCGCGCGGACTCTAAATCTGACCTCGACCGATGAAAAAGGCCATACCCAGTCCTACTGCCTGCCTGAATGACCCTTCCGCTTGCCTTGGCTCTCTCCGTCTCGATAAAGCCAGCGAAGAGTTGCTCCTGTTCACTAACGACACCGCCTGGGCAGACCGCATTTCGTCCCCAGCAGCCCACCTGGATAAAATCTACGACGTCCGGGTCAGGACGCACCGCAAACACCGACCTCGCTGTGGGCGGCTGACCGATGGCCTCCCTTCCCGGAGGCGAGTTTCTGTCAGCAAACGCGCCCAGATTCTCCGCCTTGGCACCCGCCATTCCTGGCTGCAAGTCACTCTCGACGAAGGAAAAACCGCCAGATCCGACGCCTGTTGCAGGCGCTGAGGGTGAGCATCCTCCGCCTCGTCCGCATCACCAGTTGGCCCGCTCAATTGGGCTCGCCGTGAGGCCAGCCGGCACCTCGGCCAGGCCGACTTCGGCTCTCGCCCTCGGCTAACTAGCAACACGGCCGGAGCCGATTGACAGAATAATGGGCAAGCCCACGCCGCCAGGGATTTTGAATCGAGCGCCCTTGGCCGGCTTGTTCCCCGTGGGCCAGACCAAACCCGATGACAACCCGATGCAAACCTGATCGTGGCCCGATCGCCATCGAGTTTCCTTCGGGTCCCGATCGGGGCGCGATCAGGTTTGAAAACCAGCATCATCGGGGAACAGCTTGCTGCTCCCGGACTTGGGGCTTCGATCTGACGTGAGCCGCATCCTTCATCATTGGCCCGCGGGCTTTGCTTGCTCCTGGCGAGCGCGGTCTTTACTTTCACGATCGGCGCACAGGCTTTGCCTGGCTTCAGCCCCTTCCACCGGACCACTCGCTTCAACTGGCCAAAGCCGACGTCGCATTGCAGCGGGATCGCGGCGGCCCAGCCGCTCGGAGTCTACGGCCGGCATCAGCGGGTAAAAAGCGCTCCGCCCGAGGATGACCTCGTGGCTCCATGCGCTCGAGGTTCAGGTCGCGCGCGCTCACCGAGATCAACTCGGCCAATCGTGTTGGGCGGACTGACCGCCCCGGGCGGCCACGCCGAAGCATGCTCACCAGCGGGTCCCCGCATTGAGGGCGGGGAACCGCCGCGCCGCCGTATAAAATCATGGCCGCGTAGGGCGGTTCATCCGATTCTTTGCCACCGACGCGCACTTTGCCGGAAGCAAGCACCAGCAGGGTGGGATCGGCCTTAAGGGGCGGCCCATGATATTCCCAACCCACCAAACGGGGAATGCCATCGCCTTGCTTCATGCCGCTGCCCGCAAAAATCCAATGATCCGGCCTTTGGCAAATCCAATCCGCCGCCCCGACTCCATAGGAACTTGCCCCCATCAACTCCTGTTCATTCGGAAAATCATCGTCTGCCGCGCCGTCCCAACGATGGAAAACGCGATCGGGACGGCCATCGCCGGCCGGCTTGAGGACGATATGGCCGTCGACCGCGTTCCCGGAAAGGAAAGCCAGATTGACGCCGGCGTCGCGGGCCGCCGCGACATTGTCCATCATCTGTTCCGTCCAGTATTCGTCGTGCCCGACGGAAAGAAAACCCTTGGCGCGCAGCAGCCCTTTGGGATCGGCATGAGTGTCGAGATTGGAGATGTAAGTGACATCATAACCCTGCTGTTCCATCCAACAACAAAGCGGATGTTCCCAAAGCAGAAACTCGCCTGAACCGTTCGTGAGCGGGTTAAACCGGGCGGGCAATCCGTTATAATAGAGGGAATACGGCCGATCGAAGCTGACGCTGGCCCCCGGTTTGGTGTGCCACTTGTTGCCTTGCCAGTCATAAAGCGAGCGCCAGGCCGGCCACCGGTTGTAAGCCTGCCAGGTCAAATCGCTGCACTGAAAAAGGAAATCGGCCCGGCGATCGTCGCGGACAATAAAAATAAAATAGCTCTCATAGCCGCTCTCCGCAGCCGTCAGTTTCGCAAGATACACGCCGCTGACCCAGTCGCGCGGCACTTTAAACCGAAAGCTTTCTTGCCAGCGGCACGCGATCACGTTCTTTTCGCCATCCGCGGGCGTCGGCTGCACTTGCCCTCGAAACGGCCCGAAGGCACGGACGTGGCGCCCGCCTTTGCCCCCATACCAGCCCATCCGAAATACGTCGACTCGAAAGGGCGAAGGCGGATCCGTGCTAACGCAGACGCTCAGAATCTCGCCGGCCCGCAGACTGGCCCGCGAACAGTAGGCCTCAATCGCCGGCCGCCGTTGATTGACGGTGTCGTAATCAATGCCGACGGCCGGTTGCACCGATGTGAGCAACCAGTCAGTCGTGCCGCGTCGCGCATTCTCGCGCTGAATCGGATGAGGGCGGGCAGCTGCGGCCCACCCCGGGGCCACCGCCACGCCGACACTCGCGCCGAACGCTTGTTGGAGAAAGCGACGCCGCCCGACCGCGGAGATGGGCCCGCTCATTGGCTTTTCCCTTTGGGACTCGACTGCCCGGGAACAAACGTATTCCACGTCATGCCCGACTGCGGATCATACTCCTCCGCCTTGGCTTGCGAGGCCGGCGGCACTCGAATCAGCAGTTGGCAACCGGGACATTGCATCTGCCGGCCGCTGTGTTTCACGTCGATCTGGATCCGTTGTTTGCAGGAGGGACACTCGAATTTGAAGTCGCTCATGGTCGTTATGTTATCTGGTTGCCGGAATGTGATCAGTTCCAAAAAGGGCGCATGCTAAAGGGGATTGTTGAGAAGCCCACTAATCGGCCGCCGTGGCCCATCCGCCGATGCCGCAGCCTCCCTCCCCGAGCTTCTGCAATCTCTTGTAGCGGCCGATCCGCGTCCCCGCCACCTCCTCGTCCGGGGGCAACTGGACAGCAATTGCGCCCGCTGCACGGGTCTCCCCGGATGAATTCGGTCCGGCTGGTAGCGTGGACTGGTTCACGATCGGCAAGTGAGTCGGGCCATTCAAGCACCGCCCCAGCATACTGAACAAGGCCGAAATGACAGCGGCGCCGGAAAGCCTCAAAGCTGCCGGGCCGGCGGACTTCTGGCAGCGGCTGCCCTGGATTGACCAACTTTGTCGTGAACTTGGATTGATCTGGCGTTCGCCAATTCGGCCCCGCCAGCGGATAAAGGGTGAAAAATGACTCGAAAGTCTGCGCCAACGTTCGCGATGAGAGGAAATGGTCTTGATTGGCGCGCGGGCCACAACAGGCCATGATGCCAGCCGTGCATCCATTGCGAGCGCTTAGCCTCCGCTTCCATCACCAAATCATCGCGCTCGGAACAATGTTGTGGCGCCCGCTCGCTGCCCTGATGGCCTTGGTGCCGGCAGCACAGTTCCCCGAACCGGCCATTCAATGCACGATCAACCGAGTCGAGAAACACTTTCCCACCATGGCCAAGGCCGTGTTCGACGAGAAAGAAGGGAAACTGCTCATCATGGGCTTCGGCCCCGATCCGAACAAAGCAGAAGCGATCTCCCTTCACCTGCCTTCCATTCGCCCGGGCACCTACACTTCGGCCAACCATCCCGGGCTCGTCCTGACCTACAGCAAAAGCGCCTATTCCTCGGATTCAAAGACCAATACGGAGCCGTTTGGATTGCGCTAAACCTGGTCGAATGCGATCAAACGAGCGGCTCGGTCCGGGGAACCTTTTCAGCCCAAGCGAGGTCGTTCCCGAAAACGCAAACCCTCACCATTACCAATGGCACTTTCTCGGTCAGGTGGGTTGGCCAGCCGCCGTCCGGCTTTGCGGCGGAAGCCGACCATTACCTGGAGCAACTGACGCTAAGTAATCGGTTCAGCGGGGCGGTTCTCGTCGCGAAAGAGGGCCAGGTCCTATTCAGCAAGGGCTACGGACTGGCAAATCGCGAGCATGGCGTGCCAAACACTCCTCAGACCAAATTCCGGCTTGGCTCTATCACAAAACAGTTCACCGCTATGTGCCTTCTCATTCTGCAGCACGAGGGCAAGCTCAAGGTCCAGGATCCCGTCAGCAAGTATGTGCCGGACAGCCCACCCGCCTGGCAGCCCATCACTCTCCATCACCTCTTGACGCATACAGCCGGCATTCCCGGCTTCACCGAGTTCCCGGACAATTTACAGTTCGAGCATTTACCGACCACGGCCGAGGCGACCGTCCAGCGCTTCAAGGACAAACCCCTCGATTTCCAACCCGGCGAGAAATTCAAATACAGCAACTCCGGCTACATGTTGCTCGGCCACGTCATCGAAAAAGTCACCGGGAAGAAATACGAGACCGTGCTGCAGGAGAAAATCCTCGATCCGCTGGGCATGAAAGACAGCGGTTACGATCATCCCTCCACCATCCTGCGCCATCGTGCGTCAGGCTACGCTTGGCAGACGGGATCTCTTGTCAACTGCGTTCATTTCGAGATGGATACCCCGCACGCGGCCGGCGCCCTGCGGGAGGAGGTTGTTGAAACGCTGCGGACGAGTGAACGAGTGCTGAGCTGGTGACGCCGAATCGGGCCGGATCGGGCCGGGGGAAGTGCGGCTATCCAACTTGACCCGTCGGAGCGGAGCGCTTATAGAGTCTGAGCGATCTGGCAAGGCTCGACGTCTCCATAGAGGCCTCATTCCCTTGGCCAGATCCCCTGCCCGACCGCCAGTTTAGCTCAGTGGTAGAGCAACGGTTTTGTAAACCGTCGGTCGTCGGTTCAAATCCGACAACTGGCTCCAGTCATAACAAATGGCGCAGCAAGGCTTTGCGTGGCGCAAAGTGCCAGGGTGTGTTCTCGAGCGGCGCTGACTGCGACTTCGATCCCATAATGCTCCTGCATCTTGGCTGCCGCCTTCATAAAGGACTCGTCGGCACCAAGTCGGCCATCACTCGCTGTAAAGCTAACGAGTAGCCTCGATGCCGGATCTTGGCTCTTTGCGCGAACGGCCGCAGTTGATTGAAGTGTGACGGCAACATTTGGAGAGATTTTGCCAAAAACTGTGTATCGGCAATTGCCGGTTGCGGCATCGTAGGGCTGTCGGGCTGTAGGCCGACGTTCTAATTCCGACAACTATTGATTCGCTTCAGCTCGGAGGCACAGACCTTGGGATTTGGGGATTACCCTTTGCGCTCATCGAAACAGCTGCTTACCATCACGAACCCGCAAAGCGGCAGCGCGGGGCATATGGTCCTTTGGGCGCCGTGCACGCTGCCAATTATTTGATTAGAAGGTGGGAAGGGCGCAGGTGCGAGCTCGACGAAGCCTATTTTGCCGAGCTGGGGATGGAAGGACGCCTCCGCGAGTGGCAACAGGAGCTTGGTTAAGATAAATGGGGATTGCGTGTCTGGGTGAACGGAATGTATGAGCACTCCTGGGAATTCCAACGAGCTTTCGATCGCCCCCAAATCCGCTTTTGTGACCACGCAGTGGAGCGTGGTGCTGGCGGCACGGGACCAGGATCCGGCGCAAGCGGAGGCCGCGCTGGCAACGTTGTGCGGTAGCTACTGGTTTCCGATCTACGCTTTCGTGCGCCGGCGTGGCTTCTCCCCGCACGATGCCGAAGATTTGACCCAGGAGTTTTTCGCCCGGCTGATTGGGAAGAAGTATCTCGATCAACTCGCCAGTGAAGGTGGCAAGTTCCGCTCTTTCCTGCTTACCGCTCTCAAACACTTTCTGGCGAACGAATGGAACCACGCCAGGACACAAAAACGCGGTGGCGCACTGCAGATTCTCTCGTGGGATGCACTGGATGCTGAACATCGCTATACGCTCGAACCGGCCGATCAAACCACCCCTGAGGACGTATTCGACCGACGCTGGGCCCTGGTCCTCCTGAACACGGTGATGCAGCGCCTCGAAGCCGAATACACCGCGGCAGGCAAGGCCGATCTCTTCGCACGACTGCAGCCGTGTATCACCGGCGGGCGGAAATCCGTAAAGCCTGAAGAACTGAGCGCGCAGTTCGGGACGAGCGCGGGCGCAGTGCGGGTTGCGGTGCACCGCCTGCGCCGTCGGTATGGCGAGCTCCTCCGGGAGGAAATTGCCCGAACGGTTGGTAGCCCGGACGAAGTGGACGCGGAAATCCGGTTTCTGATCACGGCGGCGTACGGGTGAGGAGGAGGGGAAGGGGCAACACCCGCAGAACGGGGGTAACATTCCGGCCTGGTTCTTTCGGTAACCTAACGTGAGCAATCTCGATCAGCCTGGCGTGGGCAACGGCTCGTTGTGATGGGACAGCCGATGCCGACAGCGACTTGCCAACAGTGCGGAGCCACCGTGCCAGAGGGCACCCCCGCGGGGCTATGCGCTCGCTGCCTTTTCTCCCTCGGACTGGAGGCAGCGGAGAGCGAGGCCGCGACGCAGCCCGATCCTGCTCCGACCTCCCTGCGGAGCGTGCTGGAGCGCCAAGCCTCCCCGACGGTCGTGAAGCTCCATTACTTTGGAGACTACGAGCTGCTGAGCGAGATCGCGCGAGGCGGGATGGGTGTGGTCTTCCGCGCCCGGCAACGCTCGCTGAATCGCATTGTGGCCGTCAAGGTGATCAGCATGGGAACGCTGGCCACGCCCGAACTGGTCAAGCGCTTCAAAGCGGAAGCTGAGACAGCCGCCAGTCTCTCGCATCCGAACATCGTGCCGATCTACGAAGTGGGCGAACACCAAGGGCACCACTACTTTAGCATGGAGCTCATCGAGGGACCGAGCCTGCGCGCGGCGCTGACCGCGCGACGGAAAGGAGGCAGTCGACCTTCGCCCGGGACCCGTGATTCGTCGATGGCTCTCCCGAGCTCACTGACTTCGGACCACTGCCCGCTGCGGGTCTCCGTGCGACTCCTCATCACTCTCGCCCGAGCTGTGCACTACGCGCACCAGCGTGGCGTGCTGCACCGGGACCTGACGCCCGGGAACGTCTTGCTGGACGCGAAAGGACAGCCACACCTGACGGACTTTGGGCTGGCCAAGCTGGTGGAAAAGGAGAGCACGCTCACCCACACCCACGCGGTGCTGGGAACCCCGGCGTATATGTCACCAGAGCAGGCGCGGGGCGACACCCGCGCGGTGACGACGGCGGCAGACGTGTATGGGCTCGGAGCCATCTTATACGAGACGCTGACGGAAACGCCGCCCTTTGCGGGGGAAACCTCGTTGGAGACCGTCCGCCAGGTCCTGGAACAGGAGCCGCGCCGGCCTTCCTCACTGAATCCGGAAGTGGACCGTGATCTGGAAACGATCTGCCTCAAGTGCCTGGAGAAGGAGCCCTCCCGTCGTTACTCCTCGGCGGAAGGGTTGGCGGAAGACCTCACCTGCTGGTTGCACGGCGAACCCATCCGGGCGCGGCCGATCACGAACCTGGAGCGGGTGGGCAAGTGGGCGCGGAGAAGGCCGGCGATGGCGGCGATGGGAGGCCTGTCGTTGACGTTGTTCGGGGCGCTCGTGGTCGGCTCCACGGTGGTGGCCATCATTTGTCTCCTGGCGCTGTCGGTGGGTTCGACTGCGGCCGCCTATTGGATTGGCGCGGCCAAAAAGAGATTACGTCGCCTGCTCTACGCGTCGGACATGAACGCCGCATTCCAATCTTGGTCCTCGGGTGATTCGATCCGCACGCGCAGCTTGCTGATCCGCCAGCGTCCGGGGGTGTGGGAGGAGGATTTGCGGGGTTGGGAATGGAGCCTATCTCTGGCATCTCAGCCGGGCCAGGGAATATGATGAGTGGGTCATCAAGGGAAGTGCGATCAGCAGCATTGCCTGCTCGCCGGACGGCCGCCTTTTCGCGACGCATGGGAGCGGTCCAACTGCTTTGTGGGACGCCGCCTCTCGCCGTCCCATCGCGGAATTCGGCGACCCTGGCAATGGCTGGGGTGACACCGTGGCCTTCTCCCCTGATGGCAGTTTGTTGCTGACGACCTACCGCGACCCACCGCGGGTCCGGGTTTGGAGCGTCCGTGAGCGAAGCCTTGTGGGAACATTCACCGGGCATCGTCTGCCGACAGCTTGCGCCGCCTTCACTCGGGATGGAAAGGCGATCGTATCCGGGGGTGGCATCGGGTATTCACGAGCCCCGGGCGAGTTGAAGCTGTGGAACGCGACCACCTTCGAGGAGATACACGGCTTTGAGGGCACCGAGTTTTCAATCCTCTGGTGTGATGTCTCACCGGACGGCCGCCTGGTCGGGGCTTCTGGAGCTGGGCCCCTGGTGATGGTCTGGGATTTTCAAACGCGTCGGCTCGTCGCGCGACTCACCGGCCACGACGCGCAATTGAAAGGAGGGGTTCGGGCGTTGTGTTTCAGCCCGGATGGACGGTACTTGGCCACGGGTGACTTCGGAGGAACGGTGCGTCTCTGGAATCTTCAGACCCTGGAGCCAGTGGTCCTGGGCACGCATATGCAACCGGTTTTTGGCCTGGCGTTTTCCCCGGACAGCAAACGCCTGGCTTCCGGCAGTCGCGATCACACGTTGAAAGTGTGGAACCTCACCAAACCCGGTGAATCGCTCACGCTGCGAGGGCATCGCACACGAGTAATGGGAGTCACCTTTTCCAATGATGGGAAAACGGTCATGGCGGGCGGGCTCGACGGCACGGTCAAGTTCTGGAGCGCGAGCCTGCCCTCGGAGGCCAACGTCATTGCCCATACGAAAGGAGACGGCGCCATCGGCTATTCGGCTGACGGCCGCCTGCTCGCTTGGCAGGAGTATGATGACAAGGCGGTTTCGGTATGGGGCGTTGCCTCGGAGCGGATGGTGCATCGGGTGGAAGGATGGAATGGTCTCTTCTCTCCGGCCGGGAACGTGATGGTCGTGGTGGCGCCGACTGGACGCGTTCGGTTCTGGGACACAACAGCTTGGGAGGAAGTCCGTGGTCAACGGGAGATCATCGCGCAGATGGATGACGGAGTGAGTCTCGCCTACTCGCCGGACGGAGAGTCACTGGCCGTGATCCATCCGCAGGGTGCGGTCACGGTCTGGGATGTGAGACGCTGGAAGGAAACGGCTCGTATTCCATGCGTCCTGCGGAACGGCTGGATGCTTTTCAGTGCTGGTGGCCAATCGCTTCTGACCCCGGGGCGGGACCACGCGGTCGACATCTGGAAGATTGCGACCGGACAGCGTAGCGCCAGCCTCGTCGGGCACGAACTCCGGGTGAGAGCCGCTGCGTTTTCACCGGATGGCCGCCTGCTGGCCACGGGCAGCGAAGATACAACCGTTCGTTTGTGGGATTATGCCAGACGCCGGGAGATCGGCCGCTGGATCGGTGGCTTGGGCGCCATTTGCAGCGTAGCCTTCTCCAAGGACGGAAAGACCCTCGCCACCGGGTCGTACGAAGGAGTGATCCAGCTCTGGAATGTTGCTTCGGGCCATACGGTGGGAGAACTGCAAGGCCACCTCAGCTTCGTTCGTTCTCTGGCCTTTTCTCCAGACGGAAGCACGCTTGCCAGCAGCAGCATGGATAACACCATCCGTCTGTGGAAGGCGCTTTCACTCGGCGAGAAATGATGCGGAGCTTTGTCAGTAACATTCCTGGGGTTTCCTGTGGTAAGAGGTGTTGATCATTTGCCGAAGCATCAACACAAACGCCCGAGTGCTCAACAAACGGACCAACCCGGCTCTCGAACCTCAAAGGAACAACATTATGACAAACCTTCATCCGCACATTCTCCTCGACAAGCCTGCGATCCACCCGGCGCGCAGGTCGATTTGGTTTGCCCGATTGTGTCTTCTCACCATCGGCGCCGCCGTGCCCGCCACTTCAACCTCACTCGCGCAAGCGGGAAGCGACGCGAGCAATTGCGAAAAGGTAAGCGGCGCTTTCTCCACCGACTTTATTGCCCAGGATCAGACGGCGGGCACCGCCACCGGTGATTTGAAAGGCACGCTCGGAGTGAAGATCCTGTCGATGACCGGTGAGGTCGGGAATGGAAAGCCTGTCACCGGGAAGGCGCAGCATTTCTGGGTGACGGAGGCGGGCGACACGATTTTCACCCAGGAACTGGTGGCGGAGTTCTACCCGAGCGCCAGTCCGAGCCTGTCTTTGCTCTATGCCTTGGTGGAACAAGAAGTGAAGATCACCGGGGGCACAGGCAGGTTCGAAGGGGCGACCGGTGTCCTCAAGGTATGGGGCGCCGCGGATTTCGCCGCCGGACAGGCGGTGGGGCGCTACACCGGCACAGTCTGCTTCAAGTCCTCCGGGGCGCCTTCCAAGGTGGCGGTGGGTGGCATCCAGGACGGCCAGTTCCGCTTCCAGGTGGAGGCCTCCGGCGATCGGGAGGTGGTTGCCGAAACCTCTTCAAATCTGAAGGACTGGGAGAAACTCGCGGCCAAAGCGCCTGTCAACGGCGTGGCCACGTTCAGCGATCCGAGTATGATTACGGAATTGCAGCGGTTCTACCGTGCCAAGGGCGAGTGAATGGCGCCGTTGGCGGGTACTCAGTTGACGAATGGACAGACTGCCTTCCCTAGCCCGCCCTGCTCCAACCCGTCCGTGGAGTCAGGAAGCTATTTGCGCGCGATGGTGAGCGCTTTGTGAATTGACTCATACCAAAGGCATCGTGCCAGTCCGAGATCCCCGCCAAACTGGCTCACCTCAGCGAAATCATAGATTTCGATACCCTCGGTGATGGCGCAAGCCCGAGGAGAACGGATACTTTCCCCTTCGGGCAGTTCGTGCATCGCGGGCTCAGCGGTTCAGTCCAACCGCAGTGTATGCGCCGTGCCCTGAGGATTGCCGCTGCAAATTTCATGGCTTGTTGGATCACGGCACGGCGCATACACTGCTTCAGGGTAACCCAGCATGAACACTCTCCTTCGGACATTCCAAGTGGCTCGAGCGCGACTCGTTTCATTTCCATCAGCTCTCGCGTTTGCAGTAGCCTTGTTTCCATGCAGCTATTTCTACTTCGTCGCAGTGCACCAGGGGGATGATCTGCCTCTGATTTCCAGCTTCTTCTTGTTGTTGGCAGCATGGCCGTGGTGGCTTGCTCGTTGTATCGGCCTTGCATCCGAACACGCCTCTTACCTGACGGTAGGAGTCGTGGTTTTCGCTGGCTGGTATCTGGCGTTGTTGAGCCCGTTTGACCGCGCCATGAGTGAACGCTCATAGTGGTTAACCACCGAATGCATCGACCACCGCGATTGAACCAAACAGTAATCGAAAGCCCCTGGCGCGGTGTCGATGATTCGGATCGTTCGGCGACTGACTCGTGATGATGATGCGATTCAACCGTCGAATTGGTGTGCAAGAGAAAGAACGCGATGGCTTTAGTTTGATTGAGTTGATGGTTGTAATCGCCATCATCGCGATTCTCGCAGCCCTTTTGCTGCCAGCCCTGAGTAGGGCTTTGGGACGTGCGCGACAGACCCAATGCATGAATAACGTCCGGCAGTTGGGGCTCGGCCTGCAGCAGTTCGTTTCAGACAATCATTTCTACCCGCTCTCGGTGGATGCCGAGTATGACAAGTCCAGTCATCCCACCAATTTCAATACCTGGACTGAGGCCGTCGAGTATCAGATCAGCGGCGGCGATCATCGGAGCAGTCCGTCATTCTGGAGTAAGGGGGTCTGGCTTTGTCCGGGCGTTAAGTCGAAAGGGATTCTGGGGCAGGGTTTCAATTCTTACGGTTACAATGCGTTTGGCATTGGCGTGAGTTCAAATTCTCCACTTGGCTTGGGTGGGCATTACGGATTTACACATGTGATGCAAGCTGGACAGCCACCTGTCGTCAAACCTCCTGTGATGGCGATGGAGATTGCCAGTCCAAGTGACATGATGGCAATAGGTGATGGTTTCCATGGCAACGGCACGGAGATTTATTCGGGACAGGACTTATTCTGGAGGCACGACTCTTACACTGGCTTTCAGGATGCGACCGCACCGAAAGCACGCCATCTGGCCAAGGCCAACGTTGTGTTTTGCGATGGACACGTTGAATCACCGACATTGAAATCACTTTTTGAAGACACGACGGATGCCGCTCTTGTCCGCTGGAATCGCGACCATGTACCACATCGAGAAAGGCTTCAACCGTGAACACATCGCCTAACCCAGTCGCCGGACCGAACAGCCGCATGCCCTGACGTTTGCCGACGAGCCGAAGTTGTCGAGCGCCGGATGGTCTGCCGGGTTCTTGGCTTATCGGCGGCTGTCGGTCAGCTCATCATTCGCCGAAAGTGGGTGCTCGCGTGCTGCCGCAAAGATGGCAAGACTCACGTCTATTATTCGCTCTGCCAAAGCGAGCGGGTGGGACGCGACCGGACGACGCAGCGCCGCTTGCTGAACCTCGGCGAATTAAACTCCACTCAAGTCGATCAGTGGCAGAGGTCGATTCATGTTCGGGAGGAGAATGGCCAAAGCCGGCAGATGCGCCTGTTGACCGATCGCGATGGCGCCACTCCCCAAGGCAAAGCAACTCCAGGCGTGGCGGAGTATGCCGAGGTGTTGCTCTCCAGTTTCGAGCTGCGCCGTCCACGCCGGGTTGGTGATTGCTGGCTGGGCTGTCGCTTGTGGGAAGAACTCATTCAATAGATCGTGCGGCAAGCAGGTGGGCTCTCCGGTAGGTTTTCGAACGTGCGTGCGCCGCGTCCATGCGCACGACCCACTCCTCTCCGGCAAACCCAGAGCTTACCAGGTCCGGAAGGACTCCGGCTGTTCCATTGCCTACCAGGCGCAAGGCGTCCTCTCCTGGAACGAATGGATAGGTCAACGTGTGGCCCCGAATCCTGACGTAGAATACCCTGTCGTCGCCGCTCTCAGCGCTGGGCAGAAAGACGGGGCCTTCAAACCCATGTGCCCGGGATGATAGCGGGTGTCTGGGCGAGACGGCGCCTCTCCGCATCTGCGCCTCGAAGAGGATTTGCTCCCCTGCGATGATTTGGATGGACGCTGTAGGAGCGACCGAAGCATGGCAGCGGGAGTGCTGGTAAGGTGTCGCGAACAGCCTGCGTTCACACCAAGCGAGCAGGCGTGAGGAATTGAAACCCTGGAGCAATAGCGCCGCTTCTTGCTGGTCTTCTTGTTCGGGCACACAAACGAAAATGGAGAAACTCGCCTCCGTAAACGGCACGCCGACATAACTCATTTCGGCGGCGGTAACGAGAATGCGTGCTTTGCCGCGATGATCCACAGGCACCAGTCTCGCCTGTCGCAGGCGCTCCGCCCAGAACGCCAGGTCAGCCGTGCCGAGCAACGATACTTCCCGCACGTGCTTTGGCTCGGCGATATATTTGACAGCGTTGCTCATCCCCAGATGCCATTCACGCCCGGGCACCGAAGCCCGCTTGGCGGAATACCATATCCCGAACTGGAGCGCGGCATGTTTTTGTTTACGCTTGGCCGTCAGGCAGCATTAGTCAGCCAATGCGTCGATCATTGCCGCGATCGTAGACAGAGCGTTGCCTTCCAGCCGGTTGTTTACGTAAAGGAACGTCTTCCGTTTCGGCCCAGCCGCTTGCCCCTCCTGGATCAAGGCCGCGCCAGCCGCCCGCGCTTCGGCGTTTTCTTCTTTGATCGCGCTGTAAGGCTCGAACGCCTTCACCGCTTGCTCGTATTTTCGGCCGGGCTTGAGCAGAAAACGGGCAGCAACCAGGTCCGGATTGGTGCGGCTCCCGGCGAGGGCCATCTGCTCACCGACCGGTGGCATTACTTCCCAGGAATTGAACACGTGCGCTACCTGATGCCGAGACAGGCATTCGAAGTACTCCGGTCGGAGCCAGTTTCTGTTTCGCAACTCAACTCCATACGGCCAGCCTTTCGGCAGTTGCCCAAGGAACCGATCCAGGTCAGCCACAAAGTCCTGCCCGCGCCGGTAATCGGGCTCACGGAAGCGTGAAAACTCGAACATCAACAACCCCACTTGCGAGCGCACGGACTCGCACGGGTGAAGGAACGCCTTGGCGAACAGCTCCGCGTTGAGAAAGCTCTCGTTCGCTTTCCCAGCCAACTCCCCAAACCGATCCAGATTCGGAAATCGCTTGAGAGTGATCGTGTCCGTCACTTTGAACCCAAACACGAAATCTTCCGGCACTTGGGCGACCATTCCTTCGAGGGACTGCTGGCTCGGGAACGTGTAGTATGCCGCATCGACGCACACCGTCTTGAACGCCTCAGCGTATTCGGTGAGGCAATTGCGGTTAAACCGGGACTCGGCCAGTTTGCCCTGGTAGACATAGCGAGCCGGGTCATAGAGAGTCCCCCGCCAGCCCGGATATTTCCAGGAGGACGTGCCGACGTAGACCCCCTGGACGGCCAGGGACACCACCTGTCCGGCGACTCGTGCCCGATCAAAGCCCGTTCCGCGCCCTGCGCCCTGCATCACAGGCTCCATTACCCCGGATTCACTTTGCCCGCCCAATCCTCTGTAGCGTAGGACTCCAAGTAACCGCAACCGACGCAGCGATACGTAGCGACGAGCTTTTTGGGTTTGGCAAATACCTTGGTGACCGTCCAGAAAGACGGCTCGGGCGGGCCTTCAACCCACAGGTTGGGAAAGGACTTCGTGTGGGTCTGTTCCAGGATGAAGCCCTCGGCCATAGGGGCCTCACACTTCGGGCAGGTGAGCGTCTCGTTGTTCATAAGGGGGCGGGTGGTTTGTCAGGTCTGGTCGACGGGTCATTTCCGCTGCGACCCTAGCTGCTGTGCCGACCCTGATCACTTACAATTTGCCCCAAGCTTCGGATTCGCACGCCAACGGGCCGGGCAACCGCATCGCCGCTTTTGAGTTTCACGGCTGGCGTCAATCCGGTAGGAAGTGCTGAGTGACACCAAGCCGCCTGAAGAAAGACACGATCGGCAAACCTTCTGCCAAGAGCTTGGCCATCCTTCTCGACGCGTCAGCGGCCTTCATCCCGCCGATGCAAGCCAAGCTCGTGGACCGCCTCCCGGCCGGCCCCGGCTGGTCCTACGAGCTAAAGCTGGACGGTTATCGGGCGCTGGCGATCAAGGTCGGCGGAGCGGTGCGACTCATCTCCCGCAACGAGAAGGACCTCTCCCGCGACTACCCGGAGATAGTGGAGGCGGTCGCCCAGCTAGCCGCCATGCGCAAGGGCGTCCTCGACGGCGAAATCGTGGCGGTGGACGACGCCGGCCGCCCCTCCTTCCAAGCGCTCCAGCACGTCCCGGCGCCCGGCCGCAAGGGCCGCCGTATCGTTTACTACGCCTTCGACCTCCTGAACCTGGACGGCAAGTCGCTCCTGTCGCTGCCGCTGGCGGAGCGCAAGCGGGCGCTCGAGCAGGTGCTGGAGTCCGCGCCCCCCACCGTCCGCTTTGTTCCCTTTCTCTCCGGCGACCCCGATCAAATCCTCGCCGCCATCCTCGCCCAAGGCCTCGAGGGCCTCGTCGCCAAGCGCACCGACTCCCGCTACGAGCCCGGCAAGCGCACCGGCGCGTGGTCCAAGTTCAAGATCGGCCACGAACAGGAATTTGTGATTGGTGGCTATACGCTTGGCCAGGGGGGCCGCGCCAGCTTCGGAGCGCTGATCGTCGGCTATTACGAGGATGGCAAGCTCCTCTACGCCTCCAAGGTCGGCACCGGGTTCAGCAACCTCGCGATCCGGCAGATCCTTGAACGGACGGCCGCACTGCGGCAGCGCGAGTGCCCTTTCGATTCTATCCCCGAAAGCGGCGGCACGCAGTGGAGCTACGGCCTCACCGCCGAGGAACGCCGGACGGCCGTATGGCTCAAGCCGGTGCTGGTCTGCCGCGTCCGCTTCACCGAGTGGACGGACGAGAGGCACCTCCGGCACCCGGCCTTTGAAGGACTGCGGGAGGATAAGGCGGCCCGGAACATCGTGCGGGAGGGTTGACGGTGGTCGACGGGCACGCTGCGTTAACCATTTTATGGGCCTGGAAGGAACGAGGATGGGATTTGTGGCACCATCCAACCGGAACTCAATGAGCCCAGGCGAACATGAAGAGTGTATTGCTGCGAGGCGAAGCGGTATCGGAACAGAAAGGTGCCAGGGGAGCTGTGAAGTTGGCCACGAGGATTTCGTTTGTCGGACGGTCGATGCACCTAACCCAATTTAATAGCGGGCTCGCGGGTTGAACTATCGGTGGGCCAAGCTATTTGGAACTGGATGCTTCGGATTTCGATTTTTCGGCTTTGATTTTCTGGACGGTATATTGGTCTCGAGTGTCGTCAAAGGTTTTAGGGGCCGCCCCGGAGCCGTCGTAAGTGCCCAGGCGGAGCGTGCCGTTTTCGATCGTGTAGAGCGCGTAAACGACAGTGCCGATGCCCTCTGTCGGGGATGCTGAAGATCCTATAATGGTGGCGTGCAATTGGTGCGGGCTGGCTCCTTTGGGCAGAGTGAATGTCGCCTTGTGCCAGCCCTGATCGTTACGGTAGAGAAGCCTATTTCCCGTGATAGTGATCGCGCATTTCCCTCCCGCCCCTTCGCCTTCCCACTGACCCTGGAGGGGTTTCAACTCTTCCGTGATTGCGGCTGGGTTGACCGGTGCCGCACATGCGGGCGGGGGAGGAACAGTTTTAACAAGGGCCGGTTGATCGGCAGTAAGCAATTCCTGGAATGTGCTCTTGCGCAGATCATCCACAGGTTGGTTCTTCGGTGCAGGTGCAGTTGGAGACTGGCCCAACGCGAGAAGGGGTATGAGCGCGGCGAGTGCCGCGACCCGAAGGAACTTGGTTGTCATCATTGGAACTGTTCTATTAAACGGGCGTTCGGGACGGTCCTGGGTGCGATGATTAGAGTGGGGAGCCGGGGCGCGGGTGTCAATGGGGATGCTGGGGAAGCTCAGGGCCGCACGAGACCTATTCCGAAAGCTCGAAGGCGAACGCGTTTCGCGGGGCAGGTGTTATGCCGGAAGTGCCAGAAACTGACTCCTCCGCAGAGGCCAGCTCAGGACCGGCGAGACTCTCCGAACGCGTCCAAGTCCGCCGCTCAGTGAAACGAGTGCGGCACCGCAGTCGATCGCAAGGTGCTGTTCTTCTGCCGGATCAACGCTGAGAAGTTCGCCAGACGGATTCGGTGCAGGAACTGCCAGAGATGAGCTGCGCCGGGAACGAAGGCGGTAGCTCGATGACCTATCGCTGTCGTTCGGTAGCGGCAGAATGCTGACGCCTCTGTAGATGTTCAGGTCTTGCAGCGCAGTTCCGCCCTCCAGATCCAGTTGAAGAGGAAAAGCCCTCCGAGCAGGCCCAGCGGCCCCGAGATCACCGCGTAAGCGGACCAATGCAACCGGCCCCAAGACGTAAAGAGGTAAAGCAGAGCCAGCGCGGTAAACAGGACCGCTCCAACCCACTCCCAGCGCCATGAGACCGCCAGCACGATGAGGATCAGAAACGTCGGAATCATGTGCATCATGAGAGCGAGCGCCGTCCTCCAAACCCCAAGTCCCTCCTGAAACACATCCATGGCAAAGATGCTGATGAACCCGGCGAACGCGAGACAGAGAACGCGGGGCATCCAAAACAGGGCTTGCTTCGACGCTGTAGTCACAGTCGCATGATACACACGCAGGGAGCGAGACACTCATCGAAAAAATCAATCTGGCGGTCAATCCACTCGATGCAGCTTCCCCAGCAGCCGCCCCGGATCGTTCTCGCAGTCGCTGGCGCAGTATCGCCACGTCGGTGCACGGTTAAGAGGCGGAATCCAAGCCGGGTCATCTCTGCGGAATGAGTCCTGGCGCCGCGATAAGAGCAGAGAGCAGCATGGACGTCACGAGAAAGAGAACAGCGGCATTCAAGAGCCAAGCTCCGATCGAAAGAGAAATGCGTCGGTAGCGCAACCACGCGCCGCCGTGCCACTCCAGCAATCCTAAGGCCACGGCTAACCCTCCGCCGTGTGCCAGGAGGAGATTGGCTGAGCGCATGCTGCTCAAAAGCGCGGGTTCGCTGAACCGGTGTCCGACCAAATCTGCTGGAGCTTTGGAAACAGAAAAATGGCTGAAAACCACCACGCCACCAAGGTGGGGAGCAGGAAAGCGACTAACTTGGCGCAGGCGGTCCAGGACGGAGCAGGTTTGGTAAGCGCGGACGATGTGTTCATTGAGTCATCCGTCAACAGTCAGGCGTTTTCATTGTTGGACATGACTTGGATTCCATGGTCACGGCACAGTCATGCCGGCGACCTACTTGAACGGTGCGTGCCACGGGGACCAACCGGCCTGCTTTTCTTCGCGCACCCGCACCCAATAAACAACGCCCGCCTCCAGCGCCATCTTCCCCGCACTGCTTCCGATAAACGCGCCGTGCGCCTGGTCCACGACCAATGTCGCGCTGCTGGCATTGACGGGCCGGGATTTCCAGACAATATCCCCGCCCTCTGGATCGGCAGCTACTTCCGCCTGCCACGCGGTGAGAGCGCCCGTCTCCGATCGGACGAGAGTCGGAGGATTGAGGGCCGTGATGGGGCCGATCGGTTTGGTGCTGATGACGAGATCATCAAACCAGCGGGCCTGCTTCTTCGTCGATCCCTGGTTCCAGTAGTTCTCCAAAAAGACCGCGTTGATCCCATAGTCGGTCCATTTTCCGTGCCAGTCGAGGTCTGTCCGCGACGCCTCCAGCTTTCCATCTACCCACAGCTCAAAAACACCGTCGCCATTCCCAGGAGTGTTCAACTTGACATGCGATTCAACACAGACCCAGCGGCCTGATTCGATCGAACCGAAGATCGGAGTTTGTCCTTGGCGCCAGCCCAGCCAGGTTAAATTGGAAAAGTCGTTGTAGCGGGTCGTCACTCTGCGGCTGTCGCGGATTCCTGTCGCCGGATCGATGCAGAGCACGTTCCCTTTGCCGCCCCAGACATGGGCGATGAATCCCTGGCTCCAGTCCTTCCCCGAAAGGCAGGTGGCTCGCGCCAGCTTGGCTGGGTTGCCTTGCCACCCGGCCTCGTGCTTCACGTAAACGCGCCAGAAGATTTCCTGGAACGTCTCGTCGGAGCGGACGCCACGGCCAAAGGGATTTCTCCCGAAGAGAACTTTGAGGCTGCCTGCCGTCACCTGGCCTCGGTCGAACTGGCATCGCATGGCTCCGCCGCGCAACCCTCTCGATCAGTCCAGACAAAGCTCTCGTCGGCCGCGCTGTATTCAAAATAGCGCGAGCGCCACTCGGGAAGGTGGTCAAAGTCATCGTAGAAGATGACGGCGTTTTCGCGCTGGGCTGGTTGGTCGGGCGCGGGTATCACGGCTGCGACACGGAGTGCTATCACCTGCGAGTGACACCGGCAAAGAGTCGCCTGAATGGCGATTTGAGCTGCGATCAGGAATACGAGCGTTCGCATTGGGGTCTTCTACACCTCTACACCCGTGCCAAGCGGCTTGTCACGGTCGCACAAAGGCGGTGCGCGATATTCTACTGCTCCGTAAGGCGTGCTTCAATTTCACAAAAGTGGACGAGAAGCTTTTCGGGGAGCTGGCGGATCTGACCGCACGCGGGTTTGGAGTCTCCCAGAAGGCAGGTCATTTGCCAGAGCGCCCCTGAGACGACGCTACACGAGCGAGATGGCGCGGAGGGTGGAGCGAGTTGCTGAATACAAGTCGAACTGAACCCGATGAAGGTGGCGTTCTCAAGAGCATTCATGGGCGGTGGCCCTCTGGGATCGTGCTCGTTCTTCTGATTCTACCCCCACACCAAGATCACCGCTCGCGGCATGCACTTACCAGGCAGTCCTCGCTCGTGGAGGAGATTTCCCTTTCCGGCTGTCCCAGCGTCACCCATGCTGGGGCCTTGACGCTGGCACAGTTGCCTCGGCTGCTGCGGAGATTAGGCCACTTGGTCTCAAATCCCCTCCGCGGGCCGGGCCGCTTTTCCGGCTGAAGCAAATGCGGTTCACCGAAGAAGCCGACGACTAGGGCCGACATGCCTTTGAATTTCAACAGATCCTGGACGTGGCCACAGCCAAAATGAACTGGAGAATCCTATGTTTCGCATGGGCGTTGGGGGTGCCTGCCATCAAGGCAGAAGTGCTCCAACGATCTGCTGATTCAACCACGGCGGCAGTCGATCGGCTCTTCGCTGAGTGGAACACGACCAACGCCCCCGGGTGCATGGTCGCTGTCAGCAGGAACGGCCAACTGCTTCACGAACGCGGCTATGGAATGGCCAATCTGGAAATGGATGTCCCGATCACCGATGCGACCGTCCTGCCGGTCGCGTCGATCTCAAAGCAATTCACGGCTCTATGTATCCTTCTTCTGGCCCAACGCAGACAACTCTCGCTGGACGACGAGTTGTGGAAATTCTTTCCGGAGTGGGAGGAGCGGGAGCACCGGATCACCATCCGCCACCTCCTCACGCACACCAGCGGACTGCGGGAAGCATTTACCCTGATCGGATTGGCTTCGCCCCGCGAGGATGGTGGCAACGTGAACGAGGCCATTGTCGAGATGCTGGCGCGGCAGCGCGGGCTTAATTTCCCTCCGGGCACCGACTTTCAATACAACAATGGAGCCTACAACTTGTTGGGCAGTCTCGTCAAAAGAGTGAGCGGCCAATCGTTGCGCGAGTTCGCCGATGCGAACATCTTCAAACCGCTCGGCATGCTTCACACACACTTCCATGACGACCCGACCATGCTCGTCTTCAATCGCGCGACCGGCTATTCCCCGGGCATGAACGGTTTCAAACTGGCCCGACCCGAGGGCGGAATCGTCGGTAACGCCGGTCTCTTCACCACCGCTCGCGACTTGATGATCTGGGAACAAAACTTCGCCGACCCGCGCATCGCGACGCCGGCGCTGCTGGCAGAAATGCAAAAGCCAGCCGTGGCAACGGATTGGGGGGATGGGAGTTTCTATGGGTTTGGTCTTTCCATGGGGGAAGATCGGGGCTGGCGCACTGTCGGGCACGGAGGAGGTGATCCGGGAATTGCCGCTTACGTGGTCCGCTACCCTGATCAGGGGCTGGCGGTGGCGGTGATCGCGAATCGGGACGACGTTAACGCAACTGGATTAGCGCGGAGCATCGCGGATATCTATCTAACGAAGTCATTTCCGGCAAAGACCTCGTCAACCCAAGAGGCCGATAGCCCGGCGTTGACATCGGAACAGCTTGCCAGCAAAGAAGGGTTGTATCGAGATGTCTCGACAGAGGCGATCGGTCGATTCTTCGTTCGGGATGGCAAGCTCATGGCCAGCGAAGGGATCGAAGAAGCCAACGCGGTCGCTTTATCCCCTTTGAGCACAACTCGCTTCAGCTTACCGGGCACGGCTGTGGTAGTTGAATTTGTCTCCGCAACCAAGGACGGGCCGCGGCAAGTTCGTGTCACGGGGGTTGGTCCGCACCCCAGGATCTCGCAGCAATTGCCGCCGATAAACCCATCCAGCGACGAGCTGCGAGAGTTTGCAGGCACCTACACCAGCCCCGAAATCGCCACTTCTTATACAGTCACAGCGCGGCCGACCGATTTAGTGATCACCATTCCTGGAAGGCGGAATACGGTCGTCCAGCCTGTTTTTCAGGACGGCTTCGGAGGGTTGGGCGTGATCAAGTTCATCCGGGACCCTGGCGGTGCTGTGACGGGGCTCACGCTTTACCGGCACGACGTCCGGGGTCTGCGCTTTGAGCGGGCGGCGAAGTCGTCTCGATCGCTGGAACGCTGACGGGCGACGAGATTTGGGGAAGGCTGTTCCTGCGATTGAGGGCTATGCCGAGGCTGAACCTGCGCCTTTTACCTCGTGGCGCGATAGACTTTCTGGCGGAGATCGATAGCCCCTTCCACGGTGGCGGATTCGGGTGGGTATCCCTTCCTTTCCAGATCCGCGAAGTTCACCGTAACGTTTACCTCGCCGGCCTCCGTGCGAAAGGACGTTCGTTGCAGCAAGCGATCGGGAGCAAGCACTTCGAAGCGTGTCAGGGGAGCGGCAGCCAACTGTCGGTGTAGCGGCGACCAGAAGATGAAGTGGCGGAGAATGCGTTCGCGCCGCCGCGGCCAAGTCTCGCGACTCAGATGATATAACGGAGGCGCCATGTAAAGGAGTTCCAAAAGCTCGCGCTGCCCTTGGACATCGGAAAACTTCAACGAATCGAAACTCCAATGATGACTCACAACCACCTCGTCGCCGATCGCCGCCCGGTAGAGGGGCAACCGGGTGCGGACGTCAAAATATGGGGTCATTAAACCAGTCGGGACTCGGGCCGGTTTGAATGAGCTCGCCGGCGCGTCGGACGGCCAACTTCGGCCGAGGAAGCTTGGGCTGTTGGGATCCCTGAACTCCGCGGCGAGATGTCCGACGTAGGGTGTTTGCACGCCGTGGCCGAAATGGATGACGTCGGCAAACAGCGCTGAACCACCTTCACTCCCGACCACAAGCCTTTTGTCGGTTTCCAGCCAGCGAAGACGTTCGCGGCGCGCCTGAATGTCATCGACTCGGCTGGCCGAATGGCGCGGATTGTAATCATCAAAGCACTCCGCGGTGGCATCGCAATCGATGAACCAGGCGGAGGAGGGGCTCCCACGCAGGAGTCTTTCGACGCGACTTCGAACATAAGGCCGAGCCGCGAGCGGGGAGAAATGGAAACCGGTGTGTTTGAAGCCGACATTGCCCGAGCCATCCGCATCTAGGATCCGCCCTGCGAGGTAAGCGGTGGAATCAAATTGAGCCGTTTCCCAAGTCGCATCCGGCGCAGCATTCGGATCATGGACGGTGTGATAGGAATCATATGGACCAAACAGAAACCCCAGTTGCTCGGCCATGGCAGCGACGTCTGGCCGAGATTGGCGGCCGTAGAGGTCGCTCAGCAACAAGACGGCACGATCGAGGCCCGATGACCTCAATTCCTGCAACATCGAGAGGGATGGGCCGTCGCCCCAGGATTTGGAATCATGCATCAAGCCCGGGAGCGCATCCGCCAAAGTTCTCGAAGTCCAGGGCGCCCCATCGCCCGGACTCCCCGCAGGCTGGCCCGGTGCCCACTCGTGGTCCGCAAGCGCCGTATTGATGGCGGCCGCCACCTCGCCGACGCGATACGGCTGCGGGCGCTGGGCTTGGGCCAAGGCAGCCAACTCGGACTGATGCTCCGCTGACAGGCGCGCCGCCACGCGCCCCGGAAAGGAGTCGGGCGGTGCATCTCGCAGGCGTTGCGCGAAGGTTGGCCATTGATCAAGTTCGACGTCGTGCCGGCTGAACAGAGCCGGACCCCACAAGTAGATATGCGGCGCTCCGAATAAACGTCGCGCTGCCGGCAAATCCGCCGTCTTCTGCGATAACGACCGGGGCCGCGGAATGGCACCCGTATCCGCTGCTGACTCGCGCCAACTCCGAAAGGCAAAGGCTGGTGCCAACGGATCCGGTTCCCGTCGGCACACCACGATATCGCACGGCGTAGCGTCTTCACGGCCCGTTGGGAAGCTGAATCGCACCCCTAAGCGGTCCGCGAAGACCATCTCGGCATAATGCGGCCAAGGCACAATCACCACGACCATTCGATTGCCATAGCGGACCCCGAACAGCGGCAATTCTGAAATGGACCAGGGCGAACCTATCCTCAACCACTGGATCAGCGGCCGATTTGATGATTCCACCAACACTCCGGCCGACATCGGCAGCACGAATGCGTCTGCCCCTGCGGGAAGCCACCACGTGAATATGCCCGATCCATCGACTTTTGCCGTCAGCCGGATCGGTTCCGACCCGAGCCGGTCCGCAGTCACTTCCCGTTCGGTCTCGGGGACGGCAGCCCGAGAGAAGGCCGCGATCCATACGGTAGCCAGGGCAGCCCATGTGTTCGCCGAAAACCATTTCAGCATAGAGGGCATGAAAGGAGCAAGTTCGGCCGGCGGTCGAGCAACACCTCATCGACCCTTTCGTCAACTTGGGTTCGACCGATGCCGCCATCCGTTTCGTCGGCCGGCATCCTCGAGGATGAGGTCTCGGGTGACAAGAGGATTTATAGACTCGAGCCTATGGCGAGCAGATCAACCCCGAGCCAACATGCGGGGACCACCTCATCGAACGGAACGTCTTCTCAGACCTGCACCGCTATACCGAGTGATGGAAGGCGGCGAAGTTCGCCAGTCCGCCACGGGGAGGATTTTGACTGCGGCGCAGCCCCAAACCAAATCCCGCGCATGGTGAGGCTGACTCAAGGCAGAATGCCTAAGCAGGCGACGTCGGCGCGAGGTGAACAGGTGAATGGCATCGTTGTAGCGTTAGTTGCCGCTCCATGTTCCCCCCGTGGGGGCCGTTGAATGTCAGAGTCAATGCATATGTGTCCCCATTTGCGAACTCGATCGCTCGATCGGCAGCGGGGCAGTTTCCCGGTCGACTAGGTAAGCAGGTGTATGAGCCTCGACCCCTTTTGAGGTCAACAGCATCCGTCGTGACCACTTTCTCGATTGATGAGAACGAGAGTCTCTCGCAGGCCGCCCATTTCCAAGTATGCGGCCAAGCCGGACAAGGATGTTATTGGGGGGATGGCTTAGTTCCTTCGCGAAACCGATAGAACGTTTTCCCGAGGGTCGATTGAAAACCATGAGGCGCGCCCGCATCGGCAAAAAAAGCTGTGAGGTTTGAGCTCGAACGGTTGAGGAAGGGACATATGACACTGGTTTCCGTCCCCTCCAACTCTCCATCCCTCCGTTCGTGGCGCCTATTCTCCCTGATCGCAGCCGTATGCGGCCTGGCGGGTCCGTCGGCTCGAGCCCAGCCTTTCACCGTCGGACCGGTCAACACGGCCAATCGCGAAGAAGTTCGGACTTTGTTCAACTCCGTTTACCTGCCCGGGGAAGGGCCGGTGGTCCTGCAATGGACGGGCAGCATCGCGAATTGTGATCCAGGAACCATTTCTCAATCGGTCAAAGACCGCGCCCAGCAGCGCGTCAACTATTTCCGCGCGATGGCTGGTGTCCCCGGCGCGGTCACGTTCACGCCGGCCAACGATGCCTTGGCCCAGGCGGGCGCATTGGTCAACAGCGCCAACCGCATCACGTCGCATGGGCCGCCGCCGACATCGTCCTGCTATTCGGAACAAGCGCGTCAAGGCGCAGCGTCGGACTTGATCGGACAATCCAATAATCAAGGTCTAGGGCCAAAGGCGATCGACACCTGGATGGACGATGGATCGTTCAACAATGAACCGGTTGGGCACCGGCGTTCTATTATCAACCCTTACGATAAGACGATGGGATATGGTGATGTCCCCGCTACCGGCGGTGGTGTGGCGCCAACGGGCTATCCGAGCACAGCGGCGCTTTATGTTTTTGGGGAACGGTATCCGGAACGTCCTGCGCCTCGAGATGAATTTGTCGCGTGGCCGCCCAAAGGGTACCTGCCCTACCAATTGTATGTTTCGCGCTGGCACTTCTCGCTGTGGCAGGCCAACTTCGACAATGCGACCGTCACTCTCTCCCAAAACGGCGCCAATATTCCGCTGACGATCCAGTATCGCAACAGTGGTATCGGAGCGGAAAGCATTACCTTCATCCGAACAGATGAGGTTGACCGAGTCATTCGGATGCCAGCTCCGGCCACCGACCAGACCTATACGGTCACAGTCAACAACGTGATGGTGAACGGGACCGCCCGGAACTTCACCTACACCGTCACCTTCTTCGATCCGGCCGTGCCGGCTGCTGACTACACTCCCGCAGTCGTGACTGGTCCAGACCGACCGCCTCTCAACCAGAACAGCACCTACAATTTCAACCCGATTGCCACGGCCAATGGATATCAGTGGCGCTCCACCAAGTTGACCCCGTTGAACCTGACGGATGGCGCCGAAGTCGGTCTCGCCAACTTCACCCCCGTCGTGACCACTTATGACCCGATCACGACAGCCACCAAAGCCGCTGGAAATGCTGGTTTCCGCCTGCGGCGCACCGGCAACTCTTCTGAGGAGCAGTCTCTCACTTTCAAGAAATCACTCCTCGCCAATGCCAACAGCCAGATCACTTTCAAGAGCCGCTTGATGCGCACGCTTTCCTATATGTCCGCCGTGCAAGTTTCGTTAGATGGTGGAAGCAGCTGGCGAATCGCCTCGGGCCAGCCCGCGACGGGCGACTCCGAAGCCGCCTTCTCGGACCGCGTCGTCTCCCTGGCACCTTACGCCGATCGGCAGATCCAGGTGCGATTTGCCCTCGTCAACACGGGCGGTCCTTATGCCACAGAGGAAACCGCCGCCTGGTATTTCGACGAGGTGACTTTCGTGAATGTGCAGGAAATCACCACCCCGGTAATAAACACGGCCGCTGGCACCACCTTTACCTTCAATCCGAGTGAAGCAGCCGAGTTCTCTCTTGACGTTCGCCCACAAGTGTTTGGCCAGTACTATGGCGAATGGGGGCAAGCCAAACGCGTTTCGACCATTGCCATCCCGGATCCCGTCACGCCCGTGGCCCCAACGATCGCCACCCAACCGCAAGGGCAAACCGTCAATCCGGGCGCCAACGTGACGCTCTCCGTTACGGCCAATGGCACCGCGCCTCTTGCCTATCTCTGGAAACGCAATGGCGCTGACCTCACGGATGGCAACGGCGTCCAAGGCTCGCGCGCAGCCACGCTCAGTCTGGCAAATGTCCAAGCCGCCGCTGCCGGGACTTACACCGTCACGATCAGCAATGGCACCGGCAATGTCACCAGCACTCCCGCTGCCCTCGTGATCAACGAACCGCCGAGCCTCGGGACGGCGCTGGACATTACAGGCCTAACCGTGACGAGCGCAGGGGATGCCAACTGGACGTCGCAAACCGCCGTCACGCACGACAACGTGGATGCCGCCCAAAGCGGCCGGATCAATGACAACCAAGAGAGCCGCATGGAAGTGGCCGTCAACGGCCCCGCGACCGTCGCATTCTGGTGGCGCGTTGATTCGGAACGGGACTACGACTATCTCCGAGTTGATTTAGACGGCACCCTGCAATCCCGTATTTCGGGCTCCGTCAATTGGG
>JAXMHN010000025.1:0-80112 GCA_046346765.1 Verrucomicrobiota bacterium | reverse complement strand
GCCCTCCGCTAATCGCGGTCCTCACCCCATGCAGCGTCGGACGGGTCTCCGTCGACAGAAGCAGTTCTGTTCCCGGCGCCGGCGCAGGAAGTGCGCGCGCCAGGCCAGGTCCGAGTGAAAGGACCATCGTTCCGACTTCGAGCCTGGTATTGCCGGCTTCTCGGACTTCGCGGACTCGCGCCCGGTAACTCTTCCCCGCGCTCAGAGGCAGCCAGGGACCCTTTCCGGAAGGTTCCAAGACCAATTCACGCCCGGCGGCCGTGTGGGTGGACGCGCCCATGGCTGGAGTGTAGAGCTCGACGCCGCCGGACCGGCGCGCGCCGTTCAGACCCAGGGCAGACTTTTGCCCGTTGGGCCAAGTCACTTCGAAGAGCGACACTGTGTTCGTGATGTGTGGTTCTCCGATCGCATCAATCCAGAGACTGGCGGTCCCCGCCGGGGAGCTGATGAGTTCGCCCTCCGCAATCTGGAGGCCCCGAGGATCTCCGGCGTAGGCGCCGTCTCGTCGATAGAAATCACCGTTGATGGCTCCAATGGAGGAGCCAAGGTCCGTTCGAATGGATCGGATCTGCTGGCTGAGTGTCCCCAAGCCGACGGCCAAACCATCGGCATGCACCGACGCTAAGCGGAAGGGAGATTTTTGACGAGAAATGCGCAGAACGTGGATGGACCAGGGCCCGCGCGAATCCCGCTGGCTCTTGTATTCGACGCCCGACTGGCCTGTGAAACGAGGGACGTCTGCCCGCATCGGAACTGGCCGGTCGAAGAGGGCAAGCCAGCTTACCATGGTCCACACCGCGACCGTCATGAAAATGCCTGGCCTGGTTTGCGCGACGGCAGGTTTGCTTACTTCTGAAAACACTGGGAACATGACACAGACGGTAACTCAGAGTGGCTCGAGGACCAAGTCGGACCAGGAATCAACCCGCCGCGGCGTTCCTTGGCTTGCGCCTCGCCAGCCAAGGTTTCCTCGAAAGCAGCGCCCATCGCAGTCATTCAACAGAGTCCTCGACTAGGGATTTGGACCCGCCGGCGTTGGCGTGAGCAAGGTCCAGGCCCCTCCAGCTTGGGTGGAGCGCCCATAGGAGCGGTCCTCCGTCTGCGTTCCGAAAGCAATCGAGTCCACCAAGGCGTTATTGTTGGCATCCGTATCGACCAACAGAATTATCTCGCCATCCGCAGCCAGCTTGAAGTTGGCGTGCAAGCCTGGAGTATCTTGTCCATTCTCATCCGCCCAAACCAGGAGGTAGCCATTCGGAGCAATCCGGGTTCCATCCGGCACACGCCACTTGCGCAGGTTCTTGGGATCATCGGTGAGATAATAGCCGCTAAGGTCCACTTCCAGGGCTGTCACATTGCGCAGTTCGATCCAATCGTCATATTGCCCCTGCGGGTCGGCCAGGGTCCGATGATTGTCAGCCATCAGTTCATTAAGCACCACCGGAGCCGCCACGCCGGGCGCCGTCGCGATCCGGTAACTATAAGTCTCCTCCTCCGCGCGCGCGGGAGCGAAACTGGCCGCCTGCGCCGTGTTATCCGACCGCGCCTCCACATAGTAGCGAACCAAGCTGCCGGCGGGAAAGCCAGGCACCTCAGCGCCAAAGCGCCCATCCCCGGGCACGCCATCCTGATGGAGGCCGTCGTCCCACATCTGACTGCGGCTGAACTTGCCCGCCGGAGCGGTCCGGTAGTAAAGCCAGGCCGAGTCTATTCCAGCACCGGCCGCCCCCTGCACTTCAGCCGTGATCGCGACGGGAGCGTTGGGGGCCGGCGAAGCTGGCTCCGAGACAGCCAGAATCGACGGAGCGAGCGGACGCAGTTCGGCATGATTAGTAAGAAAGCGGTAACGATTGGTGACGAAGGTCCGCAGGGTCGCGAGATCGTTGGTGTAACCGGCCATGGAAAAGTTCTTTTTGGGATCCGCAGCGATGTCTTGAACGCTTAAGGCATGGAGGCGATTGATGAATGGGGTCAGCACGGCCGGGTGATACGACTCCTGCAAGACGGTGCGCATGTGCGCGAGGTATCGCTGTCGCAGTTCCGGGACAGCGAGGAAGCGCGCCAGCACCGGCCGGTTGTTGCCCGTGGCTCCCTGCACAGGGGAAAGCTGCGCGTCCATGGTAACAAACGCTTCGTTCCCATCATGCTCAATCGGGTGGATACGGCCGCTTTCGGGCTCATAGTAAAAACTATAGTCGGCGCCTTTATTCCAGTAACTGTCGTCGTCCGCGAAGATGTTTTCGATGGCCAAAAACCAAAGCCAACGATCAACCGCCAGAACGTCCTCGACTTTCTCTCTCAACTGCTCGAGGGGAGTGTTGTTCAGCACGTCAATAGCGTGGACGAGGTTCTGCCAGGCATTGGTGGTGTTCTGCTTCTTCAATTCGTAATACCGCTTGTAGGTGTTCACGTTGGTGCCCTGCCAACTGAATGCTGAAAGCGCGCTGGCGAACCCGCCGCCGCCTCCTCCGCCGCCGCCTGCTCCCGGCACGCCACCGCCCACGTTGGGCGCGCGCCAACGGTCGCCGTCGTTGCTTAAGAACCATTCGTTGATCAGGTCTCCGTCTTCCTGCTGAGCCAGCGAGTAAACGCCCCAGTACTGGCCGTTGATATAGAGCTTGGCGAGCGCCCCTTTCGGACCAACGGTGTATTGTTGCAGGACGGTGAAATAGACCGGCTCGCGCATGATCGTTTCGTCACCGGCAGCGTTGTTTAAGTTAATGGTGGTATAGCCCATCAAATCGACCCCTTTGTCAGCGTAATCGAGCTCGATGTTCAAAGATTTCTTATTGCCGCCGATCTGAAAGGAGGTGTTGCCCTTGTAGCGAACCCCCACCCCAGCAATCGATGCTCCGTTGTCCAAGATCAGATCGCCGAGCGTGTTGGAGCCCGTGTTCCGTCCATTGCTCAGCCGCGTCGGCCAGTTGGCTTGGGTGAAGGTCAAACTAATCGTGCGCAACAACGCGGTATCGAATAAGCCAGCGGTTTGCACCGCGCGGTAAAATCGACCCTCTTCTGCTCCTCGCAGGACGGATCTTTCCGGGCCGTCCGTCCGAGCCGACAGCAAGGGACCCAGCCCACTCACATTCGTCCAGGCGCGCAGATCATCGGAAGCTTGAATCAGCCAATCGTCCCGCGGACTTCCCTCCACCCGAATTAGGGCGTTGGTTCCTTCCAGCCGCAGCCGGATCTCACCGTCTTTGGCGAGCCCCACCAAGCCGAACGAAAGCGCCATGATCAGCACACCGAGCACGCGTGTCGCAGGTCCGCGACGGGCCGAAGGCAACTGGCGATCTGCCACAGTAGGTCTCATTTTACGGGCTGCGCTCCGGGTGGTTTATGGGCCGCTGTTATCCTGCCACTCTACTGCGCCGACCTTAAGAGAACATGAAGGCGCCATCTATGGTTGAGGATATTCCGACGCAATCACTTGGTCGCCACGGAGCAAAAAGTGATATTCCTTTTCCTGCACATCCATTCCTCCGGCCGCATTCGGCCGCGACTCGCGAACGGATGCCCACACACCCCACCCCGCCACGGCTCGTTGCCTCTCCGGCTTGGGCTCGGAGACAGAGCTAACCGTCCGAACGGTTGCGCGCGGGGACGACGGCGCTCCATTCAGAAACCGTTCGATGACAGCGTCACAGTCCTCTGGGTAAGGGCCGCAAGCGATGGTGTCGGGAGGCCGAACCGTCGCGCATCCAGCCCAACCAAGGCTTAAGAGCAGCAGGGCGAAAGTGGCGCAACGTAATCCGCTCATCGATTGACCGGGCGTGGCCAGAATCACGGGAATAAGAGCCCTTGTCAACTGGCGCCGGATCTTAATGTTAGCTTAAGGTCTGGAGGTCTATATTGTGGCGCAACCGAGCGGTCGGTTTGCAGCGACTATGAGAGTCTTAGTTGTGGAAGACGAAAAAGACCTGCTCCGGAGCCTGACCATGGCGCTCCGGGAGGAAGGTTACGCCGTCGATACGGCTGAGGAAGGAGAAGACGGCCTCTACAAGGCGGAGACCTGGACCTACGATGCCATCGTGCTCGACGTCATGCTCCCCAAGCTCGATGGTTGGGAACTGCTCAAACGACTCCGCGCCAAAAAGAGGACGCCCGTCCTCATGCTGACCGCGCGCGATGCCGTCCGTGACCGCGTCCGGGGACTGGACACAGGAGCGGACGATTACTTGGTCAAGCCATTCGACCTGGATGAACTGCTGGCGAGGCTGCGCGCGCTCATCCGGCGACAGGCCGGCCAGGCGGTTTCAAAGATCGAAGTCGGTGAGGTCCTGATCGACACGGCCGCCCGGATCGTGACACAACGGCAGCTCGAGGTTCCGCTCACCGCCCGCGAGTATTCCCTCTTGGAATTCCTCGCGATGCATCGCGGCGAAGTCGTCACCCGGACGATGCTTTACGAGCATCTCTACGGCGAAGAAGACAACTCGCTCTCGAATCTCTTGGACGTCCACGTGTCGAATATTCGCAAGAAACTCGGCCATGAGTTCATAGCGACCCGGCGCGGGCACGGCTACTGCATCCCATGAGCCCTATCTTCCGGTCGATCCGCTGGCGGCTGCAAATCTGGCACGGACTCATCCTGGTGGCCGTCCTGGTCGGCTTCGGCATCACCGCATATCAAGTCACCTGGGCAAATCAACTCCGTCGCATCGACCGTGACCTGGAGCAGCTCTTGGCGAGTTTAAGTCGCCCTGGCCCACCGGAACCGGGAGGACGCCGGGAACCGCCCATCGGAGCGATGCCGCCTGAACGTCACCGCCACGACGGGCCGGAGCCAGGAATGCGGCGCGGACCGCCTGCCCTCAAAGAGAAGCTCCGCGAGATCATCAACCAATCGCCTTTCGACCCTTCACAGACGAACGCTGCCTATTTTGTCCTGTGGAGCGCAGAAGGCTCTGTCGTCCTTCAATCACCGCTCGCTCCGCCTGATGTCCCCAAACCGGTTTTGACCAGCACCGCGATGCGCCCGCCTTTCTCGGATCGCCCCTCCACCGAGCCGCCCGGGGCGCGGCCGGGTGGCACCATGTTCCCCTCGCTACGGAGCCGCGGAAACCTCCGCGAAGCTTATCGCTCCGTGCCTTTCGGTGACTGCCTGCTTGTCGGCCGTTCCATCGCGCAGGATCAGGCAACCATGGGGCGGGTTGCCCTTTGGCTGGCCGCCGCGGGAGGTGGGATCCTGGTGCTGGGTTTGGCGGGCGGTTGGTGGGTCGCGTCTCGGGCCATCCGGCCGATCGAAGACATCAGCGCGACTGCCATCAAGATCGCGGAAGGAGACCTTTCGCAACGGATCAATGCGGCCGATCGGGAGAGCGAACTGGGACGCCTGGCAGCCGTCCTGAACTCGACCTTTGCCCGCCTGGAGGCGGCCTTTGCGAACCAGGCGCGCTTCACCTCAGACGCTTCTCATGAGCTGCGCACTCCCATCTCGGTCATACTTTCCCAGACGCAGGCCATCTTAACCAGAGACCGCTCGGCGACCGAATACCGGGAAGCGCTGCAGGCTTGCCAGCGTTCCGCTCAAAAGATGCGCAAGTTAACGGGATTCCTACTGGAACTGGCGCGGCTTGATGCTGGGCAGGAGCCGTTGCGCCGGGAGACCTTTGATTTGGCCGAGGTGGCGCTCGAATGTATCGAACATGTGCTTCCGCTGGCCAGCGAACGTGGGCTGGAAATCACGTCGGCCTTGCCGCCGACCTTTTGCCGCGGCGACGCAGAGCGTGTCGCGCAAGTCGTCACCAACCTGTTAACCAACGCCATCTATTACAACCGGCCCGGCGGCCGGATTACCGTTTCGAGCCGGATCGAGAACCAAAACGCCATCCTGACCGTCTCCGATACTGGCCAAGGCATTTCCCCGGAAGACCTGCCGCATATCTTTGAACGTTTCTATCGCGTCGACAAGGCGCGCTCGAGCGCGTCAGGTCGGACAGGGCTCGGCTTGGCCATTGCGCGCTCGATCGTGGAGGCTCACGGCGGCCGGATCGAGGCATCGAGCGAACTCGGCCAAGGCTCCTCCTTTGCGTTGACCCTGCCGCGGCAGCGCTCGGAGCAAAAGCCGGCAACAGTAACAGCGGTGGCCGAAAGCTAATCCGTCTATTTGCCGGCCAGCTTCGCCGGCGGCGGAATCCGGATCTTCTTGCCCGTGACCAAGACGTCCGGATTCAAGCCCGGATTGGCCTTCAAAACCTGCTCCTTGGAGATCTTCGCCTGTCCATTCTTTTGGAAGTAATCGTTATACTCCGCGATGATATCCGACAGCGTGTCGTTCTTCTTGATGACGTAGACGAAAGCCGGTTCGCCTTCCGGTTCCGGGTTTCGACGCGCGGCGGCCTTCGTCTCAGACACAGGAGCGGGGGGCGTTTTGGCCAACTCCTTGATATTATTGAGAATGAGCTTTTTGTCGGCTTCGCGTTGTTCGTCCAGTTGCTCCTTCAGCTTTTCGATATACTTGCGGAGTTCGTCGCGGCTGGCGAAATTCCCGGCGGACCTGGTTTGGTCATCTTTGATGGCTTGCACTTCATCCGCCAGCTTGTCGAGGCGTCGCCGAAACTCATCCTGCCGCTTGAGAATCAACTCCTGAGCCTCCTGAATGGTCTGAAGATCGGCCGCGAGGCGCTTGGAACGCTCTTCACTTTCGCGTTGCGCGGCTACAGCTGCTGCGTCGCCGAATGAGTCAGCAGCCCGCAGAAATACCGGACTGGCGGCGAGCAGAGCAACCATCAAGTACTTCTTCATTCAGCCAAAAATAGGAAGCCACGCGATCGCATGCAAGCGCGAAGGGGATTGAGCAACCGATATCCTTGGCCTTACCTTGCGCCCGTGACGGTTTTGGAAGTGATTCAGCGAAGCACCGAATTCCTCGCCCGAAAAGGCGTGGAGTCGCCACGTCTCCAGGTCGAGTTACTCCTGGGGCATGCTTTGCACTTGCCCCGTCTCCGCCTCTATCTGGATTTCGAACGCAAGTTGAACGACGTCGAGCTGGAGCAAGTGCGGGCGTTGGTCCGGCGCCGCGGCAATCGAGAACCGCTCCAGCATATCGTGGGCACCACCTCGTTCTGCGGTCTCGAGATTGGGGTCAACCGCGACGTCCTCGTCCCGCGCCCCGAAACCGAAGTTCTCGCAGAACAAGCCTGGACCTTTCTGCAATCGCGCCTGAACGAGGGTCTGACTGCGCCCGCTGTCCTCGACTTCGGAACCGGGAGCGGCTGTGTGGCTCTCGCGTTGGCCTGGAAGGTTCCGTCGGCCCGGGTCTGGGCGCTCGATACGTCCGCCGTGGCCCTGGCCAAGGCGCGCGAGAACGCCACCCGCTTGCGGTTCCACGATCAGATCCACTTCGCGGAAAGCCAAGGATTTGTGGCAGTTCCTCCGACGCAGCAATTTGACTTGATCGTGTCCAATCCGCCTTACATCCCTTCCGCCGAGATTAAGGAGCTAGCGCCCGAAGTCCGCGATCACGATCCGCTTCTGGCGCTTGACGGCGGCCCGGACGGGCTGGACTTGTTCCGCCAATTAGCTTCGGACGCATCCGCTTTTCTTGCTCCCAGAGGCCAGCTCATGTGCGAGTTTGGCGACAACCAGGCTGAAGCGGTCCAAGAGCTCTTCAGGAAAGCTTTTTGGGAAGTGAGGCGCATCGTGTCTGATCTCTCTGGTCGGCCACGGATCTTAGTTGCGCAGCGCAGGGAATCCTGAAAAGCTGTTCGGACCGGAAATCTCGGAAAGCTGAAACGTTGGATAGGTGAGGCGTGTTTGGTGAGTAGCGTCTGAAGAAGCTGAACCGGTGAAGTATCGATGGAAAGTCTCCTGATTAAAGGCGGTGTTCCGCTGCACGGCGAAGTGACGATTAGCGGGGCGAAAAATGCTGTTCTGCCGATTATGGCGGCAACATTATTGACCGCCGAGACGTGTACGATCCACCGTGTTCCGGCGCTCAGCGACGTGACGTTCATGGGTCAGATCCTCGAGTCGCTCGGGGCCGAGGTTGCGTTCAAAGGCAACACGCTGACAATTCGCGCCGGCAATATCTTCGGCATTGGCGATTATGATTTGATCCGGAAGATGCGCGGCTCCATCTGCATCATGGGGCCGCTCGTGGCGCGACTGCATAAAGCACGAGTATCCCTGCCCGGTGGCTGCGTCATTGGCTCCCGACCGATCGACTTGCACTTGAAAGGCCTGCAAGCCCTCGGGGCCAAGGTCAGCGTCCAGAACGGCTACGTTATTGTCTCGGCTCCGAAACTTTGCGGCACAGAATTGTTTCTGGGAGGACGCGCCGGGCCCACCGTGCTCGGCACCGCCAACGTGATGATGGCCGCGGCTCTGGCCAACGGCGTGACGATCATCGACAGCGCCGCCTGCGAGCCTGAAGTGACTGATCTGGCCAACTTTCTCAACGCCATGGGCGCCCGCATCACCGGCGCCGGAAGCCCGACGATCACGATTACAGGCGTCGAGCGCTTGCACGGGGCCGAACATGAGGTCATTCCAGACCGAATTGAGGCGGCCACTTTTGCCATCGGCGCGGCGGTTACCAACGGCGATATCACCATCCGGGGCAGCCGGCCGGACCACTTGCACGCCGTCCTCGACAAGCTTCGCGAGGCAGGCGTCCTCCTCGAACGCAGCGGACCGGACTTGCGCGTGCGCCGCGCCGGGCGGCTCAAGCCGGTGGATATTACAACCTTGCCTTATGCCGGATTTCCCACGGACGTGCAGGCCCAAATGACGGTGTTAATGGCCTTGACGCCCGGCATTAGCATCATTACCGAACGCATCTTCGAGTCCCGCTTTATGCACGTGAGCGAGCTGGCTCGGCTGGGGGCGGATATCGCCATCGAGGGCCCCAGCGCCATCGTCCGCGGAGGCAAGCCGCTCAGCGGAGCGCCGATCATGGCGAGCGACCTGCGCGCTTCCGCGGCCCTGGTTCTCGCTGGCTTGGTCGCGAAAGGCAAGACCCTGGTGAAGCGCATCTATCACCTGGATCGCGGCTATGAGAATATCGACGAGAAGCTGCGCAAGCTGGGCGCCCGCGTGCAAAGAGTCCAGGAAACATGAAGGCGCTGATCGCTCTGTTGCTCCTGCTGGGCGCTTTTGTGATCGTGAAGCGGCTCTACCTGACTTACCAGAGCGTTGAGAAGCACCCTGCCCAGACTGAAGATAGCGCCGTTCCGCCAAAACCTTCCGCCGCGAGCAGTTTGCCCGGTTTGCCCGCCGCTCTTGAACCCTCCTTGAGTGCGGCGGAAAAGCAAGGAGCTGCTGGCCTGGGTGAATGGCTGCGCAACTATCGGACCCAAGTCCGCGATCCGAGGCTGGCGGCGATCGAATTGGATTATGTAGCGCTGATCACCGTTCAGGACCCTGCCGAAGCCCGCCGCATTTTCCTGGAAGTGAAGAACCGCACGCCGACCTTTTCTCCTATCTACGATCGGGTCAAGCGCCTCGAGAGAACCTTTCAGTAAACCCGAAGACACAATGGTGCTTTGCCTTCCGGCACGCACCTCCGTTTGCAGATTGCACGCGCCGGAGGGCTAACAGAGCGCTAACGCCGGTGCACTAAGGTGCACTATTTTGTGCTAGCCTTGCGCCCGCGGTGGCGGTATGCTCCGGGAAACCCGGAGTACGGAAGGAAGGCACATTATGGACATGATTTTTAGTTGTCCGAGCTGCAAGCAGCAGTTGGAAGCCGAAACCAGCATGGCGGGAAATCAGATCGCCTGCCCCTCCTGCGGAACCACGATTGTCATTCCGGATGCCAATCCGATGAATATTCATGTGAATCCGATCGCCAGCTCCGCGGCGGCCAAACAAGCGTACCACTTCAGTGTGCCGGTGCATGACGCCCCGACCGAGGTTCTCATCAAGAAAGCTGCTCCCCCGCTCGAAGTAGCCGCGCGCGCTGAAACCGATCGCAAGCTGCGGGTGAAATGCATTCGACGAACCGACTGCGTGGAAGTTGGCCATGATCGCTTCGATGAATCGGTGAGCGAGTTTCTGCAGAAGATCGGAGAGTCCAACATCGTCAGTATCACGCCACTGACCTACACTCACCTCGATTTAGGCTCGCGCCAGCTGATGACGGACTTCGGCGTGATGATCATCTACAAAGGCTAGTCTAGATAAAATCGTGTTCCCGTTCCCGCACCGTCAGGACGGGACAGGGCGCATGGCGGACCACTCTTTCGGCCGTACTGCCGAGGACGACATGCTTCAAGCCGGTGCGCCCATGGGTGGGTATAATAATCAAATCGACGTCAAGCTCTTCGGCCGCCGTCGTGATTTCATGATACGGCTGGCCCATCCTGACTAAAGCCTCGGTCGCAGCTGAGATCCCGCTCGCCAAGGTCGACAGCCGGGACACGACTTTCTCGCGCATGGTTTCGTCGATCGTATCTACCACCGGAGGCGGATACCCAAACTCCGACGGGTAGACCATCGGCTGGATCACGTGGAGCAGCACGATCTGAGATCCAAACTGCTCCGCAAACTTCTGCGCATAGCGCAGGGCCTTGTCGGAACACTCCGAAAAATCGACCGGCACTAAGATGCGCTTGAGCTGGAGGCAGGATGGGTTAAGGGCGAGATCCGAGGGTCCCGCTCCAATTTGTGGCGGCGAGGGTTTGACATGCAGGCTTAAACGGGCCCCTTTTCCCGATGAAGCGGTCTTGTTCTCGTTCATAATCTCACCTCTCGGTTGATGGTCCACTTCCCAAGATAATCTGACGGCTCTCCAGTCCGCCAGATTCGAGATTGTAACGACGCTGCAACGACTCACCGCCACGTAGGCCAAATGGCTCACCCGCCGGCGCCAGCCATCACGCTCACAGGCGCGAGATGAGCAACTCTTTCTGAAAAAGGAGTTCCTTAGGCAAGGTGGAATGCAAATTGATGAAGAGCTCTTCCTGGGACACGACTTCTTTCTTCCACTCCTCAGGATCGATGCGCTGGGCTTTGTGAAAGAGTTCAGGACCGAACCCCTGGAGCCCTTCCAAGTCAAAATCCTTCAGGAAAGGGACCCAGCCGAGAGGGCTTTCCTGGGCCCCGACTCGCCCATTGCATCGGTCGATAATCCATTTCAAGACCCGCATGTTTTCACCAAATCCAGGCCAGACGAAGTTGCCGGTTTCGTCTTTGCGGAACCAGTTGACATGAAAGATCCGGGGCGGCTGGGCAATGAGCTTGCGCATCGTCAGCCAATGGCGGAAGTATTCGCCCATGTTGTAGCCGCAGAACGGTAGCATCGCCATGGGATCGCGGCGCAACTGGCCCGCGCCCCCCATGGCGGCGGCGGTCATTTCCGACCCCATGGTCGCCCCGATATAAACGCCGTGGCCCCAGTCATACGCCTGGAAAACAAGCGGGAGGGTACTGGCGCGACGGCCGCCGAAGATGATCGCGCTGATCGGGACGCCCCTCGGATCCTCCACCTCCGGCGCCAGTGCCGGATTGTTCATCATCGGGGCTGTGAATCGACTGTTGGGATGCGCCGCTTTTTCTTTCGAATCACGGGTCCACTTATGCCCCTTCCAGTCCAGGCATTCGGCCGGGATCGGACCATCCTTCCCTTCCCACCATACGTCGCCGTCTGGAAGCAAAGCGACGTTAGTGTAAATGGTGTTGCGGCTGATGGTAGCGACGGCATTCGGATTGGTTTTCCGGTTGGTCCCGGGAACCACGCCAAAGTAGCCGGCCTCAGGATTAATCGCATACAGACGGCCATCAGCTCCCGGCCTCATCCAGGCGATATCATCCCCGACCGTCCAGATTTTCCAGCCCTTGTAATGCTCCGGCGGAATCAGCATGGCGAAATTGGTCTTACCACAGGCGCTTGGAAAAGCGGCGGCGACAAAGGTCTTTTCGCCGTCCGGCGATTCCACTCCCAGAATCAACATGTGTTCCGCCATCCAGCCCTCGTTGCGCCCGAGAAAGGAACCGATTCGCAATGCCAAGCACTTCTTGCCCAAAAGCACGTTCCCGCCATAGGCCGACCCAATCGACAAAATGGTGTTGTCCTGAGGAAAATGGCAGACGTAACGTCGATCGGGATTGACATCCAGCATCGAGTGCAAGCCCCGGTTGAAGTCGTTGCCTGGGCCAAGCTGCTGGTAGGCCACTTCCCCCATGCGGGTCATGATCCGCATGTTGAGCACGACATAAGCCGAATCGGTCAGTTCGATACCCACCTTCGTCAAAGGCGAACCCGGTGGCCCCATCAAATACGGAATGACATACATCGTCCGGCCACGCATCGAACCACGAAACAACCCATACACCTTTTGATACATTTCCTTGGGCGGAGCCCAGTTGTTCGTGGGCCCAGCCTCTTCCTTGCTATCCGTGCAGATATAAGTGCATTGCTCAACCCGAGCGACGTCGTTCGGGTCAGAGCGATGGTAGTAGCAACCGGGCAACTTCGTCTGGTTGAGTTCGATTAGAGTGCCATCTTGAACCGAAGCCCGGGTCAGCGCCTCCCTTTCCGCGTCCGATCCATTACACCAGAAAACTCGATCAGGCTGGCAGAGCTTGCCCATCTCCTCCACCCAAGCCACGACGGCAGCATTGTCCGTGTTCCGTTCGCCCAGTTTCTGATCGCACATAAAGAACCGTTATAGTTTCCAATGGGACGCAACGTTCGGCGAATGCTGCGCCGTCGAATGGGCGCGGAATGTAGCAGGGCGCGAGGCTGAGCGGCAAGCGACATTGTTTTGACAGGCAAAGCTTATTCTAGCAAAAGACTAACTAAAGTCGGAACCGGCTCACAGGAGTTGTTGGAATGGTCTTCCTGTGTTCCTCAATACTCTCGCGTAATGCTTGGACTGCCCCCACAGGATCGGAGGCTGCGTAGATCGGACGGCCGACGACCAGCCAATCCGCTCCCGCCGCAAGTGCCTCTGGCGCACTAAGCGTGCGCTTCTGGTCACCACTCGCGTCGCTTTTGCCCCGAATACCTGGTGTTACCAAGCACATGGTCGATGAAAGCAGCTGCCGGAGAGCGACGACTTCCAGCGGCGAGCAAACCAGTCCACGCAGACCGGCTTTTTCTGCGAGGACAGCCAGTCGTTCGACTTGGCGGCCAACGTTGCCCGGCAGCCCGATCTCACTTAAGGCATTGCTGTCCATGCTTGTAAGGACGGTCACGCCCAGCACGAGCGGGGGTTGCTCCTGCATCCCGCGGGCCGTTTCTTGGGCCGCTTGCTCGGCTGCCTTGAGCATATCCATGCCGCCACTTGTATGCACCGTGAGCATTTGCACATCTAAGCGCACTGCATTGGCAACCGCCCTGGCCACGGTATTTGGAATGTCATGGAACTTGAGGTCGAGAAAGACAGCAGCCCCCGCGGCGCGGATACGTCGGACCAGGTCTGGACCAGAACGTGTAAACAGCTCGCTACCAACCTTGAATGCGCCTACCAGCTGGGCCAGCTTGCGGACGAGTTCCTCTGCCTGCGCGACGTCGGGGACATCCAAAGCCGCGATGATGGGGTTATGCATGACAAGAGAGGGCATTCTACGGAGGATCGCTGCCGCTGGCGATGTAAACCTGAACGCGGAGAAAATCGGGGTTTCCCCGATTTTCTCCGGCCAAAACTGACTTATGTTCACCTGTTCAGAGCCAACGATCGCTTGAAGCCGCCGTCAGCCGAAATGTTTACGACCATGTCCTCCGAGTTGACGGAACAGGTGTTGCGTATCAAGAAAGGCGACCATCTCTGCCTGTTCTATGATAAAGACCCCGCCGAGCAGCTTCCCGCGTTGGTGCCTTTCATTCAGGCAGCGCTCGCAGGCAACGAACAATTCGTTTACATCGCAGACGATCAAACGTCCGACGAACTCAATCAGCGCCTCCGCGACAGTGGGATCGATGTGGATGAAGCCGTCCAAAGAACCGGCTCAAGCTTTTGGACGAGGAAGGAATGGCGTCAACCTGGAGAACCGTCGTCTCAGAAGAAGCTCCAGCAAGTCAGGAGGTGATTCAACGGGCGCTCGCAGCAGGGTTTGACGGGGTGCGTTTCTGCGCTGTTGAGATGACCTGGATCCTTGGAGCTGAGAATCGATCTGGATAGCTGGAGCATTGGGAAGCGACGCTCAACACCATTTTTGTTCCGGGAGCTCCCGGACGCATTATCTGCCAGTATGTGGGAGTCGGCTCGGTCGAAGCAATGGCGGCCCTTCATACCCATCCGCTGGCCATTCTGGGGAAGGAAGTCTGTTCCAACCCATTTTACGAAGGGCCGTTGATCCTCGGTGAAGATGGTCAACGCCGGCGTCAGTCCAGGCATCGGCTTGATTGGATGATCGACCAGGTTTTGCGAGGCCGGGCCGCCGAACGGGAGCGCACCGCGCCTAGGAGAAGTCGAGCGTAAACGGTCGGATGACGCCGTGCGCGAGGCAGCCATTGCCAACCGTCGATTAGCTGCGATCGTGGAATCATCCGATGACGCCATCATCAGTAAGGATCTCCAGGGAACCATCATGAGCTGGAACCTGGGCGCGGAACGCATTTTTGGCTACAAGGCGGAGGAAGTGATCGGCAAATCGATCACTTCTGCCTTATTCCGCGAGAGCGTCTGAGCAGAAAGAAGACCGTGCTCTTCGCCGAGGCGAATGAAGAATCGATCACTACGACACGGTCCGCCAAGGCAAGGACGGCACGCGCCTCCACACATTTCTCTGACCGTTTCGCCCATCAGAGATGATCGCGGCGTTATCGTTGAGGCTTCGAAAGTGGCCCGTGACGTGACCCAACAAACGGTCCGAGCAGCGACTCGCCCTGCAAAATGCGGTCAATGGCATTTTGGCGGATTGCCAGTCGGTCAACGAAGCCTCCGCCCAGATTCTGAAAGCAGTCTGTCAGAATGCGGTTTGGAACCAACAGCTTTCTTTGGCAGATTGATTCTGATCAAGGTCGCCTGGCCTGTCAGGATCAATGGCCACCGCATCCGAGCAATTGTCGGCCCTGGCCAGCTTGATCAGGCATACCACTTTCCCTCCGGGAGAAGGCTTGCCGGGCAAAGTCTGGTCAACCCGCGAACCAGCATGGGTTGCCGATGTGCTGAACGATCCAGCTTTCCCCAAAGGTCCGCTTGGCCCCGCCCAAGGCGTGCGGACTGCCCTGGGCTTTCCGATCATCGCCCAAAATCGCGTCACGGCCGTCATGGAATTCTTCAGCCGCGACCTGCGCCGTGTCGATAGGGACTTGCTCCAGATGCTGCAGGGCGCCGGCGTGCAGATTGGGCAATTTAGCGAACGGCGGGCCGCCGAGGCCGCGGTGCGTGCGAAGGAAGAGGCCTTGCGGCAAGCTCAGGAGGCCCTGCGCAGCTACGCAGGCGATTTGGAAGTAAAGGTGCGCGAAAGAACCGCCAAGCTGCAGGAGACCATCGGCGAGTTGGAGGCATTTTCCTATAGTGTTTCGCACGACATGCGCGCGCCGCTCCGCGCCATGCAGGGATTTTCCGATGCGCTCCTGCGCGACTATAGCCTCAGCCTGGATGAACAAGGCAAAGACTACCTCTCGCGCATCCATCGCGCGGCGCAGCGCCTCGATTTGCTCATCCGCGATGTCCTCACCTATAGTCGCATCGCCAAGGAGGATTTGCTGCTCCGGCCGGTGGAATTGGACCGTTTCCTGAATGACGTGGTCCAGAGCTACCCTGAGATCCAAACCTTCCAATCTTTCATCGAGGTGAGCAAGCCGCTAGGCACAGTCTTCGCCCACGAGGCATTTCTCTCACAGGTGATTTCGAACTTGCTCGGCAACGCCTTGAAATTTGTCGCTCCAGGCGTTCCGCCCCGCATCCGCCTCTGGACGGAGCCGGTCGGGGACATGCTCCGTTTGAATGTGGCCGACAACGGCCTGGGCATCGCCCCGGAGCATCAGCACCGCATCTTTCAGATTTTCGGCCGCGTCTATGCGGACAAACGATTTCAAGGAACGGGCATCGGATTGGCGATTGTGAAAAAAGCTGTCGAACGCATGGGCGGACAAGTTGGTGTGGAATCAAACCTAGGGCAGGGCAGCCGATTCTGGTTCACCCTGCGCAATGCGAGATGAAAACAGGTCGCGCGATTCTTCTCGTCGAAGACAACGACGATGACGTGGTGCTGATGAAGCTGGCCTTGAAACAGGCCGGCATTACCAATCCTCTCCTGGTGGTGGAGGATGGACAGCAGGCCATTGACTATCTCTCCGGCAACGGCATCTATGCCGACCGGGAGCGATATCCTTTGCCGGCCGTCACCTTTCTCGATTTGAAACTCCCCTTCAAATCGGGACACGAGGTGCTGGCCTGGGCGCGCCAACAAGCGGCGCTGGATGAAATGGTCGTGATTGTGCTGACCTCATCCAACCAGCGGATCGACTTGCAGGAGGCCTACCGGCTCGGGGCAAATTCATATGTGATCAAGCCGCCCACCGCCCAGCAGTTGGGCGATTTGGCCAAAGCCTTCCGCTGGTACTGGCTCGAATTCAACGAATTCACCAAAGCAGGCTCTCTCTAATCCAGGTCTCGTCTCGCTCCCGGTCATCCCTTAAGCTGCCGGCATCGTGTTTCGCGTCATTGCTTTGATGGACATGGACGCCTTCTACGCGGCCGTCGAGCAACGAGACCACCCGGAATGGCGTGGCCAGCCCGTCATCGTCGGCAGCCCTCCAACCCAGCGGGGAGTCGTCTGCGCCGCCAGTTATGAAGCCCGCCGATTCGGAGTGCGCTCAGCCATGCCCAGCGTTACCGCCGGACGACTCTGCCCGGACGGCATCTTCATCCCGCCGCAGATGGACCGGTATCGGCAGGAATCGCGCTGCGTCATGAAGCTGGCGGCCGAGTGCGGCGCCACCATTGAACAAGTTTCCGTGGATGAGGCTTACCTTGACCTCAGCGCGCTCTGCCCCGGGCCATCGCCCGATGAAAGCCTGCGAATGGCCTTGCCCATCGCCCGCCGGCTAAAAGAGCGCATCCGCACGGAGCGTCAGTTAACCGCCAGCATTGGCATCGGGCCCAATAAACTCCTGGCCAAGCTTGCCAGCGATCAACAGAAGCCCGACGGCCTCACGCTCATTCAAGAGGCTGAGAAAGTGCAGTTTCTCCGGCCTCTCCCGGTCACTGTCTTGCATGGGGTCGGCCCGGTGACGGCGCGGGAGCTTCAAGCCGCCGGCCTCAGCACAGTCGGAGACTTGCAGGACTATGCGGGCGATCTCCGTCTCGTCGCCGGTTCATTCGGCCCCACTCTAAGGCGTTATGCGTTCGGAGAGGATGATCGTCCGCTCGACTTGAGCAATGAAGTCAAGAGCATCAGCAGCGAGAATACCTTCTTGCAAGACACGGCCGACCGCCAAGTGCTGCGCCAGACCTTGCGCCAGCAAGCCGCGGAACTAGCCGCGGAACTGCGCCACAAGGGCCTCGCCGCCAAAACGGTTGAAGTGCGCGTGCGCTACGGTGACTTTACGACTTTAAATCGACAGCTGACGCTCGATGATCCGACCGCTGAGGCCGCCGTCATTTACAAACGCGGCTGCTACCTCCTCGGCCGGCATCGCCTCGTGACCCGGCCCCTCCGTCTCATCGGCTTGGGCGTGAGCCATCTGGTGTCGCCGGACCGGCAATTATTCCTGTCCCTTGGCAGCCGGATAAAGCGTCAGGGCGGAGCGGGACCTAATTGACCGGCCTGATCGTCGCGGTTCATCGCAGCTTGGGTTCGCGAAAGCACTTGCACCGCCACCGGGGTTCAGCATTTGATCGGGCATGCTCGTAAGTGACTTTATTCCGGCGCGGGAGCAGGATTCGCGTCGACTGCTCGTCGCGTTGCACGGATTGGGAGACAGCATCGAAGGATACCGTTGGCTGCCGGAAATGCTCGCTCTGCCTTGGCTCAACTATCGGCTGGTCAACGCGCCTGACCCGTACTATGGAGGTTACTCCTGGTATGACTTCGCCGCCGACGCCGCTCCCGGTATCGAACGCAGCCGCCAGCTCATTTTCAAGCTGCTCGATGAACTCAGGGGCGCCGGATTCCCCACGGACCAAACGGTGCTTTTCGGCTTTTCCCAAGGCAGTCTTATGACCATCGACACTGGCATCCGTTATCCGCACCGGTTCGCCGGGTTGATCGGCATCAGCGGGTATGTCCACCAACCCGAGCAGGTGACGGCGGTTCGGTCGAACGTCGCCCTGGAGCAGCGCTTTCTCCTCACGCATGGGACGCACGACCCGCTCATCCCGATCGGCCCGGTCCGAACCCAAGTCGATCAGCTCAAAGCCGCCGGCTTGCACATTGAATGGCGGGAGTTTGCCAAGGAACATACGATCGCGGGCGACGCGGAGCTGGCCGTCATCCGAGACTTCATTCGAGGCCGTTTTTGACTCCGCCCTCAATTGGGGACATCTTTCCGCAACTCAAGTAGTTAATAGGCGGATAAGTCCCTCAGCTGCATTTTCGAAGTCTATGCATATCGACCAACTCCAGCGGCGCCTTTGTCCCTGGGGACGAATAGCGCTGGCGTTCCTTTTGAGCGGGCTGTTCGGCCTCAACTCGCTGACCGCCCAAGCCGCGCCGTTGATCACTGCTTTCAATCCGACGGCCGGCCCCCCCGGCACAAGCGTTCAGATTACCGGCAACGATTTGGGAACCGCTCTGGAAGTCGACTTCGGCAATGCTCCGGCCGTTTTCTCTATTTTGTCGGCCAACCTGATCGTCGCCACCGTCCCGCTCGATGCCACCTCCGACCGCATCACCGTCGATACGGGCGTGGGCGCGGCCATCAGCGCCGGCACCTTTTTCGTGGCCCCGACCATCCTCGATTTTCAACCCGACCGCGCCCCTCCGGGCAGCACGATCACTCTTCTCGGCTTGAATTTCGAAGGCGCGACCGCGGTTCGCTTCAACGGGACCAATGCACAGTTCTCCGTTACCAGTCCGACGCAGATCCGCGCGGTCGTCCCACCCGGGGCCACGTCCGGCCATGTCAGCGTGACGACGCCGATTGACGAGGCGCAGAGCGACTTTCCATTCACGGTCACCGGGCGAGAACCTTTCGTCGGCAGTTTCTCCCCGACGAGCGGCGCTCCCGGGACAGTCGTAACGATTGAAGGCGCGAATTTCACCGCGCCATTGGCCGTGCGGTTTAATGGCACCAATGCGACGCAACCTTCAATCACCTCGCCGACTCAGATCCGGGTGGCTGTTCCGGCCGGCGCGTCGAGCGGCTTGATCACCGTCAGTAATTCCTTTGGGGCTGGAACGAGCGTGGCTCCGTTCGTGGTCAGTTCCGCGCCCGTGATTGAAGACTTTTCGCCGATCGGTGGGGCTCCGGGAACATCCGTAACCATCAATGGCCGCAACTTTCTCGGCACGACCGCGGTCAAGTTCGGCGGCAAACCTTCGTTGAATGTCTCGGTCGTCGCCCCGACGCAACTTCACGCCGTGGTTCCAACCGGGGCGACGAACGGCCCGATCAGCATCACCACGCCGCAAGGCACCGGCAGCAGTGCGTTCGACTTTATCGCCAGCGCCTCGCCAATCGTCACCGACTTTAACCCCACCAACGGCCCTCCCAACACGCTCATCTCCATCAACGGCTTCAATTTCATCGGCACGCGGTCGGTCAAGCTGAACGGCACCAACATTGCCTTTGCCGTGACCGCCCCTACCCAGCTGAGCGCCACCATTCCGCCTGGCGCCAGCAGCGGATTCATCACCGTCAGCAATGCCGCCGGCTCCGGCACGAGTTTTGAGCCCTTCCTTGTCACCAGCGGCAAGCCGATCGTCACGAATCTGGACCCACCAGCGGGTCAACCCCGAACCTCGGTGACCATCGAGGGACTTGATTTCAACGGCGTCACCGCCGTTAACTTCAACGGCACCCCCGCCGAGGCTTTCCAAGTGCTGGCGCCGACCCAGATCAAAGCTCTTGTTCCGGCCAAGGCGACCACTGGACCCGTCGGCCTGACAAAGGCCGGCACCACCGTGCTCAGTTCCAATGTTTTCATCGTCGCGCCCGGCATCGCCACTGTCACTCCCGCGGCTGGCATCGCGGGCACGCCAGTAACCCTGCGTGGGACCAACTTCGGCCACTTGACGGCGCTTCTTTTCAAAGACGTGGCCGCCGCCTTCGACGTGGCTTCCACCAATGAAATCACGACGGTCGTCCCGGCAGAAGCTGCCTCCGGCCCCATCAGTCTGATCGGGCCCGCCGGCATCGTGGGCGCGCCAGGTGGATTCGTCGTGCAACCCAATATCACTGGATTTACCCCAGCCAGCGGGGCGTCTGGGACCGCCGTGACCATCGCCGGCACCGGCTTTGGCGGCTTAACCAAAGTGCAGTTCGGCGATCGCGACGCGACTTCGTTCCAATCCCTTTCCCGCACTCAGCTGGTCGTGTCAGTCCCCGCCGGCGCTGCCACCGGCCCGATCACGGTCGTCACCGCTTCGGGCACATCGCGAAGCGCCCAACCCTTTATCATCGGTGCGGCCGCCGATCTGGCCCTGCTCCACTCGCAGCTGACCAATGTGGTCTTCCAGAGCCAAGTGCAAACCTATACCCTCACCGTTACAAATCGCGGCCCGGCATCCTCATCCGGCTTCGGTTTGACCAATACATTGCCTCCGGATGTCCTTGTTTTGGGAATCACCAACACACAAGGCGTGGTCCGGCGGGTCGGCCAGGATATAACGCTCACCGCCGGAACATTGGCCCCCGGAAGCGCGATCCAGCTGAAAGTCACGACGTTGCCCCTCCTTACCGGCACCATCACCAATGTCGCGTTTGTCACCGGGCGCGAACCGGATCCCGACCCAAGCAACAATGGATCGGCCCAGGTCTCCTCGGTCGTCACCAACCTGGCCAACTTGCGCATCGAGCTCGTCGGGCCCACCACGTTCCGCGTCTCCTGGCCGGTCGCAGCCGGTGATCTCGTGCTCGAATCCACCGCCGCTCTGGCCCCACCCACGCGATGGCAACCTCTCAGCCTCAACCCGATCACCAACGGCGATCGGCGCAGCGTCACCGTTCCGATCGTGACGGAAAACAGGTTCTTCCGGCTGCGAAGATGAACGAGGACCTTAGCCGAAGTCCGCCTATGGACCGCGGACGGCAGACTACCAAAGGGGCGCCGGACGCTCTTGGTGCCATCCGGTGCTTTGTTCATAAGCGTGGGCGACTCGCAGGATGGTAGGCTCGGCAAAAGCAGGGCCGAGGAGTTGAAGACCGATCGGCAGTTTGGGTTGCGCCGTGAAACCGCAGGGAACACTGATGCCGCACATCCCGGTGAGATTGACCGCAATCGTAAAAATGTCGGACAAATACATCTGCAGCGGATCATTCGCTTTCGCCCCAATCGGAAACGCCGCCGTCGGCGTCGTCGGTGCGGCAATCGCATCGACGCGCTGAAAAGCCGATTCAAAGTCTCGTCGAATCAGCGTTCGCACCTTCTGGGCGCGCAGGTAAAACGCATCGTAATAGCCGCTGCTCAGCACGTAGGTGCCCAGAATGATCCGCCGCTTGACTTCCGCCCCAAAACCTTGGCCTCGGGTCCGTCCATACATCTGAATCGGATCCGCCCCTTCGACGCGCCGTCCGTAACGCACCCCGTCGAAACGGGCCAGGTTGGCGCTGGCTTCGGCCGTCGCAATGATGTAGTAAGCCGCGATCGCGTATTCGGTGTGCGGCAGTGAGATTTCGACGATCTCCGCCCCCAGCTTTTGGAGTTGTTGAATAGCCGCCTGGACGGCGGCGGCAACCTCCGGATCGAGTCCCCCAACCATGTATTCCTTGACCAGCCCGATCCGCAGGCCGCGCAATTCGCCCCCCAGGGCGGCCGTATAATCCGGAACCGGTTTGGGAACGCTGGTTGAATCCCGCGGATCATGCCCGCTGATCACGCCCAGCACAGTCGCGGCATCGCGCACCGTCCTTGTGACCGGCCCAATCTGATCGAGGGAAGAAGCGTAAGCCACCAGGCCGAAACGCGAGACGCGTCCATAAGTGGGCTTGAGACCGACCACGCCGCAGAGGGCCGCGGGTTGACGCACGGAACCGCCGGTATCGGAACCCAAGCTGGCCAGGCATTCGCCGGCCGCCACTGCCACCGCGGAACCGCCGGATGATCCTCCAGGTATGCGCGTCACATCCCAGGGATTTCGCGAGGTGAAGAAGCCCGAATTTTCGGTCGAGCTGCCCATGGCAAACTCGTCCATGTTCAATCGTCCGAAGACGATGGCGCCCGCTGCTTTGAGTTTGTGGACGACGGTGGCGCTGTAGGGTGAAACGAATCCTTCGAGCACTTTCGACCCGCAATAGAGCGGCTGGCCCTGGACCGCGATTACATCCTTCAAAGCAAGCGGCACCCCTAAGAGCCGCTCATTCCCACCGGCTGTGGAGGTCTGAAGCCGCTGATCGATGGCGTCGGCCTGACGCAGAGCATCGTCCGCATCGTAACTCAGAAATGCCTTCACCGTCGGCTCCACCCGCGCGATGCGATCGAGGTAGCTTTGGATCACTTCCCGGGCTGACACCGCCCTTGAGCGCACCTTTTCCGCGAGCTGATCGATCTGGAGTTGAGGAAGCATGGCAGCGGCCGGGGCGAAAGGTCACTCGACGATCTTGGGTACGAGGAATAGACCGTTGCTTTGGGCTGGAGCGTTGCGGAGAGCATCGTGGGGCGTCAGGCCTGGGACCACTTCATCGGGGCGGGTCACATTGGCGAGCGGGACGGCATGAGCCATCGGTTCCACCCTGCTCACGTCCAGTTCTTGCAGCTTCTCGACATACTGCAGGATCTGGCCCAGCTGGGTGGTGAGAGTGGCTGCCTCTTCCGGGGACAAATCCAGGCGGGCGAGGTGGGCAACATACTTGACATCGAAGCCGGCAGCAGCCATGGCGCCTCCCAAGGGACCTCAATCCTCATCGAACTTCCGGCGCATGAGCGCCTCGAGTTCATGAATCGCCTGCAAGGCATCGTCCCCTTTGGCATGCACCTGCAATTTGCTCCCTGGGCCAGCCGCCAACATCATCATCCCCATGATGCTCTTCCCGTTGACGACTTCCCCGTCCTTTTCCACCAAGACCTCACAGTCAAAGCGATTGGCCGTCTTGACAAACAGCGCCGCCGGGCGCGCATGCACCCCAAGCTTATTGGACACCACCAACTCCTTGGTGATCTCCTGGTTCTCGCTGCCTTTCCGCCCGGCACTCATTCGGCCAAGAGATAATCAGACCGAATGAAGGTTTGCCAATGAAATTTAAAGCGGAGTTGTTTTGGTCATCTTGGCAATCAATCGGTCATTCAGCTCCTTGGCTGGGTTATAGCCGGACGCCTTTAGCTTCGTCTGAAACGCAGCGACTTCGATCAGCCGGGCCAGATCCCGCCCTGGACGGACCGGGATGATGATGTGGGGAATGCCAATGCCGAGGATATGGATATACTCCTCCTCCATTCCAAGTCGATCCACATCAGTCACTTCCTCCCAATTCTTCAGTGTCACAACAAGGTCCACCTGCTTTTCACGCCGGATGCTCTTCACTCCAAACATGGCCGCAACATTCACGATGCCGATACCCCTCACTTCCATATGGTGCCGCGTGATCTCTGCGCTCGTCCCGATCACGTCCCGGCCATCGACCAAGGTCACCCGGGTAATGTCATCCGAAACCAAGCTGTAGCCGCGCTCGATCAAAGCCAGCACGGTTTCACTCTTGCCGATGCCGCTTTCCCCCCGGATTATCACGCCCACCCCGAGGATATCAACCATGCTCCCCATCTCCGTCCCCCGCGGCGCAAACATCATTTCCATCGCCAGCGTCGCCAGGTTGATGAACTTCATCGTGATCAAAGGGGTCGAAAAAATCGGGATGCCCGCCTGCTCCGCCGCTTTCAACAGCCACTTGTCAGGCCGAAACCCGCGACAGAAGATCAGGCACGGAACGCGGTAACTGAATAGCATCTGATACCGGGCCAGACGATCCTCCGCGGTCAGCGACTTCAGGAAATGCGATTCGGCATTGCCAATGACCTGCACGCGCTTGCTCGCGAAATACTTGGTGAACCCGGCCAGCGCAAGGCCCGGACGATTGACGGTCGGTTCGCGGATGGCTCGCTTCAGCCCGGCCGCGCCGGCAGTGAGGTGAAGCTGCAATGAACTGGCATTCTCGGTGTAGAATCGTTCGACAGTGACCAGGTCGCGTTGAATGGCCGCACGCATAGAGCGCATCAATTCCCATCGTTGTTTTGCTGCCCCGATCTAAAGATTGAATTCCGGCCCCAGGTATATCTCCCGCGCCTTGGGATCATTGACCAGGAAATCAGCTGTCCCTTCGCAAAGCACCTCGCCTTTGTGAATGACATACGCCCGGTCGACCAGCTTCAGCGTCTCGCGCACATTGTGGTCGGTAATGAGAATCCCCAACCCGCGTTCCTTCAACCGCCGGACAATGCGCTGCACTTCGTAAACGGCAATCGGATCGATCCCGCTGAACGGTTCGTCCAACAACAATAATTTCGGGCTGGTCACCAAAGCGCGCGTGATCTCGAGGCGCCGCTTCTCGCCACCGCTCAAGGTGTAAGCTTTGTTGGTCGCCAGGGCGCCGAGGTCCAACTCGTCCAGCAACTGCCGCAAGCGAAGTTCTCGTTCCTTCCGCCCCATGACGCACGTCTCGAGGATGGCGAGGATGTTCTGCTCTACCGTCAGCTTTCGGAAAACGGAGGGCTCCTGCGTCAGATACCCAATTCCGCAACGGGCCCGCTGATGCATCGGCAAAGCGGTGATGGCCCGATCTTCCAACGTGACCTTCCCGCCGTCCGGTTTGGTCAGTCCCACCACGATGTTAAATGTGGTCGTTTTGCCGGCTCCGTTCGGCCCGAGAAGCCCGACCACTTCGCCCCCGGAAACATTGATCGACACCCCGTTCACGACCCGACGGGCGCCGTATTCCTTGATCAATGCCTCTGTCGCAAGAAGTGCCATAGGCTACGAGGTCAGCGGCTAAGGCGACGACCAGCGATTCGTCTGCCCGTGCACCCGCTTCCATTCGGATTTGAACTTGCCGCTCCCAATGAACCGCTTGTGCACGCGGTCCCAGATCAGCCTGTCCGCCTCATTGATGGTCCCTTCCGGCATCGTCGCCGTTGGGCGGCCAGTCAGCTCGACCAATCCGGTCCGGTCCGTATAAACCGCCTGTTCCCCTCGGGCGACCCGGTTGTCCTGCGCCACGACCACGTCTTGATGCGCTTCGATCCGCTCCACTCGGTTGGTCAAGGTGGAAAAGAAAGCCTTCACTCGCGCGGACGTCAACTTGGTCAAAGTGGGAAGAGCCGCTCCGGCGTGGTTCTCCTCCTGCTCCACCACCACCTGATTGCCAGCATCGGCCGACTCCAGCCGGCCCTGCTCATTGAACTTCAGTTGAATTGAATCGCAGTTGACTTTCCGCCGCGTCCCCTCCGCTGCGGCCACGAACTGCTCCAGTTCAACGTCGGTTCGCGCGTCCAGGCTCTCGATCTGCTGCCGGTACGCCACATCCAGCGTGGCGCAGGTGAGTTTGCCGAGCGCTTTGTCTCCTTCCAGGAAGTTGGCGCGCACCTTGCCCTCGCCGTGCAGCACATTCGTCCGGTATTGAAACGCATCGCACCAGATCTCGACAAAACGATTGGTCACCGGCGCCTCCGCCTGACCTGAGGTCGGGCTCCGGGAGACAATTCCCAGGTCAAGCAACGCCTGGAACGGGAGTTTCAGATACGCTTCCGGGGCAGCGGTGAATACCTGGGTGTGGCGATCGAAACGGATCACCTTGCCAATGATCACGCGCCGCGCCGTTTCGACCATAGGTGAACCAGTCAACTCCAGAATTCCGGTCGACTCCTCGTAAACTGCGTGGTCCGCCAAAGCCCGCCCCTGTTGTTCCAAATCGACGATCAAAACATTGCGGTCGGCGGTGAGCTGCCGAATCGGCCCGTTCGTCTCGGGCAGTCGGATATCGATCGTCTGCGCAAAAACCTCGACAAACGTATTCGTGGCCTGACCCACGGCCGCCGGAGGTTTGGTCGCTTGTCCCGAAAGAAAGCCCGACTCTCCCAGGACAGACCGAGGCACCTTCAGGTAAGCATTGTCAACTGCCCGCAAGGTCCGCTGTCGCCGGTCGAAGATCAGCCGGTCCCCGCTGCCCTGCCGGTCGCCATCCTGCCACACAGCGTGCCCGATGAATTCCACCGTTTCCTGATCCTCGCCCGTGGTGTAGACGGCCTTGTCTGCCAAAACCCGGATCGTCCCTTGGGTCAAAACCAAGTCCTGCTCCGCCTCGATGCGCTGCGGCAGTCCCTTTTCACTATCGGAAAGAATGACCGTCAGCATCTCGCAAGCAAGATCTCCCTCCGGATCATGGACGCGCACCTGACCCCGATACACCGCCCGGTCGCCCTGGTGTTCGAAGGTGTTCGCTGTCACGCCGATGACATCGTTGGTGCCGCCGGCGGCAACGGCTTGGACGACCACGTTGGTCCCGGTCGGGCTGCCCGTCGCCCGCAACTTGATCAGCCGTTTGCGCAAGACCGATTGCACCCGATTCGAGATGACCAGCTTTGAATTGAGCCGTGAATCGCCCAGCTGCCAATGAAACCCCTCCCCATCGATCGCAAAGCGATCATCTGCCGTCCGAATAGACAGCGGCCCAGCCGACGTCGCCACATTCGCCTTTGTGTCGAACAGACATTTGGGCGCATTGACAATCATTTCCTTTTCCTGCCCCCGGAACATCTCGGCTTGCATCCCGCTGATCTGCACAAACCCTTTCCCAGCCGGCTCCACATCCTTGCCGCGTAAAATCGATTTGCGCCCCTGTGCGTCCGTAACCGGGGCCACGAAATTCTTTCCGCGCCCGGTGAGTGGGATCTGCGCAGGTGACGGCAGGATCAGCGCCCACAGGCAGACAAGACTCAAGGTCCAGGCCCGGATGCCGCGCCGGCCGTAGCCGGAAAAGATCCTTCGATCGGTCGCGTCCATGGTTTGATCCTCGGGAATAGAAGAACAAAGCGCAACCTTTAGCTACTCTGAAGTTTTGGGGCCCACTCAGGAGACGCGGAGGACCGTCGGGACGATTTGCGATGACGAGGGGATCACGATCCCCGCACCGCCGCATGGACCCGCAATAGCTCCTCCAAAACGCGCGGCAACGCTTTCAGGGGAATCATATTCGGCCCGTCGCTCAACGCCTGTTCGGGCGAGGGATGCGTCTCGACAAACACGCCATTGGCGCCGGCCGCGATCGCGCACCGCGCCAAGACGGGCGCAAATTCCCGCTGGCCGCCCGACTTGTCACCGCCGGCTCCGGGCAATTGCACCGAATGGGTCGCGTCGAACACGACCGGGAATCCCAATGTCCGCAGGATCGGAATAGCGCGCATGTCCGACACCAGGTTGTTATAGCCGAACGTCGTGCCGCGTTCCGTGATGATCACCCGGTTTGTCCCGGCAGCCGTCGCTTTCTTCACCACCTGTTTCATGTCCAGCGGCGCCAGAAACTGGCCTTTCTTCAGATTGACGATTCGGTCCGTGCGCGCCGCCGCCTGCACCAGGTCCGTCTGCCGGCAAAGCAGCGCTGGGATCTGAAGGATGTCGGCCACTTCCGCAGCCAGTTCCACTTCTTCGGTCGTGTGCACGTCGGTGAGAACGGGAACACCTAATTCTTCCTTCACCTGCCGCAAAACGCGCAGGCCACGCTCGAGCCCGGGACCCCGGAAGGATTCGGCCGAAGAGCGGTTTGCTTTATCGTAGCTGGCCTTGAAGACATAGGGAATGTTCAGCGCTGCACAGGTCTTCTGCAGGCTCGCGGCAATCCGCCGGCAAAGAGCCAGCTCCTCGATCACGCATGGGCCGGCAATCAGAAAAAGCCGCCGGTCGTCTTTCAAAGCTTTCCAAAGATGGGATGGTGTCATGGCACGCAAACTCCCGCTCACTCAGCGAGGACTTGCAGGAGCGCATCCCGCCAGCCTGGCGGCGGCACGAACTCGCCCAGTGCCTTCGCCACGTCTCCACCCGCTTGCTTCTCACCGGTGGCCGGGTTGATCCAAACGGCCCGGCCTTTTCCGTTGCCCGCCAGTTTTTCGAGGTGGAGCTTGACCGGGGCGCGTCCTGGCAAATAAGCGAGAATCGCTTTTCCATCCTGATGGCGGAGGGCCACCCGCAGGTCCTGGCCGCGTTCTTGACCTTCCGCGAAGAGGGCTGGATCCGGGGTGAAGTTCCGCCAATCGAACGCGGTCAGGCAATCTTTCAAGTGGCGAAGCGAAGCGGCGCCGGGAGAAAAGAGAGCCTCTTTCCAGGGCTGGGTCGACTCGTCTTTGAAGGTGTCGAAATGCCAGACGTTCCCGTTTCCGTAGGTATGATAGCCGCCTGCAAAATAAGACCAGGCCGCTTGCTTGCGAATGACCAAAGCGTCGATGGGCCTGGTTGGATATTGTGGTCCGTCTTCATAAGCGCCTTCCCCGAGGCCGAGCGGCTTGCGAGGCACAAGTTCGGCATCGCGTCGCAAAGCGCCGTCGATGTTGGCATACTCACTCCAGGTCTGCGCCATGTTAAAGTCGAGCCACGGGGCCCGGTGCCACATCTGACCCGAAGATGAGCCGCCGTTGATATGATAGGTCATCAACGTCTGCGTGTAGTCCTCGCGGCCGCAGATTCCTTCCGTGATGCCTTTGGCCACGCCATTCCAGACCTGCTTCTTTTCGTCCGTGTCGGGCGTGTTGTCGCCCCCTAGAATCCAGATCAGCTCCGGCTTGCCTCGGTAACGCTCGCCTAGAAACCGGCCGTAGCCATAAGCCGTGTCTGGCTTCAAGTAGCGATACCCATCTCCCCGCCAACCCACGAAGAAAGTCACCAGCGCCGCGCGCAGCCCATGGGCGTGGATGCGTTCGAGGACATAATCCAGGTGGTCCCAGTAATCGTATTCGGTCGCGTTGGCCGGATCGTGGCCGGGAGTCACCGCCGGCCTCAGCACATCGCCGTCGATAAAAGGGGTGTTTCCGCGGCTGGTCGCGCGGGCCGTGCCCCACACCCGCTCCTCGCCCATGATGGCGCTCAGTTGAATGACGGTGAACCCCTGCTCCGCGCGCGTTCGCAAGTAGAGATCCAATTCTGCGCGTGAAGGCACCTGGGCAAGCAGCCAGACTGTGTCGCCCTGCCAGAAGAAAGGCTTCCCCTTGAGCGTCAAAAAGCGCCCGTCGGGCGTCACGCCCCATTCTCCTGCCCGAGCCGCCCCCCATGCGAGGCCGAGCAGCAGGACCAACCAAAGCGAGCGGATCCTGGGCATAGCCGCTATCCACCGCTCTTCTTCTTGCACGCCCCAAGCTTCTTCAGTTCCTCGCAACTTCCCGTGATCTGGAGACGCTGGCTCTTAATCGAAAAACCCAACTGGCGCGTAATTTCCGTTTCCAAGCGGGCGATTTTTTCGCTCTCGAACTCCACGATCTTGTCGCAGTCCTGGCAGATGATGTGATTATGGTTGGGATGATCCGCGTAATTCGGATCGTAAAAGCGGTGGTCCTTGCCAAAGTCCATCTCCCGGACTAGGCCGCTCTCGGTCAACAGAGGCAGGGTTCGATAGATCGTGGCGCGAGAAACTGACCGGTCGCGTTCCCGGGACCATTCCAACAACTGTTCAGCAGTGAAATGCTCCTCGGTCGCGAAAACAGTGTCGATAATCGCCTGTCTCTGGGATGTCATCCGCAGATTCTTGGTGGCGAGAAAATCGAGAAACCTCTGCTTGGAGGCCAACTTCTCGGGGGCCGACATGCCAACGAGTATATTTGAGCTCCCTTTCAAGTCAACGCCACCGGTTGAAGCAAAAGGGGGTGCGTTTTCGCCAAGATCCGCGTAGCGCTTCGCTTCATCAGGGAGTACCGCGCCAATAGCCGCGCCGCCAGCTGGTGGTCTCACATCACTTACCCACCACCAGCGGCTGCAGCCCAAGGAGGCCCGGAAGCACGCCACCAACCGCGCGTTCCGGCCCCTGGGACCTTTGTTCGTCCCTTGCTCATCCTCTGTCCATCCTTCCCACGGCCTCGGTTCGACTCCCGTCGAAGGTGCGGCGAATCTGGGACGAACCAGGCATGGACCGGCGCAAACACCAAGGCGGTCCGCCGCATCCCCAATTGCTCTCAACGGCATGGAATGCCAAAGTGTTGCTGCTTTGAACATCGAATTGATCAATACCGGGACGGAACTGATGTTGGGCTTTGTCACCAATACCAACCAGCGCTGGCTCTGCCGCGAATTGAGCCGACTCGGCCTGATCGTGACACGCCAGGTGTCCATTGCTGACCAGGCCCTCCTCATTCAGCGCGCTGTCGCGGAATCGATGGAACGAGCAGAATTGGTCATCACCACCGGCGGCTTGGGACCGACATCCGACGATTTGACCCGGTCCTGCATCGCCGAACTGTTCGGGCGCCCGCTGCGCGAGGATCCAGGGGTTCTGGATCGGATTGAACAGTTCTTTCGCGCGCGCAAACGAGCCATGCCGCCGTCGACGCGGGTGCAAGCTCTTGTCCCGGAAGGCGCCACTGTGTTGCCGAATAACAATGGCACCGCTCCCGGTCTCGCTTTGGAGACCGAGAACCACGGCCAAAAGCGGCTGCTGATCATGCTGCCGGGGCCGCCGCGAGAGCTGGAGCCGATGTTCGCCAACGCCGTCAAGCCATGGTTGCAGGAGCGACTGCCTCGCTCGTTGCCGTTTGTTTGCCGCATCCTCAAATCCACCGGGGTGGGCGAATCGGTCGTCGAAGCCACCATCGCTGGGCCGCTGCAGCCGCTGGTTTCGACCGGCCTTGAAATCGGTTACTGCGCCCGATTTGGCGAAGTCGATATTCGTTTCACGGCCCAAGGTGAAGGGGCCGCGAACCTGGTCGAACAAGCGGTTCAGGTCACCCTCTCGCTCATCGGCAAGCATGTCTTCGGCACTGACGACGATCAACTGGATACCGTGCTCATTCGGCTCCTGACCATCTCCAACCGGACTCTGGCGGTGGCGGAATCGTGCACGGGCGGTTATCTGGCCAATCGCCTCACCAACGTCCCGGGTGCCTCAGCCGCATTCCAGGGTGGATGCATCACCTATAGCAATCAGGCCAAGCAAGACCTGCTCGGGGTGCGGGCCGAAACCCTGGCCCAGCATGGAGCTGTCAGCGAACCAACGGCCCGGGAAATGGCCGAGGGCGCCCGGAAGCGTCTGGGAGCCGACTATGCGCTGGCTATCACGGGAATTGCCGGCCCGACCGGCGGCACGGCCGAGAAACCGCTTGGCACCGTCTACATTGCCCTGGCCAGCCAGGAACCGACGGTCGTCCTGCACCAAATCAACCGCTACGACCGCGAAAGCTTCAAGTTCGTCACCAGTCAGCAGGCTCTGGAGATGTTGCGGCGACGCTTGGCGGACACAAGGAAGCAGCCATGAAGGAGACTGGGCTGGGAGCAACTGCTCGCCTGGAAGCAGCCGCAGCGGCGAGTGGACACAAAAAATCCGCAGGCAGCTTCGCCTGCGGATGGTGAAAGATACAGGCGATCAGGTGGCGTCGCCATTGTTGCCAATGGCTTCGACCGGGCAACCTTCCATCGCTTCTTTGCATTGGGTTTCTTCTTCGGGGCTTTCGGGCTGCTTGTAGACGAACGAAAAACCACCGTCATCGTTGCGTTTGAAATTGCTCGGAGCCGTCTCGCGGCAAAGATCACAGTCGATGCATTGGTTATCGACATAGAATTTGCCGGAAACATTGTCGGGGTATCTATTTGCGATGTCGGCCATAAAATCTGGTCAATTTATGAGGGGGGGGCTTCCAAAGATCAAGCCTCATTTGGGTTGGGCCGGAGCAACGCGTGAGAGCAACCTGGATCAGCCGCAGGGCAAGAGTCCCGCGAAAGGTCGAGAGCAGAAATAAGATCAAGATTAAGGAACTCGCAGAACACCACTCCGTCCGGCCCCCTCGCTGCTCAGCAATCGAGCTTCAAAATTGCCGCCGGAGTGTTGACGGATCGCATCGGCAGAAGCAGCCCGCCCTCCTCAAGATAGCTTTCCAACGCGCGACGCTTCCTTATGCTGCCGAAAGCCGACTCGTTGACTCGTTTGCTTATGCGCAGAACCAAAATCGTGGCCACACTCGGACCGGCGACTGATTCGCCGGAAGTGATCGGGAAGCTGATCGATGCCGGGGTCAATATCACGCGGCTGAACATGTCGCACGCCACCCCGGAATGGGTCCGCCGGACGGTCGCGGCAGTCCGAACCGCCGCCGCGGCCCGCCGAGTGCATGTCGGCATCCTGATGGACACCCAAGGACCAGCCGTTCGGACCGGGGATTTGCCCACGACCCTCGACCTCACTCCAGGCCAGCACTTCACCCTGACCGTCCGCGGCGAGAAGAGCGAGGAATTGCATTCGGTGGATGTGAACTACGAGAACTTTGTCAATGACATCAACGTCGGCGATGTCGTCCTGATCGACAATGGCGAGATCCAAATGAAGGTGCTTGCCAAATTCGCGAACAAGATCGAATGCGAAGTCTTGACGCCGGGCAAACTCGGCAGCCGCCGGCACATCAACCTGCCGGGAGTCAAAGTCAGCCTCCCGGCCCTGACGGCCAAGGACCTGGCCGACGTCGACGTCGGGGTCGAAGCTGGGGTCGATTACATCGCGCTCTCCTTCGTGCGCGAGGCCAAAGACATTCAGCAATTGCGCGCGGTGCTGGAACGCGGCCGCTGGCGGCCGTTGGTGATCGCCAAAATTGAAGACCAGCAAGCGGTCAAAAACATCGAGGAGATCATTCACCAGGCGGATGGGATCATGGTCGCCCGCGGCGATTTGGGTATCGAATGCCCTTACGAAGAACTGCCCATCATCCAGCGCAAAGTAGTCAAAAGCTGTTTGCGGGTGGGCCGCCCGGTCATCGTGGCTACCCACATGCTCGAAAGCATGATCGAAAACCCGGTCCCGACCCGCGCTGAAGTCACCGACGTGGCCAACGCCGTCTTTGAGCAGGCGGATGCCATCATGCTGAGCGGAGAGACGACCGTGGGGAAGTATCCGGTCAAATGCGTGCAAGTCTTTGACCGGATCGCCGAGCGCATCGAGCGGAGTGGGAGCGCCAACTTCCATCACCACGCCGAATTGACGACCGCCCGGCAAAAGCTGGTCAAGAGCGCGGTGGTTATGGCGGACGAACTGAAAGCGGAAGCCATTCTCGTTTTTACCCGTCAGGGCAATATGGCCCGCTACACTTCCTGGATGCGGCCACGGTGGTCCCGGGTGATCGCCGCTTGCCCATCCGAGGAATTAGCCCGGTCACTCACGTTGAGCTGGGGCATCACTCCCCTGGTGATTCCATTCGACCAGGTTGATCCGGATCGCACGGTCAGTGCCGGTTTGGAGCGGTTGTGCAGTGAAGGTCAGGCCAAACGGGGCGACACCGTCGTGGTCATCGGAGCCACTTCCGCAGACGGCCGGATCGTGGATGCGATTCAAATGCGCACGGTTGAATAGCGGAGTGGCCCAACGAAGTGGTCCAAGGTTGAAAAGGGCATCGCGTCCATTAATAATGCCGTTCATGGAGACCGGCCGCCTATGAAACCTCATCTCCTCATCGCGCTGCTGCTGCTGCCTCGCGCCGGGTTGGCGGACCCGCCCCTATCGCCGCCCGCCCCGACCGAGTCGACTCTGCAGGAGCAGTACATCCTGGTGTCGGCAAAAATGAAAAACATGGCCGAGATGCAGGACCTCATCCTGCAACAACAACAACTGATGCTGCAGCACTTGGATGCGTTGCGCAAAGACGTCGAGGCGCTGCAGCGCGAACGCACCAATGCCCCCACTCGGCTCGAGTTCGAAAATAGCGTTCGCAAACTCGACGAGGTGCAACGGGGTCTGGAATCATTACGAGTCGCAACCCAGGCCAAACCCTGCCCGCCGCCCGAGGCCACCAGCAGCAGCGATGAGCGCCCGGCGCTCGCTGCCAGTGCCGGACGAAAACTGACGACTTACAAGGTGCAGACCGGAGATACCTTTTCCAGAATCCTGGCGCGGTTCAACGAAGAGCTCGACCGGAACAAACTGCCGCGCATCACCTCGGAGCAAGTCGAGCAGGCCAACCCCGGGCTGAACCCGGACCGGATACGGGCCGGGCAAACGATCTTCATTCCTGTTACCGCTGGTTCCCCTTCGCCCGGTTCATCGCCTCGCTGAACCAATCCTGTGCCGGCGGCGCCGTGGTCGGCTTGGTGGGGGGCGCGGACCGGCGCGGCTCCGTCGGCGCCTTGGCGCCGCTCACTTCCGGGTTGGCGCGCATCGAGAGGCCGATGCGCTTGCGGGCCACGTCCACTTCCACGACCGTCACGGTCACCGGTTGGTGCACTTTGACGACCTCGGCGGGATTTTTGACGAACCGATCGGCCAACTGACTGATGTGGACCAAGCCATCCTGGTGCACGCCGATATCGACAAATGCGCCGAACGCGGTGACGTTCGTGACAATGCCGGGAAGTTTCATGCCCGCGCGGAGGTCTTCGATCTTTTCGACGCCCTCTTTGAATTGAAAGGCTTCGAATTGGCGCCGGGGGTCGCGCCCCGGCTTGGCCAGTTCGGCCAGGATATCCTGCAAGGTCGGCAAACCAGCTTGCGCCGTGACGTAACGCTCCGCTTGGATGCCGGCGCGCAGGTCGCCGTTCCGCAACAAATCGGACGGAGCGCATTTCAAGTCCCGCGCCATCGCCTCCACAATCGAATAGCTCTCTGGGTGAACCGCGCTGGCATCGAGGGGCTCATCCCCGTCCCGAATGCGGAGAAATCCGGCCGCTTGTTCGAATGCCTTCGGCCCGAGGCGCGGCACTTTCCGCAAGTGCGCGCGGGTGCGGAAGGGGCCATGTTCATCCCGGTATCGAACGATGTTGGAGGCCAGCTGAGGGCCGAGGCCCGATACATAGGTCAACAACTGCCGGCTGGCCGTATTGAGTTCAACCCCGACGCGGTTGACGCAGCTCATCACTGTATCGTCCAGGCTGCGCTGGAGAGCGTCCTGATCGACATCGTGCTGGTACTGGCCGACGCCGATCGACTTCGGGTCGAGCTTGACCAACTCAGCGAGCGGGTCCATGAGCCGACGGCCGATTGAGATCGCCCCGCGCACGGTCAAATCGTGATCGGGAAACTCTTCGCGCGCGACCTCCGAAGCTGAATAAATGGAAGCGCCGCTCTCGTTGACCATTGTCACGGAAATGGCGGAAGGCAAGCCGGCTTTCCGCACAAAGGCTTCGGTTTCCCGGCCGGCCGTGCCATTGCCAATCGCGATCGCCTCGATGCCATATCGCTGACAGAGCGCCTTGACCCGCTCCTGTGCTTCCCGCATGCGACTCTCGCCGTCGGCGGGGTAGATTACCTCGTGGTGGAGGAGCTTTCCTTGCTGATCCAGGCAAACCACTTTGCAGCCGGTGCGGAAACCCGGGTCGATCGCCAGCACATTCTTGCGGCCTAAGGGAGCGGCCAGCAGCAACTCGCGGACGTTATCGGCAAAAACCTTGATCGCGGCCTCGTCGGCCTTTTGTTTAGTTTCCAGGCGGATTTCGGTTTCCATCGCTGGACCAAGCAGACGTTTGTAGCTGTCCTGGACCGCGAGGCGGACCTGCTCGGCGGCTGGGCTTTTGCCTTTGACGAACAGCGCCTGCAAGAGGCTGATCGCGCCGTCCTCCGGTGGGCCAAGTCGGACGGTTAAAAATTTCTCTTCCTCACCGCGGGCCATGGCGAGGAAACGATGAGACGGAACGGTCGCCAAGGGCTCGGTCCATTCGAAGTAGTCCTTGAACTTCGCCGCCTCAGCTTCTTTGCCGGCCAGGACCTTGGCGCGAATGACCGCATTGCGGCGGCAATAATCGCGCAACCTGGCGCGGGCATGTCCATCTTCGCTGATGCGTTCAGCCAGGATATCCCTGGCACCTTCCAAGGCGTCTTCGATGGAAAGAACCCCCATTTCCGGTTGGACGAACGCCTGGGCCTGAGTTGCGGGAATGGCGGTGCTTTGATTCTGAAAGAGCAAGTCAGCCAAGGGTTCCAGCCCCTTTTCTCTGGCCATCATGGCGCGAGTGCGGCGCTTGGGCCGGTAGGGGAGATAAAGGTCCTCGAGCGCGGCAAGGCTTGCGGCAGCTTCCAGACTGGTCCGCAGTTGATCGGTCAAGAGAGAACGCTCGGTCAACGATTTAAGGATGGCAACGCGTCGTTCGTCAATGGCTCCGAGTTGGGCAAGGCGGTCGCGAATCCCGGTGATGGCTACTTCGTCGAGCAGACCGGTAGCTTCCTTGCGATAACGGGCGATGAAAGGAACGGTGGCGCCTTCCGCGAGAAGGCCGGTAACCGCTTGGACCTGACCGACGCGCAAGCGCAGTTCTTCAGCCACTTGGGCAACGCGTCTCGCAGGCATTGCCGAGTTCGCACTTTCCATGCCCCTAATTTCAGGAGGAGAGAGAGGATTTTCAATGCCTTTTCGATCGGTTGCGTTCGAAGTGTGGTTCCTTTGGTTCCTTGGTTCCTTGGTTCCTTGGTTCCTTGGTTCCTTGGTTCCTTGGTTCCTTGGTTCCTTGGTTCCTTGGTTCCTTGGTTCCTTGGTTCCTTGGTTCCTTGGATTCTTATTTCCACCTCCTCGCTTCTTTGGCACGATCCGATCCACTCGGCCTGCGCCGACGCAGCGACACACGTCATGAAATCCAACTGGCAAGGCGTCTTTCCAGCCGTCACAACTCAACTACGGAAAGATCAATCACTCGATCTCGACGGAACTGCCCGGCACCTCGAAGTGCTGATCGAATCCGGCGTCAGCGGACTGATTATGTGCGGTTCGCTTGGAGAGAACCAGGCCCTTGATCCCGAAGAAAAGCGGCAAGTCGTGCAAACGGCGGTAGAAGTTGCCCATGGGCGGTTGCCCGTGCTCAGCGGAGTCGCGGAGCCGAGCACGTCGCTCGCGGTCCGCTACACGCGCGACATGGAGAAAATCGGCGCCGCCGGGGTCATGCTCATGCCGGCGATGAATTACAAAGGCGACCCGCGCGAGGCCACGACTCATTTCCGGACCGTGGCGCGGTCGACCGGGTTGCCAATCATGATCTATAACAACCCGATCAGCTACGCGAACGATCTCGCGCCCGAACTGCTCGCCTCTCTCGCCGACCAGCAAAACTTCGTCGCCATCAAGGAAAGCTCCGGCGATCCGCGGCGCTTGACCGACCTGCACAATGTCCTGGGTGACCGCTACGCTCTTTTTACCGGGGTCGATGACCTCGTTTTGGAAGCAGCTATACTCGGGATCGATGGCTGGGTGGCCGGCGCCGGCATCGCTTTCCCGCGAGAGAACCAATATCTCTGGGACCTGACCCGAGTTGGCAAGTGGGACGAGGCGCGCCAACTCTACCGCTGGTTCACCCCATTGCTTCACTTGGACACCCACGTCAAGTTTGTCCAGTATATCAAGCTGGCCGTGCAAGAAGCCGGCCTTGGCGCCGAATGGGTCCGGGCCCCCCGTTTGATTCTGACTGGCGAGGAGCGCAAGCGCATCTTGCGGGTGATTGAAAAAGGGCTGGAGACACGACCCAAGTTGCGGGCCGGGCGGAGGAAGCCATGAGGCACATCCAGGTGGTTGACTCGCACACCGGCGGCGAGCCAACACGAATCATCGTCCGCGGCGGGCCTGACCTGGGCGAAGGCACGATCGCGGAGCGCCTGACGCGCCTGCGGGAAGAGCACGACGCTTTTCGTTCGGCGACGGTCAATGAACCGCGGGGCTCCGATGTGCTCGTCGGGGCGCTGCTCTGTCCACCGAGCGATCCGGCCTGTGTTGCTGGAGTGATCTTCTTCAACAACGTCGGCTATTTGGGCATGTGCGGCCATGGGACGATCGGTTTGATGGTAACCCTGGCGCATCTCAAACAGATTCGCCCGGGCGAACACAAGATCGAAACGCCGGTTGGCATTGTGACCGCGACGCTTCATCCGTCGGGAGAAGTTTCGGTCGAGAATGTCCCAAGCCATCGCAAGGCCAAGGAGGTGGCGATCGATGTGCCAGGCGCGGGCACGGTTGTTGGGGATGTGGCCTGGGGCGGCAACTGGTTTTACCTGGTAGACGCGTCCGCCGAAGATCTCTCGCTCGGCAACGTCGCGGCGCTGACAGATTATGCCTGGCGCATCCGACAGGCCGTCAACGCCCAGGGCTTTCCGGAAGTCGATCATGTCGAACTGTTCGGCCGGCCGGCCGCCCCGGAGGCGCATTCGCGCAATTTTGTTCTATGTCCCGGCAAAGCTTATGATCGGTCGCCCTGCGGCACAGGCACAAGCGCCAAGCTGGCCTGCCTGGCCGCTGATAGCAAATTGGCCCCGGACATGCCCTGGGTCCAGGAGAGCGTTTTAGGGAGCACCTTCACGGGACGCTACCGATGGTTGGATCGAGCGGACGGACGAATCATTCCCACCATCACGGGGAGCGCTTATGTCACGGCTGAAGCGACGCTGTTATTGAATCCACGCGACCCATTCGGCTGGGGAATCGTTACGAGCGGGGGCTAGACACATGTCCAAGCACATCTTGATCATCGGCAGCGGCGTGATTGGACTTAGCGTCGCGTATTACCTGGTTCGGGAAGGACATCGCGTCACGATCATCGAGCGGGCGGCGCCGGAAGACGAAGGTTGTTCTTACCGCAATGCCGGCATGATTGTCCCGAGCCATTTCATTCCCCTGGCCGCGCCCGGGATGGTTGCGCTTGGCCTGAAGTGGATGTGGAATCCGGAGAGTCCGTTCTATATCAAGCCCCGCTTGAACGCCGACCTTCTCAGCTGGGGATGGAGATTCTACCGAGCCGCCACCTCCGCGCACGTCAACCGCGCCGCCCCGCTGCTGCGCGAACTGAGTCTGGCCAGCCGCAGCTGTTTCGAGGCATTGGCCGCACTGCCTGAGTGGGAGTTTGGCCTGGTCAAGAAGGGGTTGTTAATGCTCTGCAAGTCCGAGCACACTCTCGCGGAAGAGGCGCAGACTGCGGAGCGGGCGAAGGCCCTCGGCATTCCCGCCCAAGTCCTGGACGCCAAGCAGACGGCTGCGCTGGAACCCAACGTCCGCATGGATATTGCAGGCGCGGTCTACTTTCCCAAGGACTGCCACCTTTCTCCCAGCCGGTTCATGGGAGCCCTGCGCCGCCAATTGGGCGAGGCGGGCGTCCGGTTCGAATGGCGGACGGAAGTCACCGGCTGGCACGCACACGGCCGGCAGATCGAGACGGTCTTGACCAGCCAGGGAGAAAAGGCAGCCGATGAATTTGTGCTTTGCGGTGGATCGTGGTCGCCCCTGGCCGTGCGGGACCTTGGTCTGCGGGTGCCGATGCAAGCGGGCAAAGGATACAGCGTGACGCTGCCAAAGCCGCGCCAGTTGCCCGAGATTTGCTCCATCTTCACCGAAGCGCGCGTCGCGGTCACTCCCATCGACGGCGCCTTGCGCTTCGGCGGCACCATGGAAATCGCCGGCCTCAATTCGCAGATTAATCCCGCCCGCGTGCAGGGCATCATCAAAGCCGTGCCCCGCTACTATCCCGACTTTAAGCCGGATGACTTCCGCGACTTGCCCGTCTGGTGCGGGCTGCGCCCATGCTCTCCGGACGGGCTGCCCTACCTGGGCCGGACGAACGCCTATTCCAACCTCAGCCTGGCGACCGGCCACGCTATGATGGGCCTAAGCCTCGCCCCAATCACCGGCAAGCTTCTGGCCGAAATCCTCCAAAACCAGAAGCCTTCGATCGACATCAGCCTCCTCCACCCGGACCGGTACGGCTGAACCGGATTGGACTGGTTCGCAGACCGCGGGCGTTAGTCCGCCCCTTCGACATTGGACCGCGGGCTTCTAACTAACTTCGAACTGGGGCGGACTGCAGCTTCAGCCGGCAGATACCAAAAGAAAGGCCGGCTGGATCGAGCAGTATGGCCATGGTGTCCCCATCCGGCAGAACCGATTTCGGGATGATCACTTGAGCCCCAAGCTGCGACGCCTTCTCGACATATTCAGCCACGTCGTCCACTTCAACATAGAACTGCGCCAGCGGCCCTTGTCCGGGCGCCGCGGGCCAGACGCCGCCATCGACCGGTGACGGCGAGATGGCCCCGGTCTTGAATTCTCGATAGCCCAGAGCGTTGGCCGCGGAAACTTTCCACCCGAACAGCTGGTGGTAAAACTTGGCTACTCTCTCCGGTTCAGGGGAGACAATCTGCCAGCGGATGATTGGATTAGGCATGGGCCGGTCCTTTCGTTTTCCACGAATCAACTGATTTCATGAGGAGGTCACCGCGCTGTAACAATCGGTGCAGAGTCGTGTTGACCGCATCGAGCGGAATGCCCGTCCGAGTGGCAATCCAGCGCGAATTGGGGCAAAAACCCGGCAGGCGCAAGAGACGGATAATCACCTCGGCGTGCTGCTCCAGGCAGGCGTCCGCGATGAGCGCCGGGGCCAGCTTCAATCGTCGGCCAAGCCGGGCGATCATCCGAGGAGAGGCATTGCGGCGCTGGCGCAGAATCTGGGAAAGGGCGGAATGATCGATGCCGAGATCGCGGGCGAAACGCTCGCAAGGAATAGGGAGCGACCTGCTCGTGCCGCTGAGCGCATTTCCGCCTTGAGCCTCTTGGGAAAATTCACGGCCTGAGCATAGGTCAGGCAGCCGCACCGTCAATCAGGCGACGCGGCAAAGTGGGGCAAACCCCTGCCCATGCCAATCAACGACGCAGGATTTCGCTCAACGCCGCTATGGGGAAGACGCCAACCGCCGCGGCGCCGAAGATCATCATGACAACCGCGATCCCGCACCGGAACTGATGGGCCACGACCGCGTGGGGAAACACCTTGTCCGGTTCGCCGGGCAAGTAGGAGATTTTGAATGAGCCGCTTTCGGCCAGCGTCCGCCAAATCTTCGAAGCGAGTCGCATTTGCACCTGCCGCCGGCGGCCATCACTCGTGGGATAGCTCAGATCAACAAAGTAATTCTCCAGCCCGCCCCAAGCTGCCCCCTCCTCCTTGCGCAATTTCTTCAAGACGGTCGCAGAGGCGGTCTGGCCGGAGCGGGCCAGGCGAATGGACGAATGCCAGAGCTTCCATCCAATGAAGATGAAAAGCAGCCCGAACAAAACGCCTCCCGCCGCCACCAGAAACGGGAGGATCTTGCCGGCACTCATTGGGGCGGGGCAAGCGAAGCTCTGGCGGGCGCAAGCAGCGCTTGCGTTGGAGGGGCAACCGGCGGAACGAATCGGTCCGGACGGAAGGTGAGGGTGCCAACGGCTTCGTTGGTCACGCGGACCAAAGGGGCCGGATAGAGACCCAGAAAGAGCATGCCCGCCATGCAGCAGCCCAGCGCCCAGCGGGTCATCCGCGAAGGCTGCAAACAGGCCGCCGAGGCCTCAGGCTCAGCCCAGTAAATCGTTCGGACCACGCCGAGGTAATAATAAAAAGAGATCACCACCCCGACGATGGCAATCCCGATCAGCCAGTAGAACGATGATTCCACCGCTCCCCGTTCCAACAGAGCCCGAAAGAGGAGAAACTTGCCGAAGAATCCAGCCAATGGCGGGATGCCCGCGAGCGAAACCATTGCGAGCGACAGACCGGCCGCCAGCAAGGGAGAACGTCGCTGAAGCCCAGCCACCGCGGCGATATCTTCACCTTCCACTTCGCGCGCCACGATGGCAATGACGGTGAACGCAGCCAGCACCGTGAACAGATAACCGCCGAGGTAATAGAGAATGGCCGAGGAACCATCCCGGTTCATGGCGGCGACTCCCATCAAAAGATAGCCCGCGTGCGCGATGCTCGAATAACCCAAAAGCCGCTTCAAGTTTCGCTGCGGAATAGCACACAAATTGCCGTAGAGAATCGTCGCAGCCGAAATCGCCAGCAGGAGCTTCGTCCAGTCGAGCGTGATTTGCGGCACGGCTCCGAATAAAAGCCGAAGGAGCAACACGATGCCAGCCGCCTTCGACCCAATCGCCAGGAAGGCCGTGGCCGGCGTCGGCGCGCCTTGATAGACATCCGGCGCCCAAATCTGAAACGGGAAGGCAGCGATCTTGAAGCCGAGCCCGACCAAAACGAGGAGGAGCCCAGCGAGGAATGCGGGATTGGCCGCATAGGCCGCGTTGGCGGCGAAGATTTTGTCAAAGCTGGTCGTGTTCGCGACCCCAAAAACGAGTGCGATCCCATAAACCGTAAACGCCGTCGAGAGCGCGCCGACAATCAAGTACTTGACCCCCGCCTCCAGCGAGGTCAGCCGCGTGCGCTGGAAACTGGTCAGCACATAGAAAGTCACCGTGATGAGTTCGAGGGAAGCGAAGACCATCAACAGATCATTTGCCGACGAGGCGAACATCATGCCCGCCAATGCAAACAGCAAGAGCGCATACCACTCGGCTATCCCCGAACGGATCCGGTCGGCAAATTCGACGCTCATCAGAAGGACAAACACCCCCGCGAGCAGGAAAAACCTTTTGAAGTAGAGGGCCAGGTGATCCAGAACGTAGAGATGATCGAAGGCGTAACGCGGCGCCGGCGCTTCAAGCAGAAAGCTGCCCAGAAAGATCACTCCCAGGCCAGCGGCAGCGGCCATCCCGAGCCAGGTCTTTCGTTCGGCTGGCAGCCACAAGTCCGCCAGCAGGACTCCCAGCCCCAGGAGAATGACGGCAATTTCCAGACTCGTCGTGGAGAAGTTCATCTCAATCCCTCAGAGCTCGGTTCATCTCGGTATCGGCCGGGCGGCTGGTTCCGCTTGGGCCGTCCTGACCGCGGCGCCGGCCGCCGGCCCGGTTTCGTTAACCAGGGCGACCACCCGCTCCACGGCCGGTCGAATCTTATCGGTCAGTAAGCGGGGAACGACGCCGAAAACCAGCAGGCAGCCGAGCAACAAGGCGAAAGGCAAGCGCCGCCACGGATCGTCTGCATCCCGGACTCCCTCCCAGCGGCTCAAGGCAGGACCATGCAAAATCTGACGGACGGCGCGAAGCATATAAACGCCGCCGATGATCAGCCCGGACCATACCGCCAACACGGTCACGGCTGAAAGAGGCGCCCACGCCCCGAAGAACACCATCACTTCTCCGACGAAATTCGCGAACCCGGGCAGGCCGCAGCCGGCTAAAGCAGCCATCGTGAAAGCCGTCCCGATGAAAGGCAACCGGCGGAGGAGGCCGCCCATCTCCCCCATCTCCAGGGTGCGGGTCTGCCGATATAAATAGCCGCTGAGCGCGAAAGTCAGGGCGGCCAGAAAGCCGTGCGCGATCATGACCAGGACGGTCCCGGTGGCGCCGATCAAGCTGAGACTGGCCAGGCCGAGGAACGCGAAGCCCATATGCGCCACGCTGGAGTTGCCAATTAACAGGTTCAAATTCCTCTGCCGCATCGCCACCAAACCGACGTGAAGCAGATTCCCCAAACTCAGCACAGCCAGCACCACCATCCAGCTTCGGGCCGCTTCCGGCAGCAGGGGGATCGCGACTCTGATCAAGCCATACAAGCCGAATTTCTTCAGGACGCCGGCATGCAGCATCGCCGTGGCGGTTGGCGCCGACCCGTATCCCAAAGGCGCCCACGTATGAAAGGGCCAGAGAGAAACCAGGATTCCAAATCCAAATAACAGAAACGGAAAAATGAGATGCTGCGTTTGCCGCGCAACCGGGTTGGCCGCCAACTGCTGCGTGAGCAGCTCAATGTCAAATGTCTGGCCACCCGCCTCCAGGTAGAGGGCAATCAGTCCGATTAAGGCGATCAAAGCGCCCAAGCTGAGATACAACGTGATTTGAAACGTCGCGTAATTCCTGTTCTCCCCTCGTCCCCAGACGCCGATCATGATGAAGGTCGGAATCAGGGCCAATTCATGAAAGAAGAAAAAGAAAAACAGATCGAGCGAGCAGAAGGCGCCAAGGATGCCGCCAGTCATGACCAATAACAAAATGTAAAACTCCTTGTGCCGCGTCTCGATTTCCCACGAGACACACGCAGCCGCGAAGGCGACCACCGCCCCCATCAGGATCAACCCGATATTGATTCCATCCGCTCCGACGTGATAGCTGATGCCGAGGGACTCGACCCAGGTCACCTTCTGCACAAATTGGTAGCCGGCCGTTCCGGCCGAGAACTGCCAAAACGCTTTGACCGCTAACAGCATCGAGAGCAGCGTCGCGGCCAGCGCGACCAGGCGAATGCCAAAGCGGAAGTGGCGCGGGATGACCGCCACAATCAGCGCCGCCACCAAGGGCCAGCCTAGAATATAGGTCAAGGTGGACATGGATTATCTCAACATCAAGAGCAAGACCACCGCCACGCCGAGAGCGAAAAGAAACGCGTAGGTCTGCAAATTGCCGGTCTGGACGAGGCGCAGCACCCTCCCAAAAAACTCCGTGCCCCCTTGTGTGCCTCGAACCAACACGCCCCCGATAATCCACCGGTCGATGCCGGCAGCCAACGCTGCCAACCATTCTTGCGGCCGCAAGACAACGGCCTCATAAATCTCGTCGAAGTAAAATCGGTCACGCATCGCTCGAGCTAAACCGCCCAGCCGCGCGGGCAACGGATCCTTCGCGGCACGACCGTACAACAACCAGGCGAGGACCGCGCCGACGGCCACCGCCCCCAGGCTGGCGAGCGCCGCGACCGGAGCATGGCGGAACGGCGCCAACAGCTGTGCCAGATACCCAACCGCCTCGTCATGACCTTCCGCGCCGCCAAAATGGCTCTGGTAGGGACGCCCGATGCCCCAGAAGATGGACAAAACCGAAGGCACCGCCAGGACAAGCAGCGGCACTGTCATGACGCCCGGGGATTCGTGGGCATGTTGCGCCGCGGTTGATCGAAAGGTCCCGAAGAAGGCGACCAGCAGCAGGCGCCCCATGTAGAACGTGGTCAATACGGCCACGACCATTCCAACAATAAACAGAGCAAAGTGGTGCTCGAATGCCAGCGCCAGAATAGCGTCCTTGCTGTAAAATCCGCTGAACGGGGGGACGCCGGCCAAGGCGAAAGACCCGAGGAGGAAGGTCCAGAAAGTGATCGGCATCCGGGGACGCAAACCGCCCATGTTCCAGATATTCTGTTCGTGATGCAGGCTATGAATAACGGAGCCGGCCCCGAGGAAAAGCAAGGCCTTGAAGAAAGCGTGCGTGGTGAGGTGAACCATGCCCTGGGCAGGACCGGCCAGGCCGACCGCCATCACCATGTATCCCAACTGCGACAAAGTGGAGTAGGCCAGAATGCGCTTGATATCATCCTGCTGGACCGCGATGACCGCAGCAAGCAGGGCCGTACCCCCGCCAATCCAAGCGATCACCGTCAGAGCGTCGGGCGTAAAAAGAAAAAAGGTCCGGCAGGGCGAGCAGACCCCCAGCCACCATGGTCGCCGCATGGATCAGCGCGCTCACCGGCGTCGGACCTTCCACGCGTCCGGCAGCCAGACGTGCAGGGGAAACCCGGGTGGATTTGCCGACCGCACCGCAGAAAATCAAGAGGCCGGCGGCCGTTGCCAACGACCCGAGCACATTGGGCCTGGCGCGAAGGCCCTCCTGCAGAGCCGCGAAATTCAGGGAACCCAGCACGCCCAGACGATCAGGATTCCGAGCAGAAAACCGAAATCACCCAACCGGTTGGTCAAAAGGCCTTCTTGGCAGCGCTGCCGCCGCGGGCCGATCATACCAAAAGCCACTCAATAGATAGCTGGAGACGCCAACCAGCTCCCAAAAGACGAACATTTCCAGAAAGTTGTTGGCGAGCACGATGCTTATTATCGAGAAGGTAAAGAGGCTCAAACTGGCAAAGAAGCGGGCAAAACCGCGGTCTCCTGCCATGTAGCCGCACGAATAGATGTGAATGCCCACTCCGGTCACGACCAGGAGCATCATCACGCTGAGGAGGTCCAACCGTAAACCCAGTTCGACCAGGAGCGGGCCGACCGAAAGCCAGGTGAACTTGACCTCGGTCCCAGCCGCATCGGCCGGCCAGAGCGCCAGCAAAATGACGCTGCAGAAAGCTCAGGACGATGGCCGCGATGGAAAGACCGGCGCTGAGGCGGTGGCTGCGATGCGTCCCCAGGGTAATGACGCCGGCCGCGGCCAGCGGCAGCAGCAGGATGAACCAGCCCAGATTAGCGACGAGAGGGGGCATACCAGGGCGTTACAGTTTCATGCTGGTCAGGTCTTCGACGTGCGCCGTCTGACGCTTCCGATAAAGAGCCACGATCAAAGCCAGGCCGACCGCCACTTCCGCGGCCGCGACCGTGATGACGAAAAAAACCATGACTTGCCCGCTCACGTTGTCGTTGAACCGCGACAAGGCAACGAAGGCAAGATTGGCCGCGCGGCATCAACTGGAGGGACATACATGACCAGCAAGTTCCGGCGCACGACGACGCCGAGCAGACCCACGCAAAAGCAGGGCGCTCACGATCAAATAATGACCCAGCCCGACGCTCACTTCAGACTTTGCTCAACAGCACCACTCCCACCATCGCCACCAGCAGAAGCAAGGAAATCATCTCGAACGGCAAGACGTATCCCTGGAAAAGCGCCTTCCCCAAAGCGGCTGTCGCCTTCCAGTTGCGGCGCAGCCGCCCTGCCGGCGGCGCTTAAACTGCCGAAAGTCCGCAACAAGACCGCATAGATCGTCCCGACGATCACGACGCCGAGAACCGCTCCCGCGCCTTTGATGCGGCGCTGCTCCTCTTCACGCAAATCCAGGAGCATGATCACAAAAAGAAACAGCACCATCACAGCGCCCGCATACACGAGCACCTGCACAGCCGCCAGGAAGAACGCATGCAGCAGCACAAACAAGCCGGCCATCGAGACGATGGTCAGCACCAAAAACATCGCGCTCGTGACCGGGTTCCGACTGAACGGATTCACGACCACGAGCACGCCGCAAAGCAACGTCGCGGCGGCAAACAGATAGAACAATAAGTCCTGCATCAACCCTCAATCGTCCGACGGCTGCTTCGATTCGGAAAACTCCGGCACCGGCAGTATGAGCGAGTTCGGACGCATCAAGGCAACACTCCCTGCGCCTTCGCTTCTTCCGCTTTGCGCTGCCACTTCCGGATTTTATCCTGATGCGTTCCCCCAAGCGCCAGCAGTTTCTCTTTGTTATAAATCATCTCCTCGCGCGTCGACCCGGTGAGGGAATAGTCCTTCATCAGGAAAATCGCTTCCTCAGGACACACTTCCTGGCAGAAACCACAGAAAATGCAGCGGAGCATGTTGATTTCAAACTCGCGGGGAGCCTTCTCCACGTTGCCCGCTTCCGGCGTTCCGGTCGGCCCGGGCGGCGCAATCCGAATGGCCTTGGGCGGGCAGACGAACTCACAGAGCTGGCACGAAACACACTTGGTCCGGCCTTCCTGGTCACGCACCAGGTAGGGCGCGCCACGGTAACCTTCGGGCACGACCCATTTCTGTTCGGGATACTGCATCGTCACCTTCTTCTTGAAAAAGTGCCGCAAGGTGACGCGAAAGCCGCCGAGCAAAGCGGGCAGATACAGCCGCTCCCAAAAATTTAGTGGTTTGCGTGGAACAATCATGCGGATTACCGCCAGAGCCAAAGCCAGGTTGCGGTCAAAATGACGTTGGCCAAGGCCAGGGGTATGAACCTCTGCCAGCCCAGATGCATCAGTTGGTCGTAGCGGAAACGCGGGAGCATCCACCGCACCCAGATGATCACGACGAGGATGGACAACATTTTCGCGAGGAAAACACCGATTTGGACCAGACCGACGACCAGCGTGGTCGCCGGCTGATTCAAGCCGAACCAGGGCAAGGTCCACCCCCCCAGGAACAGAGTAACCATCATCGCGGACGCGGCGACCATGTTGGCGTATTCCCCCATGAAAAACAGGGCGAACTTCATCGAGCTATACTCGACGTTGTAACCGCCGGCCAATTCCTGCTCCGATTCCGGCAGATCGAACGGCAACCGGTTCGTCTCCGCAAAGGCCGCCCCGACAAAAATGGCGAAAGCCAACGGTTGCTTAAAAATCAGCCAACTGAACAAGCCCCCCGATTGATAAGCGATCACCTGGCTCAAATTCAGGCTGCCCACGAGCAGAAACAATGGGATGACCGACATCCCCATGGCGATCTCATATGAAATGAGCTGCGCACTCGACCGGATGCCGCCCAGAAAAGGATACTTCGAATTCGCCGCGTAACCGGCCAGAACAATGCCATAAACGCCCAGGGAAACGATCCCAAACGTGTAGAGGATGCCGACATTCAAATCGGCAATCACCATTTTCTGTCCGCCCAGCGCGGAACCGAACGGAATGACCGCGATCGTGAGCAGACTGGGAATCATGACAATCGCGGGCGCGAGCCAATAATATGCCTTGCGCACATAGGCCGGAGTAAAATCTTCCTTCAAAAAGGCTTTGCCGGCGTCGGCCAAGGGTTGCAGGAGGCCGAAAGGGCCGACCCGATTCGGCCCAACGCGATCCTGGATGAGAGCCGCCACCCGTCGCTCGACGTAAACGGCGTAGGCCACAATCGACATCAAGACCGCAAAGACGCCCACGATCTTGCACGCGCTGAAAAGCACGAATTGCTGTAACGGAGTCATGTGAAGGAGCCAATGCATGCTGCCGAAACGGGCACGGTCACGCCTGAATCTCCCAACGCCGCCCAGGTGACGCCGCTGAGCGCAGGGAGGTCGCGCGCCATTTGGTTGAAAACACCTTCGATCGTCGCCATCGGTTGCTGTCCGGATAAATGGGCAAGCAACTCGAGCAGGAACTCCCATTCCGGTCGGGCATCACCAGGTGGCTCAACGGCCTTGGTGAACTTCTGCACCCGGCCTTTTACATTCGTGAATGTCCCGCGCTTTTCGACGTGAGCACAGCCCGGCAGCAGGTAATGAGCCGCGGCCGTGGTCGCGTTCGGCAGGATATCAGCAACCACCAAAGTCTGCAGTTGGCGGAGCCACTCGGCCCGCAGGCCATGTTTCGTCACATCTTCGCCCACCACGAGCAACGTCGTAATCTTGCCCGCCTCGATGCCCGCCGCCATCTTCGCCAGATTGGACCCCATTGGCGCGGCCGAAATCCCGGTAAGCTGGGCTCCGGCCGAATTGGGATTGCGATCCGCATTCAGCAACAGCCGGTCCCCTTCCCCAAAACGCGGAATAGAATCGGTCACCGCCCCAAGGACCTTCGCTATCCTCGATAAAAGATAGAGTTCCTCGTTGCTCTGCCGGGCGGAGGCCACCATCGCAACGGACCCGGGCGCGGCCCGGCGCAGCGTTTCCGCCAACCCAGCCAGCGCCGCCGACCAACCGCCGGTCTGGGCCGATCGAGTCTGGAGTTGTGTCAGCCGATCCGCGCGGTGAATCCACTTGTAGTTCAGGCGGCCGTAATCGCACATCCAAGTGCTGTTCACCGAGTCGTTCTGGCGGGGTTCGTAGCGGTAGACTCGGTCCTCGCGGGAACCAACGACGAGGTTGCAGCCGGTGGCGCAACTGGGGCAGATGCTTTTGGTTTCTTTCAGAAACCAGACCCGCATTTGAAAACGGAAATCTTTGGAGGTGAGCGCACCGACCGGGCAGATATCGACCGTGTTGAGCGTGTAGTTATTGTCGAATTTCCGGCCGGGATAAGTGGCGAGCGTATTGTAGCTGCCGCGGTTCACGATTCCAAGGGCGTCGTCGCCGGCGATATCGCGGGTGAATCGAATGCAACGGGTGCAGAGAATGCAGCGCTCGTCATCCAAGACGATGCGAGGACCCAGGTCGACGCGTTTGGGCTTGTGGACCTTCTCCTCGACAAATCGACTCTCCGCTTGGCCGTATTGGACGGAATACTCCTGGTTTGCACTCGCCGGCCTGGTCGCAGATCGGACAGTCAAGCGGGTGGTTGATGAGGAGAAATTCGAGGACCTCTTCTCTCATTTGCTTAACCCCAGGGTATTGGTGTAAATCTCCATTCCCGGCGAGATGGGCGTGGCGCAGGCGATGGCAGGCCGAGGAGACTTGGCGATCTTGGAGGTGCCATCGGCGTTCAAGACAGGCTTGCGGTCGGGGCCGATCGCAGGGGTGCCAAACTCCACCAGGCACATCCGGCAATTGCCCGCGATCGGCAATTTGGGATGGTAGCAATAGTGCGGCACCTCGACTTTGGCGGCGGCGCAGGCCTGGAGCATGGTCGTCGGCACCATCTTGCCGGTCCAATCCGCGGTCAACTTGGGCACTTCCAGGCTGACGCCATCGACCCTCACGAGCATTTTCTCGACGCTCGCGCTCGGGGGGGCAGCTTTGGTTTCGGTGTTGGCTGGAGGCATAGCTAAGGGGCCTTCGGACTGGCCGCCAGCTTGAGGGCCGCTGTCGCCCCGGCACCGGCTTGCTTCAATTTGTCTTCGTCAGCTGCCCCGCGGGCGACGAATTCGTCCTTGAACTTCCCCACAAAACTCTGCACCGGCCATGAGCACGCTTCGCCAAAAGCACAAATCGTTCGGCCACCGGGGATATTGTCGGCAATCCGCACGAGATACTCCGCATCCTGCTTCCGGCCCAAGCCGTGGGTCAACCGGCGCAGGGCTTTGGCCATCCAGAGGGAGCCTTCGCGGCAAGGAGTGCATTGACCGCAGCTTTCGTGGGCGTAAAAGTCAGCCAGGTTGGCCAGCGCCTCCACCATGTCAACCGAGTCGTCCATGACGATAATGGCGCCGGAACCGGACATGCTACCGGCAGTGATGAGCGAATCGAAGTCGTAAGGCAAATCGAGCATATCCACCTCCTGCTCGATTTCTTTGCCGTCCACCTTCTTCTTGAACTTGAACTTCTCGCCGGCCTTAAAAACCTTCGCGGATGAACCGCCCGGAATCAACGCCTTGAGCTTGCGCCCTTCGAGCAAGCCGCCGCCAAAGGCCAGGTCAAAAATAAGCTCGCGGATGGTGACCTTGCCAACTTCGACCTCGTAATAACCGGGACGCCGCACTTGGCCGCTCAGGCTGACAATGCGGGTGCCGGTGTTATTGGGTGTGCCCAGTTTGGCATACTCGGCGCCGCCCATCGCGACGATGTGCTTGACAGCACAAAGGGTCTCAACGTTGTTGACGATCGTGGGACACAGGTACAACCCGAGGATGGCGGGAAAGTAGGGCGGTTTGATCCGCGGGTAAGGCCGCTTCCCTTCCAGTGATTCGATCAGGCCAGTCTCTTCTCCGCAAATGTAGGCGCCCGCTCCCCGATGCACATACAGCTCCAGACTGTAACTGCTGCCAAGAATATTGGGCCCGAGGAAATTCTTAGCCCTGGCTTCCGCCAGAGCGCGGTTCAGGATCTTGGCCCCCTCCACGAACTCGCCGCGAATGTAAATATACGCGAGCTTCACGTCGTTCGCGTAGCAAGAGATAATCATCCCCTCGAGCAACTGGTGGGGATCTTTATAAATAATCTGTCGATCCTTGAAAGTTCCCGGCTCGGATTCGTCCGCGTTGCAGATCAGATAGATGGGCTTGCCGCTCTTCCGGTCGACAAAGGACCATTTTAAGCCGCAGGAAAAGCCGGCTCCGCCGCGACCCCGCAGACCGGCCACTTTGACTTCATCACGAATCTGTTCTGTCCCGGGCACGGTTTTGCCGTCAGGCAGAGTCTTGGGGGTTAACGCCAGCGCCTTTTTGAGAGCCTGATAGCCATTATGCCGCAGGTAGCAATCGATGTCCGGGGTGTAGCCCAGGGCATCGATGTGCTTCAGGATGAGGCGAAATTCTTGGGGCATATCAAGAGCCTGGACGATTGACTCTCACGGAGGAGGTTGTAGATTGCGGGCTGCACTGCCGACTGGTGTAACGGTAGCACAGCAGACTCTGGATCTGTTTGTCATGGTTCAAATCCATGGTCGGCAGCCAATTTTCTAGGCGCATCCGCACCCCCTCAGAATCTGGTCGGCTTTGTCGTTGGTGACGCCCTCATGAAACGTATCGTTGACCATCATGACCGGCGCGGTGCCACAGCTGGCCAGGCACTCGACAAACTCTACTGTGACCGCGCCGTCCGCCGTGGTTTGCGGCCCATGACCTTTGCTGTCCAGCCCCAGCTTCCGGCAAACGTGGCCGTGCAAGGCGTGGGAACCACCCAAAGCGCAGCTCAGCGTCCGGCAGATCTTAAGATGAAACTTGCCCACGGCTGCTTGCCGGAACATGGGATAAAACGTGACCAGCTCGTGGATATTAATAGGTTGCAGCCCTAGCTTCGCCGCGGTCCATTCCACCGCCTCAGCAGAGAGGAACCCAAAGTGCTCCTGCAACGCGTGCAGAATCATCAGAGAAGCGCTCCGCTTCTGCGGATAGTGGCTGATCAACTCATCCACTTCGGTTTCGAGATGGGGAGGCACAGTCAAGCTCATACCAATCTCAGCGGTCGCATTCGCCCATGACGAAATCGAGCGACCCGAGGATAACGACGGTGTCGCTCATCATATGACCGGGCAGCACATAGGGCAAAATGCTCAGGTTAACGAAAGACGGCGCGCGAATCTTCAACCGATAAGGTGTGCCGCCCCCTTTGCTGTTAATGTAAAAGCCAAGCTCCCCCTTGGGATTCTCCGCCCCGAAATAGATCTCGCCCGGCGGCGCATTCACGCCTTGGGTCACGAGGATGAACTGATGGATCAGTTCTTCCATTTTGGTCAGCACTTTGTCTTTGGCCGGCAACACAACCTTGTGATCGGGAATGCTGACCGGTTCGCGGGCGGCATTCTCCGGACCGCCGGGCAATCGATCGAGACACTGATGGATGATCCGGACGCTCTGACGCATCTCTTCCATCCGGACTAAATAGCGATCATAGCAGTCGCCCACCGATCCGAGCGGCACATCAAACTCAAGTTGATCGTAGACCAGGTAAGGATGGATCTTGCGCAAATCGTAGTCCACGCCGCTCCCGCGCAGGTTCGGTCCGGTCAAGCCATAGTCCCGGGCCACGTCCTTCGGGATGACGCCGACGCCCTGGTTCCGATCCACCCAAATGCGATTGCGCGTGAGGAGTTTGTCCGTTTCGTCGAAGTTGACGATGACTTCATTGACGAACTTGCGGCACTGGTCCACCCAGCCCGGGGGCAGATCGCGCGCCAGGCCGCCAATCCGCGTGTAGCTGGTGGTAAAACGCGCGCCGGTTAAAGCTTCGCAAAGATTATAAATCTTCTCCCGTTCGGTGAAGGTGTGAAGGAAAACGGTCATCGCGCCGCAATCCATGGCGAAGCAGCCGATGCCGAGCAAGTGGGACGAGATGCGCGCCAATTCACAGCACAGCACGCGGATGAACTGGCAGCGCGGGGGCAACTGCCGATCGATGCCCATCAGCTTCTCGACGGCCAAGGCATAGGCGACGTTGTTAGCTAAAGGCGCGATGTAATCGAGCCGGTCGGTGTAGGGGATGAACTGACTATACGTCATGTTCTCGGCTATCTTTTCATCGCCGCGATGGAGATAGCCGACTTCCGGAGTCGCTTGGGTGATCGTCTCGCCGTCCAACTCTAAAACGATCCGCAGGACGCCATGGGTCGACGGGTGCGAAGGGCCAACGTTCAGGACCATCTTCTCGCCGGGCAGATCGGTGAGTTCGGATGCGGCCGGGGCCGGCATCCGCTCGGCTGCGCGGGCGGCGGGCTCTTTAAAATGGAGGTCTTGAACAGAGGGCATGGGGCCATCAATCGTTCGGTTTCATCGCCCCGGGCCCATAAGCGCGTCCGTGGGCCGGACGAACATCAGCCCGCCGCTCCAGCCGCGAGTTGCTTGCGAGCGTATCGGCTTCCGGATGCCGCACCCGCGGCTCGCGGTCGACCGTGTCTTTGCCGCCCGCAATCGTGACAAACGGGCCGCCTTCCATCGGGGCCGGTTCCGTGAAAGCGACGTCGGGCAGCTGCGTAGGCTTGCCTGCCAGAGGAAAATCTTTGCGCAGCGGGAAATGGGGATAGCCGTCCCACATCAGAATCCGGCGCAGGTCAGGGTGGCCGCGGAAGCGGATGCCGAGCATATCGTAAACCTCGCGTTCGTGCCAATCGGCCGTTCGCCAAACGCCCGTGACGCTGGGGATTTCGCCCTGTTCCTCGCTCACATCCGTTTTCAACCGGAGGTACGAGCGCGCGGCAAGCGCGTGCAGTTCGTAAACGAGGGTGAAGCGGGGATCGTCGCCATAGTTATCGATTCCGGTGATGTCCACCAGGTAATCGAAGCCTAATTCCCTTTTGGCGTAAGCGCAGACGTCGGCAATATGCTCGGCGTCCGACAGGCGGAGCGTTACTTCACCTCGAAACTCGACTGGGTCCGACCACCAGCCGGGGAAATGCGCGGTCAGTTTCTGCGTCAGATCGAGCGGAGACATTGGGCATGGGACGCGGGATGAAACGGAGTCAAAGGGAGGATTCACGCTGCCTGCTTCTGAGTCGCGAGCACCGGTTCCCGAGCCACTTTGCCCTGGAGCTTGAGAAGCGCGTCGAGCAAGGCTTCGGGGCGGGGCGGACAACCGGCCACATAGACATCGACGGGGATGATTTTGTCGACGCCCTGTAAAACAGAGTAACTGCGGTACATGCCGCCGGTGGAGGCGCACGCTCCCATGGCGATGACCCATTTGGGCTCCGCCATTTGCTCATAAATGCGGCGAACCGCTAAAGCCATTTTGTACGTGACGGTGCCGGCGACAATCATGAGGTCGGATTGCCGTGGGGAAAAGCGCATGACTTCGGCGCCGAAGCGAGAGATATCAAACCGGCTGGCCCCGGTGGCCATCAACTCGATCGCGCAGCAAGCCAGCCCCATCGGCATCGGCCAAAGGGAGTTTTTCCGGCACCAATTGAGGGCGGCATCCAGCTGAGTGACAACAACGTCGCCCTCAACTTTTGTATTGTAGCCGATCTCGGTATTGGCTTGCATAGCTCGGAAATGGTTAGCGCCCTGAGCATCGGAAACTAAACATGGCCACGGAAGTCAGGCAAGTGAATTTGTGAATTTTTTCACAAGCTCGACCACCATGATTGATTCCGTCCTCCGCATGCGCGCGAAAACCAACAGCGTGAGTTTGTGAGAAGAGAAGCGGGGCTATGCAAGCGGAAAGGCGGTCGCGCCGTGCCCACGGGCGGCGTTCGCAGCTTGACTCCCCTCTGCCCCCCTCCAATATACCACGGCTATTTTGTTGCCACTGCTGAAAAAGCAGAGATCATCGATCGCCTATGGCTAAAGTGAAGGTCAGAAAGCCAGTCGCTAAAGCTGGTCCGAAAAAGGCCCCGCCTGCGGGCCGTCTGGTCTCTGCCAAGCGAAGCCAACCAACCCGCCGCAAATTACCTTTTGGTGTTCTTGTGTCTAAGTCTGTAACTCCTGCACCCGATTCGAAACCTGGCCCACGCTTGCCTCCTGCCGAAGAAGGCCCCGCCAAGAACGGCCTCAGCACCCCCGCCGAGACCCTCAAAAGCCAAACTGGCCTGGACCTCGGCGAAAAAATCAAAGAGTTGGTCCGGCTCGCCCAGGAACAAGGATACCTGACTTACAGTGACATCAACGATGCCTTGCCAGACACCGTCGTCACGCCGGAGGAACTCGACGAAATCTATATCAAACTCCGCAATCTGGAGGTCGAGATTGTCGATCAGGCTGAGGTCGATCGAGTCAAACAACCTGAACCGGAGGAAGAAGAAGACAAGTCGCGCCTGGATATCCTGGACGATCCCGTCCGGATGTATTTGAAGCAAATGGGCCAGGTGCCACTGCTGACGCGCGAGCAGGAAGTGGAAATCTCCAAGCGCATCGAAGATGCCGAAAATGAAGTTAAGCGCATCATCTACAGCTTCGGTTTCGCGGGCAAAGAGCACATCGCGCTCGCCGAGAAACTGATCTCCGAGCCGCCCAAAGAACGTTTCGACCGCGTCATTCTCGACAAGAAGATCGAAGGCCGCGACAACCATCTCAAGGCCCTCCGCAAGCTCGTCAAAGAGGTGCGCGGGTTGGATCAATTGGTCGACGATCGCTACGCCGAATGGCAAAACGGGGCCAGCAAAACGAAACGCGACAAGCTCCTCGCTGACTTCCAGAAGTCCGACCAGAAGCTGCAGCGCACGTTCGCCAAGTTTTATTACAAACAGAAAGTCATCGAGGAAATGGCCTTGGTCGCCGACAACATCCACGACAAAATCCAGGTCAGCTTGCGCAGCCTTAACGACGTCGAGGCGCAGCGCAAATCACCCCAACAGCAAGTCGTCGTTCAATCCGAAGAGCGCAAAATCAAGGCCCTGGAAGAGTTCGTGCGGATGCCTTTCCAGCAGTATCTCGAAGCTTACAAACAGCTGCAGCATTTCACGCGAAAAGCTCTCCAGGCCAAGACGGAAATGGTCGAGGCCAACCTCCGTCTCGTCATTTCCATCGCCAAGAAATATACCAATCGCGGCCTTTCCTTTCTCGACTTGATCCAGGAAGGCAACATGGGGCTGATGAAGGCCGTGGAGAAATTCGAATACCGCCGCGGCTATAAGTTCTCCACCTACGCGACCTGGTGGATTCGCCAGGCCATCACCCGCTCGATCGCTGATCAGGCCCGCACCATCCGCATTCCGGTGCATATGATCGAAACGATCAACAAGCTCATGCGGGTGCAAAAGCAACTCGTCCAGGACTTCGGCCGCGAAGCAACCCCGGAGGAAATCGCGGACGAAATGCAGATGCCGGTCGATCGAGTCCGGGCCGTGTTGAAGATGGCCCAACAACCGATCTCGCTCCAGTCCCCGGTCGGCGACAGCGAAGACACCAACTTCGGCGATTTCATCGAAGACAAGTCGGCGGAAAATCCTTCCGACATGACCAGCTACAGCCTCCTGAAGGACAAGCTCGGAGATGTGCTGACCAGTTTGACCGAGCGCGAACGCAAAGTGCTCGAACTCCGTTTCGGCCTCGGCGACGGTTATTCCCGGACCCTCGAAGAAGTGGGCAAACAGTTTAAAGTGACCCGCGAACGCATTCGCCAGATCGAAGCGAAAGCGCTCCGCAAGATGCGGCATCCTACCCGTATTCGGCAACTGCAAGGCTTCCTCGAAAACGAGGAACTCGAAATCGTCTGAGGGCTCCTCGAGGAAAAGGAACCGGACGTTGCCTCTTTAGCGGCCGGTATCGAGGCCCGGCAGAAAAATCGTCACGGCCGTGCCTTCGTCCGGAACGCTCTGAATCGTCAACCGGCCGCCATGCAGACGAACCACATTGTGGATCAGGGTTAGCCCCAGACCCGTTGCGGGCGTCGACGGCCGCGTCGTGAAAAGTGGGTCGCAAGCTCTTTCCAGCACCTCTGCCGCCATGCCGCAGCCGGTATCCTGGAATACCAGACGCCAGTGATTCGTCTGCGCCAGACCGAACGCCGCGGCTTCCTCCGCCGTCGGCTGGCGTGACGACAAGCTGATCGACAACTGTCCGCCCCGAGGCATGGCCTGGTCCGCGTTGCTGAGCAGCTGTTGGAATACTTTCCCCCATTGCGCTTCGTCCGAAAAAAGCGAGCACGACGTCGCTGCCAGCGTTACGACGATTTTCCGATTGGGAGGAAGGTTCTTTCGCCAAGTATCGACGGCGCGCTCCAGCGCGCGGGCCAGGTCGATTTCTTTTGGGACGAAGTTTTTTTCCGGGTGAGTCGCCTGCACGAGCGATTCGATTAACGACTGCGTCCGCCGGATCGAACTATCGAACTTCTTCAGATACTGCTCGCCAGGCGAGCCGCTCTTGATCTCTTCACCGAGCAAGGTGACGTATCCGGAGAGAGGCGCGAGCGAGTTATTGAAAGAATGAGCCAGATGGCCCACCAGTTCTTTCATCGCTTCAAGCCGCTGTTCGCGGTGCGCGACGTTGGCCACGGTCAAACTGGCGGGGGCATCCGCCAGCGGCGTCTCGGAGGGTTTGATGTCGGACGACATGAGATCAGGAGAGTAGCAGCTTCGGGCCCGAGCGAAAGCTCGCTCGAGCAGAGCGGCGGTCACAAGGCGCTCCATGCCGCCGCCAGGGACTCGTCATTGACCCCGAAATGCCGGCAGCCGACTGCGGCCCCGGGGCCATTCAACCTGTTCACTTCTGGCACGACACTCATCTGCTCGTTCCTAGCAGCCGCACCTGGAAATGCAAGGAAACCTCGCGGTTGATCGGGAGACGGGCCGCGGCGCGCGGCGATTCTCACCGTTGCGGGGCTGCGCTGTCCCGGAAACGGACGGCGCCGGCCGCGGGAAGTTCAGGAGCCATTAACGAATCGTGCCAATCCCGATGTTGACGCCAACGGGAGGCACATCGTCGCTGACCGCCCGCGCGCCTTCATTGATCGCCACGGCGCGCACGAAGGTCGCCAGAATGAGGTCCACATATTTAACCAGATTCCGGTAAGGGCTCAGCGGGACATAGACAATGTCCTGCGGCTCCAGTCGAACGTCGGAGGCCCGGCCGGCAACAATGTCCCGATAATTGACCACCGCCAGCTTCGGTTGCGAGAGCGAACCGCGCACAATCCCAATCTGGGACAGATACGCGTCTTTGATGGTTCCGCCCGCGGTCGCAATCGCCGAGATCAGCGTCGTCGCCGCCGTCGCCGGCACCGGTTTCGGCAGGCGCACAGCCCCAAGCACGTAAAGTTCTTTGGAAGCGGCGGTGGGGATGTAGACAAAGTCGTCGGCGCGCAGATAGATGTTCTGCGTCATGTCTCCCGCGGTGATCAATCGATCAAAGTCGACCGGGATCATCGTTCCGCTCCGCACAACGAAACTGTGGCTGAGATCAGCTGCTTCCCCGCTCCCGGTCAGCGCGGTGGAGGACTGGATACCACCGGCGGCGGAAATGGACTCGAGCAAAGTCAGGGGGGCGCCCACGGGATAAACGCCGGCGTTGCGGAAACGCCCCAGCAACCATACCCGTTTACTCTCGATGCCCCGCAACGTCACCGAAACCTGGGCGCCGGCGATATACTGGGCCAGTTCGCGTTCCAGCAACTCCCTGGTCTGGCTCAGCGTCAAACCCCATACGTCCAAACCAGGCAGCAGAAAAAAGTAGATCTTGCCATCGGGACCGACCGTCAAGGTGGCATGCGCGGAAGAATCGCTCAGGATTTCCACTTCAATCCGATCACCCGGCCCGAGCGTAAACGCGTCGGAGCTCGGCTTCAGCCAATCGGCCGACAATCGATTGGTCAGCTCCACCGGAACCAGATTGGTCGCGGCGGTCGCGGCGGTCGCCGCCGGCTGGCGCGCGTCGAAACGCGGTCCGCTATGGGCAAAGGGCCCTTGGCATCCGGTCAGTCCCAGCAAGAGAAAGCCAGCCGATAGGAAGCAGAAGGCAAGGCGCACAGGCCAGGTTTCGCCCGCTCGCCGCGGTTGGCGGAACTCAAAGCCTTGCCTCATAAATCGGGAACCACCGGGCTGGTGAACAGCGCCGGAACACTCTTGCCGGCCCAGGCGGTGATACTTGCCTCGATGAATGACTGCGCCGCAATATCGAGCAATTCCTCGACCCGAATCCAGGGCCGAGCGTTGACGTAGACGATGTCGCCCGGCTGCAATTTGAAATCAGGAATACGGCCGGCTAGAATGGCCGGAGCATCGATGGCATAAGCCTCCGGCCGCTGCAGCGAACCACGCACCACCAGCACTCTCTTGCGCCAGGCGCGCTCCGTAAACCCGCCGCGCGCGGAAATGGCCGCGAGCAGAGACGCTTCCCCACCAACCCCAACGGCACCCGGGCTGAGAATCTCCCCCAACACGAAGATGTCGCGGAGGGCTGTTGGAGCGAAATAGAGGTAGTCCCCCGGCTCGATCGCCACATTCTGCGAAAGATCGCCGTCGTGGAAAAGTCGCTCGAGGTCGACCGGGACTCGTTTGCCGGCGCGCACCAGGAAGCTTCGCCCCAAGTCGGCCAATTCCATTGGGCCGCGCTCGGCCGAGCTGGTCTGCAGTCCTTTGGCGCGAGCGACGGCTTCGATGATCGTAAGCGGCCGATCGAGGACGAAGGAGCCCTCGGCCACGACCCGTCCCAGCACGACATATTTCTTACTGTTAAAGCCGGTCGGAACGATGATCGTCCGAGGCGTCACATAGAATTTCGCCAGCTCGCGATCGAATTGGGCGCGCAGTTCATCGATCGTCAGACCGCTCGCGGTCAGATCGCGCAAATGCAGATAGCTGATCCGACCGTCGGGACCGACGACCAAATTCGTTCGGGTCAGCTCGGGGCGACCGTAAACTTGCACGTCCAATGTGTCACCCGGTCCCAGGGTGAGACGCTCCTGCCAGGCAGCCCGCTTGGTCGAAGCCACAATCGAAAAACCAGGGGAAGACTCGGCGGCGTCGACCGTGGCAAGGGCAAGCCAGGCGCCCGCGGCCACGGCGCCAAGCCGTTGCGCCCAGGTGGCAAACCTCCGTCGGGCTGAGGAACGGGGTTCTCGATTCAACACCGCGCCGACCAGGTGGCAGCGAGCATGCCGCAGCGTTTCGAGCTGGGCTTGCGTCTCTTCGAATTCGGCCGCGCCGCTTTGTGCGAGCCAAATGACTTGGGGCAGGTGCTCCGCCAAGAGGACTGATTCGGGTTGGCAAGCAGGAGGCAATTCGATCAGGAGGACGAGGTTGGGGATGTTCTCCCAGTGCTCTAAAGCCGTGCGCCATTGCTGACGACGCTCCAGGTTCCAGACCCAACCGGGCAGAGGAATATGCACGATCGGTTGGGCTTTCGGGTCATTGAATTGTTCCGTCACCTGAGCTGGAAAAGCCAAGACACTCTTGGTCAAAGTGGTGGTTGGCCCAACCGGCAACATGGCCATTTGCTTCGACGCCGGCTCCGGCATCTCATCACTCGCCCGGGCAGGGCGCGTGGCGACAGTCAGCACGCGCATCCCACGTTGGCTCGCGGCACTCACCAACAAATCGATCCAGGTGGAACGACCTTCGCCGTGTTGCGACGAAATAACCCCGCACACCAGCGTCTCATCCGAACAGCCATTCAAACGGCCCTGCAGAATTGTCAAAGTGCGGAAGGCCCAATTGATTTGCTCCTGGGGCGTCATTTGCCGCAGGTCACCCAGCGTGGCGAGCACCGGCAGACTGGTGCAGCGCTCCAAATCGGCGGCTGTCTTCACCCTCGTATCCATGACCTGGGCGATGAAAACCAAGCCGGCCGCCGCCAGCATTCCCAACAACCCGCCGACCATAGAGAAAAGGGTCACGGCCAGGAGACGCTTGCGGCCGGTGATGTCCTCCGGCGTCGCATAGGCGTGGACTTTGAAGTAGCCGAGCGCATGGTCGCGGAGCAATTCCGCTTCCTGTTCTTTGCTCACGAGCGTCACGCGGAGATCGGACAGCCGTTTCTGTCCGGCCTTCAGGAGCGCATATTCAACCGCCGTCTTCGAAAGCCGTTTCGCCTTCTCCTGCATTTGGATTTTCAGGGCCTGGTATTCGTGCCATTCGCGCTCGCGCACCTCCTTCAAGCCTTGCAGCTGCAGAATCTCGAACTGGACGGTATTCGCAAACGTCCCAGCGCGCGTCCGGGACGACAGCAGAGAACTCGGTTCGGGGGTGGCCGGCTTTTGCAGGCTTTCGACGATCGCCTTTTGCCGGACCACCTCCGGGTGCAAATCGGTATAACCCTTGGCGCGCAAGCGATCTAATTCATCCTGGGCGAGCGCCAGCCGATCGGACCCGGGCGTCTGATCGATCAATGCTTTTCGAAAGTTCTCGATGCGCAGGTCCAGGGTGTCTCGATCGATGCGCACCGCCTCCAGTTTGCTTTCGAGTTCAACCAACTTTGCGGTGTAAGCTTCCACTTCCTTGTCCACATCCAAGCTTTGCGCCCGTTCGGAAAACGCGCCGATGCTGGCGTTGACCTGGTTCAGTTCAGCTTCCACCCCTTTGAGTTTGAGGCTGAGGAAGTCACCGATACTGCCGGCCTCGGTGGCTTGCAGCTCTTTGGTGTACTGCACGACCTCATCCGCACACACGTTCAGCCACTTGGCCAGCACCTCCTTCGGCTGCTTGCCGGAAAGCCCCAGTGTCACAAAATCAGGATTGCGCTCCGGAATCACCCGAAACATCGCCGCCAACTGCTCCGGAGCCACCGGTGGATTGGCTTTTGCGCTCGCCCGCCGGAATACCTCCGGCGAACGCATCAGGCCGAACAGGGTTTGCGCTGACAATTCCCGGCTGAGGTAAGCCTGGGGAGCGCCCTCAGAGCTGCCGGCAGTGAAGGCATTGGGATTCTCGCGCCGGATCAGGCTGACGGTCGCGGTATCGCTGGTCAGCCGAAGTCCAATCAAGAAGGCGACCGCGGCACATCCAATCCCGGACAAGACCAAGACCAGCCACCTTCGAAGCAAGAGCTCGGCGATGACCCAGGCGCTATGACGCGGGCTGAGGTCCCGCGGCCCCGCGGGCGCATTGAGAAAGCGCGGCCGGGCCTCCTGGAAGCCTTCCGTGCCCGCTTCTCTGCGCGATGAGTGATGCCCATTCTGGCCGTATTCGCCGGAATCATTTCCTCGACCCCTCTCGCGTCGCAGCTGGCTGATCTGTAGGTCCCGCTCCTCGCTCATGGCAGAAGATGATGCCCAATTAGACCAGTCACTCCGCAGCTATCAATCAGGCAACCGCCTGTTTCTGCCCGAATCCAGCTACCAAGCGGCTAGTGGGGAAATCCCCGAGCACGAAGTTAAACGCAACGCTGCGGCAGGCGGTGCCGGGCGCGGATCCGCCCAGGAGTTCGAACCACGGCGAGAGCCTACTTCGCCGCCATCAAGGCGCGGATCTGTCGGCACTTGCGGGCGGTTGTCGGGTTGACCCGGCCGAGTTGGTATTCGCACTGTGCGAAGCCGCTCAGCCCGAGATTATAAGCCGCGTAGAGTTCGAGCACATTGGGCGGACGGTTGAGCCGTCTCTTTAGTTCCCGGTGCAGGAGGCTTAAATAGTCGGCCGCATACGACCGGCTGATGGTTGGGTCCCAGACGTCGTGGCGATACGAAAAAGTGGCGAGGCCCCGGGATTTCCTCCAGAGCGTTACGTCCATCCAGGCAGCTTCGGAGAGCTGATATTCGCCGAGCGAACGGCCATTGTCGCCCCAGGTGAACAGGCCGTGATTGGATTCAACATAGCGAACGGCATGGAGCAGGCGATCGGGTGGACGCCAAGGGCCGGCAGCCAGCTGCGGCGCCAGTAAACAGGCTAAAATGAGATAGTACTTAATCATAGCCTGTGCTGCCCTTCGATGGGCGCGCCTGGCGAAGGCACTCGACAGTCCATTCGCGGCTGTCACCTGTCTGGCAGCTCAGTCCTACGGTAACCCCCCTCTCACGTTCTGAATGCGAAAGGCTGGTCTGGTAAAGCATATCCTAGGAATAGCTTGCCGACACCAGCAATCAGGCAGCCGGCTGGTAAACTGATCAGGGAAAAACCTAGACCCCAGCCAGGGACTCGTTCCCATCACACCGAAAGCCGCAGCAGGTGTCGCTGCCAACGCATCAACTCGCCACTCTCCACCGACGGGTTCCGAGCCAATAATAAGAGCTCGGCTTTGCTCGCGATCAACGTCGGATCAATCATCAACTCCCCCGCCGCCCGGTCGCGGACCTCTTTCAACCGGTCAAACTCGAGCTGCTGGGGCCGGGTGAGCCTGATCGCGAAAGAGCGTCTCGGCCGCGGATGCATCGACGCCGGCAGTTCCAAGCCGTGCTGCAACGCAACGCCAAGCCGTCCGGCGCGCTTGGCAGAGAAGCGCGGCGGCATAAGATCCTGCACCGGCCGGCCTTGGCTGGCAGCCGCTGAGATCGCCACCAGTTTCTCATGACTCATGACAAAATACGGCGGCTTATTAGACTCGCGCGCTTCCAGCTCGCGCCAGCGCCATAGCTCCCGCAAGATGGCCATGGCCGGACGGTCAAGCCGGTCGCTGCCTTTGACGCGCCAGATTGTATCCGGATCCACTTCTCGCGGCCGCGACGATTCCCGAATCACTTTGGCACACACTTCCGCAAACCATTCGAGCCGGCCTTTCGCGGCCAGTTGCTCCTGCAGGATTTTGGCCAAAGGCATGAGAAAACGCGTATCATTCAGAGCATAGGCTGCCATCCTGGCTGGAAGCGGGCGCAAAGCCCAGTTCGCCTTCTGCGGGCCCTTTTCGAGCGCGACACCCAGGAGGTCGCGGACCAAGGCCTGGAGTCCGAACTCTTTAAACCCAAGAAGCCGGGCGGCCCACATCGTGTCGAAGATCACTGCCGGGACAAACTGAAACGTGCGGTGCAGCAGTCGCAGATCATAATCCGCGCCGTGAAGAATCACTTGCTTGCTTTGGAGCACTTCCAGCAAAGGGCGCAAGTCCAGGTCAGCGAGCGGATCGATCAGCAGGTCGGCACTGGGATGGCTTACCTGGATCAGGCAAAGCTTTTCGGGATAAGCGTGGAGACTGTCCGCCTCCGTATCCACCGCTAGTATCTCCCCTGTCTTTAGCTGGGGAAGAAACTTGTCCAACCCGGTTTGGGAATCGATCACCGGCGTACATAACCCTATTCCCTCTCGAAACGGAAGCAGATTGACCGTGCGAACCCCGCGCCTTAACTTTCGCCCCTGGAACCCAATGCCATGAATCTCGCTTCGGCCTTCGCCTCGTCCGCGCAAAAGCACTCCGACAGTGTCGGAGTGTTCTGGGGAGATGTGGAACTCTCCTACCAGCAGTTGTTCCAGCAGGCACTGCAAGTGCGCACCGTCCTGGTCCAGCACACTCAACTCAAGCCGCGCGCCCGGGTGGGGCTTTGGCTGAAGAACTGTCCGGACTTCGTCAGTTGCCTTTTCGGCAGCTGGATGGCCGAAGCGGTCGTTGTTCCGATCAACAACTTCCTCCGCCCGCGGGAAGTGAGTTACATCCTGGCGAACGCGGGCATCGATGTTCTGATCAGCGAGACTGCTCTGAGTGAAGGGTTTGGGGAATTGCAGGCCAGTCAACCTGGGCTCCGCATCCTGCCCGTCGAAACTCTGGCCAAAATGGGCTCGGCCAGCCCGTCGGAGTGGACTTCTCCGCCCCAAACCGAGTCGGATCTGGCGCTGATCATCTACACCTCGGGAACGACTGGCCACCCCAAAGGGGCGATGCTTTCACACGGCAACCTGCTGCATAACGTCGAAAGCTGCCGCCAGATGCTGCAGGCGGTGAGCTTTGATCGTTTTGTCGTTCTCCTGCCGATGTTTCACAGTTTCATGCTGACCGTCGGCATCTTACTCCCGCTGAGCGTTGGCGGTTCGATGGTCCTGATTAAAACGCTGCAGTCGCCAAAAACTATCCTGGCCGAGGCGCTGGCTCGCCAGGCGACCATCCTGCCGGCCATTCCCCAATTCTTCCGCGCTCTCACCAATGCTGCCTTGCCTGAGAACCTGTCCCTGCGCCTCTGCATCAGTGGAGCGGCGCCGTTGCCGCGTGAAGTGCTTCGGGAATTCAATGAGAAGTTCCCCATCCCACTCTTAGAGGGTTACGGCCTGAGTGAAGCCAGCCCGGTGGTGTCGATGAACCCAATTTAGCCTATGGAAAGCCGGTTCGACTGGTGTGCCGGTTCCCAACGTGGAGATGGCCATTCCCAGCGATGCCGGCGAGCCGCCACCCATCGGCACAGTCGGCGAGATCGGTGTGCGGAGGGAACGTCATGCAAGGCTATTGAACCAGCCGGAGGAAACCGCCACGACGTTGCGCGATGGCTGGCTTCTTGACCGGAGACGTCGGCTACCGCGACCCCGATGGCTACTACTTCATCACCGATCGGAAAAAGGACATGCTGCTCGTCAACGGCATCAATGTCTACCCGCGCGAGATCGAAGAAATTATCTACCAATTCCCAGGTGTCAAAGAAGCAGCCGTCGTGGGAGTGCCCGACGCGCGCAAAGGCGAACAGCCTCTGGCTTTTGTCTCTCCGTTCGACAACACCGAACTGGATGAACGCGCTCTCCTCCAATTCGTCAAAGAGCGTCTCGCCGACTACAAGGTCCCCCGGCGCGTCGTCGTCCTGCCCAGCTTGCCGCGTAATGCAACCGGCAAGATCCTCAAGAATAAATTGCGGGATTTGAGCCGTTAGTAACTTGAGTGATTACTTACCCGCCCGTTCCCCAGCCGCAACTCGCCTCGGGCCAACAGCGAAGCCCAGCTGCCAACCATGGCGCTTCAGCGCGGACGAAGGATCATCTCTTCCAGAATGGCCCTCTCGGGAAGATGAATTGCCAACAGCACACATTCGGCCACGTCTTCCGGCTGAAGCATCCGACCGCGCGCTTCCGCATCGGGCGGAGTCGGCCTCTTCTCGAGCAAAGGAGTATCAATGTCCCCGGGGAAAATGGCGCAGGCCCGAATGCCACGTGCCCGCTCTTCCGCATTGATGCTCTGAGTCAGGCCAGCTAGCCCGAATTTGCTCATGACGTAGGCCGGACCTGCTTTGGGGCTGGCTTGTTTGCCGGCGTCCGAAACGATGTTGATGATCGTTCCCTGCTTCCTGGTCCGCATGCCGGGAAGCACCGCCTGAACGCAATAGTAAGCGCCGTGCAGGTTGGTGTTGATCATCTCCTGATAGTCACCCAGCCCAAGCACCTCGAGAGCGCGTTGCGGGGCGTTCGTGCCGGCGGCATTCACCAGGACGTCGACGCTCCCAAAACGGGCAGTCACCTCCCGCCCCATCTGCTCAACCGCCGCCGAGTGGCCGATGTCGCACGGGCACACCATACAATCCGGCTTCGCGGTTTGCGCAAGCCGCGCCGTTTCACTTAACGCTTCGGCGCGTCGGCCGACCAGCGCCAGTTGCCAGCCCTCCCGTGCCAACGCAATGGCGACCGCTCTGCCCACGCCGCTTCCCGCGCCCGTCACAATAGCTGTTTTCGGCATAGAATCGTCAATTCCGAGAGAGATGTTGGTCGCGCCAGTGCCCCTTGAAGCAGGTTGAGCCGGCTTCTACCGAACCGCGGCGCGTTCGGCACCGGCATTCAGATCGATCCAACGCTTGCTCTGCGCTGATTCGACCGCCGCGTCCATCACCGCTTGGGCCAGTGCTCCATCGTGGAAGTCAGGTTTACACGGCCGCTGCTCGCGGATGGCGCTGATAAACTCCCACGATTGATCGTAACGGAAGGTAACGAGAGGGTCACCTTCCTGTGGGTTGCGCGGGCTCCCTGGGGATTTCCAGAACTCCTTTGGAATTTCAATCGTTTCCAACCCAGGCCCGCCAGCCGGACCGGTTTGGAGCCGATTCCATTCGCCCGTCGTAAAAACGAAGGAGCGTTCGCTTCCGTTCACCTCCACGTAGTCGAGACTCCACCAGCTCTCGTTGCGGCCGCTCGCCAACTTGCTGCTCTCGAGCACACCGGAAGCGCCATTCTCGAACTCGGCCAGAATCGCGACCCAGTCTTCGAGATCGCTAGGCAAATCCTGCCGAACCGGAACGATCTGTTTCAAATTAGCGACCAATCGCCGCATCGGGCCGACTAACAAGTGAGCGAAATCAATGCGATGGCTGAGCATATCGCCCAACTCGCCGCTCCCAGCGAGCTTTTTCACCCTGCCGCCACCCCAAATTGCGGCTACCCCAATCCTGGTGCGACAGGATCGGTGTACGATACGGCTGCCCGAGATCTCCACGTTGACCAAGTGCGACAAGTACCTCATGGCCGGCACAAAGCGGTAAGTGAAGGCGGTCATATGCCGCACCCGAGCTCGATCAGCAGCTCCTGCCATCTCCCTGGCTTCTTCCTGCTCATAGCCAGGGCTTTTCAGCAATATTGCCAGCAGCTATGGAAGTTGTTGGTGCCGATCTCGCGATGGGTCACGTTCGGCGTCGCAATGACCACGGCATCAATACTATCCCCGTTGACAATCTCCCGTAACGTGTCGAAGTCGTGTGAACGCCAGTCGCCTGACGCGCCCGCTCCAAACAGCCCTCGTCCGTGTCACACAGAGCCGCCACTTCCACATCCGGACAAAGGGCCTAACCCTGGAATACGATTCTGCGTGATGCCGCCGCAGCCAACAAGGGCCACTCGTATTCTTCGGCCGGAAGTAGTCATGGCAGATATGAGATTGAATTACGCACCGGCGATTTTATAGTTCTCGAGGAATTTCAGTCAACGAAATGACTGGCAGACTGTCGAAGGCAGCGCCTGGCGGCCTCAATTCGAAGCTCCTTCGGATGGTGGAATAACGCACCTGGCGCCGATGCCTGAAAACAACCGGGCTACGCCCGGTTGTTTTCCAGCCCCGGCAAAGCCAAAGCCAACTCGAGCAGCCGATGCACCTCAGGTGGGCAGTTGCGCACGCGCCATGATTGACGTTGAGACATAATCGTACCAGTTGTTTCCTATGCAGGTTTATCTTCTGAAGTCGAAAATTCACCGGGCCGCTGTCACCGACGGCCCATGTGGATTACGAAGGCAGTTTGACGATCGCAGCCGACCTCATGGACAAAGTCGGGCTCTATCCGTATGAGCGCATCCTGTGCAGCAACCTCGCTAATGGCCATCGATTTGAAAACCTACGCGATCCCAGGCGAGGCAGGGTTGTAACCGGTTCTGAACGGCGCGACCGCTCACCTCGGAAAGGCTGGCGATCGCCTACCATCATGAGCTACACCATGGTCGACACGCCCTGGCCAAACGATGGCAGCCGCAGGTCATTGTCCGGGAACAAGATTCGGCACGAACGCGGCATCTGACTTCGCTGTCATGGCCTTCACCGCCCTGAAATCGCCAACCACCCGGCGCAAGCGAAGTCACCGGCGACCCAAACGTTGCCCTTACAGGTTTCGCACCTGCCAGCGCTGCTGAAATGCGGGCGATCTCACTTTCGCGGAAAACGAAAGTTACTTCCGCATGGGGCTGAGCAGAGCGCTGCTGCCGCGATCCTGACGAAATTCGCGACCTCCACGAAATGCCTGATCCGGGTGCCGAATGCGAGGATTAAGCCGCCAAGGTGCTGCCGCTCTTCTTTCCCGAACCGTCCTTTGCCGGCGGCATTCATTCTTCGGCCGTGATCGCCTTCCGCCAAGATCGACGACAGTGCCTACATCGGACTGATGTCGTGGCGGATGATGTCGTATCGGTCCCCGCACGGTTCTGGAAGGCATGACCCTGGTCGGCGCCAACTGCGCGATCGCCGCCGATGCTCATCTGTTTCCGAACGTCGTCCTCTACCCGCGCACCCAGCTCGGGCTCCGGGTCAGAATCCACGCCGGAACCGTGATCGCCCTGGATGGCTTTCCAGCTACGTTCTCGATCAAGCGCGTTCATCGTAGCGCCTCAGATCGGTCACGCTGATCCATGACGATGTCGAGATTGGCGCCAACGTCACCGTTGACCGCGGAGCCCTCGGCCCAACCGTGATCGGCCGGGGAAGCAAAATCGATAATCTGGTGCAGATCGCCCATAATGTCGTCATCGGAGAAAACTGCCTCGTTATCGCCCAAGCTGGCATCGCCGGAAGCACTCGCTTGGGCAACTACGTGATACTGGCCGGACAGGTCGGCTTAGCTGGTCATCTCAAGTTGGGCGACCGCGTCACCGTCGCGGCTCAGTCCGGTGTCATGCACGATATCCCGGATGGCGAGAAGTGGTTCGGCACCCCAGCTCGCCCGGATAGGCAGATGAAACGTCAAGTTGTAGCTCTCCAGCAACTCCCCGAATTACTGAGACGGGTCACCGAATTGGAGAAGAAGATGGGCGGAGCGGTTGACAATCCGCCTTAAATGACTCAAAGCCGCGGCCGGCCCCCAAGACGAGTCGCATCCCTCCCTTCCGACCAACCATTAATGGCCCCCGGGGATCGCAGGGACCGCTTGGAATTCAGACCTCCGCCTGGGCTCGACTCCGCAAGGCGAAAACGGGCATTCACCCTTCGGCCGAGCGTTTGAAGGCATGCCCAAAACCGAGCGTAACGTTTTCGCCTGGAATACCTTCATCATCAGCAGCTTGAAAAATAGCGCCAAATGAGAAGAAAAATAACGAATCCTTTTCATTAATTCTCAAGCGACGATCAAGCGACCATGGCGCGGCGGCGCTCAGGGTCAACTCGGCGAGGACGAATGCCATGGTGCCGCTCCCCAGCCTCAGCTCCGTCCCGTCATTCGGACACACCTTACACACCGCGTTCGATCGGACACCAGTCGATGAAGATTCTCCGAAGCTGTTCCGAAAGGATCTCGATAATGCCCTCGGTCCAGATGACGAAATCGCTAAGACTGACTTTGTTCTCGATCGGCCATTGGGCTTGAAGGCGCCGCGAACTCTCTTCCGCGCTCCAGCCCCGAGCGAGGAGCCGACTTTGTTGTGTGGAGGCGGAACAGGCCACACATACCACCGCATCGAACCTGGCTGCGACGTTGGTCTCGTAAAGAAGGGGGATCACCACGACTCCCGCTGCGATGCCTTCAACTCGCCACGCGTCTGCTTGGTCCTGCCAAACCCGCTGAATTCGAGGGTGGAGGATTTGCTCTAGCTTTTGCCGCAAGAGAGTATCGGAGAAGACCTTGCGCGCGATCGCGGCCCGGTCCAGGCCTCCGTTCGAAGAGATCACGTCGGCCCCAAAGGCCCCTTGTATCTCCGCCAAGGCAGGCTGTCCTGGCTCAACGAGCTGGCGGGCCACCACATCCGTATCGAGAACCGGGATCCCCAGTCGCACCAATAGATTCGCAGCGGTGGATTTTCCCATCGCGATGCCGCCGGTCAAACCGATGAGCTTCATGGCGCCGGGAGGAGGTGTAAAAACCGTGCAAAATGGCTCCTGCGGGATTTTCACGCATTATGCGCGAATTCCACTCAACCATCAGGGGACATCTGGATGTCCCCGCCACGGCCGGAACGAGATCGAGCTAATTGGCGCTCGAGTTGTTGACGACGCGATAGAACCGATTTTCACCGGCCCCGGAAGCTGAATCGATAAAGGTAGCCTTGCCAGCTGAGCTGGCCGAGGCTCGGGTCAGAGCTTCCCAATTCACCAGGTCGCGCGACACCTGGATGGTGTAATCCCCATTCACTTGACCTGCACGGTGACTCGACCCGTCCATCACTCAGACGAACGAGGTTAAGAGTCGGCGCAGCGGCTGGAGCAGACGACGAGGCAGCTCCAGGCTGTCAATGAAGGCAGCATCCAATCCCAGGCTGACGCTGACGGGGTCCTTCGATATCGCCATTCAAGCGTTAGAACCAGCCGCACGTCAAACCGGAACGTCAACCATCCTACTTCGCCAGACCAACGATCCAAGCGACGCCCATTCAGGAAAGAATTCCAGGAAATCCTAATTGGCCTCTGAGCTCACCTTGAAATCGAATGAAGCGCTGCCGGCCGCCAGAGTGACGTTGGCCGCAGATCAACGAACGGTCTCGCCATGCGTATCTTCCCGACCGGGCCGCGAATCGGCCGGAATCGGACAAGTCGCCTGAACAACCAAGGCGCATTTCCCGCCGTGATCCATGGGAGCGAACCGAATCCGCCGCTCTCAAGCCTTCTGGAAGGTTCGTGGGCCTTGAAACGCTGATCAACTGCAATCGCTATCAGCCACGATCGTCATGATTCTCACCGAAGTACACTACCCCTCCCACTGGTCGACCCGGCCCGGACCAGGCACCGCCGAACACGAGATTGGTGTCTGCGGGGTAAAATCCCGTTCCAGGAGTGACCAACCCGCCGTCGGGAGCCTGAGTTTCCACGTGCCAGACCCCGCCGGTCGAGAAGGTAATCGAGTTTGACGCTGCGCCGTAGCTACCGGCATAGCCATCTACCACAACATGGTGACCCTGTCCTCCACGGACGGTTTCGTTTAAGACGCCAGCCACGCCGTCAACCACGTCGTCATTGCTGCCTACCAGCGTGAGGTTGTTCACCCTGGTGCCGGTGTAAAACGGCCACCAAGGTGTCGAAATCGGAATTGATCGTCGTGAGAGACAGAACGCCGTCAGCCGGCGCCCGGAAGAACCACCAGAGCGATTTACCACCTCTGCTACCCGCGTGATACGGTTCACCGAACTCTGGCCGTGTTCGTAGTGTTTTCCAGTGACCGTGCCGCGGGCCCCGGGTCAGTTCCAAGGCATTGAAGAACATGTCGTTCGCGGAGTTGACCGGATCATAGCGCACGCTGATTACGTCCGGATCCGAACGATTGCCCGCAAAGTCGACCGCAGTCACCGAATGGTGCTGATGCCCACACTCAGCAAGTTCAGGCCCTCGACCAGTTGGTCGTCCTGAATGCCTTATCCGCCAGGCCGTTGTTCTACTCTTGGACGAAGACTTCCTTGACTCCCGACGCGTTCGGCTCCGGGATCAGCCGCGACGCCGGTGATGGTCAGGCGGCGGTTCTGTACGCCTGCGGAGCACAACTCCGCGACAGGACTGGTAATGATGGCTACGGGCGTGTTGGTGTCGGCTTGCCGCCCGGTTCAACTCCTCGCGGGATTCCCCAACCGCGTTCGCCGTCAAAACCGGCCACTGCGATCCGATAGGTGATCCAGCTGATCGCGTCAAAATTGCACGTAACCTTGCAGACGCGAGCCAGGCAACCGGGCGTCATCGACGGACGCGATCTCCCAGGCAGTGTCCGGAGAGTGTTGTTTGTATAGACGGCCAAGACCGTGTTGATCGCGCTGCCGGCGGTATCCACAGGCGATGCCGCGCCACTCCGGGAAGGTGACCAATTCCACCAGAGCGAGGCATCCACCGTTGGCACCTGGGCGATGCCGGGGTTCATCCGGGAATCGCATGGTGGCAAAGCGGTTGGTGGCGGTGAACAAACCGCCTCGGACGCCGGGATCTTGGCTGCGGTCTCGAAATTGCCGGCCCGCCGGGCGGCGACGATGCATAGGATGATCGTGTTGGTCAACGGGCTGCTTGCCGGGGCGGTGATGTTGGAAATTGATCGCCAAGGGTCATTGGTCAACAGGTTCACCGGCACCGTACGCCTGTGCTGTAAGTCGCATCGTTCGCGACCAGGTCCGGTGGAGTGCCATTGTTCTGGAACGTCACCACGTTGGTGGTGCCACCGATGGTAGCTTTGACGGTGGCATTCGTCACCGGAAGCAAGTCGGTGACTGTGACAAACATCGGCACGATGCTGCCGATGAGCAAATCATTGCCGGGCGGAGGATACACCGAGATTTCCATCGTGCCGTCGGTTGTGTTTTCGTTAAGGCGCGATAAGCATTCACGCGGGCCTGACTGACGGCGCGTCCGACCAGGCTGGGAATGCGAACCGCCGTCGAGATGATACGCTCACGGATTTCAGGCAACAGCGCCTTGGGGGTATTTAGAGATGATCAGTTTTCGCCACACCGCTGACGTGGGGAGCGGCCATACTTCTGTGCCAGCCAGGAACTCATACGCGGTGTCGGACGAATTAAAGGTAAAGTCGAGAAGATATCAACGCCCGGGGCAAAAAACACGTCGACGTTGGTCGCGCCGTAGTTTGAAAAGACGGCGGGGTTGTCAAAGCGATCGAGGCGCTGACCGAAACGATGTTATCGAGTTGGTAACTGGAGGGGTAATCCGGTGAAAACGTCGTTGTTGTTCGCGTCATTGCCGAAGCAAACGCGACGAAGAGAATATTCTGTTTTTGGGCTTCGAAATGGCGTCGAACAAGGCATCGAACGGTCCGCCGCCCCAGCTGTTATTCATGACCTTGGCGCCTTCTGTCGCGAACTGGATGCAGCGCACGGCGTCATCCGTCAATCCAACGCCGTTCTAACCGAGGAATTTGCAGGCCAGCTGCATCCGCACTTGCCGGGCCACGCCGACAGAGGAGCCTCCGCCGTTGGCCGCCGCGCTACGGTGCGCCCGCGACGTGTGTCCTGTGGCCCACATCATCCATCGGATCGCCAGTGCCGTTGACTGCATGACAATGATGTTGTCAATGAAGTCATCCCCGTCGCTCATCCGCCGTTGCCCGCGATTTCGGTTGGGTTATGCCACGGCCCGCCCCACCAGGTCGCCGGTGTGCGTATATCGAACGTCGAATCAATCACCGCCACGATCACGTTTGTCGAGCCGGTGGTATTATCCACGCCCGCACCGCATCGATGTCCGCACCCGCGATTCCCCATCCTGGTCGGTATTGCGCAAACCCCAGAGAGTCCCATCCACGAAGGCAGCGTCCGTCGGCGTCAATCGGCTTTGGTGTATCGAAGGCTGCACGGACGCCGAACAAGCCGGTGCCGCAGGGCAGCGATGTTCCGGCCAAGCGTCTGCGCCTGGGCATCCGGATTGGCAGCCTGGACAGACCGGGGCGAAGCCACAGTCGGACGAGCTTCCAGCACGACCAAGCCCGGGACCAGTTCCAGCTGTTGCTTGACCACGACGCCGGCGCGAAGCTTCGTCCGCGCTGGCCTGAAGCGGTGGTGACCCAGGAAATGAGTACCGGCCAGGAATACGCGGGATGAACTCGGGGATCCTGTCTCGAGGGTGATGTAGCGTTGGTTTGGGCCGACAGCGAACCGACCGTAAGCGCAAGGCTGCCGATCAGGTAGAAGGGAAGCGGTTTACACATAACTTTCGATCAACTTATTTCAGTTGTCCCACAGCCTGGACTCGGTAGTACCTCTGGGCTGAGCCGCTCGACAACCAATCCTGCACGACAGCAGCCTTCACCTTCGACGTGGTGTTGGTGTAGTCTGTCAAATGTCGCCAATCCCCGCTCCCCAACGAAGAGGTAAACTCCACGCGGTAGACAGTGGCAGGTTTGGCGTCCCATGAAAACGAAACGGTCGATGGAGGCGTGTCCACCGCGACGCCGGTCAAAGCCAGCGGCGTGTCCGGATCCAACGGGAACGGATCGGACGCATTGGGCAGTCCATCGTCGTCCGAGTCGATGATGGTGCTTTCGCGAACTGCGCGATTCATCTGATCGATGCGGCCGTTGCGCCGCAGGACATCGACGGCACTATTCGGGCCTTTGAAGCTGCTCACCCAGCGGAGGCGATTGCCCAGCTGGCCATCAAGCTGCTCGGCCGGCACGCTGGCCGACGCGAAGTAAATGACCATGTTGTCATCGATCTCCAGCCCGGCTCCCAAATCATTATTTTGGAAGGCCGTGAACACGCTATTGGTGATGGCGGAGGTAATCGACGGTAGGCGTTGTGCTCCCCGGCGCCACTGAATCGACGACGCTGTCGAACTGTCCGTCGAGGGTCAGCTTAATGCACGGCGACGTTATTCCCGCCAAAGCCAGCGTCCGATCCGCCCCGGTCCTCGCCCGCCCAGGTGTGCTCGATCGTCGTGAACTCTGGGCGATGGTGCGGATGGACGTGCCCAGCAAATCACCGAATTGCGGTTTCACCAGCAAATGGAACCCGTTCCCAACCGTCCAGAAGTTGGCCGAGCCCTGACCGCTGTCCGCAATGCCGGAAGCAGTATTCAGAACGATGGAGCCATTGACGACGTTTGTCTGGCGGAAGAAACTTAAGGTCAGCTGCGTCAGACTACATCGCGCGACGAGAAGATCGCTTTCCCTTCCAAGCGGCCCGATTTCACATCCAACGTGATACCGTCATCCGAGGTCAGGATGGCGTTCGCCTGAAGTACCGCTCCGCAGCGTCATTCCAGCCAGGTCCATCGTTCCCTGGGGGGGATTAACAAAGCTCGAATAGGCATTGCTCCGACCTTCCACAAAGTTGGCCGCGTTGAAGACGAAGAGATTTCCCGTATTGGTGAAGTTCACCAAGTTCGGCGCGTTCGTGCCGCGCCAGTACTCCGCGCGATCGTTCAAAGCGAGCGATCCTGCGATGGTGAAGTTTGTCGCGGTTGTAAAAAAGGTGCGCGTCACATTGAGCGCGTCGCCCACCACCACGTCTGCAGCCCGCAACTGGAAATCGTAGGTCTGGACCGGCGCGATCGTTTGCATGCCAGTGGCGTCGACCACGAAGGCGTGATACCCGATTTCGATGACGTTGGTGGATACGTTGGTGGCCGTCAGGCTTGGGTCATTCGGGTCGGGGCCGACATTGGTCACCACCGTCCCGCTATTGTTGGTCCAGACCGCGCTCCACAGCCGGATCTGGCCGCCAAAGCGGGAGACAAACTCTTTCGCCAGGTTCGTGACCATCAAGGTGTGGTTAACGGCGCCAAGCAAGTAATTCAGGTTGGGCGAATCCACCACCGAATTGGTGCTGCCAAGCAGGTTTTTGGCGTCGATCGTCACCAAGGCGTTGCCCCGAATGCGCGTGCGGTTCAAGTTGAGGTCGTTCGCTTGAATTTCAATGCGACCGGGAAGATTGGTCACATCATACCCAGGCACCTGCGGCGGCTGCAGAGGCAGGGAACTCAGATTAGCCGCGTAGGACGAAAAGAAATTCGTCACGACCGCGTTCGACAGGGTTGTATCGTAATACAGATCCGGACGGACCGAGTGAGTTGGGGCCGTGCCGAGAAACCAATCGTTCGGTGGGTCGCGGGTCAAACGGTAGTTGGCCGGGCGGTAACTGCCAACCGGCGCGGAGAGGATGTTACTCAGGATCGTGTAGTTGGTGTTCGAGGCAAGGTCATCGCTGATATAGAGCGTGTTGACAGCAATATCGCCGGTAACAACGTTCGACTCCGGCATCGCCAGCTGGACCACGACGGTCTTAAAGAGGTTCGTAATAACCGGGCCATCGGCGAAACGCGCTTGGGCGAGCAGACTGGCGTCGGCCAAGCCGACGAACACTCCTTGAACCAGCCAGTTCGTGTCCGTGACCTTATTCGTCTGCACAAACGACAGCGGGTTGGTCAAGCGGAAGGACACGCGCTGTAACCCGCCGTTGGCGTTCGTGACGATGTGGCCGGGAACCGTGACATTCGTCCCGCCGACGCTCACATCGAGCAACGTCGCCGGCCGGAAGTTGGCGTTGGTCGTCGCCCAATAAATGTCGTCGATGCCGACGTCCGGGAAGAAGTTGGTGGCCGTTTCGTAAATCAAGAAAGGACTGGCCTCGAGGCGTCTGATTTCGAGACCGCCTCGGCTGACATCGACATTGTTGCCCTCAATCCGAAGCAATCCACCCGCGCCGGCACTGAGTATCCCCTGCACGCTGACGTTGGTCGCGGCGACGTTCAGAAACGACGGCGTCAGAAAAGCGTTCAGCGACAAGCCGGATAAACCACCGTCGACAGAGGTGATCGTTGCCCCGCTCGCATTGACGAAGTTAGCCGCGGGGAGGCGCTTGCCCGAAGTGAACGAAGTCTGAAAGATAAAGCCAGGGCTGCCCAACATCGTCCCCCGATTGGTAAAATTAACCACGTTCTGGAAGTCAAACGGGAAGGCCGTAAACACGTCGAACGTGCCATAGTTGGCGAACGCCAAGGCGTCGATCTGCGGCGGCAGGTTGGTGCCGGTCTGGAGCACGCCGTGATTCTCGTAAAGCGGGATTTGAGCGAAAGCCGACTCCGCCACCAGACTCGCGGAGAGAATGCTTAACAGGAAACGGTTCATAAGTTTCGGATACAAATTGGCTCCGTCAATGGTCAAGGCGTCGTCCCCCCCGCAGTCCCGCCGCCGGTGGTGGTGGTATTACCGAGGCTGCCAGGGGGCAAGAGCACAATAGTCGACGGCGTCCATGTGTCCACAAAGGACCCTGCTCCTCCGCCGCCACCCCCTCCTCCTCCACTACTTCCGCCGCCCAGGACGAAAGCTTCCAGACTCTCGATGCTGGTATTCAAAGGATAGACGAGGGGATTGGTGGCTGAGCCATCAAAAGAACCCCACTGAAAGAACCGGCCAAAGTTGTTGATTTCGCTGACGAAATAAACGCCGTTCAGAATGATGTTGTAGATCGCTGGACCAACACTGTTCAGCGTGAAAACCCAGCCCGGGTTGGGGCCATCCGCCGGTGGAATCGTGCCGGGACCGTAATTCTGGGTGCCATTGGCCAACGTCGGCCACGGCACCGCTAAAGCCGCCCCAATCGGAAAGGCTTGGTCGCCATCGCCGCCCTGCAAATCGCCGGCATCGAACAGAATGTCGGGCGCATTGAAGGCCCGGATCAGGTTCTGGTTGATCTCTCGTCCGTTCAGGACGTAAGTATCGGCGTAAGTGACAATGTTGGAGTCGAAGGGACCGAGTTGGGAATCGGAGGTGTGCCGCACAAGGGTGATCTTCCCGACACCCGGGCGCAGGCCCACGTTGACGAAATTGGTCGAAGCGCCAGGAATGGTGGCTCCGCCGGTGTTGGTGCCAATGACAGGGATCGACCAGGGTGAGCTACTTCCCCCAGAACTGACCGCCCCGAGTCCAGCCCCGAAGGTGTTCGTCGGTGCCGCTTCCGTATTGAAGTTATTGTGCCGGTAAATGTAACGAAACCCGCCGACATCGTCGCGAGTTAATCCGGACCAATAACCGCCCAATAGCAGCAGGCCGTTGCCGGTGCCGCCGCTCGCCACCGGAGCATTCAGAAGACCGCCTTCCGCCAGCGGGTCGACCGGTTCCGTGAAAACGAAGCTCTGGCTGCCGTCATTCACGTCCGCCACCAGCGTATAGGTCCAGAGTTGGCCATTGATGAACGAGCTATGCTGCCAGGTATCCGGGTCGAAGTTGCGTTTGATCACGTAGTAGTTGGTGCTGATCTGATCCGTCCACCGATTCCGCAGCGTGAAGACCCACCGACTGGGATCAGACAAGCCAAAATTCTCAACGAGAGAAGATAGAGCGAAGGAACGGACATCAGCCAGACCGAGCTGCTCGGCCTGATGATTGACCCGCTGCGACGTCAACGGAAAGTCGTTGATATTGATTGAGTCCATCGACGGCAGAGCGTTCATACTCGCCACGGCCTTCTCGACTTCCTCAACACCGCGTTGGCCAAAGTAGTCCAGGAAAGCCGGACTGAACCCGTAAGTAAGGGTAGGAATATTATAGCGATACTCTTCCCCAATGTTCATTGGTCCACCGCCACCCCACCCCTGTCCCGAGGGCCATACCTGGGGATTGATGTTATAGCCCAGTCGGGGGGTCATCCAAGGTGCGGCCGGACCCGTAAGGCTGAAGGCAGCGACTTGCCGGGCCAACCCAACCGACATTGCACTGAGCAAAAGCAACTGCGTAAATCGGCGCATAGGTATTACCTCACTCTGATGACTCGATAAAGGGCAACGGCGCCACCGCCATCGACAGGGATAGAATCCTGCTTGCCGGCCGCAAATCGCGGCGGGCCAACGCTGGTCCAGGAATGATCGGGGGCTTGGACTTGCACTTGGTAAATGCAGCCCGGCTCGGTGTTCCATTCCAGGAGAGGCCCTTGTTCCGTGGGACGAATGCCAAGTCGCAAGACGCTGGCCGCATCCGTCGGGTCGGTTCCCGCAAGCAACTCCTGCAAGTTGCTGGCACCGTCGCCGTCGCTATCCGCCCCGGCGTTCGGCCACAGTGAAGCATCTCCCTTCCAAAACTGCGACTGCCAGTCGTCCGGCAAGCCGTCGTAATTCGAGTCTTCCGCCCAGGTCTTGCCGCTCGCCGCCGCCGAGAGCGGCGACCGCGTTCCGTCCTGGAGGAGGTAGGCCAACTTAACCGAGTGGGTCGAATCCGGCTGCAACGCGACGATGATCGCGGAGTTGTTCTGAACCGTCACTGGTTCGGAGTTGCCATCGACATACACCTCGTAGCGGACACCTTCGTATCCGGCCAATTCGGGCCAGGTGACGCTCAGCCTGGTCTGGCTCAGGGCCGAAACATAAGGAGCGCCCGGAGCGCCCAGACTTGATTCAGCCATCGAGCCGTAGCGCTGCGCTAGCAGGTCAAAGGCAGTTCCTCCCGGGACGTAACTCGACCAGACCCCGAGGAAGGTATGATTGCCGTCCGCTGCCACCGTCGGATAGATCTGCTTGCCCGCGGTGGTGGTGTTCATGCGGAATTCCTTGCTTAAGAAGTCGCCCGTTCGCCAGACCAACCGGGCTACGACGCCTTCCCAGGAACCGTCCTGTTTCATGCTGGTCCAGAGAACCAGATTGATGCCGTCCTGGTAACTCAAGCGGGGCCGGAACTGATCGCCGTAGGTGAACGAATTGACTCGAAACTCGGGTTGGGCAGCGGTGCCGTCGGCCTTGAAAAGCCGCGCATAGATATCCCATCCATCGCTCCGTTCTGCCTGGGTGATGGGGTGGTTCGGCCGTCCGCTCCAAG
>JAXMHN010000024.1:0-84199 GCA_046346765.1 Verrucomicrobiota bacterium | reverse complement strand
GCTGCCGAAGCTTGCTGATTTGATCCGAAAAACGCCCGGAGAATCAGCTGCGGCCGACCCGATGCGTTGCACAGGAATATTCAGCGGCAAGACTCGTTGCGAAATCTCGAGAGTCCCGGCCGGGTCAAGCATCGGGCTCGCGTCCGACCGGGCGGACTTTGCCAGCGGTACGGCTGCGCCGCTTCTGGCGGGCAGGATGGCGCGCCAGTTAGCCGGGTTAGTGAGTTCGGTGATCAAAGCGGCCAAAGCGTTGATGGGCTGGAGGGCAGCGGCGGCGATCGCATGGAGCGTGACATCAAAGCTGACCCGAATGGTGATGGTGAAGATGAAGCCGATCTCGAATGATCCAGTGCCATGTGCGTGCAGCGGTGCTGGCCCTTCCAGCGTCAGTTTCAACTGAATCGAAAAGAGGACATGGCCGCCCGTCCGCACCGCCACCATCGCGGCAATATCCGCTACAAAATGAAACGGGCTCCGCTGGATCAAGACGTCGAAACTCAGAAATCCGGAGACGTTGAAGACTTTGAAGTCATACGAGACGTCCAGCCGGGCGCCCGCTTGCAGCGTGTTGGATGTGACTGCAAAGTAAGCTTCCGCCCGAACATGCGGGTTGTCCGGAAAAAGTGTTAATGCGAGGCGCTCCATCGGCCGAAGGTTCATCGGCGGCGGTGAATAGGCAGGATGAAAGCCCCCGACCGACAGGAGCAGGTTCGCATTCTCCTTCCAATACGCGCGCACGGCCATATCGCCCGAGAGGGTGAAAGTCAAAACCCTTGAATCGAAAAGCGCGGCGTCGAATTCGAGCTGTCCGGCGGCGAAGTCAAGCGTGCCGATAAAGTTGACCTGCAAGATGACGAGCGGGTCTTCGTCGGCGGGCAGTGCGGCCCGGAGCACGCCGAGGACGGCGATCTTAGGGCGGGGCAGTTGGAGGACGGCGCCCAATTCGAGTGTGACCAAGGCGGGAGTGCCCCAGCCCAGTTTGGCCATGGGCCCAATCAGAAACGTCCCCGGCTGCGCCGGGAAAACGCGTGCCAGGTCTGCGATCAAGCGCGGCGCGTTCGCCACCACGTCGACCGGAAACAGAATGCTCTGCAGCGAACCGTCCTTGATTCCGGCGCGCAGGGCTTCCAGGGACGCGCCGCGGTTCAGTCCCAAGAGTCCGCCGACGCCAAGCAACGTGAAGCCAAAGGAAAGTTGAATCGGCTCGAACTCCGCCGCGATGAGCAGGACGAGCGAAAAGCCGGCGGTGGCATTGGGCGGGCGAGTATCCAGAATCGCCAACGCGCGGATCGACAGCTTCTCCTGGAAGACCAGCTCGAGCATCCCGGCATATTCGCCCTTGCTCGGATCATACTTGACGAATCCGCCACCACTGAACCCGCCGCCGCCCAGTTCGAGCCCGATGCCGTTCGGGGGTTGAAAGCCGACCTGCACGTCGAACGGTCCGGCATTGCCGTCTGAGAAAGTCAACGCCATGCGCACGCCCATGCCGCTTAGCGCGAAAGAGATGGGACCGAGTGTTCCGCCGATCGCAACGGTCGCCAGCCCGGTGAGACTTGGGGGTTGAGCCGCGTCAGCCACCGCTCGAATGGCCAAGGCGAGTTCATTCACCCGCACCGGACCGAGGGCTAAATGGGGCGCGGTGATGATTTCCAGGCCGGCGCCGCTCAGGAAGCTGAAGCCTGATTGGCTCGACCACTTCAGTCCAACCTCAATGGGAAGCGCGCGTTCTCCGCTTCCAAGGAGAGTCGCAAGAAAACCGTCGAGGTCCCCCGTGGCGATGATCAGTTTCAGATCCTGCGGAGCGGCTTCGAGGCGAGCCTCGGGCGTGCCGTTCTGCACCTCGATCGACAGAGTCGTGGCCGCTCCCTTCAGTTCGACGCGCGTTTGCCCCGCTGCGCCCAGAAGAAGCGTGGCAGCGTTTGGGGCATAACGCAAGGTCACCCCAAAACCGGCATTGGGCAGGTTTGTTCCGGGTTGGAGAGGGAATTTAACGGAGATATCGTCAGGCCGCAGCAAAACCCCGACCGTCGTGGCTACGTCGGTGCCTGCGCGCAGCTCCACGCCGCAAGCTTTCCGTCAGATTGAAAGTAGTGCCGAGGGTTGAAGGGACCAGCGGTTGCAGGATGAGGCCGAGGTTTCCGGGCCCTGCGCGGGCAACTCCAGGAGCGCGACACCGACCGCGATTTCTTGCCCTCCAATGCTATCGGTGAACACCAGCAGGTTCAGCCCCCAGTTGATCGAAGTGGCGGGATCGTGCGGGGCATCTTTGAATCCTTGGGCCAGCGCTTGGTCGACCCGTCCAATGTAAGCGGGCCAATGCAACGTGAAGAACAGTTGGAGGAGATGGCCTGCCAACCGATGAAAATCAAAGTCGTTCGTCCCCCAGCCGTAGACCCGCTCGGGAATGGACGCTGGATCAGTCAAGACCTTGGGGATCTGGTCCCAGTGAACGCGGGTCACCTGGGTGGCAGGGCGGCCGGCCGTGGCGGCGATCCGCCGCTGGGTGATGATGTCGAGCGCGCGCAACGCCGCGTGCAGGCTCGGAAATGCCGCATTGAGGTATTCCGAGAGTAGCAAGTCAAAGAGGCTTTCCCCGAACTCCGAAAGGAATGCCGCCGGATCAACGCCTGCCGGAGCGACCGAGAGGGCTTTGACACGGCGATAGATCTCCTGGACCTGACCGAGCAATGCGCCGAGTTGTTCCGGACTAGGCTCGGCGCTCAAGTTCTCCAGAGCGGTTAATGCCTGGTCGACCGAACCGGCCACGGCCTCGTATTCGGGCGGCAGGGATTCGACCCTCCATCCGACACGGTAGAGCAAAGTCCGAAATGCGCCGAGATCACGCAAGGCGACTTGCAGCGGCTTAACCGCCAGGACCAAATGCTGTGCGATAATTTGGAGCGTCCCGGTGGGCATGCGGTTTCAGGGCGGGCAGACTATATCGTAGATGTCATCGAGCGCCGGATGCATTCCGGGGTCAAGCCGATCAACCAGCACGTACTGGCAGACCTGGCAAAAGGGCGTCGTCGCATGCGCCTTTCGCCTCATGCGGCAACGTCCAGCTGGCCGGAAAACTCCACAATCGTAATGCCCACCGCCATCGTAGAGCCCGATCAGGTCGGCTTTCGATGGAAGCGCGCTGGGCAGATTCAAGCCGAGAGGCAGATTCGTCGCGGTCACATCCGCATTGGCGTTGGGCGCACGCGTGCAAGACTGGCCTTGGCTGCCTCGCGGCGCGTTCAAGGGCGAATTGCTCTTAGTGAGTTGGGTCTGCACGGTCCGCGAAACAAGCTTGTTTTCCCCGGAGGAATCGGCCCGGGGGGAAAAGAGGCTGGCCAACACCACCTTCTGAAAATTTGCCGGATTCAATAATGTTCCGGCGGGCGGACTGGTGTAACCCAGCTGTGGAACGGTCGGTGTCTGGCGGCGCAAGACCAACGTGCCGGTGCCGACCTTTTCGACTTTGAAGGGGAAGCCGGCCAGCGCATCATCCGATGGCGAATGCCAGAGCAAATCGCTGCCGGAGAGTTGCACTGCGCCTCGTAAACGGACGACGTCGCCTCGGATAAACGGCTTGCCCGGAGGCCGGGGCAGACTTACGAGCAGGAAAGCGCCGTTCGGATTTGGGGTGCCATTTTGATCGCAATTCACCGGACTGAGCACGTTCCCGCTGAGCGGGTCGACTTTCACTTCAATCGCGGCGGCTTTAACTGGTCTGGGCCAAAGCCACGCCATTTTCTTTGTGTCGATGGTGCGCGTGCCGCCTACCGTGCTGACGATATTCTGCTCTTTCTGAAGGTTGTGGCCCCCGACGGTCGCGGTCGGTCCGGGCGCACTTCCGCTGCCATCGCCATCCTCGTCCTCGAGCCCGAGGGAGCGACCACAGCCGTAAGCGACCAAGGACGCAAGAAGCGGCGAGGAAAAAACTAGCGGGGTTGCGATGGTGAGGTCACGACCGGGGTTGCCCGCTTGCGTCGGGACCTGATCTTTGTCACCGGTGCTCGCGGTGAACCAAGCCATGTCAGCCCCTGCGTCGGCCATGGCAGCCCTGCGTTCCGAGCGACAAATGAAGCAGACCAAACCGACGTCTTTGCCATTAACGATTGGCAACATCCAAGTATCGCCGATGCCCCAAACCTGTTGCGAGGCGGAGAAACCAAATACCAGAGCGCCGATGAACTCTTTCAGGCTGGCTGGGCTCATGCGACGCGGATTGAACTTCAAACGCTCGGGGGAGGAGTCTTGGCCGGATGCCCTGGGGCGGTCGCCGTGCGCCATCCCGAAGGCGGTGTTCCGTTCATTGAGAAGCGTGCGCGTGCGGAGGGCGTTCCAAGCGTCGACTTCCGTTTGGGCAATCAACGGCGTGGCCGGCGCGCCGGACGGGAGATCAAAAACCTTTTGGCGATCGGCGACCCAGGCGGCCGGGTCTGCGGTCGGGGGATCGTTTGGTCCGGGCAAACCAGCCTGGTGGATCATTTGGGAAACAGCCCATTGAGTCGCGGTCGGGGTCGGGTCGATTGGCAGCGGCAACAGCGTGGCCAGGCCCTTGGTTGGCTCAATCGCATGCTCCCCCAACACGGTCGTCCCGGCCTCTTTCGACGCCAGGAACACCGACCAGTAATTGATCGAATCTTTCAACAGCTTGAAGGGTTGCAGATAATCCTGCGCATTCAGCTCATTCTTGACGATCAGCTCAACGACCTGCTGCCGAAATTCCTGCTCCTGCGTGTCATCAAAACCTTCCGAGATAAATAGAACGTTCGGCCGGGCCGCAATCACCGACTTGACGCTCTTCGGATCGGGACTGTCCAAGTCGGTCGGATCGGGCAATAGCGGGCCGGACACAAACTCGACTTTGGCGGCTTTGCCAACGTTACGCCAAGTCGGTTGCGTCAGGATTGTTGCTGTGGGAGCCTTGTTGATGGGCGGTTTCGTCAGCTTCACGGTCGCGGTAACGGTGACCGTTTTGTTCGCCTGCTTCGCTTTGAGAACGCCGCGCGGCAGGACTTCCAGGGCTGCTGGAGTGGCGCTCTTCCACGTCAGTTGCGGGGGCGGCCAATCAGTGATGTCGCCCACGGTGCCGTCATCAAAGAGAGCCAGCACCGTCAACCGGCACTCGTCGACATCCACATGCGGGCTGAGGGTTTGGGGCGTGAGCCAAACCGACTGGATGGTATCGTGAATATGTATCCGGATGCGAGTGATCAGGTCCCTGACTTGTCCGACGTTCTGACTGGCCACTACGAGAAAATTGAAGTTTGGAAATCTCGCCTGCGGCGCGGGGCGATGCGCCAGAGCAGTCACTTCGCCCGTGAACAGATCGATGTCCAGCCCCAGATCAGCGGGCAGGCCTTTGAGCGCGTATGAAAAGACGACATCATGCGCACTCGGCGAGGTGTCGGGCTGCAACCGGCTAAGCAGCGCCCCAGACCTTGGACCTCCACGCAACAGGTGGATATCATAGCCTTCACCGTCTTTCCATAGGAGAGGTTCGACCATTGCGGATTGACCTCCGGGAACGGCCGATTGAACTGTGGGCGGACCAAATAGTCAATCTCATTGGCGAGTCGAGTCGGTGCAGCTTGGGTTTGGTGTGTCCTACCTGGCTTGAGCTTGACTTGAGACAACCCAGCGGCAGACGCGGCCAACGACCGCGAGGCCTCTAATGTCTTTGTTCAGAGGCGAAGCCCGCCGTGGCGCCATCGCCATCCACGCTCACGGAAAGGTCGCGCAAGTTAGCCTCCTGGAGAATGCTCCTGGCGTCAAAGCGCGCCGGGTCGTACTCGACAATGAAGCGAAGAGTTTTGGGGCTGCCGCTCACCTTCTGGACGCCGGAAGCAGTTTGAACGGCCTGCAGAAAATCGAGCACTCTTGCATGATGATTGGCTTCGTCTCCCGCTTTTGGCGGGTTGAGCGCAAAGTAACGTCGCCGCGTTTCCCGGGACGGGATGGTGGTTGGGACTAAGGCGGCGAAGGCGGAAAAGACTCTTGTGGCCACGCCTGAGACCAGAGCTTCGCCGGCCTTCAGAAACATTCCAACCAGCAGCGAGACCAGCGGGAGCACCAGATAGCGATCCGGCGCATAAACTCGCAGAATGAGGAAGAAGACGAGATTGAAAAGGACGGCTTCACCCAGCCGAAACCAAAGCCCCGCCCAGAAGATGCTCCGGTCGAATGGGTCGCGTTCCGGCCGGCCCATTTTGGCCCACAAGGCATTGGCAAAAAAGAAGAGCGCTCCGAGCAGCGACACTCCGGTCGAAAGAGCGAACAAGCCGACAGTGAAATAGGCGTCCTCGGGGGAATTCCCGAACAACAAGCCAAAGCGCTCGGTGAGCGTGGCTGCCCCTGGGCGAGCCGGCCGCTGGACATTGCCGTTCCATTCATCTCCGGTTTGAGCGGATGGTGTTACCGAAGCAGCGTTGCCGTCGGATCGCTCTTGCCCGACGCTCCAAGCGACGGCGGCAAACAAAATGGAACACATCAGCGCCGCCAGCATCAGCGCGAAGCCCACCCCGACCAAGTGGTATCCGTATAAGAGCCGACTTCTCTCCGGCTCGGGGCGCTCGACCCGGTGGCTGGCGTTCAGTATCCGGTAAAATCTCCAACCGAAAAACCCCGCCCCAAGGATCAACAGCAGTCCCCCGATCCCCAGGTATTGCGTCGTTACGCTGGCAATCGGTTTAACGTTCAGTCCGACGGGCAAGACGCCAAAGCACCCTGCGAAGGTGGTCGCGAGCGAGCCGACGCCGAACAGAATTGCCGCCAAGGTCAGTTGAACCAAACCGCGTGGTTGTTCATTCATGCTCAAAGGTGACTCTAAATTGCCGGTTGAGGCTGGCGCGGATCGTGACGGTTCCGTCCCAAGCGGTCGCATAGATTCGCTTCTTGACGGTGAAGGGTCGGAAATTGTAGGCGCCATCGGCCGCTTGGATAGTAACGGGATGAGCTCGATGGCCTGTGATCCATTGCGACAAATCCTCCAAAAGCGAGCGGCGCGGGTGGCCGTAGGCGTAGGTGGTAAACGGTTTGGCGCTGGTGGCGTTGATCAAGCCGTCGTTCCAAGCGCCAACGGAAATGACCGCCGCTTGCGGGCTCATCGCCTCCAGCAGCGCTACGGTCGTGCCGTTCTCAGATCCGTGATGGCCCACTTGGTATATATCCACGTTCAACAGCTCGGTTCCGGCATACGCGCTGACCAGAGCTCGATTGCCGGCTGCTCAAGGTCACCGGTGAACAGAAACGAAGATGAACCGAAGTCGACGCGGATCACGAGGCTGTGATTGTTGTAGTTTGTGAAATCGCCTGCTCGCCAACCAGGATTCTTCTCTCGCGAAGCCGCCGGGATATTGATGACAGGATCGCAGCGGGCACACGACACCGGGTCACCATGTGGGAATCCGTGATCCCGGTTGGCCCATCCAAATCTTCAATCTGTTCGTTGGTGACGGGCCGCGGAAAGGTTCTGGGGTAGGCGCCCGATTGGATGCCCTCGAGGAAGCGCCTGGGTTCGATTCCGCCACGCTTGGCGCGTAGTCCGTTGTCGATGTAATTGAGGACAGTGTAGTTGGTGGCGATTTCATCCAGGCCGGTCGTATGGTCAACATGGGCATGGGTGATGAACAACGCCTGCAACGTTCGGTCGAGATCGGCGCGCCGCGCAAAAAAGTGATTCAGGTATGAGATCAGCTTGGTCGCATCCCCGTTCTGGGTGCCGGCGTCAATTAGAACTGCCCCGCAGGGAAACTCGAGCAGGATGGCCTGGGCCTGACCGACGTCGATGAAGTGCGCGAACATGGCTGGCTCCTCCGCGGCCAGATTGGGCCGGACAAACGAGACCAGCAGGCAGGCCAAAGCAAGAAGCACTGGCATTCTTCTTGGCCAAACGGCCGCTTGCGTCCACTGCGTTGACCGCCGGGAAATCATCAGTGAAGCTGCTGGTCTACTCTATATACGGCCGCTATCAGCGGCTCTTTCAAGATTTTTCCAAAGCAAAGAAGTTGCTTTCCTCGGTGGGGCTGGCTGGTTACAACACCGACGTTCCCCGAACCATGAGCACACTCGTCCTTCAACCGGCACTTTTCGGCTTTCGTGAGTTGTTCTATGGCGCTCCCACCAGTCCAGGCAATCTGCGACGATTCGGGTTTCCACTGGGCTCGACGATTCTGCTGACAGGTCCGCCGGGATCAGGCAAGACGACCTTTGCCTTCGCGTGTGCGCGAGACCTGCTCTTCAACTACGGCCCCGGGGGCCATATGCATCGCTTGAGGCAGCCTGGTTCTGAGCCACATATCGCTGAGCTATACTACATCAGCCTGGAAGTGCCCCAGAAGCGGCTGAGACGGATGTTTGCTGCGATGGGATGGTTTGAGGACGCTGCGATGGGGCCACGGTGGGATCAAGCGGAAGCGAATTTCGATCGCGCAGTCCTGAACCCCATTTTCATCGTGCCTGATTTGCGCGAGGACCGGCCTCCGCCCGGGCCGGAAGAGACGGTGAATTGGGTGCTGACGCAGATTCGGGAGCGCCGGCGGGCTCAGGCGGTCGTGCGATTGGAAAGGCCGGCGCGGGCCCTGGTCATCGTCGACAGCCTCAACGCGTTGTTGAAAGACTGTCCCGATCGAGGTGAGGCCCGTCGCCAGACCTATGAGTTCATCCGTCGTCTGAATGGAGCTCTCGGGACATCCAACGACGACAAGGATGTCCTGGCGTTATCATTTTTGATTGCCGAAGAAGTGGAAGAGGCCCCTGGACTGATCCCGGTGCCGGAATACGTCGTCGACTTCGTTTTCCATTTTGATCTCAAGGATTCCGGCGGAGGCCGACAACTCCGGACCTTCGAAGTCGTCAAGTCACAAGGTGCCAACATGCGGGTGGGGCAAACCACTTGGGCGATGATTTCCGGTCGCGATGCCCGAGAGGTCATGACCCAACCAGAAATCGTTCGAAGGCTGCGGTGTCTGGCCACGTATGGGCTACCGCCCGAGCCTTTGATGGCGGCCGAGCAATTTAGAACATTTCAAGAGTGGCTGCTCTCTCAACCGGAACCGGAGGGGCGGGACCCGGCTGCTTGGGGAACCGTGGCCATGTTTCCGCGGGCCACCTTAAGACGGGTTGGCGATCCAGGCCAAACCCGGGAGCCGAAGTATATCGAGACCGGAATCCCAGGATTCGACCAGATGCTGGACGAAGACCCCGCTTACTGGGCCCGTGTCGCTTTGCATCAAACGCCAAGCGTCCATAGCCGCGGGTTGATTGATGGCAAGACGACGCTGGTGATCGGCGAAGCTGGCTCGGGTAAAACGACGATGTGCCTGCAGTTCCTCCAGCAGGATTTGGCCGACGGAGAGGACAGGAAGAAGGTTGGCCGCAAACGGCCTGAGGAGCCCGCTGCGGTTCTCTACGTCAATTTCGAAAATCCCCTCTCTGAGGTTCTGGATCTGTTTCCGGGTAATGCGAAGCAATTCCTCGACGCCTTGACTCGGGCCGCCGCGCCAACCCTTGGCTCGTCCCAACCCCTTCTTTTCCAGATCCACCGGCGACGTGGCAATCTCGACTTGAATATCCTCGTCGGCGAGATTCGCTACTTAATTGCGGAGCACAACATTCGGCGCGTGGCCATTGACGGCCTTTCCAGTCTCCTGGCCACCTGCGAACCGACCGAGTATGCGACCTTGGTCGAGTCGCTTCTCGGAGCGGTGCGCGGCACGGAGTCTCCGCCAGCCGTGATGATCACTTACGAATCGATCATGGCCGAGAGCGTCAATCATGGGACCGCGGCGCATCTGTCGGGAGTGGCTGATAATGTCGTTGTCCTCCGGCGAGTCACGGTCGCGGACGAAAATCGAATCGCCATTTATGTGGCGAAAGCCCGAGATCGGAATCATGACCGGACGGTTCGCGAAGTGCAAATCCGGCGCACCAGCGGGACGCCGCCGCTCACCATTCTGCCCGGGTTTGAAGCCTACACCGATGTGCTCAGCGGCCATCCGAAACCAGTGAAGGTCTTTCTGCAGCTCTTCGCCGAGAATCATCCCGAGACGGAGTTCAACGCCTGGCTGGCCAAACGCGTCCGCGACCATTTCGACTTCAAAGTCAAGACATACGGCTTTTCATTTGATGCGATCACCACCACTCTGGAGGAGTTGCCATCTCCGGTCAGCCATGTCCCGAGCGCGGACGTGCGCATTGTCAGTGTCGATGAATGGTGGATTCGCGAACATCCTCTGCGCGATCACCCCTTGTTATGGTTGGTCGGATTCGAACCTCACGGGCCCGCGGCCGATCCCAGGTCTCGCGCGCCTGTATTGAGCACCACCATGGCCGACTTTTGGACGCCAGAAATTGAAAAAGCGAGCCTGGTCAGTCGGTCTCGGGTCAGCCCGCCGACGACAGCAGCCGCGATTGACAGTCACCTGTTGGCATTGCCGTGTTACATGGACTTCGGCCTGTTCTGTGCAAATCTGGAGTTGCTCTTCGCGTATAACCCAAACCAGAGGATTCGGCGGCAATTTCGCTTGCTGTCCCCTGCAACGCGCCCTCCGAAACCGGCCAATCCACCTACGGAGCGGAATGACCATTCGAGAAGGCAATGGCGCCGTGGGCTGCGCCGTTGCTGGCGAAATTGGCTTGAGCATATGCCTCGGCTCTGGGCTTTGCCGGCTACGACGGGGGAATGGTTTCAAACACCCCAGCAGAAGGAAAGCCTATCCGAGTGCGAGACGGTGGTGGACCTGCTCAGAACACTTGGATTCGGGGCGGCATTAACGCCTGGCAACGCCGGGCCCTGGGGATTCGCCTTCAACATGGAAACGCGAGAAGTCGCCATGTGCGCCTTCCTGGAATTCGCCTGGAGCTTCGGAGCGCAAGAGCAGTTCTTGACGGAGAATGCCCTCGATTTTCCCGCGGCGAACGTGCTGGATGAGAAGACATATCTCGACGCTTTGCCAGCGACTCAGGCATTCCGGTTTCTCATGTTCCTGGTAGCGGAGGGGCTAATGCCGGCCAAACCGAGGCTGCAGGATACGCGGGTGGCCCTATTTTCGCGGCATTACTACAGCACTTTTGTCCAAGTGTCCGGCCAGGCCACGCCGAGCCAGGATCCACCCGTTGCCCTAATGCTATTGCCGTTCTTTCCCGTCGGTGCGCAGGACCCACCATTATTACAGCACGAATCCATTTTACATGCCGTTCACCGCTTACAGCAGCTTTTGACTCGGATCAGTGCGGTGGCCGCCGCCCAGCCTGGCTCAGCCATGTCGGCTCGTGAGACACTCAAAGGCTGGCAGAACCAGATCGAAGCTCTGCGGAGGCAAGCGATCGAGTGGCGGCGGATGGAGCCGACCTCAGAGGCCGCTTCGACGGCGCCGGCTGAGGCGAGAAGCGATCCCGAGGCGGCGTTAAAGATCGTCGAGTCCCTCCGTCAGTTGGGCGACGATATTCGACTGCATTGCCGGGACCGCAAGCTCGAGTTCTTGCGCACGGCGAAACGACGAGAATTACCCGAGATGCAGGAGATGTTAAAGTGTTTGGCCCCGGACGGGGCGGATTCGGCTGTGGAAGCGATGTGGCCTTGTGCCGCGGGGATCGCGTCCTTGGATCTGCAGGATGTCGTCGAAATTCTTGATTGGCATGTCATCCGCCTCAATCTATTGGAGAGGGACCTGCGGCATCAATTCATTCAGGAGGCTGATTTGCAGCCGGGTCAGGGCTTAGACCTAGCCAAGCAACGGAAGTCTTCGAGGCTAACCAGCGGTTTGATGGGATATCCATGCACCGGTTCTTGGATGGCCGGCCTCTATCGGCGAACCCAAAGCCCAGGTCTCTCCACTAAAATCCTTGAAGAAATCGTTTCTCTCGAGAGTGCGAAGCGGCGAGCCGAACTCGGGGCCGGATTGCCGGCTCGGAAGGACTTTTACGAGTTTTATGGAGGCGAACCGGTGACGTATGCCGAGTACCTTTCTTGGCGGGAACTCTACCGCTTCTGCGGCAGCCGCGCCCGGCGACGCGATCGTATCGTCTGTTCGGCTGTGCGCATTTCGAAAATCACTGAGTTGATTCACTATGAGCTGAGATCGTGTCTGCGATTGGCGGAGCGCGAACGCAACCAGGCTGCTCGCTACGATTCAAATCGGCTGGCAAAGGAGGCGAGCGGCGCGATCGGACGGATTTTACGCCAGGTGCGCGCCGAGATGGCCGCTGCTTTGCGAAGTCGAGCTCACCTTTGCCTCGATTGCCCAGATCCAAATCGTTGCGAACTGCTGCGCGGCGGTAAGGGCCTTACGTCGAAACCGGCATGATCGTTGCCCGTCATGTCTCTCCTAAGCGTCGTGCTCCCCTGGTCACCGTCTTGGGCACGGAGGCCGCAACCGTCTGGGTGCTTCCCAGACCAGGGGGCAAGGCGGAACTGACTACACGATCCAGTGGTGTTGACTTCCTCGCTCAAATGCTGGCGGAGGCACTGCAGGGGCAACTCGGTCAGCCCCCAATCGATCCGGCTAAATGCAGCCTAGACCGGTTATTTTATTTAGAGGAAAAGGACGCGGATAGCGTTGGCGGTCCTCGGCCGTGGCGGATTGCGAAGGAACAGGATTTGCGATCGCAGGCGGCGCCAAATTTGGACCTGCCAACGATCGAAGCCGGGCTGGTAGTGGCCGCCTTGAATCAGGATAACCTCGTGAAGCTAATGGAAAGGTGGTCGAAGCGGGCCACGCCGCAACTCTTCGTCGCTATCGCCACGGATCTCGAGGGGCGCAACCCAACCGCCTTGTCGGATGCTCACCATGGCGCCGATCAAACCGCGACCAACGCTCCAGCGTCGGTTCTTATTTGTGACGTGCCAGCCATCCGGCGGGCTGGACATCGACTTCGCGAGGACAACGCTGTCGAAGCCCTGGTGGTCGATGTGTTGGAATTCATCAACGCTCGGCTTGGCCAGAGCCCAAGTCCTGTCGGCGGCGCCCGTTTGTTTCCGGCTTTCCGAGACATCGTCGTGCGCTTGCGATTGGATGCGATCTTGCATCTCCACCGAAAGGTCGGACCGCAGCCAGAGCCGAGCAAAATGTTCTCGGAGCTCACCGCGCCGCGCAGTCCCCTCGAGCAGTGGGACCTGACTCTCATCTATACGCCAGAAGCCGCCGATTATCTAAAGTTGCAGGACCAAGGCCGCATTATTGGTTGTCGCTCCATCATCGCTGCCTCCGTCCTGGCTGCTTTGACCTCGGCGGCGACACGGGAGAACGAGGGACAGATCGTGACGCAGGCGCTCCAGCACGCCATGCAGCGGTGTCTTGAACTTTATCACCGTGGGTATCCCCTGTTGAGCGATGCCCAAGTTCAATGGGGCGGCCAAATTTGGCGCCAAGTCACTTTGCGTGAAAAGGTGGAGGCATCACTGAAAAGAAGGTTGGTCAGATGGAATAAGACGCTCGACCCAAGAGATCGTTCCTTGGCGGATGCCAAGCTATCGCCGCTCCGGCCGCGGGTTCTGCTAAGATCTGAATTGGCCTCGCCGGCCGCAAGTCTTCCCTTGAGGCTGCTGGCGCGGTGGTGGCCCTATCCGTCTCAGCACGCGGGATGGAGCCTCCTCAAAGAAGCGTTGTATCAACGGGCTAATTCTTCGAATGAAACTCAAGCCCAAAGGACAGAGTGCGCGCGAGACTTGCCTGCGCCCGCAAGAGCAAAGTTGCCCAGTGAAGTTCGTGCTGTGGCCGAGCAAATTGCGGCCGGCGGCATCGCCAATTTCGCGCCTCAATTGCGCACACTGACAGTTGGCAAGTTGATCGCGATCGAACGGGAAGATGTCGACAATATCTCGAGCGTGCAGCGCCTGTTGCGACATTTCCGGGAGGATGTGTCCTTGAGTAAACCCTTCTCCTTAGCTGTTTTCGGAGCGCCAGGGTCGGGCAAGTCTTTCGGCGTGAAGGAAGCATCCAAGGGCTTTCCTCGAGAACGCGGCGGTTTTCACGAACCGATCCTGGAATTCAACGTGTCGCAATTCTCGTCGCCTCATGATCTCGCCAAAGCATTGCACCAGGTGCGAGACATATGTCTGGAGGGGTATATCCCGATCGCTTTTTTCGACGAGTTCGACAGTGGGTTCGAAGGGCGTCGCTTCGGATGGCTGAAGTACTTCCTTATGCCGATGCAGGATGGCAAATTCCGCGACGGTGAGGGCGTGCACAACATTGGCCGCGCTTTTTTCGTTTTTGCCGGAGGCGTCAACCTGGAATATAGCGAATTCAGCGCGCGCGTTCGGGACCCGGAATTCTGCGAAGCGAAAGGACCAGACTTTTTAAGTCGTCTGCGTGGCTTCTATAATGTGCCCCTGTTAAACCGGATCGAAGGCGAAGTGGACGAAGAGAATCACCTCTGGCATCTCCATATGATTCGTCGAGCTGTCCTCCTGCACTCCTTTAAGAAGATGGGTTTGCCCGAACCGGATGCGCCTGTTCTGCGGGCGTTCCTGGAAGTGAGTTGCTTTCGCCATGGCGCTCGCTCCATCCAAGCCATCCTGGAGATGAGCAGCCCAAATCAAGCGGGCAGGGTTGATCGCTCCAGCCTACCGCGCCGCGACCAACTGGATATTCACGTAGATCCGATTGAATTTAGGAGCATCGCGGACCGAGTCAGCTGAGCGCCACTGACACGGACCGCCTGACTTGACCGCGCTTCCTTTGCGGGAGAAGTGACCGACCATCTGGGGCCCGTTTCACGAGCGTGTCCTTTTCTGGCCGGAAAATCGCCTTGTACTATTTGGATCGCCTGGTGAGGGCGGGCTGAACAGAATGCGGACTCGAGGAAAGATCGTTCCTGATGAATAACGCCGGGCCAATCAGTCGTGATCCCGACGAGGACGTGCCCATTTTCTCGGCAGCGCTGGCGCTGCCGGAGGCGGATCGCTCCGCCTATTTGGCGGAGGCGTGCGGGGCGGACGAGGGGCGACGCCAGCGAGTTGAGGCATTGCTCCGGTCGCACGCGGCCGCGGGGGACTTTATGGAGGAGACGCCGGTGCGGTCGATGAGGCCTGCGGATCCTGCGGTTGGTCAGAAGCCGGGGGACCGGATCGGGCGGTATAAGCTGCTGCAGCAAATTGGAGAGGGTGGTTGTGGCCTGGTCTACATGGCGGAGCAGGGACAGCCCGTGCGCCGCCGGGTTGCTTTGAAGATCATCAAGCCGGGCATGGACACGAAGAGCGTCATTGCCCGGTTTGAAGCGGAACGGCAGGCCCTGGCGCTGATGGATCATCCCAGCATTGCGAAGGTGTTCGACGCGGGGCAACTGAATTAGGACGGCCCTATTTCGTCATGGAACTGGTCCGGGGCGTCAAAATTACCGACTATTGCGATCAGAACTCCTTGACGACCGAGGACCGTCTGCGGCTCTTCATCCCAGTCTGCCAGGCGGTGCAGCATGCTCATCAGAAGGGGATCATTCATCGCGATATCAAGCCATCTAACATTTTAGTGACGAGCAATGTGGGAGGTGCGCCCCTCCCGGTCGTGATCGATTTCGGCATTGCCAAAGCCACCGACAATCAACCGCTCACGGATAATACGTTGTTCACTGCCTTCGAAATGCTCATTGGGACCCCCGCTTACATGAGTCCGGAGCAGGCGGAACTGACCAGTGTGGACGTGGACACTCGGACCGATATCTACAGTCTAGGTGTCTTGCTTTATGAGCTGCTGACCGGTTCGACCCCCTTCGACACCAATCAACTGCTCAAGATCGGGGTCGATGAAATCCGTCGCGTGATCCGCGAACAAGAACCGCTGCGACCGTCGACCCGGTTGACGCGCCTCGCCCATCAGGACCTGACAGCAGTCGCGCAACGACGCAACTCTGATGCGCCCAAGCTGGTGCGGCGAATTCGCGGCGACTTGGACTGGATCGCCATGAAAGCGCTCGAAAAGAACCGGACGCGTCGCTATGAAACCGCCAACGGGCTGGCGTTGGACATTCAACGTTATTTGTCCAACGAACCGGTGTCAGCCCGGGCGCCCAACAATCTCTATAGGTTCCAAAAGACGGTTTTGCGCAACAAACTCTTGTTTGGCTGCCTGGCCGCCGGCGGACTGCTGACTTTGCTAAGCCTTGTGGTCGTTTCCAAAGCGCTGACACGAGAACGACAGGCCCGCCTTAGAGCCGAAACGGAAGAAGTGAGAAGCCGGCAGCTGAGCCAGTTCCTCAAAAACATGTTGAATGGGGTGGGCCCGGCGGTGGCTCGCGGCCGCGACACGGTGATGCTCAGAGAGATTCTGGATCAAACGGCCCAGCGCCTCGGGCTCGAACTCGCTGGTCAGCCGCTCCTCGAAGAGGAGATGCGGCGGATGATCGGCCGGCTTTACCTCGAGATCGGGAACTACGATCGGGCGGAGGAAATGCATCGAGCCGCCTTGGCCCTCTCCCGCCGTCATTTCGGAACCGACAGTCTCCAGACCGCGTCGGCATTGGATGATTTGGGTCTGGCTCTCTGGAGGAAGGGCCGCCTTCCTGAATCCGAACAGGCCTTCCACGAGTCGATTGCCATTCGGCGTCGCGCCCTTGGTCCCGACCATCCGGATCTGGCCGGATCGTTGAACAATCTGGCCAATGTCTATCGCCGGTGGGGACGCCTTTCCGAAGCAGTTCCATTGGCTGAGCAGGCTTTGAGCATCCGTCGCCGCAGGCTGGGCAACGAGAGTCTGGAAGTGGCCGATTCGCTTCGGACCCTGTGCATTCTTCTGGGAGACCAAGGAAGGCGCAATTGGCTCGAGAGGTCCTGGCGTTACGCCGTCGGTTGCTTGGGGCCGAGCATACGCTGGTCGCATCCACGTTGGTGGATCTTGCCTGGGCGGTGACGGGAACAGGCAAGATCGACGAGGCCGAAGAGCGGGAGCGAGAAGCGTTGGCCATACGGCGCAAACTGCTTCCCGAGAACCACCCAGATGTTCTCAAGTCGCTTTACCTTTTGGGCGATCGCCTGCGGGCTCGGGGGAAACTATCCGAATCATGGTCGACGCTGAATGCCGTCCTGGCGGCACAGCGCCGCCTCTTGGGCGAAGAGAATCCGTCGTCCCTCGATACGGCGCACAGTCTTGGATTGACCTTGGAAGCTCAGGGCAAGCTGGTTATTGAGGCCGAAGCCACCTATTCTCAGGCTGTCGGGCTTTGGCGGCAACGCCACGAACCGGAATGCCCCCAAGCCCTGGCAGCTTTGGAAAGTCTCGGTCGGGTATTGGTGGCCCAGAAGGCCTTCGATAAGGCAGAGGCAGTTCTTGATGATGCCTTGACACCCGAAGCTGTGAAACAACCGGCGAGCTCCAATATCCGAAACATGCGCGCCGAGTTGAGGGCGCGTCGGGGCGCTTTCGCACTCGCCGCGGCTGACGCGGCCGCCGCCGTCGAATGGCAGCCATCCAATCTCCGGCGGTGCGCCGTCCTGGCGGCTTTGTTGGCGAAGACCAGCGCCAGCTTGCGCCTTACGAACAGCTTTGTGTCGCGATGTTCGTCCGCTTTGCAAAGCCCGGCAGCGCCTACGAGGCCGATGTCACCGCGAAGACTTGCTTGCTGATGCCGGTGCCCTCGCTCGACCCGGGCCAAATTGCGCCCTGGGCGGATCTGGCGGTGACCCTGGGAGCCGATGATGGCTATGCCTTTGCCATTTTATTCCGTGTCAAAGCCCTCGCGGCCTATCGCTCCCCGGCCGCCATCGCGAGGCGGCGGCGGAATGGGGCGGAGAAGGCGATCGCGAGCGCCCAGACCCAGGCGCAGGCCCAGAGGCGTATGGGGTGCTGTCGATGCCCGCTGGCGGCTGGGGGAAAGGAAACAGCGCGGGTGATGCTGAAACGAGGGGAGGCACCAGCCCCGGCGGTTCTCCCGACCCGCGAGCGAGAGGATCCTGGGCAGGCCTGGCTGGCCTGGCTCTATGCGCGCGTATCCTCTTGGAACAAGCTGGTCAATTGATGCAGGGTGATGGTGTGTAGGGAGGCCGGCGCCCAGGCCCAGGCGGGGGGGGGGCTGGATAACGTTTGTCGGACGCGTTCGGCGGGCGCGCGGCCTTTCGGTTGTGACGATTGTGTGACAAAACGCTTTCCTGTTGGCCGCCGCATTAAAGAAGGCTATAGAACGAATCCGTATCTTGGATGAGCGTGGACATCACCCTTCTTCTGAATGCGGCCGACCGAGGCGATCGCGAGGCGGCAGGCGATTTGTTGGAGGTCGTTTATGAAGAACTCCGGCGGCTGGCTGCCAGTAAGATGGCGCGCGAAGCCCCTGGCCAAACTTTGCAGGCGACGGCCTTAGTGCATGAGGCCTGGCTGAAGCTGGTGGGAAACGATGCCCCTCAATTCAAGAACCGCGCTCATTTTTTTGCGGCCGCCGCTGAGGCAATGCGCCGGATTTTGATCGACCGAGCCCGGCGCAACCAAACCCGACGACATGGCGGAGGATGGGAGCGAGTTGATTTGGAGGAGAACGATTTTCCGGCCACAGCCACCGAAGACGACCAGCTCTTGGCGATTCATGACGCCCTCGAGAAGCTTGCCATCGATCACCCTATACAAGCGGAGGTAGTCAAGCTTCGCTATTTTGCTGGCATGACGAACGAGGAGGTCAGCCAAGTCCTGGGGATTTCCGTTTCCACGTCGAAGAACTATTGGAATTTCGCGCGGGCCTGGCTTTTTAAAGAGATCCGCGGCAAAGACGATTGATTCGCGGGCAACTCCCCCGAGGAGCAATTCCGGCCCGGCGACGACTCGGGCTCCTCCGATGTGGAAGCCGGAGAGAAAAGGGATGATCCGCCGGTTGGCTTTTTTCGACGGCAATCTCGCTTTGTTCATTAGAAGGACAACCAGTCCCCGACGCTCAACCAAACAAGAACGCCAATATGAATCCGTATCATAAGCTCTACACACCCGAGGATAGCGCCATCGTCTTCATCGACCATCAGCCTCAAATGCTTTTTGGCGTGGCCAGTGCCGACCGCGCCGCGCTGATCAATAATGTCACTCTGATCGCCAAGGTCGCCAAGGAGTTTGAGGTCCCGGCGGTGCTGACGGCTGTCGAGACCGAGTCCTTTAGTGGCTACGTCTGGCCGCAATTGTTGGATGTCTTTCCTGGGCAGCCCGTGATTGAGCGCAGCTCGATGAACTCTTGGGACGATCCGGGTTTCCGGAAAGCGATCGAATCTATCGGGCGGAAGAACATCATCATGACTGGGCTGTGGACGGAAGTGTGCGTGACCTGGCCGACGATCGAAATGCTCGGGGCCGGCTACAATGTCTATGTGGTTGAAGACTGTTGCGGTGCGACATCGGTCCCCGCCCAGGAAGCAGCCCTGTCGCGCATGGTGCAGGCTGGGGCCGTGCGGTTAACAACGATTGCGGCCTTACTCGAATGGCAGCGCGACTGGAAAAACAAAGCGCACTACAACGCCTTGATGGGGTTATTGAAAGGACAAGGGGGGGCTTACGGCATCGGGGTGGAATATGCTTATACCATGGTTCATCACGCCCCGCAGTCAGCTCAAACCCCGCAAATCGTCCCGAAAAAGGTCGGGGGCAATGGTGACGGAGCGGTCCGGGGGACGGCCCCTAAACCCAGCCCGGCGCTGCACTGATTGGGGAGTGATCGCCTGGAGTCATTCGCCCAAAACGCTGGTCCAGACTTTGGCGCGATAGCACCAATCAGTGACTGCCGGCAGGGTCAACTCAACCTCGCGACAATGAACAATCCCGCCGCCCTGACCGTTTCCATTACGCGGACGGTTAAACCCGGCCGGGAAGCAGAGTTCGAGCGGGCTTTGCATGCCTTTGTCCAAGGTTCGCTCGCCCTGCCCGGGCAGCAAGGCGTCCACATCATGCGCCCCGCCCCGGGGAGCGGTTCGCGCGAGTATGGCATTATTCGGAAGTTCGCCGATCCAGAGGCACTGGCCGCGTTTCGGACCTCTCCGGAATATCTCGGTTGGAATGAACTCGCGCAGGAGTTGACCGAAGGAAGCGGCCGAGTGGAAGAGCTCAGCGGTCTGGAAAGCTGGTTTACGCTTCCGGGCGGGGCTCTCATGGCTTTGCCCAAATGGAAAATGGCCGTCGCCACTTTTCTGGGGGTATTTCCGGTGGCGACGATGCTCAACTTGGTCCTCGGTCCGAGCCTTCGGCATTGGCCGTTTCTGGCGGCCAACGCCGTATTCAACGCGTGCGTGGTTGCGCTCTTGACCTGGGTGGTGATGCCATGGGTGACGCGCGCACTCCACGGCTGGTTGCACGCAAACAGGAGGAAACAACATGATCTCGACGACGCTGCCTGACTTTGTCCTGCACAACGGGCGGATTAGGACACTCGATCCGAAACACCCCGAAGCACGATCGATCAGTATTAAGGATGGGCAGATTCTGACGGTGGATGATCCATCCACACCGCGCGGGCCGAAGACGGTCGTTGTGGATCTGAATGGGCGTCGAGTGATCCCGGGCTTGAATGACTCGCATCTGCACGTCATCCGCGGCGGTCTCAATTACAACTTGGAATTGCGTTGGGATGGCGTCCCCTCCCTCGCCGACGCTCTCCGCATGCTCCGGAGTCAAGTCGAGCGTACGCCCCCCGGGCAATGGGTTCGAGTCGTCGGCGGTTGGAGTGAATTCCAGTTCGCGGAAAAGCGCCTGCCGACGCTCGCCGAAATCAATGCGGCTGCTCCCGATACGCCGGTGTTTGTTCTGCACTTGTACTGCCAGGCGATGCTCAACCAGGCGGCCTTGCGCGCGTGCGGCTACACCAAAGACAGTCCCGATCCTCCCGGCGGAGAGATCCAGCGCGACCGCCAAGGCAACCCGACCGGGCTGCTCCTGGCGCGTCCGAATGCCGCGATTCTTTACGCCACGTTGGCGAAGGGGCCGAAGCTACCCCCCGAACACCAGATGAACTCGACGCGTCACTTCATGCGTGAGCTGAATCGTCTCGGCCTGACCAGCATCATCGATGCTGGTGGTGGATTTCAAAACTATCCGGAAGACTACGCGGTCATCACCGAACTGCATCGGCGCGGTGAGATGACCCTGCGGATTGCTTACAATCTCTTCACGCAAAAGCCGAAGCAGGAGAAGGAGGACTTCGCCCGCTGGATTAAGCTGACCAGACCGGGCGACGGGGACGATGTCTTGCGCTGCAATGGGGCGGGTGAAATGCTCGTCTTCTCTGCCGCCGACTTCGAGGACTTTCTCGAGCCGCGCCCGGATCTCTCCGCTTCGCTCGAGGTGGAATTGCGGGAGGTGGTGAGCTTACTGGCAGCCAACCGTTGGCCATTTCGGCTTCATGCCACCTACGACGAAAGCATCACCCGATTTCTGAATGTCTTTGAGGAAGTAAACGGCTCCGTGCCGCTGGATGGCCTCCATTGGTTTTTCGACCACTGTGAGACCATCTCGGAACGCAACCTGGAACGAGTAAAGGCCTTGGGCGGCGGTATTGCCATTCAGCATCGCATGGCCTTCCAGGGCGAATACTTCATGCATCGCTACGGCTCAAAAGCGGCCGAGAACACTCCGCCAGTGAGGCGAATGCTGCAAATGGGGATCCCGGTCGGGGCCGGGACTGATGCGACGCGGGTGGCCAGCTACAATCCTTGGATATCGCTTTATTGGCTCGTTACCGGCAAGACCGTTGGCGGCGTGAGCATGTATCCTGACCGGAATTGCCTCAGCCGCGAGGAGGCGCTCCGGCTCTACACGATTGGAAGCAGCTGGTTCTCAAGTGAATCCGGGAAGAAAGGGATCTTGGCCTCCGGCCAATTGGCCGACCTCGTCGTGCTGACAGATGATTACTTTTCTGTTCCCGAAGCCGAGATCAAAAGGATCGAGTCCGTCCTGACGATGGTGGGGTGGAAGAGTCGTTTACGCCACCGAGGAGTTTTAGTACTCACGGGCCGGCGCCCGTGGCAGTGCTTCCGGAGTGGTCTCCGCTGGCAGTCTTTGGCGGCTATGGCGCACCGTTGGACAGGGCGTGAAGGCAGCGAGGGCGGGGGTGCCAGTGGCTGATGGACACAGCGCCAGTTGCTCCAATCAAGGCTGCGCTCACTGGGGGCATGAAAAGTCCGGCGAGGCCGCCTCAATCAGAACCGCTTCGCCGTGGATTTTCGGCTGGGGATGCGATTGCTTCGCTCTGTGACCGGAGGCGGGCAAAGCGGTTTAGAGCCTCATGCAGGGCGGCGGTCTGTCATCAGTCGGTTCGTCGGCTGGTGCTGCTTGTGTCATTGGCGGCTTGGCCGGGGCCGGGGGCGGCGAGCGTCGTCCCACGGAGCAAATCTCACCCCTCTTTCCAGCAATTGCGCTTCGATGAAGATTACAGCTATTTGCGTGACCCTGCGCTTCGAGCCGACGCGTTCGACACGATTAAGTTCATCCCGCTCAACGCACGTGGTTCGGCATTCCTGTCGACCGGCGGCGAAATAAGGGAGCGCTTCGAATATGTTGAGCACAATAACTGGGGTCGCGGACCGGCGGATCAGAATGGATACCTCCTCCACCGCTACGTGGTTCATGCGGACTGGCATGAAGGCGACCAGTTCCGTTTTTTTGCCGCGTTCAAGAGCGGGCTGGAGGAAGGGCGAAGCGGCGGACCTCGCCCCACTGACCGGGATCGGTTCGATCTGCACCAGGCGTTTGCGGATCTTCGCGCGCTGGATATGGTTGACCGCTCTCTCACCCTTCGTCTCGGACGACAGGAACTGGCCTATGGATCGTCTCGTTTGATTTCAGTGAGGGAAGGCCCGAATGTCCGGCTCAGCTTTGACGGCGCGAAAGGAATGTGGAAGTCGGACAGCTGGCAAGTGGACGCTTTTGCCGTCAAACCCGCCCGAACCCAGCCAGGCGTTTTTGATGACGATCCTGATCCCCACCAAAGCCTTTGGGGGATTTATAGCGTGGCGGCGGTGCCGCCATTCCGCGGGGCCAAGGTGGACCTCTATTATCTCGGGCTGGAACGAGGGCAGGCTCGCTTCGATCAAGGTGCGGCCCGTGAAACGCGACACTCCTTTGGCGGCCGAATTTGGGGACGGGACCGCTCCTGGGACTATAATTTCGAGGCCGTATATCAATATGGCACGTTTGGGCATGAGGAGATCCACGCCTGGACGGTGGCTTCGGATACAGGCTACACACTGCTCGATGCTCCTTTTTCCCCCAGGTTTGGCCTCAAAGCTAACATCACAAGCGGCGACCAAAATCCCGAGGATGCCGGTTTGCAGACCTTCAATCCGTTATTTCCGCGAGGGGCCTACTTCGGAGAGCCGGCTTTGATTGGGCCGGCGAACCACATCGACGTGCATCCGTCGGTGGATTTGAATCTCAGCCGCCGTCTCCGGTTGAATCTGAATTGGGACCTGTTCTGGCGCGAGAGCGTTCGGGATGGAATCTACGGCCCTGCGCTGAACTTGATCCGTTCGGGACGAGACAGCAATGAACGTCTCGTCGGTCACCAGTTTGAGGCTTTGCTCGAGTGGCGCCTGAACAGACACCTTCTCGTTACGGCCGACTACGCTCACTTTTTTACTGGGCCTTTTCTCGAGGAGACGACGCCCGGGGAGGATGTGGATTACTTCTCCACCTGGCTCACATTCCGTTTCTAACACCCGCCAGCTAATGCTTCGCGCGAGTGAGTGGGCTCACGACTTCGCCGCAGACTGGTCTGAATGGAGACACAACCGCTGAGCGACTGCGGACACGGCCCTCGAAGGCACCGTCGTTTCGAGGCGAGTCCGGAGGAGGTGACGAATGGCCGCGTGCCTGGTCAAATGTTTTGATGCCAGCGACACTCTCGGCCACGAGTTCGCGTCGCGCCTGTCGGACATTCCGGTCACTTTTTCGCAGGCGGCGAGCCGGTCCGGTAACCACCTCGATCGCGCTTTCGTGCGGCGGCCTCAGTCTGCGGCGCGGCTTTGGTTGGGTTGAGTAGGGTGGCTGGCTTTCCGCGGCCCTACGCTTCGTTCCGCGGTATCGGGGCATGCTGTTTCTTTATGCTTTGGCCATGTTGGCCAGGGTCAAGCTAGCCCGTCTGAGCTTTTACGCCGGTTTCGTCGTTGGATTCGCGGCTTATGCCCCGCAACTGGCTTTCTTTTGGACCATTTTTGGCCCTCCAGCCGTAGCTCTTTGGGCAATCCTGTCGTTCTGGACGGGGCTTTTCGTGCTCCTGGCGTTTCAAGCGCGGCGACAATTCGCTCCGGCTCTGTCGGTCATGGTCCTGCCGCTCCTTTGGATGGGCATCGAATACTTCAGATGTGAGCTCTACTATCTCCGATTCGCCTGGCTCACACCCGGTCTCGCTTTTGCGAATGGCGAGGGCGTTTCGATTCTATCTCAAGTCGGCGTGTACGGGATCGGCTTCCTCTTGATGACAATGGCCGCCTTTCTGACACTATTGCCGCCACGCGTCGCGGCCGCGTTGGGCCTCAGCCTGGCCTTGGCGGGAGGTTTTCGGAGCGTTTCTTCACTTCCTGCGGTTTCTCCTTCGCACGCCGCCACGACTGTTATGGTGGCCGGGGTGCAGGTTGAATTTCCAGTGGAACTGGAAGTGCCTTTGCTGCTCGATAAGGCTCTTGCCGAAAGCCCGACGGCTCAACTCTTCCTCTTGAGTGAATACGTCTTCGACGGTCCGATCCCGAGACGAGTGAAAGACTGGTGCAAGCGGAACCGACGCTATTTGATTGCCGGCGGTAAGGACGTGATCAGTGGCACCGAGTATTACAATACGGCGTTTGTGGTGGGACCCTCCGGGGACGTCGTTTTTCAGCAGGCCAAGAGCATTCCTATCCAGTTCTTCAGGGACGGGCTTCCGGCCAGAGAACTTCGCCCATGGGATTCGCCTTGGGGCAAACTCGGCATTTGCATCTGTTATGACCTCAGCTACTCGCGGGTCACGGATGCACTGGTCCGCCAAGGCGCTCGCGCGTTGTTGGTGCCAACGATGGACGTGGCGGATTGGGGCGAGCACGAACATCATCTGCACGCCAGGGTCGCGCCCGTACGCGCAGCCGAATACGGTATCCCGATCTTTCGCGTGGCTAGTGTGCTGTCCCTTAAGTCCGTAAGCTTTTGTTGCGCTCAAATGATTTGCAGGCGCGGCGTGACGAAGGAGCATAGCTGCAGCGCTCTGTGACTGAGGAACAACAAAGCCTGCAAGTCATTTCAGCGCAACCCTTAGGGCGGCGGTGCCATAATGCTCGCAGACGTTGCTCGCTCGTTACAGACCGCTGCGGGTCTGCGCCTCACCCGCGCCCGCGACAGTGCCAAATTCCTCGCCGCAAAAGCCTACGGACTTAAGGGACAGCACACTAGTTCTGGCATCTCGCAGTTAGTCCAGCACTCGGGATCCGTGAGCGCCGCGTTGTCCTTTGACTGCCCGGGCGGGATCATTGCCGGGCCGCTGCAACTTGATCGAGCGGGCCGCTTGCCTTGGGATCGTTTTCTGGCGCCTTTGAGCGCTGCCTTTACCGCTTTGCTGGCGTTTTGGCTGCTGGCCAAACAGATAGTCGGGTCGAGCGGCGTTACCGGGCTGGCGACGCCCCGTCGCTGAAACCGGGTCGCGTTCTGGCATGTCGGTGTTTCACGGTCATGAGTTCAGCTTCGGATGCCAGGAACACCCGCCATATTCTCCACCCATGCCGTCCGGCGTAGATCGCGGTCAGCACCGTTTCATAGATGATGACCGTGGTCCATGACGCCAAGGTCCACACCAGGACTGCCTCAAGCGGCAGATCACAGTGCGGTTTAAGGAAGATGCCCATCATTTGGTCTGGCACATAACCCCACCAGCCATACGGAATACCGAGAGAAGCTTCCCATAGCTGGCTGATCGCCAAAATGAACAACCAGGCCACAGTCAACGAACGCCAATTGATGAACTGGAACGCGATCCGAGAACAGAAGAGGCTCGGCAGGATACTACCCACCAGCAGGAAGAGAAAATAACCTGGGAACGCCTGGCCACTCTCACTGGGGACGTTTCGTCGAATTAGCCAGGCAATTCCGAACAACACCAAGCCTACGCCCAACCAGAATCCGGCCGTTTGCTTCCATCCCCGAAATACGGCCGGTGTGCGCTGCGCTGGGTCGATCTTGTTGGCGGGAAACAGAATTTCATCACCCCAAATATAGGCCAGCAGGATGGCTACGAATCCGAGGGCATAAAACGCAAACTCTTCCATGGGCAAGTAAGGTTTCCACCCCGGCCCCCACAAACCGTTCCAGCCGCTGTGCAGATCGAGCGCCGGGATGAAAATGCGGATCGTTGCCTGAGGATTGGGAAAGCGTAGAAAACTGCGGCCAAAGACCAGGTCCAGAACGAACCCAACCGGAATTAACACCGCCAGGGTGATTAGACTGGCTCGCCTTTGTTCTGCGGTCCGGGGGCTGCGCCAGACCCAAATCCCTAGGACGACGCACGGAAGGAAGAACAGGACCAGGCTGAAGGTATAGCCGAGCGGGCTCGGATTGGTTGCGACGTCGATTGGCCGCTGGCTCACGCCAATCTGAATCAATGCGACGGTGCTTGAGACAGCTAGAATGGCTAACAATGCCACTAGTCCGAGCAGATCTTGACCTTTGCGCGTAAGCATAAACTCGGCCTACCTTGGTCTGTATACCAGGTCCGACACTGCGCATAAAGCCAGAACTGGGCAAAGACGGCCGCTGCGAGATCACAGCCCATTGGCTTGAGTTTTCGGACGCGACGAGGTGACGACCAGGCCAAGAGGAAAGGCCGCGCTCCGAGTCCGCTCCTCCGGACTTCGAGATGCCCCAATGGCTGACGGTGAGTCTTCAAACCCTCAACGGCATACCCTGGTTGTGGGGCCGCCGATGGCAACCAGGGTGGGCCAGCTCTATTCGAACAAGGAAACCGTGACGGTGAACGTCGTGCCGCTTCCTTCTGTGCTCTGGTATTGAATGACACCCTGGTGCAACTCGACACAGCGCTTCACAATAACCAAGCCCAAGCCGGTGCCGGGAATCTGCCGCACATTGGTGCCGCGATGAAATGCATTGAAGAGCCGCGCCTGATCGGCGGCCGGAATGCCACACCCTCGATCGATCACGCGAAAGTGAGCCTGGCTGTTCTCTCGTTCGACTTGAAGCAGCACTGTTCTATCTTCGGGCGAATACTTGACGGCGTTGGCCAGCAGGTTGGTCAGGATATGGCGTAATAGATTCTCGTCGCCAAAGGCGGCGGTCGGTGTGTCACCCAGGCTCACTTCGACGGGGCAACGCATGCCGGTGGCCGTTCGGATGTCCTCGCTGATTCGACTGCAGAACGCGCGTAAGTCGAATGGGACGGGTTTGAATTCCGTTTCTGCGTGCTTCTGTTCGGCAATGTCAATGGCGAAACCGAGGACGTGCGGTTCGCGGTTGATGCTGATAATGTCTACCGAGTCAAGCAGGACACGGCGACTCCCCGTCTCGCAGTCGCAGGCAATTTCGACATTCCGCATCGAATGGGTGCGTTCGAGCGTTGTCAAAACGCCTTTCCTTCTTCTGGATCGTCGAACGACATGAAGTCCGACCATCGGCGCCCGAGTAGATCGGACCGCTTTACACCCAGCCAGCGCACAAAGGCGTCGTTGACTTCGACGTAACCGCCGTCTTTCAATCGGGCGATGTTCATCAGGGCGGGACTGGCGCGGAACGCTGTGCTGAATCGCGCATCGCTCTCGCGCAAGCGTGCTTCGCTATCCCGCAAACGCGCCTCCGCTTCGACGCGGGCGGTGATGTTCTGTCCGACGACGAGCACGTGCGGTTGGCCGTCCAGTTCCAGCCTGTCTGCGGAGAGCAACATAGTGCGGACCTGGCCGCTTTTGGTCCGCATGAGATGTTCGAAATCGCGCACGAAGCCCTCCTCGCGGACACGTTGGAAGAAACCTCCCGCGTGCTCGAATGCACATACAGATTCAGTTCGCTCGAAGTTCTGCCCAGCACCTCGTTTTCCGCAAACCCAGACAAGCGAACAAAGGCCTCGTTGACGGTGACAAATGTTCCTTCCGGCAGGCGGGCGAGGGTCACTGCCGCCGGACTGGCCCGAATCATCGTGCGGAGGCGTTGCTCACTTTCACGATAGCTCTGTTCGCTTTGACGCAGTCTCGTCTCGGCTTCTTTCCGTTCGGTAATGTCCTGCGCCACCGAAAGCAAGTGCGGCTCACCGTGAATGATGGTGCGTTCGCCCAAGGCGAGCAGCGTCCGCAAACGACCGTCTTTGGAGCGGATCACGAATTCGTAATCGCGCATGATGCCTTTGCTTTCGACCCCTTGGAGAAAGGTCTCGCGGCGCTCCTGACTCGCGTGGATTTGCAGTTCGTTTCCGGTCCGGCCAATGGCTTCGGCTTCTGAATAACCGATAGCGCGGGGGAACGCTTCATTGGCGCTCACGAATTTGCCGTCGGAAAGGCGCGTTACTGCCATCATGGCTGGGCTCAACCGGAACGCCTTGCTGAATCGCTCTTCCGACTGCCGCAAGTGTTCGTGAGCGGCCCGCAATTCAGCCTCGGCTTGCTTGCGTTCCGAAATATCCACTCCCGCACTGGGAACATGCAACGTGCCATTGATCTTCACCGGGTGGGAGGAAAGGAGCACCGTGAGCGTCTTGCCATAGCGATCCCGCAAGTGGACTTCCCGCGGTTGCACTTCCCCGGAGGAAGCGAAAGCGTCGCGATATGCGGCCAGTTCCTCTGGATGAATCCAAAATGCCAGTTGCGCCGCCGTCTTCCCAATGACCTCTGCCCGACGGAAGCCCAGCTTCTCGAGAAAACTATCGTTGACTTCGATGATGATCCCGTCTTCCGCGCGGACGACGCTTTGCATGGCCGGGCTGCTGTAAAAGGCCTGTTGAAACAAAGTCCCGTTCGGGTCGGACATTGCTCCGCCCAGATTCTGGGACGATGAAGGCTCCACGGGACTCACGAGGGGAAAATAGCAACTAGCTATGCCACGAAAAGCGGATTCGTTGCGCGATTGTGCCCTGCGCGGTTCCGTTTGGGCGGGCGGGTCACTCCGTTCGACAAAGGGTCTGCCTGGCGGTTGATCACCACCGGACGGCCTAATGGCCGGTGGCGTCGTCAGGTTCAGCTGCCGCCAGCGCCGCTCGCTTAATCCGGGATCCGCCGGAAGAGCATTAACATCTCACTCCAAGGTTCCTTCGGCATACAGGCAATAGGCGAATGTGTCATTCCCATTTGCCTCCAGCACGATCGGATCCGGCCAGTTGGCGGCATAGGGAGCCAGGCTCCAGCGCAGGCGCGCGCCGGAAGGTACTTGCAGGTAATAGACGGTGGCATTGTTGTCGTTGGACCAAATCATTAGCCAGATGCTCTCCCCGGCCTTGACCTTCAACGGCGACGTCAAGGGAAACTCATTCCAACCCGTCGTCGTATTGGATTTGGGCTCGCTCGTCGCCAGAAGGCGGTCGGCCGAGCCATTCGCATCAGAATAAATGGCGCATTTGAATTCGCCCGTGACGCTCCCGACCTTGGCTTTGATTTTAGTGAGGGTTGCATTGGCCGGGACTGTATAGGGATTGCCGTTGACGTAAGCCTCAGAGCCATTGACACCGCCTGTGATCCAATCGGCCCGGGTGCCGTCCGTGGTGGTGCCGATGGTCATGGGTTTGGGGACGTCCACGGTGCCTTCTGCATAGATACAGTAGGCCGCGTTGTCGTTGCCGTTGGCTTCCATCAGAATTGGGTCCGGCCACTCGGTCGTGTAGGGATAAGCTCCCCATCGCAATCGACCTGGACCCACCGAAAAGTAGACCGTGGCACTCTGGTCATTCGACCAGATGACAAGCCAGATCAGATCTCCCGCTTTGACTTGCAGCGGAGCGATCAACGGGAACTCGTTCCAGCCCGTGGTCGGATTTGACTTGGGCTGACTTTGGGCCAGGAGCCGACTGGCCAAGCCGCCGGAGTCGGAATAGATCGCGCATTTGTATTCGCCTGGGGCAGTTCCAATCTTGGCTTTGATCCGGGTTAGGGTTGCATTGGTGACGACCTGGAAACGATTTCCGTTGATGTAGGCACCTTCGCCATTGGTTCCCGGATTGGTGATGACGTCGGCTTGGGTGGCGTCGGTCGTGTTGCCGATGGTGATAGTGGCGGCCTCCACGGCTGCCGGTTTGAAGACAATGTCGCGCAGATAGCTGTTGCCATTGATCGCCTGCGTCGGGCGGATCCCGAGACTTGCGGTCAACACTCCGGCCATCGCGGGATAAGACAGATGCTTGGTATTGTTGTCCGCACCAATGAAGCCATCCGGCACGAATGGATATGCCCTGCCGGCATCTTCGCCGGTCGTAACGCTGACCGTGTAGGCCACGTTCGGTTCGATGGACAACGGACTCGGCAAGGCAAAGGTCTTCCATGCCGTCGTGCCGCCGTAGGTTAGATCATACGGACCGCCCACGACCGCGTTATCCGCGTTCCTCCACACCCTCGCTTTGTGGACGCCCGATTCCGCGCTCACTGAATAAACGCGAATGGCCGTGATCGTTCCCGCGGCCGATGCCTGGAAGATCGTGCCAAGCTCGTTCGGCGCCGACAAAGTCCCGGCGTAAACCGCGCCCCCGCCGGTCAGGTTTTCCGTTGCGGTCGATTGGGCGGGCTGGAAAATCACTTCTCGGAGATAGGTTGGGTTGGCTGGATCACGTTCGGTCGGGCGCACCCCCAAAGCGGTGCTGAAAACCCCCGCAGCGGCCGGGTAGGTCAAGTGCGCTCCGTTACCTCCGGCAACGGCGAAGGCCTGATTGAGGAATGGGTATGCCCGGTTCTGGTCTGTCCCGGTGGAGACCGAGACGGTGTAATCCGTGTTGGCCGCGATCGGAACGGGCGTCTCCAGGGGATAGACGAACCATTCGTCACCGCACAATTGGCCGAAGCAACCAAACTGAAGCGTGTAAGGTCCGCCGATGAGGGCATCGTCCGAATTCCGCCAGATCGTGGCGGTGTGATCGCCACCGTCCTGCTTGGTTGACAGAACGCGGATGGCCGTGATGTTTCCTGCCACGGACGACCGGAATACTGTTCCGAGCTCGCGGTCGGCTGTGTCACCGCCGCGGCCCAGTCGAACTGGCAGATCCAAAGCCCAGATGATTACGTTTTCGGGCGGAACTGAACCAGGCACAAAGGCGACGTCGCGGAAGTAAAAGGAGTTTTCGGCTGTCTGGGTGGGCCGCGTGCCTAATTGAGGGCTGAAGACGCCGGCCCCGGCCGGGAAAGTCAGGCTTTTGTCGTTGCCTCCGGCGGCCGCAAAGAAGTTGGCTGAAACGGGATAGACTTTGTTGAGATCCTCCGCCGTGGATACGGAAACGGTGTAAGCGGTATCGGCGTCAATGGCGAGCGGTTGCGGGAGCGGCAAGGCGATCCAGCCCGCTGCGCCGATGGAGGGGACTTCGAGAGGTCCAATCAAGAGCTTGTTGTCCGGATTGCGCCAGATGCGCGCCAACCGTTTGCCGGTCTCGCCTTCCAGGGAAAAGAGCCGGATCGCTTGGATCACTCCCGGGACTTTGCTGCTGAAAACAGTGCCCAACTCCTGGCCCGGCGCTCCGTTGACATCACCATTTGGCGCGGAGGTGGCCGGGAACAACGACTCGGAAGCTCCTTCGGCCGCACTCGGACCGTTCAGTCGAAAGAACTGGCGCGGTTCCTGGGCGGGCAGCGCCAAACGGGCTGTGCCTTCGACATAGGTTGGTGTCTGCGAGACCGTTGTCCAGGAGCCAGCGCCGCCCAACGACAGGATCGACTGCAAGACCATGCTCGGATCAGCACTGTCCCAGGTCACCGTTACATTGGCACCCGGCGGATTGGCGGCGATGCGGATCGGAGGCGCTTGGCCGAGCCCAGACTGCACGTGCAGCGTCGCTTCCGCGCTCGTTATTGATTTGCCCGGCACGCTGACCGTACACGAATAACGGGCACCGTCGTCGTTTAGCGTCAGCGGGGGAGTCAGGTATGCAGCTGCCGAGGCCCCAACGATCTCCGTTCCGTTGCGTTTCCACTGATAGAGCAGAGCCGGACCCAGGTCCGACTGGCCCGACGCCTGGACGGAGAAAAGCGCGGAGGCGCCGACTGCAGCGGTCGCATTGGCCGGCGGCGAAGTGATGTCCAAGGTCGAATGGGCCAGATTGATCACCGCGCCCAAGGCCGTTCCGGGAATGACCGCGATGTTCTCCAGGCCCACTGGTGGGTCCGCCGCAGGATCAACCGTTTGCCCTGGCAACACCCAGCCCACGGCCAGGTTGTCTTCGCCGTCGTTCTCCTTCATCAAAGCTTCCATATAGTAGCTTTGGCCACTCTGAAGGGTCACAGGCGCGCTGGCGTTGTTCTGCGTCTCAGGATACTTGTTCCATTGGCGGTTGGCCGTGAAGCCACTGACGCTCGCTATCAATTGCCGGTTTTGCGGACTGGCGTCGCTGCTCAGCCACAACTCAGAGTCGTCATCCGACGCGATGAAGAACACGTAAGCGCCGCTCTTGGGCGGCACTAACAGACCCGAGACCCGCTGCCCGTACTGCGCTCCGCTCCGGCGCGGCGCCTCAAACTGACTTAGGAGCGACACGACGTCGGGTTGATTGCCCCCGAACTTCGCGCTCCCGGTCAAATCGGCGACGGTCGCGCCGGGCAAGTTCAGAAAGGCTTCGCGCTTGACGAAACCGGTTGTTAGCTGGGACTGAGCACGGGCCGTTACGATGCTCGTGCCGACTGCCAAGAGGAGGAGGATGATCTGGTTAGGCTTCATAAGCGGTTCCAGCGAGGTTATGTCCCGGAGGTTGGTTTCCCAACGACTACTCCGGCGGCCGCACGCCGTCAATCTTTGCCTACGGCCGGTGGTTGGCGAATGGACCGCCACGGTCGCTCGACGCACCGGGCCGACGCTTATCAAAATATTGACTTTTGACCGGGCAGTCGAAGACTGGACGGAACACTAGTGACCGCCACCCGTGAGTCCGGCAGCTGTCGGCCGCGCCCTGGAGTGTGGCGAACTGGCCTTAGAAAACAAGGCGCCCGCGAGCCATGATTCATGTTAAACGCGATCGGGTCCCAGCACCGACCGTCTTCTCGTCCGCGCGGATAAACGCCGAACGCGATCGTGCCCAGGAATTCTTTTCGATCCGACATTCCGCCAGGGCGCAGACACGTTTTGACTTCAAACCGGAGTTTTGGGAGCAAAGTCGCCGCGATCTTTATCGTCTGTTTCGGGGCAAATGCGCCTACTGTGAGTCGAGAATGAAAGTGACCGAGGCGCAATTGGATCATTTTCGGCCCACCAACAACGCCAAGTCGTTCGATGGGACGACTCAGCGCGACTATTATTGGTGGCTGGCTTACGAATGGGGGAACCTCTATCCAGCCTGCGCTGAGTGCCAGAGGGCCAAGGCGACCCTGTTCCCAATCGAAAAGGGCTCCGAACGCGCCGGTCCCGGAACCGACTTGCGCCGCGAGCACCCATTGCTCTTGGACCCGTGCGACCCCGAGGTCATCCCAGATGCGCACCTCGCCTTTCTCGAGAACGGCCGGGTGGTTGCGGCGGCGCGAGTCGAAAAGAACGACCTGGGCTATCGCCGGGCCGAGGCGAGCATCGACGTCTTCGCGCTCAATCGGAAAGATCTGGTGCAGGGTCGCGCCAAAGCTATCGCCGAAACGGTCGCCGGTTGCGAGCGGATTGCTAGCCGCGGCCGACGGCTCGTGGCCGGGACAGGCGCGACGATGTCACAGCCCGACGCCCGAGTGAAAAAGCTCCTGACGCCTTGGTACCCCCATTTGGCTGCCCGGCGCTGCTGCTCTCCGCGCCTTGCGCGCCATGGGAGCTTACGGCAGGCAGATCATCGACCTGGTGCCTCAGCTGCAATCCGGCAAGCTCGCGCCGGCTAAATCGACTCTGCCCGTTGCCCGGGCGACGCGGCAGCGGCGAACGGCCTACATCACTGAGATTACGATCGAGAATTTTAAATCCATCCGGCGCTTGGAGTTGTCGTTTAAGACGGACCAGCCTGGCACCGCTCCCATTCCTGAGTCCCTGAGCTTGCCGCCGCCTTCTGCTGTCGAGACGTCGACACCTCCCAAGGCCCTCGCCAGCCCCACGCCGACCAGACCGGCCTGGAAGGTTCTCCTGGGCGAGAATGGAACCGGCAAGAGTTCCGTTCTGCAGGCCACGGCTCTCGCCCTGGCCGGCGCGCATTCTCTCAGAAACCTGAAGATCACCTCGTGGGAGAAGATACTGCGCCGCCCGCGAGGCAATCGCGCCGGTCCGAAAGCGGGCTTCGTTCGGGTCGGGCTGAGCACGGGCGATGATGTCGAACTCCGGTTCAATGCCAAGACAGCCTGGTTTACGTCAGGCCCAGCTGGTGCCCAAACCCTCCTGCGCGGGTACGGTCCGACTCGCAATCTGCCGACGACGCGTCCGCCGGCCGGTTGGAAGAAGGTGGAGGCAATGGTTCGCATCGGAAATCTCTTCGATTCCAACGATCCGATGTGCAGCGCGGAGCGCTGGCTCGTCAACCTCGAGCCCGCTCGATTCAATACGGCCGCTTTGGCACTCAAGGATTTGCTCGGCCTCCAACAAGGAGATCGCATTCGTTGCGTCCGGCGCAAGCCGAGCCTGATCGATTCGCGGAAGAAGCAGATTTGCGTCGATTTCGGCCCGACGACCGTTGGCTTCGATGAATTGAGCGACGGCTACCAATCGATGATCGCGCTGGCCGTCGATATCATGGCTGGCTTGCCCAAGACCTCGGCTGACTTCCAATCGGACACCGGCATCGTCCTGCTCGATGAACTCGGAACCCACCTTCACCCGCGCTGGCGCATGCGCGTCGTCCGCAGTCTCCAAAATGCGTTTCCGCGGCTCCAATTTTTCGCCAGCACACACGAACCGCTCTGCATTCGTGGCCTGCGGAGAAGCGAGGTTTCCGTGCTCGAGCGCATCGGCCAACACGTCATCAAAATCGCCGATGAAGACCTGCCCGACCCCGAACCGATGCGCATCGATCAACTCCTTACCTCCCGCTATTTCGGTTTGGAGAGCACGATCGATCCGGAAATGGACCGGAAATTTCAGGAATACTATCGGTTGCTCGGTCAGGTTTCTCTCACTCCGGCGGAACAGAGCCGACTTGCGCTCTTGGAAGCTGAAATCAACCGGCAGCCTCGTGCCCTCGGGTTCACCCGCCGCGATCAACTTGTCTACGAAATTATCGATGAGTACCTCGCCCGCGACTTGCGCTTGCAAGGGCCCGAAGAGCGCACTCGACTACGCGAGTCGACCAAGCAAAAAGTCGCCGAAATCTTTCATCAGGTCATGCTGCTCGCGGAGCCACTCCAATGATACACGTAAGCCGGGGACCAGGGCCGCCCATCCTCACTGACGCCAACGGCGCCGGCAAACGCGAGTTGGCCAAGGCGCTGAGAATCTTTGGCCGAAAGCTGCGGGTCGCTCCAGCCCCGAAGGGCAAGCCTGGGAAAAGAGCGGTCAAAGCGGGCATTCGACATAACCGCGCAACGCTTTCCTTCAAAGCCTACTCCCATCCGTCCGTCAAAGCGTCGCTCGAAGCGCTCTTTCACGGGAAGTGCGCTTATTGCGAAAACCGCTATGCCGGCGTTCATCCCGTCGATGTCGAACATTGGCGTCCCAAAGGGGCGGTTTTGGTGGCAAGCGGCGGGAAACCGGCAAAGCGTCCGAAGCACCCGGGCTACTATTGGCTCGCCGCCGAATGGACCAACTTGCTGCCCTCATGCATCGATTGCAACCGTGGCCGCACCCAACTCGAGCTGCCAAGCGGCGAGAAGCGCAATCTCGGCAAGGCCAATCAATTCCCATTACTCGATGAAGCGAAGCGCGCCTACCGGCCGGAAGAATCGGCGGCCGAAGAGCCGCTCTTGCTTAATCCTTGCGAGGACTACCCCGAGTCCCACTTCGAGTTCAGGCAAAACGCGGTTATCGTGCCCAAGCGCGACGCCCCGCTCCAAGCCAGGCAACGAGCGGCCGCATCCATAACCGTCTACGCTCTCAATCGCGTCGGTCTGGTCGACGATCGCCGAACGGCCTACCTCCAACTCGTGAAGGACCGATTCGAATTGCAGAAGTTTGTTCAACTGCTCGATCGCGCTCCTAAGACGCTCGTTCCTGAGCTCCGGGATATGTTGTCCCGTAAGATCGCCGACTTGATCGAAGCGCTCGATTCCAAGAAGCCATTCGCTCTCATGGCCCGGCAGTCGATCATGCCCTTCCTCGACTCCCTCACCGCGGGTGCGGCCGGCGCCGCCCTGCAACAGAACAACTGGGCCGCCGCATCGAAGCCACTCCGCGGGCCTTCCGCCCGGAATGCAGCCAGATGACCACGTGATCAGTTCGACTCCCCGAACCGAAGGCTCCCAGGCGACGACCCTATTACCAACGTGACCAAGGCTCGCCGAACCGCCGGCGCAATCCAAGTCCGCCGGGTCATGCCCGCGTGGTCCAGGGCGTCCTTATGGGCGCTTCACCGGCGGGGGAGCGAAAGGGGAGAAATGCTCATGCACAATTTTCCAGGAACCGTTATCCTTGACGAAGACAATGGTGCTCCGCTCTTGGCTGCGGATTAATTCCTGTCCGCGCTTCCCGTCAGCCACAGCGATGAAGGTGGCGACGGCGGTGTCGCCGAAGACATCGATTTTCAAGGCGTCGGCCGTGAGCGTGAGTTGAGTCAACGTCCTCAATCCCTTGTGCTCACCCTCCCGCGCGGTTGCCGCGTCCAGCCTTCCCAAAGCTCCAGTTCCGAACTTTGTGAACTTCGGGCCATACCAATGATAGCTGTCGAGGCGGTCCATGTCCTTCGTCGCGGCCGCATCGAAGATCTGTTGGAGCCGCTGCCGCACCTGAATTTCGGACGCGCTTTGGGCGGAGCCAAGGTCAGCTGGCCGCGCCGTAGGACCATGAACGAAGAGTAAGAACGAGAGCCAGAGCAGGCGGATGGGTTGCATAGAATTACCAGTGCGTGCGCGACAAGATCTGATCAAGCTGACTTGGGAAAACCGTGCGGCGGGAGACAATCAATCCGACCATCCGCGATTGGCGTCACAGGGCCACGCTCCGTTACGGCTTCGGCACTGCATCCTGGAGCCGGCGCAGGTCGCGTATCTCGTGGGCGTTGGAAGTAAGCTTGCTTTGGAGGTCCGTCTTTTTCGGCCAGAACCATTTCCAATACTCGACATGCATGTCGGCAAAGCTGATGTTGCAGCCTTGGTTATGCCGGTCGGAAGGGGTGCTGGTCCACGTGGCCGACGCAATGGAAGAGTGGGTGCGCGGCAGGACGCGAAATGACCCGAGCCAGGCGCTGGCCTCATGTTCTTCAATGAAGACAAAGGTGCGATCCGGGCCTGGGTCAGTCAGTTCGGAATCTTTCGTTTTCACACGCGGATCCATGCCTTCATCGTCGCCGTTGAGATAGGCGCTCATCGAAAAACTGCGGGTTCGGATCAGATCTTTATGGCCCATCACCGTCGAGCGGTCCGCCGGACAATGATAAATCCCAACCGATCGCGTATAAGGAAAGAGCGTCCCTTTGACGATGTTGGCCGGCGTCTGATCTTCCTTTGGACTTCCACACACCCAGGAATTGGATGAATTGCGCCGGCCGAAGATCCGTTCGTTCAAGGGGCTGTCGACGGTGCGGTTGAGTGGCAGGAGGTCATCGTTATCGTCGATGTAGAGCCTCCAGGCAAATTGCAGCTGGCGAAGATTGCTCGTGCAGCTAACCCGCCGACTTTTCGATTTGGTGTTGCTGAAAGCGGTCGAGAGCAGGGCAGCGAGGATCCCAACGATGAGCACCACCACCGACAATTCAATCAGGGTAAACGCCACCTCCGACCGGCCCTTCGGGTTTTTGGCAGAATCGAAATCGGCTTCCGCCAGCATCACCGAAGTGGGACAGTCCGGGTTGGTTCGACTGTCGGACATATGCGACTTAACGCAATTGGCAGTGGCTTATTGCAAATACAGTCTCCGATTTTGGCCCTACAGTCAATCCTTAAACCGATCGTAGACCTACGTAATGGCTACGTAATTCGGCCTGAGCTGGTTCAGCGCATGGCTGCGACCGGCTGATTTCGAACCAATGCATGCGACTTCAAGAAGTCCTTCCGGCAATCCGGACAGATGCAATGCGTGAATGAGGCGTCGGAGTGGGCGGCGACGTAACTCTCGATTTGGTCCCAATACCCCTGATCGTTCCGGACTTTCCGGCACCAGGCACATACGGGTAGCAGGCCACTCAAGGTCTTGATTTGATTGGTCAGTTGAGTGGTCTTATGCAGCGTGGCCACGGCATCAGACGAAGCTCCCAGCAGCATTGAGAGCACGCTGAAATGGATCTCCTGGTTCGCGGCCAATTCCCGATTCAGGATCCCGATGAACATCCCCACGACCTGACTGGACAACGCCAGGGAGTGGAGCACGCCCCGCTCGAGCGTTTGGCCGTTGGTAGCCTGGATAAAGACGGGCGAGGTTTGGCGCAAGGCCCAGGCAAATCGTCCTCCCTTGATTTCCGCCTGAACGACACGCTGCAGAAAGGGAGCATCGGCTTGCGGGACGCATCGCGCCGGCTCGAAGCTGTAGTCTGCCGGGGCCACCAGCCAGAAGCCAACCGCGCGGAAGAGGTTCAGGCCAGCTATATACGATTGGCTGACCCGCAGAATCCCAGTGACGCTCGTTTCAGCGTGCAGGTCTCGTCGGAAATGCTCCAGGGCCGAGAACAAGGAGAGCAAATCATCGCGCGAAGGGAGTGTCGCTACCTTTTCCAGTCCGGTCCGGAGTAGGTCCGCATAGATCGAATCGTAGGGATCGCTCATGCGGGAACGGCCTGCTGGTCACGTTTCAGGAAGGCTTCCTGGACCGCTCCGATTTGCTGGTCGATATCCGTGATGACCGTGGCAATGCAGTTCGTGGAAAGGCGAAGCGAGTTCCATGCTTTCATTTGGAGAGGAGGCACATGCCGCTCGCCGGAACTGCCTAATTCCATCGCGTTGGCGAGATGATCCGCCACGTGGACGATGGTTGCTTCAATCGATGGCGTGTCGCTCGCCCCTGGCTGATGATGACATCCCACCGCCTGCACCAGCAGGGGCGGATAGCGCCAGTACTTCAAAAGGGCTTCTCCGATTTGCTGATGGTCAAATCCAAGGACGCGTACCTCTGCTTCCCGCAGGAGCAGGTGTTCTTTGGTGTAGACCTCAAAGATCTGCTGGGCCGCCGCGGGCGCCTGAGAGAAGAGAACCAGGCGCCCCACGTCGTGCAAAAGACCGGCGACGAAAAACTTATCTGGCTTGGGCAACCGCTTTTCCATCGCGAGCAACCGGGCGCCCACGCCGCACGCCAGGCTATGCCGCCAGAAAGATTCCATGTTCACCAGCTCGGACGACATGCCGGCAAACTGCTCGATGATGCTCGAAGCCTGGATGAGTTCCTGCGCTTGGCGTATTCCAATCAGGCTGATTGCTTCGTTGATCGTCGTCAGGCGAGTGCTAAAGCCGTAAAGCGGGCTGTTCCCCAGCCGCAGCAAACGAGCCGTCAAATCAGGCTCTTTCTCGATCGCTTCGGCCACGGTGACCAGGTTGCAGTCGGGTGACTGCAAGGCTGCTTCGATCTCTTCGATCACTGGCGCGTAGGCCCCTAGACTGGCTGGCACGCCCGCGATGAGGCTGGGAATGGAATAGCTCATTCAAGAACCCAATTTGCGCGCGCGACGCAGCAACAGTTGTTTCACGATCTCAAGAAAGACGGGATTAGACCGGTCCGGTTCCCGGAACCGCGCGACGGTTTCTTCGGTCATTTCTTGGAGGAGTGCCGGCGGCAGTCTGGAGAGGGGATCGCTTTGGTCTTCGGCGGCCTCGCATGCTTCCACTTCGATTTCGGCGACTCCCCACGATTGCAGGATGTCAATTTGCCGCTCGGCTAGGGTTGCCCCTTTGGGAATGAGCAACATGCCGTCGATGTTTTTCACATCGGCGGCTACCGTTAGCCCGACTTGCAGTGCTTCAACGCGGAGGCGTGGCATGGTTTCATCAGTGGCGCGCGAAAGCCAGGGTGCCGGCCTTACCAGCTCCATCCGGCCAACCAGACCGCTTTCACTGGGCCGCCCACTCGTCTGTTCTGCTGGGCCCATGACTCGCGTGCCCTTCGTCTCCCTTATCGGCAATTCACCCTTCCCCCTTAACCGCTTACCGCCCATATGCGTCCTTCTGACTCCACGCTCGCTTTCCCGGCCTTAGGCTGGGCGGCTCAAGATAACCTCTTTGCGAGGGCCGGTGAGGGCGGCGATCAAGACCGCAATCAGCCCTTTTCCTTTCGTCCTTCGTCTCCCTCGAGAGCCTTTTCCCTGCGACATTGCCAAATGGCCGTTTTTTGGGATCAGTTGAATGGGAATAAGTTGCGACAAGCGCTTCTTCCTTTGAAGCGTTGTGTATGACGCGCGTGCTTGTGCGCCGGTCGGCCTAGCGCCGCTGCTTGATCTCGATCTCTCTCGGGATCCGGATCACCACCAGGAGCACGCTTGATCCCATGATCCCAAGCAGATCCTGGCACCGCTACCGTGAAATGTGCTAGGCAAACGGCGATTTGTTCGTACATTTCGCTGGTATGTTTGAATTGACCAAAGAACAGCTTGCCGACCTCAGCAATAAGCTCTTGCACATGCGGAGGTTTCTTTGACGTCCCAGGTGCGCAAAAACGCCTGGCCGAGCTGGATACCTTGATGGCAGCGGATTCCTTTTGGAACAACCGCGATCAAGCCCAGAAGTTCATTGATGAGGCCAATTCCCTTCGTAAGAAGACCGAACCCCTCCTTCAGGCCGAAAAGCAATTTGAAGACTTTCGCGTCATGCTCGAGTTGGGCGAGGCGGAACCGGAAGGCGCCCAACTTCGTGTGCAGGAAGAACTGGACCGGGATCTGGCCAAGTTCACCAAAGAACTCGATGCGCTTGAGCTGAGTGTCTTTCTCAATGGCCCGCACGATCGGAACAACTGCATCCTGAGCATCAACGCCGGGGCAGGCGGCACGGAATCGTGCGACTGGGCCAACATGCTCTTGCGCATGTATCAGCGTTGGTGCGAGTCCCGGGGGTGGGAGGTGGATCTGACCGATGCGCTGGCGGGCGAGAGTGCTGGGATCAAGAGTGCCACGCTGCTCATTACGGGCGAGAATGCCTATGGCTTCTGCAAAGCCGAACGTGGCGTCCACCGGCTCGTCCGGATTTCTCCTTTTGACGCCAACAAGCGACGGCATACCAGCTTTGCCAGCGTGGATGTGATTGCTGAGATTGAGGAAGAAAAGGAAATCGTCATTCCCCCCTCCGAAATCCAGGTGGACACGTTCCGGTCTGGGGGCAAGGGTGGGCAGAATGTGAACAAGGTTGAGACGGCGGTGCGGATTACGCACTTGCCGACGGGTATTGTGGCTGCTTCGCAGAACCAGCGTTCCCAGCATCAGAACCGGGCGACGGCCATGCGGCTGCTGTTATCGAAATTGTATGCGCAGCGGCAGGATGCGGCCAAGGCGGACATGGAGCGGTTCTATGGTGAGAAGGGTCAAATCTCGTGGGGCAACCAGATACGGAGTTATGTTTTCCAGCCTTATCGGATGGTGAAAGACTTGCGAACCGGTGTGCAAACGAGCAATGTGCAAGCAGTGATGGATGGTGATCTGGATCCGTTCGTGCACGGCTGGCTACGTGCTGGCGGTCCAACCAAGCGGATGGCGTCCATCAAGGATGACGAACCGGGGGATTGAATCAGGGGCGAACCGGGGAGTCGAAGTCAGGGAGGCCCTGATTTTCCAGCCTTTCACGGCGGTCTAGTCTGCTTTTATGTCGGCGCATAGTGCGGAGTCCAAGCCCGTGGTGGTTGTGGCCGAGGATAATGAGGACGATTACCTCCTTCTTTGCCGGGCGTTTCAGCGCGCCGGGATTGACGCCGTGATCAAGCGGGGGCGGGATGGTGAAGAGGCCAAGCAGCTCCTGTGTCAGCTTGCTGGCGCAGCGACGCCAGCGCTTTGTCTGTTGGTCGACTTGAAAATGCCGGTCATGGACGGCTTTGATTTGCTTAGTTACGTCAAGTCCGATCACCAGTTAAAAGGGATTCCAGCGGTTGTTTTGACCACATCGGCCAATCCCACAGATCTTCAAAGGGCTTATCAACTCGGGGCCAATTCTTACCTGGTAAAGCCCAGCCGGTTCGAAACGCTCGTGGAAATGAGCCGCGCGCTCGGCGACTGGTGGCTAAACGCCAACTTGCTCATACGGCCCCTCCCTCCTCCCACGACCTGATCCGTCGTTCTGGCGACGTGGTTGATTGGCTTCCCGGATAGGTTGATTCGATAATTGGTTAGTTCGTTGGATGGTCGAATAGTTGGTTCCTTGGATCGTTGGTTTCCTTGTTTCCTTGGCTTCTTGGCTTCTTGGATCCTTGGTTCCTTGGATCCTTGGTTCCTTGGTTCCTTGGTTCCTTGGATCCTTGGTTCCTTGGATCCTTGGATCCTTGGATTCTTGGATCCTTGGATCCTTGGATCTTTGGATTCTTGGATTCTTGGATCCTTGGTTCTTTGGATTCTTGGATCGCCTTGCGGATGGCTGGCTTGTTCCTGGCTTCTCCCTGGCTTCTCGCTGGCTGTCTGTGGCGAAGTCCAGGGACGCTTTTGCGACGACATGGCCAGAAGGAGCCGCCGAAAGCTCGGCGACGGAAAGGACGATCCGCGGTGGAATCAGCTGGCCGAGTGAGGAACCGACCGCGAGCTGCGGATGGCGCGGCTGACTTGTTCCGCAGAAAGGGACGTCAGACCGTTTTCTTGCGACGCGCTGCCGCCTTGGCCATGTCCTGTTTCAGACGCAGTTGGGCGATGCTCTGGATCAGGTTGTAAGGAATGGGCGCATCCAAAGGAAACTGGAGATTACCTTTCTCTCCCGCAAACGGTGCAATGGCTTTCTCGAGTTCGGGATCTCCTGAGATAGGGGGGTAGAGACCTATATGGCTCTTCCAAGCTGCAAAGTAGAGCAGAATGCCATGGCGCTTGAAGGCGGGCATCTGATAACTGATCACTTCCTGCGCGTCGGGCGCGACCTTCCTGATGATTTGGCGAATTTTGCCCATGATGGTTTGCACTTTGGGCGGAAGAGTCGCGATGTATTCGTCGATGTTCTTGGGTCTAGCTTTCTCGGGTTTCATAGGAACCTATTGTTGCTCGCTCGGTCACAACCCCCTGCGAGGGATGCTGCCTTCCTCGCGCCCGGGCTTTCACCCTTTTCCTCGAAAAGAGCACCCATCGCGGTTTTTCGAGCGAGTGCTTAGAACCTGGTCAATTTCTGCCGAGCGCGCTGCAAAGCATCGACAGCGGCAGGATTGTTGGCGGCGACGGCCAACAATTGCTCGACCACAGCCCGGCGTTGGGCGGTCTCGGCCGGGGCTGCCGCCGGATCGAAGGCGAGACTGTAATAGTTTTGGTTGCCCTGCTCCAGGCGATAGGTGGTCATGCCCGAAATCATGGCGAGCGTCTTGGGGGAGGAGTCTGCAAATACCGGCACAGTAATCTGATACTGGGGTCCGGACAGGCCCTCGGCGATCTTGGGCCAGGCAGCTTCCGGAACTTGTCCTTGGCGAGCTTGCTCCAACAGAGCATTGGCAGCGAGGGGGCTCTGGGCGGAATTCTGCGCGAGCATCTGGTAAGCGAAGGCCCGCTGAGTGGGAGGCAATCCTTCCGTCGAAGAATCTTTCAACCGGTCGACCAGCGCGGAGACGCCCTGACCTTCGGGCAACCCTGCCAAAGCCATGATGCCGTAGGTCGGCCACTGTGCCAACGCCGTCTGCAAGTCCGGTAGAACAGACGCATCTCCATACGTTTGCATAACCTGGAAGAGGGGACCGATCTCGTGAGTTTGCAGCTGGCCCTTGGCAAACTGATCGACCGATTCGCGGGCTGCCGCAATCACATTCTGCCGGTATTCCCCAGGTGCTTGTTCTTCAAGGTACTTAGCGACGAGAGCGATTTCGGCCGGCTCCGCGGTGGACGTCAATGTGTGCAGGAAGGTTTCGGTTGCCTCGGGACCGCCAATCTGGTGGACGACATCGAGCAAACTTGCTCGCATGGAAGCGAATCCAGCCAGAGAGTGCCCATTCGGATCGTCCCAGTTGATGTCCTGGTTGCCCTCCAGAAACTGTCGGATGGCCGGGAGCGCATTGGTCCCCTGCGCCGCCAAGTCCCTCAGGTCCTGTTTTAGTTGCGCCGCGCGTTCCGGAGTCATGACACCTTGGGCCGGGTCGAATTGCGCCAGCCGAGTGATCAAGTCCTGAGGCGGCGCTGAGGCTTGACCAGATTGAGCCGCCGCCGAGTGGGAACCGAGCGATGATGCGGTCTTCCGAACGGGAGCAGCAGGGCTGGTCCTCTCGTCCGAAGACACCGCCACCGGTGGTTCCGGGCTGGCCTTCGACGCCGCCTCGACCTCGCGCGGCTGGGATGACGAACTCGATCGCAGGTTGTAGTAGGCTACGGCCGCCCCTATCAACAGGGCGGCGATGAGGATCATCAGGATCAACGATGCTGCCGCGTGTTCGTGCTTTTGTGGCACGAACCCGCCTGCGGGCGAAAGCGAGGTCGGGCTGCCCCGGTTATAGCGGTTGAAAAGGCGATCGTTATGACTCGAAGTATGTTGGCAAAGCACTGGGGGCAAGAGAACAACAGCTCCCGCAAAAACGCAACCCCGCATCCGTTTCCGTCAGTCCGTGATTCGCCCGTAAGGACGCCAGCGGTGGACGGATTGGGGTAGTCAGTCGGCCGTTTCTGGCGAGCTGAGGGGTGAAGATTAGGACATCGCCAAGCGAGGTATTCCCTGGTACGGTAACCGCGCCATGGACTCCCTCGTCGCCTCGGCCGCGCGCTTGCTGGCGGCCGGTGATCCCCTTGGGGCGCTCAAACGGGTCGCCTTGCGCGATGACCCTCCGTCGCTTGCCTTGCGTGGGACAGCCATGGCCCAGTTAGGGGAGTATGCGAGCGCGCGCAAGCTACTGCGCCGTGCCGCCCGCGCTTTTGGCTCGCGCGAACGACTCTCGCAAGCTCGCTGCCAGGTCGCCGAAGCGGAAGTTGCCCTCGCGGCCCGCGACCTCACCTGGCCGACGCAGCGGCTGACCGAGACGGCCCGTGCTCTCGATGCGCTGGGCGATCGCGCCAATGCAGTCCACGCGCGCTTGATCGGAGCGCGCCGACACCTCCTCGTGGGCGACTTGCCGGCCGCGGGACGGATCCTGGCCACTCTCAAACCGGCTACCGACAGCCTGCCTTCCGCCCTGGCCGCTCGCGCCGAACTGACCCAGGCTGAACTCGCACTCCGCCTTGGCCGCGCTGCCGATGCGAAGCTCGCACTCGATCGGGCGCACGCGGCGGCGGCCGCTGCGCGTATACCCGCATTGGCAGCCGAGGTCAATCGAGCCGCGGAGCTGCTCGCCGCCCCCGCCGCCCGCCTGATCCAAGGCGGCGCCGCCCGCCTGGTCCGCCTCGCTGAAATCGAGGTCCTGCTCGCTTCCGGCGATCTTGTCGTGGACGGATGCAGACGGGCGGTCCGCCGGCTGAATCGGACAGTGCCGCTGGCCGGCCGGGCGATCCTGTTCGCATTAATCCGCGCGCTGGCGGAAGCGTGGCCGGGTGATGTCCCGCGCGATTCTCTGATTGAGCGGGTTTTTGAGGCCCGTTCTGTCAATGAGTCGCACCGAGCCCGCCTGCGCGTTGAACTGAGCCGTTTGCGTAGCTCCTTGCAACCGCTCACCCGGATCGAGGCGACACCGCGCGGCTTCCGACTAGCTCCCGTGAATGCTCCCACCGTCGTGGTGCTAGCCCCGCCGATTGAGGGACCAGCCGGTTCGATTCTGGCGTTGCTGGAAGGCGGCGAATCCTGGTCGACATCGGCGCTCGCGCGGGCCCTCAGCGCAAGCCAACGCACTGTGCAACGTGAGTTACGCCAACTTGCCGAAGCGGCAGCAGTGCGAGCGACCGGAGACGGCCGGTCTCGCCGCTGGTTGGCGCCGGCGCTGGGTGGATTCGCGACAACATTGTTACTCCCGGGGGCGCTCGGGTCTGGTTTAGGTTGATGGCATGACAACGACACGCAAAACCAAGAACCAGCAAGCAGAAATCGTCCGTGAATACGGACCTTTTCCCACCATCAACCAAATCAACGGCGTCACCTTCGACGGCAGTCAAGTCTGGTTCGCCCGCGGCGAGAGCCTGGTCGCACTCGATCCCGAAAGCGGCGCCCTGCGGAGCGAGCTTCCCGTCGTCGCCGACGCCGGCACGGCATTCGATGGCCGATACCTTTGGCAACTGGCCGACGACCGAATCCAGAAGATTGACCCGCACTCGGGGAAAGTGATTGCCACGATTCCAGCCCCATCCCCTGGCGGCGGCTCGGGCTTAACCTGGGCTGAGGGAACCCTCTGGGTGGGAGAGTACCGCGCCCGCAAGATCCACCAGATCAACCCGGAGACTGGAGCCATCCTGCGGACGATCGAATCGGATCGGTTCGTGACGGGTGTTTCCTGGACGAATGGCGAACTCTGGCATGCCACCATGGAAGCGGAGAAGAGCGAACTGCGGCGTATCGATCCAAAAACAGGTGAAGTCCTGGAACGCATCGACATGCCCGCCGGAGTCACCGTCTCTGGACTGGAAGCAGGCACCGGTGTCTTCTATTGCGGCGGCGGATCCAGCGGGAAAATCCGCGCGGTGCGCAAGCCCAAGTCCTGAACGGCCTCCCGTCTTCCGTTAAGTCCGATCTGATCGATCCCAAAACACCATCAACAGGAGAGAAGCATCTATGTCTAGCTCGAAAACCAACACTTTGATCAACAACCACCGCATCGTCACACCCGAGGAATGGACCGCCAGCCGAAAGGAACTGCTCCGCAAGGAAAAGGAACTCACTCGCCTCCACGATCAGTTGAACGAAGCACGACGCCAGCTGCCTTGGGAAAAGATAACCAAGAACTACGTCTTTGAGAGCCCGGAAGGCAAGCGCGCGCTCAGCGACCTTTTCGCAGGCCGCAGCCAATTGGTCGTCTACCACTTCATGTTCGGACCGGATTGGCTGGAGGGCTGCCCTAGTTGTTCATTTGTCTCGGACCATTTCGACGGCGCGCGGCCCCATCTGGCCGCGCGAGACGTGACCTTGACCATGGTCTCGCGGGCTCCGCTGGCCAAGCTCGAAGCGTTCAAAAAGCGGATGGGGTGGCAAGTGCCGTGGGTCTCGTCCCAAGGCAGTGATTTCAACGCTGACTTTCACGTATCATTCAGCGGCGAAGACCGCGCTCGTGGCACGGTCGATTACAACTACACCCTGCAGGAGTTCCCCAGCGCGGAAGCACCCGGTCTGAGCGTCTTCCTTCAGGATGACCAGGGAACCGTCTTTCACACCTATTCCACCTATGGACGGGGCTTCGAGCCGGTCATGAGCACCTACGCCATTTTAGATCTCGTGCCCAAAGGTCGCGACGAAGCTGGCTTGAGCTTCCCGATGGAATGGGTGCGCTACCACGACCGCTACGGCACAAACGAGTTCACGGACACCACCAAGCCTTATTGGCCGGCGACAGCTTCGCCTGGAAACCCAAACAGCGGCTGCGGTTGCGGATCCGCGGAGGCCAAGCCGTGAACGCCAACCATTGTTGTCAGGGCAGGAGGCGAACTGTCGGGGAGGCTACCCCTTCCCGCTTGCGCCAGGGCAGCGCGATCGCTGGGTGGCTGGTTCCGAGCGCGACGTTGGCCCTGCTGCCGAAGTGCCCCGCCTGCCTGGCGGCATATGTCGCCTTATTCAGCGGGATCAGCCTCTCGGTGGGCACAGCATCCTATCTGCGCATCTCCATCGTGATTCTGTCCGTGAGCGTGTTGCTTTATTTGTCACTCAAGCGCTTGCGGCGCTTGCGTTTCCAAGCATAATTTGCCTCGCTCCCGCCTGTGTCTTCGCCTTTCCGTAAAAGGTGGGCCAACATGGCCTTATCTGACTCGGTCGCACGGAAGGCCGGACCCCGGTTACCGCGCGGGGCTCCGTCCTTCGTCAAACATGGCCGACGATGACATTGTTCAACAGTTAAGCTCTATAACTACCAATCGGTTAAAAAACCTCGACACGTGACCATGCTTTTTAGACCAGTTCCACATGCCTTTGGATGCGATGCCAGAGAAGCCGCGTCTCGTAATTGCCGGAGGCTCTGGCTTTCTCGGCCAGGCCCTGGCCGCTCATTTTCTCCGAATCGGTTGGGATCCGGTGATTTTGACGCGGTCGCCGGACGCACCTTCTGTGATCGGGCGGCCAGTCCGCTGGGATGGTCACACCATAGGCACATGGGAAAGGAAGTGGATGGGGCCGCCGCCGTCATCAATCTCACCGGCAAGTCGGTCAACTGCCGCTACAACGCCCGGAACCGAAAGGAGATCTTGGGTTCACGGGTAGACTCCACCCGAGTGGTTGGGGAAGCCATTGGCCGTTGCCTTCAACCGCCCCCGGTCTGGCTCAATGCCGGCACAGCCACCGTCTACCGCCACACGTTTGCCGAACCCTGGGACGAATCAGGCGAAACGGAAGCGGTCGCGGAGGCGAAAGACCGCTTCTCGGTGGAAGTCGCCTGGGCATGGGAGCGGGCGCTGAACGAGGCCGCCACGCCGCGCACTCGAAAGATCTCCATGCGCATGGCGATGGTCCTGGGCTTGGCCAAAAACAGCGTCTATCCTGTGCTGCGTCGCCTGACCCGGCTTGGCCTGGGTGGGCGAATGGGCAACGGCCGGCAATTCGTTTCCTGGATGCACGAGGCGGATTACTGTCGGGCTGTGGAGTGGTTGATCCGCCACGAGGATTTGCTGGGACCGGTCAATTTGGTTGCTCCGCAACCCGTGACCAATGCCGAAATGATGAGGACGTTTCGTCAGGCTTACCGGATGCCCTTTGGGCTGCCCGCAACTGAATGGATGCTGGAGATCGGCGCCTTCATCCTGCGAACCGAAACCGAGTTGCTCATCAAGAGCCGGCGGGTCGTCCCCGCGCGGCTCCTAAAATCCGGCTTTGACTTCCAATTCGCCACGCTTCGAGAAGCCGTTCAGGATCTGACCAGACACACCCCTTTCACTTCCTCGCGGCCTTGACCGAGAGGTAGCTGTTGATGAGGCAGCGATAGTTCGGGAGGTGATTCGAAAAAAGCGCCCCCAACCCCTCGATATCGTTGCGCCAATCACGGTGCAGCTCGCAGGCGACACCGAACCAGGTCATCAATTGGCAGCCCGCTTGTTCCATACGCGACCAAGCGGCCTCTCGAGTGGTCTTGTTGAAGGTGCCGGAGGCGTCGGTGCAAACGAAAACTTCATAGCCCTCCTCACGCGCAGAAAGGGCCGGGAACGCGACGCAGACCTCCGTCACAATGCCCGCGATCAGGAGTTGTCGCTTGCCAGTGGCCTTGACCGCCTTGACGAAATCCTCGTTGTCCCAGGCGTTGATGTTTCCGGGGCGCGCGATATAGGGCGCGTTGGGAAACAGTTCCTTCAGCTCCGGCACGAGCGGTCCGTTCGGCCCATCCTCAAAGCTTGTCGTGAGGATGGTGGGCAGCTTGAAGTATTTGGCCGAATCGGCCAGGGCGAGAACGTTGTTCTTGAAATCATCCGGTGAGAAGTCCTGGACCAGGTTGGCCAGGCCGGTCTGATGGTCGACGAGCAAGACGGCGCAATTGTTCTTGTCGAGACGATTGTATTGCCACGCACTCATGATGTGTCTTCCGGTTTATGATGGTTGATGAACGATGGTTCCCTCGGGGAACGGACATCAGTATGCTCGTTAGGGCCGAGATGGAAAATACCTGGTTGCTTGGCTCACCATGCCAAACTGGTATGCTCCCCACCAATGGAACTCCGGCACCTGCGCTACTTCGTGGCCGTTGCGGAAGAACAAAACGTCACCCGCGCCGCCGCGCGCCTGCACGTTTCCCAACCCCCCTTGAGCCGACAAATCCGCGATTTGGAGGATGAACTGGGCATCGCGCTCTTTCATCACGGAGCCAAAGCCTTGAAGCTCACCGAAGCCGGCAAAGTGTTTCTCGTCGAAGCGCAGGCCGTTTTGCAGCGGGCGGAGGAGGCGGTGGAAGTGGCGAAAGCGGTTGCGAGCGGCCATCGCGGCGAAGTCCACGTCGGCTACGCGCCTTCCCTGACCGTTGAGCTGCTGCCCCAAACGCTCAGGGCGTTCCAGGCAGCCAACCCTGGCATGCGGGCTCGGCTGCACGATCTTTCCACTCAGGAGATGTTGACCGGTTTACGAGAGGGCCAATTGCACGTGGCGATGATGATCCAGACCTCGCCCAAGGCCCTGGAGGGGCTGCAGTTCGAGGAACTACGCCGTTACGACGTCTGCGTCGCGGTCCATCCAGCCCACCCGCTCGCCCGGACGCGCCATGTCCCGCTGGCCCGCCTTGCGAGCGAACGGCTGATTGCCTATACCGTGGCGGATTACCCCGAGTATCACGAGTGGCTTTCCGATGTCTTTGCGCCGCTGAAACGGCCGCCCGTCATCGCGGAAGAACACGATAGTTCAACCAGTCTCATCGCTTCCGTTGAAGCTGGGCGGGGCGTGGCTCTGGTCCAGCAAGGGTTCGAGTGTCTCGCCGGTCCGCGATTGAGCATTCGCCGCGTGACACCCCCACCGCCGCCGTTTATCGTCGGTATTGCTTACCGCAAAGAGGACACGGCCGCGGGCACGGCCAGCTTTATCGCCGCCGCCAAAGGTGCCAAGGCCGGCCCTATGCGAGACAGGTCTTAGAGTCGACCTTCGCGGCCGGAAAGGGCTTGCAGGTCGTTCCAAAGGTTTAGAACTCCGCTTTAGCAGGTTGGGCGGCAGGAAACCACGCCAGATGCAGGAACCTTTGTCCGATGAACGTGGTCTGTGCCCGATTGGGCCGAGCCCGTTCGAGCTTCGACGGGTTCGACCATCGGCCGACTCGGCTGGCGATTTTCCATCGGCCGCGGCGACCGACTCCCAGGTAACGATTCCGTTACGGTAATGTTTTTGCAGGTGGGCTGGGGAGTGCGGATAGTCGCGCCGTCGATCAGCGAATCAAGATCGAAACAACAACAAAAAGACAGCAAATGCGAAACTACATCATAGGAAAGCTCTTCACCTTTATGACGGCGGCGTTGGCCTTGGCGGCGCTGAGCGCCGGCTCGGAGTTCACGTCGGTCTACGCCAAGGGTGGCAACGGCGGCGGTAACAAGGTGGTCGAATCGCGAGTGACCGGTTACGTCACCTCGATCGACTATGATAATGGGACGATCCAAATTGGCGCCTCCTATTACGGCTCAGGCAACCTCCTCGTGACATCTGACACGTCGATCACTTCCGATAACACGAGCTGTTCGTTGGAAGATCTGGAACTCGGAGACTGGGTTGAAGCCCGCTACGTCAGAGTCTTGGATCCAAGCAGCGGGCTCTATCTTTCGGTTGCTACCCGACTTTCAGCGGTAACGGTTCCTTCCCCATAAGTGCGGCCGGCGCTCAACGCCTGGCCCTTCCGGCTTAGCCCGTCAGTCGGTGGCCATCGTCCGAAAACCGGGATGGCCACAATCCTTCGATGACCGTAGTCAGCCGGCCCGCCGATTACTCGCCACCGCTCTAAGGCTCGGCAAACAGCCTCCCTTCGCCCGTCAACGGACAGCGCTCTCAAGCCTGGGCCTGCCCGGCATCTTCACTTCTTCCGCTCCGCGCGCTTTCGCGAGGCCAATTTTCGTAAGCCGCCGAACAAGATCCGTCTAGACGAACTTGGCCAGCGCCGAAAAACTCTTAGAACCAAGCTGGAGCAGGCTAAAGTTAGGTCAGCCTGCCGGCGGCGATCGCACGGGATGATGACTGGACACGAGAACTAAACAAACCATTATGCGCGTGCTTGTGATTGAAGATGAACCGCAGCTTGCCCGGCACGTGAGTCGCGCCCTGGCCCGTCATGGTCATGATTCGAACGTGGTCCACGACGGAGCCGAGGGCTTGAAATCTGCGCTCGCTGACCCGGCCGAGTTGATCATTTTGGACCTCAACTTGCCCAGCCTTGACGGGCTGACGTTGCTGGCGAGACTGCGGGAGGCCAAATCGCCCGCGCGGGTCTTAATTCTGACCGCGCGAGGGGAGGTTGAGAACCGCATTCGAGGGCTGAAGGCTGGAGCCGATGACTACTTGGCGAAGCCGTTTTCGATGGATGAATTGATCGCCCGGGTCGAGGCGTTAGGACGGAGAGTCGCGATTCCGGCGGCGGCTCCATCACTAGCGGTGGGAGGCCTCCGAATGGACCTGGCGAATCGCAGAGTGACCCGGAACGGAACGCCTGTTCAACTCTCCCCGCGTGAATTCGACCTGCTCCGGGTGTTGGCGCAGGAACCGGGTCGAGTCTTTTCCCGGACGGAGCTATGCGAGCGAATCTGGCAGCGGGATCACGAATATGACACGCGGACGGTCGAGATCTTCATTGCCCGTCTCCGTAAGAAGCTCGACGCAGATTCGACCGATCCGCTGATCCAAACAGTGAGAAGCGTGGGCTATTGCGTCAGAAGAGGGGAAATGCAGCACTGAATGAAGGGACTGATTGCTATTGGCGTTCTATTAAACGGAGGCATTCTCTCCGTCTACGGCCAGGGCACCGCGACGGTCATCGGCCACGTGGAGCTGGGCAAAAACACCAGCGCGCCATTGATGACGCAGCGGTATCAAATCGTGACGAAAGCGGGTGTGCTCACGCCCAATCCCCCCCTCGCGATCGTTTACCTCGAAGGCGACTTTGGCCCTCCCACCAATTTGCCCGTTTGGCAAATCGTCCAGACGAACTACACTTTTGTGCCGGCCCTCCTCCCTATCCAGGTCGGGTCGAAGGTGGAGTTTCCAAACCAGGACGATGCCTTTCATAACATCTTCTCCTTTTCGCCGGCTAAGCGCTTTGATCTTGGGCGGTATCGCCCAGAGGATCGACCAATTCCCTCCCAGGTTTTCGACAAACCGGGACTGATTACGCTCCGTTGTGACATCCACGAGCATATGCGGGCGCTTATTCTTGTCCTGGAGACGCCGCACTTCGTCACGACCGACTCGGAGGGCAACTTCCGACTCGAAGCACTGCCGTCAGGAGATTTCGTGCTAAAGGCATGGTTGAGCAGCAAAACGACCCTGCAGCGGCCGCTCAAGCTGAAGCCCGGCGGGACGGCCACCGTGAGTTTCAGTCCGAGTCCGCGACCAAAAACCGGCCCTGATCAATGAGTTTCCGGGTCAAACTGCTTCTGGCGATGACCCTGGTCGCGGTGGCCATTACGGGTTTGGGGTTGTTGGTCGTCGCCCGGAAAGTCGCCGCGGAAACCGAGCATGACCTGGAACAGAACTTTAGGGCGGAACTCGATGCGTTGCATACAATCCGCCAAGTGCGCCAGGCAGCGCTGGCCGAGCGCTGTCGCGCTTTGGTTCGACGCCCGCGAATCCTGGCGGCCCTGGAAGACGAAGCCCTGGATCTCCTCTATTCCAGCGCGAAGGATGAACTCAGGGACTTGCTGCAGGACGAAGCGATTGGGCCGACTTGGCTGCGCGCCAAATTCTACCGGTTTCTCGATCGAGACGGTCGTATCCTGCGTGCTGAGATGTCGGACACCTCGGGAGCGTTGACCGAAGCGGAGGTGTCACAATTGTGCCTCAGAGGCCTCCCTGATACTCAGCAGAACGGCTTTCTCTGGCGCGGGGCGAGCGGGGACCTGGTTGAGCTCTTTGCCGTGCCCATCATCTCTAGTGAGACCGGCGACATCATCTCGGCACTCATTATTGGCTTGGCATCTTCGAATGTTCGCACCGGCCGTGAGACCATGGTCAGCGGTGTCCTGGTCAATGGCTCGTTGCACTTTCCCACCCTCTCGCCACTTGATCGCGCGGCTATTGCCGCGGCCGTGTCCACGGAGGCAGCCGGAGGCAAACGAAGTGGCAAGCTGGCGATGTTTGCCAACGGCAAGCAGTCGCGGGTCTTCTTCAATCTGCTCAATCCAGCTTCATCCTTCCAGCCGGTGTACGAGATTTGCCTCTATCCCCTGACGGCCCTGCTTGCTCGGCAAAAGACTCTGCGCTGGCAGGCTGCTGGCATCTGCAGCCTGCTTCTCGTTAGCGGCGTCATTGGCAGCCAATTCATCGCCAAACGACTGTCCAAGCCAGTGGAGAAGCTAGAACTCGATTCGGCCGAGAATCTGGCAAAACGGCAAAAAGCAGAGGCAGCCTTGGAGATCACGAGCCAGGAGCTGCAGCGGGCCGCGCGCTTTTCGGCGGATGCTTCCCATCAGCTCAAGACGCCTGTCACCGTCCTTCGGGCTGGGTTGGACGAACTCCTTGTGACCGAGGAACTGTCCGCCGCAGCCCGTGAAGAGATCGCTTCGCTGCTGCACCAGACCTTTCGCCTCAATAACATTATTGACGATCTCTTATTGCTCTCACGAATGGATGCAGGCCGTCTCCAATTGAATTTGGAGGCCGTGAGTCTGACGAACATGCTTGAAGCCTGGATGGATGACTTTAGCACACTCGCCTGCTCGGATATCAGCCTTTTAACCGACTTAAACTCCAACCACCGGATCTTGGGAGAGAAGCGGTATACGTCCATTATCGTCGAAAACCTTCTCGACAATGCGCGAAAGTACAATCGCCCCGCCGGTCACATAAAAGTGTCTACCTCGAGTTCGGGTGGGCGCGTCGTCCTGCGGATTGGAAATACCGGCCGAACAATACCGCCCGAGACTCAGACACATGTGTTTGAGAGATTTCACCGCGGAACAGCGGGTGAAAATGTCCCGGGTTACGGCCTGGGCCTGAACCTGGCCCGGGAGCTGGCGCGTCTACATAGCGGCGAGTTGCGCCTGGTCATCTCCCAGAATGACTGGACCGAGTTTGAGGTGACCTTCTGCCTGGCGCCGCCGACGAGTCATGGTGGAGCGTTGGCAGTCGTATGAGGCGAGCGTTGATAGCCGCCGCCCTGTTTGCGAGCAGCGCGTTCGCGCACGCGCAGGATCCGCTGGATCGCGTTTCGGAGGCACTGACAGTCTCTTTTTGGCATGATACCGTTCGGACCCGGTTGAGTGGGACGGCAGACGTCGAACTCTATCACTTCGACCGACCTGCACCGGGCTTGCTCGATACCTCCAGCGACACTTTATTCAACCCGCGCCTGACTCTGTTCCTGGATGGACAAGCTGGTGCTCATGTTTACTTCTTCAGCCAGGCGCGCCTCGATCGCGGCTTCGATCCAAGCGATCACTCCCTCGAGGCGCGGATGGAAGAATACGCCGTTCGTGTCAGTCTCTGGTCGGACGGCCGGCTCAATCTCCAAGCGGGCAAGTTCGCGACCGTGTTGGGAACCTGGGTAGAACGTCATCTCTCTTGGGACAATCCGTTCATTACGGCTCCCTTGCCTTACGAGCATCTGACGGCGATTCGCGATGCGGAAGCGCCTAATTCCGCGACCGCTTTCGTTACGCTCGATCCGGCGGAACGGTACGAATACAATCCGGTGCTGTGGGGACCTGTTTATGCCACAGGCGCCTCCGCCTCCGGGCGAATCGAGAAATTCGAATTTGTCGCCGAAGTCAAGAATTCGGGTCCCTCCTCGCGGCCCGACTCTTGGATTTTGGCGGATGTCGGCTTCGACCAGGCCACATTTGGGGGACGGCTCGGATACCACCCTGATCTCCGCTGGAGCTTCGGTTTGTCCGGCAGCATCGGCCCATACTTTCGACCGGAAGCGGCTCCCCTCCTGCCGAAGGGCAAGAGCCTCGGTGACTATCGACAAATGCTGCTGGGGCAAGATCTAGGATTCGCCTGGCATCAGTTGCAGGTTTGGGCCGAGCTTTTCCAATCGCGATTTGAAGTGCCGCATGTGGGAAACGCGGAGACCCTCGCCTATTACATCGAGGGAAAATACAAATTGACGCCCCGTCTCTTTGCCGGCCTGCGTTGGAACCAGCAGTTCTTTGCACGAATTGGAAGCGAACGCAACGGGTCTTTGCGATGGAGCGAAGATACCACTCGCGTCGACGCGAGCCTGGTCTTTCGCTGGACCGCGCATGCTCAAGCAAAGCTCCAATACAGTTCGGCGTTTGCTCATCAGAGCGAGGACTTGACCGATTTAATAGCAGCTCAGTTGACGCTCCGCTTCTGACGAGCACGTCTCTTTCCTCCGGTTCGACCTAGTGGCACGGCTCAATCAGCCAGGTCCGCCAAAATGGCATTGTCGATCGTGTCCTCGGCGCACTCCCATGCCAACCGGAATTGGGCGCCACAATCACGGTCGATCCCGTTGGCCCTATCCGCTTCCAGAACGCGCAGCAGAACTTCGGTCAGGCATCCGGTCAGGACGTGACGATGCTGACGGCGAAAACGTTGCAGCGCCGGCGCGGAAGGAACATTTCGACCAAAGATCTGCTGAATTTCCCGAGAGCAACATGCGGACGTCTCCACCTCTTCTGACGCGTAAACCCCAGTCGCATAGAAGTAGGTCAACAGCACTAATGAGAAGCGGTGCGAGCACAGGTGGCGACCGGCCGAACGATCGGGACAAGAACGCAACGCAGCATCAGCCGCCGCCTGGGCTTCGCGCCACGCCAAAGCAAGAAATACGGTCGGCCGATGGGGACAGCGCGGACTGGAAGAGGATCGAAGGACGACATTCGGCAGTTCAGAGGTGTTCATACCAATCGCGAATTGAGCACCGGCCATGGCTTGGGAACAATCAGACAATCGTAACGGAATGGTTACGTTGGGCGCTTTCGTTCAAGGAAAATCGCGCGCAAGCCTCGGTTCACACCGGGAGAGCGTCTCCAGAAGCCGACAGCGCGGCGCCACTATCTTGGTGTATATTCACGGCCACGTGACCCAAGTCGCGCCCGGAGAAAAGCTGATCGAGTGGTTCAACACCAGAGGTTGGACCGTGTTTCCGTTTCAGCGCGAAGTTTGGCGCGCATTCAGAGCAGGCCAGTCGGGGCTCCTCCATTGCAGCACGGGGGCGGGCAAGACGCTTGCCATCTGGTTCGCAGCCCTTCTCGAGGCCATGGAAACGCAGGATGAAGGTGGCGGACTGCGGGTTCTTTGGATCACGCCTCTGCGGGCCCTCGCTGCCGACACGGAGGCCACTCTCGCTTCCACCGCGGCCGAATTGTGGCCGGCCTGGAGAGTTGCCAGACGGACAGGCGACTCTTCCGCTTATATGCGTCGCAAGATTGCCGAGCGCCCTCCGGAAGCTTTGGTGACGACGCCCGAAAGCGCCACCCTGCTTCTCAGTCAGCCTCAGTTCCTTCGCCATTTCCGCTCTTTGCGCCTGGTGGTGATGGATGAATGGCACGAGCTTATCTCCACAAAACGAGGCGTCCTCGCGGAACTCGCCTTGGCTCGGTTCCGCGCTTTGGCGCCGCGCGTTCGAGTGTGGGGCCTCTCCGCGACTCTGGGGCGCCTGGAGGAAGCAGCCTTGGCTCTGGGCGGCTACGACTCGGCAGCCGCTCCGCGCGCCATGCAGATCATCCAAGGAGGCGCGCCGAAACGCACCCGCATCGAGACGCTGCTTCCTCCAGAGGAACGCGGATATCCGTGGGGCGGGCACCTTGGGTTGCATCTGATCGGTGGGGTCGCCGACGTTCTCCGCCGGCACGCCAGCAGCATCCTCTTCACGAACACACGCTCCCAGGCTGAACTGTGGTTACAAGGGTTGGTCGAAGCCATGCCCGATTGGGCAAACCAAATTGGCCTGCATCATGGCTCCCTCTCGAACGAAGTCCGCGCGGAAGCGGAAGAAGGCTTGAGGACGGGCCGGCTCCGGGCCGTTGTAGCCACCTCCAGCCTGGACCTCGGAGTGGATTTCGCCCCGGTCGAAGCGGTCCTGCAGGTGGGCAGCCCAAAGGGGGTCTCCCGCTTACTGCAACGGGCTGGTCGCAGCGGCCACCGTCCCGGGATAGAAAGCGTGGTCTACTGCGTGCCCACCCATATGTTGGAGCTGGTTGAGATCGCCGCCGCCCGCGACCTGGCCCTTGCCGGGAAGATCGAGGGTCGCACCTCGCTGCGTTGCCCGCTTGATCTGCTTTGCCAACACCTCGCCACGGTGGCATCAGGCGGGATGGATGAAACCGGCGGCTTTGAAGCTACCCACCTCCAAAGCGAGGTTTGCTCCACCCTCGCTTATCACCAACTGACGGAGGCCGAGTTCGCGTGGGCTCTCGATTTCACCGCCCGGGGCGGTCAATCCCTAACGGCTTATCCCCAGTTTGCCCGCCTCGTCCAGAAAGGACCTCGGTTCTCCATTCGCGACGATCGCACGGCCAAAGACCACCGGATGAACATTGGCACGATCACGAGCGACGCTTCCATTCAGGTTCAATTCCTCAGCGGCGGATCCCTCGGCTCGGTCGAGGAATCGTTCTTGGCCAAGATGCGTCGCGGCGACCGGTTCCTCTTTGCCGGGCGAAACCTCGAGCTCGTCCGCGTTCGAGACCTAAAAGCCTATGTCCGGCTCGCGCGGGCCGGGCCTCGCGGCGTGCCCCGGTGGATGGGTGGTCGAATGCCTCTCTCGACATGCCTGGCCGACGGAATGCGGGCGCGGCTGGACGCGGCCCGACGCGGCATCTTCGATTCAATCGAAATGGAACGCCTCCGAGGCGTGCTCCGAATACAGTCCACCCTTTCCATCATTCCGGCGCTTGATGAACTGCTGGTCGAACGTTGGAAGAGCCGGGAAGGACACCATCTATTCATTTACCCTTTCGAAGGGCGCCTGGTTCATGAAGGCCTGGCCGCGCTCTTCGCTTATCGCTTGGCTCGCCGCCAACCGGGCACATTTTCTTTGGCGTTCAACGACCATGGTATGGAACTTCTCTCGGTCGAAACGACCCCTTTGGAGGAGGCAATCGCAGCTGGACTCTTCCGTGAGGAGAATCTGATCGAAGACATTCTCGGCAGCATCAATGCCGCCGAAATCAGCCGGCGACAATTCCGCGAGATCGCGCGCGTGGCTGGCTTGACCCAGGAAGGCGTCGGACGCGCCCGCAAATCCGTTCGTCAATTGATCGTCTCGGCGTCGCTCTTATACGAGGTGTTTCAACGTTATGAACCGTCGAACCTCCTCTTCCAGCAAGCGACGCGCGAGGTCCTCGATAATCAATTGGAACAGACTCGGCTCCGGGCCGCGCTGGTCAAGATGCAAGCAAGCCGTTTGCGTGTCGTCGACCTTGAAGCGCCGTCCCCATTCGCCTTTCCCATCTTCGTCGAGCGCTTCCGCCAACAACTGAGCTCCGAGGAACTTGCCAGTCGCGTCGCCCGCATGGAAATTATCATCGAGAAAGCTGGCCAAGAGAAGGCTCGTTCACGCAGAAAAAACGCCGATGGCTGAAGACGCAATCGAATTCCCTCTGGCCGGTGAACAGATGCTCGCCCTGGCCGAGCGGGCCCTGCTCTGGCCGCGGACTCGAACCCTCTTCGTTGCCGACGTCCATTTCGGCAAGGATGCCACCTTCCGAGAGCATCTTCGTTGGGTCCCGCCTGGAACCACGACCGACGACCTTGCGCGCTTACGCGGCCTCCTCTTCCGATACGCGGTCGACCGCCTGGTCATCTTGGGGGATGCGTTTCATTCGGAAAGCGCGCAAGAAGATCAGACCTTCCACGAACTGCGAACATGGCGGGCCAGCCTTGATGCCACCGTTATCCTCATAGAAGGTAATCACGACCGCCGCGCCAAAGCCATCGCCAACGAATTGAACTTCGAACAACCCGAGCCTGACTTTTCTTTGCCCCCTTTTGACCTTCGCCATCGGCCGACAACAGCCTCTTCGAAACGGTATGTCCTATGTGGTCACCTGCACCCGGTCGTAACGGCCCGAGGCCTGGCCCGTCAAAGGCTTCAGCTTCGATGCTTCTGGGCGTCTTCGTTTCAATGCGTTTTGCCCGCATTCGGCGGTTTTACCGGTGGCTATCCCATCCGCCCAGCGCCGGACGACCGCGTCATCCTCATCGCCGACGGCAAAGTGCTGGCCGCCGCCAGGCCCTCAGCCAACAAATAGATGTCAGAGTGTCAAACCGCGCTATCCTGGGATACCCTGCGCAATGGTCAGGAGCGTGTCCCATCCCGTTCCACCGACAATGTTCCGCGGACGGCGGACGCCCCTGGCCGGATCTACAGCGGGGCTTAATCTCCATCATTGAGACCACGCCGGCCTACAAGGGCCTGGACTTTCTCTGGACTTTCTGAGGCCAGCTCTTTCCGCCTTGCCGATGATTCTGGCCGTGGCAACATGGCGCCTGCTTTCTGCACTCAAGTCGATTCAGCGACACCATCAGAAGGCTCAAACTGACTCATCAAAAGGAGAAACATGAAGCCCAAGAACACCATCTGCCTCTGGTTCGACAAGGATGCGCTGGACGCGGCGCGCTTCTATGCCGCCACTTTCCCGGATAGCAAAGTAACCGCCGTCCACACCGCACCTGGTGACTATCCGAGCGGCAAGAAGGGCGATGTGCTGACGGTCGAGTTCACCGTTCTTGGCATTCCATGCTTCGGTCTCAATGGCGGCCCGGCGTTCCGACACAGCGAAGCCTTCTCATTCCAGATCGCGACGGATAATCAGGAGGAGACTGACCGATACTGGAACGCGATTGTCAACAATGGCGGGGAGGAAAGCGAATGCGGCTGGTGCAAGGACCGCTGGGGACTGTCCTGGCAAATCACTCCACGAACTTTAACCGAAGCAATGGCAGCTGGGGGCGGTGAAGCAAAACGCGCCTTCGAGGCAATGATGACGATGAAGAAGATCGACATCGCCACAATCGACGCGGCGCGGCGCGGCTGAGGGGACCCGGCCGGACTTTCGCATTCACGCCCGCCATGTCAGGCCTGCCCGTCGGCCCGCGACGCATCTCGCCGCAGGCGATTCCTCCTGTGGCTGCAACTACCATGACTTGGTCAACGGTCCTCCTCCTGGCCGCTTTCCTGGTTGCCCAGAATCGGGCGGCCGAGCTCGTCCCCGGCCCGAGCCTCCCCGACATTGAGTATGCCCGCATCGGCGATCGGGCGCTCCAGCTCGATTTATACTTGCCCCGGTTACAGCCACGTGCGCCTCTCATCGTTTGGGTTCATGGAGGCGCGTGGCGGTCAGGGTCAAAGAAGAACATGCCTCTCGGGCAACTCGTCGCCGATGGCTACGTCGTGGCTAGCGTGGATTATCGGCTGTCCACGGAAGCGAGGTTTCCCGCCCAAATTCACGACCTCAAGGCGGCACTCCGATTCCTCCGCGGGCACGGAGCAGAGTGGCAGCTCGCCACCGAGAAAATCGTCATGGCGGGTGACTCCGCTGGCGGGCATCTCGCCGCGCTGGTTGGCGTCTCGAACGGGAACGCGGAACTCGAAGGCGACCTCGGCAAGGAGCGGACACAAAGTTCCGACGTTCAGGGTATCATCAGTTTCTACGGCGCCGCCAATTTAACTACCATTCTCAATCAATCCACACCGCACGGCTTAAGCGTCCGCGTGCCAGCGCTTGAGCTGCTCTTGGGAGACCGACCAACAAACACGCCCGCGCTGGCCCAACTCGCCAGTCCGGTCTTTCACGCGGATAAGAACGATCCGCCCTTGCTTTTGCTCCACGGTGATCAGGACCAGCAAATGCCAGTGAACCAGGCTCTGGAACTAATGGGCGCTTACCAAAAAGTCGGAGCCCCCGTCCAGTTGGAAATCGTCCACGGCGCCCCGCACGGTGGCGCGATGTTCTACGACGGAGAAAGGCTGAATATCGTGCGGGCCTTTCTCACGCATTACTACTGAAAGCCGGCGTTTCGGCGTGCCAGCGCGAGTTCGGCGGTGGCCCACGGCCAGTCTCGAACCATTGGCCTCGACGGTCTCTTCCCCAACCTCCGGGATGTTGCGAAGGTCATAACCAGGGTCGCGCCTGATTGTGAAGTTGTGCTGCCTGGCCGAAAGGTGATCAACCACGCCGATTCCAGGGAAGCAGCCCTGGAATCAATGGCGAGCTGGCCAATAGCACTACGGAAAGACCAAAATGAACCAAAAACAAACTCCGACTTGGTGGGGCACACAGTATGATTCGTCCTGGGAAAGGGTTAAAGCCGCTTTTCGCCGCGACTGGGATCAGACGAAGCACGACCTGGGCGGCAACGAGCCCGACACAGACCAGAACGTCAAGGACACGGTTAAACAAGCTGCCGGCAAGGAACCCATCCCTCCGCGGGGAGTTCCGTCCTTTGAGCAGAACGAACCAGCTTATAAATTTGGCTATGGTGCGCGGCAACACTACGCCACCCAGTATCAGACTTGGAATGACAAGCTGGAGTCACAGCTCCGGAGTGACTGGGAAACAGCGCGGGAAGGCAAACACGATTGGGACGATTATCGATCATCCATCCGCCGGGGGTGGGATTATCAGGTAAAAGGCCAGTAGAGCGGAAGAGCCCACGGTCGATCAGCAGCGGCTTGCCTTGACTCCAAGAACGGCAAGCCGCTGCGAGACTCTCCTCCCCTCCTATACCAAGCGGGTATCAAGAATCCGCTGCGCCTCCTGATAGGCAGATTGGACCACGAACCGATAGGGTGACCCTCAGGCAAACCGTCCGCCAACATACCGAGCGCGGAATTTCCCGAACATTCGTCTTGGTCGACCAGGATGCCGCCGGGTCCACTGCTCCGCGCCCAGGTGACGGAAACCCTCCAAACTCAGCCGAGGTGGAAGCGGAACTTCGCCATTTGTTCGCGGCGCTGAGCCACTGAGCGACTGCGATTCTTCCTGTAACCTTCCTTTCGATTCACGGTGGCAGAAGGTGGGGTGGCAAAATCGCCACGAACAACCATCCACGAAGATGAGGAAAGGAAGGAAGCAAGCTGTTGCTGCCCGGAGTTTTAGCCGCGATTTCGACACGCTCGCTGTGGGGCCGCCGCCGGGAGGGCCGTTCATCGTCAGCGGCACGATGCCATTTGTATCTGCTGAGGGCTCTTCGGCCATTCAAGGTGACGTCAATGGATGGGTCGTCATCGACCCTCCAAATCCCGCCTTTGCTCATTTGCATGACAACGGGGTGATCACCGGTGGCACAGGCAAGACACGAAATCGAGGCAGTCGACATTGGGAACACTCCTGATTGGTTGTGATTTAGAATCCGGCGCTCGTTCGCGATCCCTTACAGTATGAGTCGGTGCAGAATGAGAATTGCCAGAAAAATCCAAGATAGCCTTGCGCTGTCTTGGATATTATTTTGGAACTGCTGCTTCAAACCGTTGTCCGTCGGAACAGAAGGCAATGCGTGAGTCCTCGTCCTGAATCGTTCGGCGTTTGTGCCCGTTGCGGTATGGCTCTGCCAGCCCGCACTCCAGAGACGCTCTGCCCCAAATGCCTGCTCGAGCGTGTCCTGGAGCCACACGACCCTGGCGATCCGACGGCTGCGGTCCCCGATTTAAGCACCTCTCTTCCGGCCTCGCCCTTTACCGGGACTCGCTTGCCGTATTTCGGCGACTACGAGCTACTGGAGGAGATTGCTCGCGGCGGGATGGGAGTGGTGTTTAAAGCGCGCCAAGTCAGCTTAAACCGTATCGTCGCTCTCAAGCTCATCAGTGCCGGCGCCTTGGCCACGCCCGAGCTGGTGAAGCGGTTCAAAGCCGAAGCCGAAGCGGCCGCCAGCCTGTCGCACCCGAACATTGTGCCTGTCTACGAAATCGGTGAGCACCAGGGTCAGGACTTTTTCAGCATGGGCCTGATCGAAGGACCCAACCTGCGCGAGGCGCTGGCAGAGGTCGGAAGTCGGAGATCGGGGGTCGGATTGGAAATCCGCCGCGAGCCGCGACAAGCCGCGGCGTTGGTCTCAACAATAGCTCGGGCGGTTCATTATGCCCACCAACGCGGAGTGCTGCACCGGGACATCAAGCCCAGCAACATTCTTCTGGATGGGCAAGGCGAACCACACCTGACGGACTTTGGGTTGGCCAAGCTGATCCAGAAGGACAGCGCCTTGACACACACCCACGCGGTCCTGGGCACACCAGCCTATATGGCTCCCGAGCAAGCTCGAGGCGAGGCCAAGGACGTGACGACGGCCGCCGATGTGTATGGGCTCGGAGCAGTGCTTTACGAGGCGCTGACCGGTTCGCCGCCTTTTGGAGGGGGCACATTCCTGGAGACCATTCGGCAGGTGCTGGAACAGGAGCCGCGGCCGCCGTCGGTTTTCAACCGCCGCGTCGATCGGGACCTCGAGACGATTTGTCTCAAGTGCCTGGAAAAGGAGCCTGGCCGGCGGTATAGCTCGGCCGCGGGACTAGCGGCGGACCTGGCGCGATGGCTCCGGCATGAGCCTATCATAGTTCGCCCAATCACCAGAGCCGAACGATTGCGGAAGTGGGCGCGGCGGCGGCCAGCCATCGCGGCCCTGTCGGCGCTTTCAGTAGTTCTCTTTGCCGTCCTTGGGATCGGAGCGACTTTTTATTCGGTGCGACTTCGGGCTGCGGCCATGCGACTGGAGCAGTATCTCTACGCCAGTGAGATGGGAATCGCTTTCGCGGCCTGGGATCGAGGGAACTCAACGCAACCCAGAGAACTGTTGAACAAGTATCTGCCCCGTGGCGGCCGACGAGATCTTCGCGGCTTCGAGTGGTACTACCTCGACACCCTCTGTCAACCCCAGGAACTCTGCACCTTGCCGGAGGCGCCCAAGCGATTCAGCGGGCTGGGAGGACTGGCCTGCTCTCCGGACGGCCATGTGGTCGCCGTGGGCGATCAGTTGGGCCCAGTTCACCTGGTCGATATCCTCGCGCGACGTGACATCGGCACTCTCCCGGCATACGGTGCCGCCGGGGCCTACGCGGTGGCATTTGATACGACGGGAAAACGGCTGCTTGCATCCACGACCGGGACGAACCTTGTCCGCGTCTGGGATCTGGAGCGAAAACTCATCATCACTAACCTCGTCCACGCCTCGGAACCTCTTTCGGTAGCCTTCAGTCCGGACGGCCGCTTGATCGTCACGAGCGCCAGTCCTCCCGCCGGACTATACAACCGAACCGAGCCTGGAGAACTCCTCGTGTGGTCAGCAACGACCTATCAGCAAGTTTGCGCTTTGTCTGGACATCACGCTAGCGCCTGGGAAACGGTCTTCTCATCCGACAGCCGTTTCCTGGCCACGGCGCACGCGGATGGCACGATAATGCTTTGGGACCTAGCCCAGCGCAAAGCCGTCCGCGCCCTGCCAGCTCACACGGACATCGTTTCGGCACTGGCTTTCTCCCCTGATGGCCGCTTTCTGGCGAGCGGTTCCATGGACGAGAACGTCTCTCTCTGGACGGTCCCGGAATTCCGCCAAGTGTCCTTGGGCTGGCACGATCGCGTCGATTGTGTTGCCTTCTCCCGAGACGGTCAGTGGCTCGCCTCCAGCGCCAGGGACGGAACCATCAAGCTTTGGAATATCGCCGTGCGCACAAGGACCCCGACCGTCTTGAGGGGCCACACCGGCCGGATCTGGAAAATGGATTTTACGCCGGATGGCCAAGGGCTGGTTTCAGGCAGCGCCGATGGAACCGTGAAACTCTGGGACTGGAAGGCCTTAACCGGGCAAGGCCACCGCCCGGTTCAAACCGCGCTCGGTCTCACCTTCTCTCGCAATGGCCGCTTGAATCTCAGCGAAACTAACAAAACAACCTTAGTGCGGAGCCTGCCCTCCGAAGCGCTCTTGGCCAGTCTGCCAATCACGACCGCGTCTTTTTCTCCGGACGGAACGATCGCCGGGCTGGCCGAGGGACATCTCGAGATTTTCGACGGGATGACCCTCCAGCGCGTCCGGCAGGTTTTCGCCGATCGGAATCTCTCGGGGCCAGTTCGATTTTCTCCGGATGGCGAGTGGCTGCTCGCGCGCCGCGGTGCCCGGGCGATCGAATTGCGAAGCCCCAAGCGCGATTGGAGGGTGGAAGCAGTCTGGGAGCTGAACTCTCCGGAGGCGCAATTCGATTCTTTTGGCTTCTCCGGCGACAGCCACTACCTGGCGGCGACTTCCTCCTCCCATAGCGTCGCGTTGTTCGATCTGCGGAAAAAGCGGCCCGACTCACGTGAACTGCGCGGGTCGGAATTCAATGTCGGGGGCTACGCTGCCGTGGTCTGGATACCCCATTCGCATGTGCTCGCCATCGGAAGCATGCAACCGGTGGTGCATTTGTGGAATGTGGATACAGGCAAGCTGGACCTGCTCAAACCCGAAGCCGGTAACGCCTGGGCGCTGGCCGCTTCACCGGACGGGAAGACGCTCGCTGTGGGGACCCAGGACGGTTTCATCAAGCTGATCAATGTCGCCACCTACCGAGATATGGCAACGCTGCGTGGTCATCTGACGAACGTGCATAGGATGGCGTTCTCGCCGGATGGAGCCATGCTTATTTCCAGCGGCGGGGAGGGCGCGCGGCTCTGGAGCGCCCGCCACATAGACGCACCTTTTCTGGAAAACCCCTTTCCGCAGCGATGATCCACCATCAGTCGGCCCCGGGCCGGCGGATTGCGGCCATCAGCGCCCTGACCGCCGGGCGCACAACCGAATGGTGCCACCCATTCGAGCCCGCCTTCCCGGCGGGGCGAGTAGTTCGTCGAGACGATCAGGCGGTCTCGCTCCCGTAGACGGCCTGAGGGCAGAGGTGGATTTGGCTGTTCTTGGTTCTGCCAACCTCACGGCGACGCGGTGAAACCAACCTGGTGGCGACTCGAGTCGCGTAGCGTTTTGGCCTCGACTTTGGTTGCCGCAGGATACTTGGCTCGGCGGCTGAGCACAGGCATTTCCAGATCTTCCACTTGGTCCTGCACAAAGCGCAGCGAAGGACGCCAGCCGCCGGGATCGCAAGGCGGAGGAGGCTTCCGGGCGTTCCTGGTCGGATTGCAGGGTAGGGGCGACGGCGACGGGGGGATCAAGCTCACACTTTCCGACCGTGAATGGATATCACGCTATGCTCATGACTATAAGGGCGACGGATGGCAGGTCGGCTGAGGAAAATCTTCGGACGAACGCTCGGAAATAATCTGGGACGTCCTGAAATCTTTAGAGAGCCCCGAAATGCGGGACTTGCTGGGGGGTTGCCGTTCGGAGCGCTTTGCAGGTGGCGTCGATGCAGTCCTTCTCGCTATCGAAGCCGATGAAGCGATAACCCTAGCAATCTCGGGCCATCGGGCAGTAAGAGCGTTGGCCCCACGGATAGCCGAGTCAGGTTCCCAGCCGACACTGCGGCAAACCGTGCTACCGGGAGTACGTAGAGCTTCTCTCTACGTTGCGATTCCAGTCAGGAGAAATTGCGAGCTCTTGTCCGCCAGTTGTTCACCTCAGCAGATTCACCTCAACGCGTCCGTCGGCTGACCCCCTCCGTAGGATTGCCTAGGAGCCTATTGAAAAACGAACATGAGCGCTGTTTTCGAGGAAAAGGTCGGATGGCAAGGCGCGAGCACGGGAGCATCCCCGCAGCGGGCTGTGACCGTGCGAGCAACAAAGCCAGACGGCCTTTTCCTCGAAAACCCTTTGGGCGGCGGTTCTTTTGTCCGCATCCGGCGTTGGCTCGGCCCTTACAGCCCGCGGCGGGGATGCTCGGGCCTCGCCGCCTAGGCTGCAGCCAAAATCCCTCGCCGCAGCGCCCATGGTCGTTTTTCAACAGGCTCCTAGTCATACTAGGTTTGTAAAACCCTGCCGAGATGTTCCCGCAGTTGCTTGCGCGCCCGGTAAAGGCGCATTTCGATGGCTTTGGCGCTGCAACCAAGGACTGCGCCGATCTGCTCGTGCGATTGCTGCTCGTATTCAGCCAGAACCAGCGGAACACGCAGATCTTCGGGCAGACGGGCGATTGCCTCGCGCACCATCTCGCCTCGCTCGGCGGCGATCAAGGCCGCTTGTGGGTCGACGCCAGGCTGTGGGATTTGATTGCCCAGATCCTCCCCGGTTTCGCTCCCTTTGGCGTCCAGCGGGACTTCCGGGCGGCGAGCGCGCCAGCGCCAGCGGTCGCGGGCGAGGTTGGTCGCAATGGCGTAAATCCAGGTCGAGAACTTCTGGGCGGGATTAAAGCGCGCCCGATGCTGATAGACGCGCACGAAGGCCTCCTGCGCCAGGTCGGCGGCTTCGGACTCATCCTGGAGAAGGCGGTTGAGATAATGGAACAGCCGCTCGGCATGACGGCCCATCAACTCGTCCAGGCTGGCTTCGTGGCCTGAAGCCAGCCGCACCATTGCCTGACGATCTTCATCCTCAGTGGTGGGGGGCGGGGGCATCGCTGGAGCCGGGACCAACGTGAGGCAGCATCGAGGTGTGACTGGGCGGGAAGGTAGCTGACTGCATCCAACTCAGATAACGCCGTCCCTGTTCGGGCGGCATGGCTTCGCTGACTTTGAAGAAGTGTTTGATCATCTCCGCGTAACACTGCGCCTTGAGCTGGGCTGCCTCCGACAAAGTCTTTTCGATCGCCGGGGTGACATTTGTCGACGCCATCATCATCGTTGCGACAGCGCCGTTCTTCTCGTCAATCCTTCGGCAGTACTCGCGGCAGATCGGTTTGTAGGCCTCGTGCAATGTCCGGACCCGCGCAAAATCAGCCTCACTCAGTTGGAACTCTTTGCGGATCCAGGCCAGTTCAGGACCGCAAGTCTGCTCCAATTGCCGGTCTCTAGCAGTCCGACCGAAGTAAAGTGCTCCATACGCAGCGCTGGCCAGCGCGAGCCCGAGGAGGACGATAATTCCCGGCTTGGTCATTGCTCCAGCGCGCCAGCGGCAGGGTTGACCGACTGCAAATAAGCCGTTCTCCAGGCCCGCTCCGCCCGCAGGGTGTAATGCTCCGATTGCCAGTAGCCCAAGGCCGCCCCCAACATCAATAACGCTGCCAGGTATGCGGTGGCCCCGGCCGGTTGAGCCAACAGGGAACGCCATCGCGCCCCGATCTCCCGGCCCAAGCGCTGCCAGAGCGCTGCCGATGGCGCTTCTTCGCGCGCGATTCGCTGCCAGACCCGGTCCTGAAACCCAGGGGGAAGGGAGGCTGTCACTTTCCACGTCTGGAGCATTTCTCCCAGCCGGCCATCACCTTGGTCGCTCTGTTCGGTTTTCATTGTCTCCATTGACTGATACGCGGCCGAGCCGCGGATCCCTCGTTATTTTTGGAGACGGTGTCAAGGCCGCTCTGGAATCTCTTCTGCCTTCCCGACGTGCCGCCAGCCCAACGAGCGGCCGGGAGATTGGACAAAGTGGACCTGCTGGCTTAAGAAAGACCGCCCTGGTTCGCCGCAAGGCAAGTTGCCAGGGCGAGTCGATGGACTTCGGGCCGGCCGCGCTTGTCTGCCATTCAAACTCCCCACCGCGTGTTCACCAGTGTGAACCAGTGTGAACACAATTGTAAGATATTGATGGCGAATAACTGGCGTGCCTTGTCAGTGGAAAATGCGACGGGCTTCCGCTCAGCGCTTTGCCGTCGACCGCTCGATAATCCAGGCAATGTCGCGGCTTCGGGGCGCGGAGAACCCGTTATACTGGCTGTAGCGCACTTTGACTCGAGTGCTCGGTTCGATCCACTTCTTGATCTCGCTATGGCCGTCGGTGAAATTGAAACCGCAGGCGTTGTTATGATAGCTCGCTGGCAGGTCCGTCCAGGAGTTTGGGTCGGTGACGTTGATGATTTCCCAGCCGTCATTGATGCTGTCGGGGTGTTCGTCATTCATCATCCAGAGCTGGCTGGGCGAAGGGCTCACGACATCGGTGGTCTTGTTGTAATTCCGGTAAGCTGGATACCAGGTTGAACCGACATTCTTGCCATACGCCCCACCTTCGATGAATCCGTTCATCGATAAGCTGCGGACGCGCAAGCTCGAGCCCGAGCGTTGCTTGACGGGATGATTATCCGCTGGGCAGCGGTAAATGCCGACATCCTTGGTGTAGGGCCCAATCTTCGCGTTCAAGAGAAACAATTTGTTGGTGTTGTCGGTGTTCCCCGCCTGCCAATCGAGCCAGCCGGCCACCCAGCTCAAGTTCGTATCCTTGGTCCCGCCGTTCAGGTTGGGCGGGAACCAATCGTTGCAGTCGCCGGCGTACATAACCACCGCCAGCCCTAATTGGCGGGCGTTGCTCAGGCACAAAACCCCATGAGCTTTAGCTTTGGCCTTGGCCAAGGCCGGCAGCAACATGCCGGCGAGAATGGCAATGATGGCGATAACGACCAACAATTCAATGAGGGTGAACGCGCGTTGGCGCAGCTTGGGAGAGATTTGCGTTTTCACGGGAACGGTGGTTATGAGAGCAAGCTTAACTATCCGAGAACTGAAATCAAGCTAATAGCTGCTCTCAAGTTGCTCTCAGAGTCGCAGCCGAAAACCGGCGCGATTTAGCCCCGTCGAAACCAGGAGAAGCAGCAGAGCGCATCCGGCTGAGCGAGCGATCGCGCTGGCCAGGTTATGCTCGGCAAGGCTGTTATAGGCGCGGCCCAGGTGCAACAAGTCGAGCAGGCTGGGAAAGACCTCGGAAAGCAAGTAAGCCAGAAGCACATTGCCGCCGGCCAAGGCTAGTGCGCGCGCCCAAGCCGGCGCCGGGCGTTGGGGGTGCGACTGCCCCGTGGCCAGATAGAAGCCCAGCCAGAGCACCGCGGTGATCGCGCAGGCCCAAAGACACCACGCGGGAGTGGCCGCGTTCTTATTGATGCCGTAAAGGGGCGTGAGCAACCACGCTCCGATCGAGCAGGCCAGGACGAAAAGCAGCGCAAATTTCACCCGGCGGCGGGTGTCGGTAAGCCCAGGGTCCGTGAGGATCGAGGCAAGCAAAAGGCCTCCCACCGTGATGGCCGCTTGTGATCCAAGTGTGCTGCCGAAGCCGACATAGCGGGCCGGCCAAAAGTTCTGGAACAGACCATTGCGATCGGCCGGGTAGAGGCAGAAGAGGATCGCCATGCTGACGGCGAGCGCGGTCCGCTGCCCGCGGAACAGTAGGAAAATGACGGCGGCCACGAGATAGGCCCATCCGATCAGGCCGAGAATGCCATACCACTTGACGCTCAAAGTGAACGGGGACAACCCAAGGAGACGGCTGCCTTCCCGGCCACGATACGCCAGGGTCAGGTAGATGAGGGTGGCGAATCCCGCCAACCGCAAACCAGTCAAGGCCCACGTTGTCAAACTGCGGCGAGGTTGCTCGCCGCGGAAGGAAGTGCCCGCGAAGCGGCTGAAGGTCACGATCACGGCAGCATACATCAGAACCGTCCAGACGGTTCCAGACCAGCCCATACGCGCGCTGTCCGGTTGGCCGTTGACCATAAGAATACCAATGAGCAGCAGCGATCCGCTTCGGAGCACAATGTGGCCAACAGTCTGAAAGTAGCCCGCTTTGTCCAGACGACGCCCGAGGGCGAAGGGAATCGACATGCCCACGACAAAGAGGAACGCCGGAAAGACAAGGTCCACAAACGTCATGCCGCTGCGACCGTGATAATGCCGCATCCAAGCTGGAACCAGGTGCGGCGGCGCTCCGGCCAGGTCATTCACAAAAATCATCGTGAACACAACCAGCCCGCGAAGGGCATCAATTGAAATGATCCGGCCCGTGCGTTCGGCCTCGCCTCGCTCGACAGCCGCGGACGGGGCCTCTGGCCGCGGAACGGATGGGGCAGTCGATGAAGTTACGGCTGGCGAAGTCATGATCGCGGATCGAGCTTTCTTCAAGCGGCGGTGCGTCCCGGTTGGGCGCCCGGACCTGCCGCATCTCGTGCAAGCCTTGCCCACGGCGTCTGCGCCTGTCAAGCAGCGCGGTGGGAGGGATTCAGGAGCGAGAGCCGTCCTGGCGCGCCCGGGCAAAAACGGCGTGGCGCTGCCGCCAAAAGCTGCCTACAATAGGTCATGCGCAGGGGGGAAAACCCGTTTTGCGTCGCTCATCACCAGAGCCCGAAGGATCCCAGGCGATGGAACGCCTGGCTATTTTTCATTTGTGGCCTGGTCGCTTTGGGCGCCGACACGCCCGAACCGAAGCAGGCGCTTCCACTTGCCCCGGGCACGGTTGGGAACCTGCCAGTCGTTTTATTGGAAGTTCGTCAGCCTGTCCAATCCGAGATCAAAGTGCCCTGTCGCGTCCGTCTTCTTCTGCCGGCTGGGGAAGGTCAGGAGACAGCGGCGACTGGCAACATCCGCATTCATGGGGCGTCGTCGCAGTCTTATCCAAAGAAGTCCTTTGCCTTCACCCTGGACACGCCGGTGCGTTGGCTCGGGCTGCGGCGGGGGGCGCACTGGGTTTTGAACGCGGCGTTCATCGACCGGTCTTTGATGCGGCATAAGCTCTCCTATGACTTGTTCCTCTCCCTTGCAACGACTAATGCCCCGAGGTATGCCTCTGCCAGCCGTTTCGTGGAAGTGATGCTCAATGGCAAGTATCAGGGGGCGTATTTGCTCATGGAACGGGTGGACGGCGCGCTTTTCCAATTCAGGCCTTACGATAGCAATGCGGTGCAGCATGCCTGCGTTTACAAGGCGATCGATCATGGGGCGCACTTTTACAGCCCGGGACATGCGGGCTATGAGCAGCGCGAACCCGATCCGCTCCTCAAATCGTATTGGGGACCCCTGGATCAGCTCAATGCCTTCGTCAGCTCCAGCGACCGCACCAAGTTCTTCCATCCAACGCGAGGCATCGCTTCGCAAGTGGACCTGGCCAATGTCATCGACTTCCATCTGCTCGTCTTGCTGACCTGTAACATGGACGGATTCGACAAGAACCTTTTCCTTTCCCGGGATGCACCTGTGCCTGGCGCGGCGCCCCCGCTCTTCTTTTTTGCGCCGTGGGACTATGACGCGACTTTCGGCCGGAACTGGGAAGGGAGCAGGGTCGGCGGCCAGCGCTGGCTCTCCAACAACCTCTTCGACCGATTGCTCGCCAGTCCGGATTACGCCAAGCTGTTTTCCGCGCGCTGGAAGCAGTTGCGATCTGCCCAATTCTCGGCCGAACACATCGATCGCCTGATCGACGATAACGTGGCTGCTTTGGGTGATGCCGCGGATCGTAACGCCGCTCGTTGGCGCACCTCCGCCGGCTATTATCCCGATCGGTTGACGCTTCGGGAAGACATCGCCCAGATGAAATCCTGGGTCGAACGGCGCACCAAATGGCTTGACGCTGAAATCGCGCGCCGCACCGGCTTTTGAAGAGGTTCTGCCGGAAGGCCCAGCGCTTCCAAAAGGCCGGATGCCTAAGGTTCTTCGAAGGCTTCCTTCACCGGGCGCCCAATCCAGCATTCGGGCGGCTTCAATCCGAGAATGTAAGCCACCGTCACGGCTGTATCGTAGGTGTTGACAGGGCCGGCAATCTGCCGGCCGGAGGCAATCCCAGGGCCGTGAATAATCCAGGGGATTTCCAATTCGGCCAGGGTGGCGCCGCCGTGGCTTTTGCCCAACCCGCCATGGTCAGCGGTCACGAGCAGGATGGTTTGATCGAACATGCCCGCGGCCCGCAAGCCTTCCACGACCTCGCCGATGAGCTGGTCGGCTACCTCGACAGAGGCGTAGTATTCCGGTGTGCCATGGCCAAAATGATGGCCGGCGTGGTCGACATGATCCAAATGGATGAATGTGAACGTGGGCTGGTGCAAACGAAAGCATTCCACCGCGTGCCGGACCGCATTGGTTGGCCCCACACTGTCTTCCAGATAATCCACGGCCGCCCGCTCGAACAAACGGCCAAACCCATCCCAATCATGATAAACAGCGATCTTGGCGTCCGGCCGTTGCGCCCGGAGCACGCCAAAAATGGTGGGAAACATGCCGCCCGGGCCCGTCACCAACGGCGTAATCTCGAAGCGGTTTGTCTCCCAATCGTTCGACGTGACACCGTGCTGCTCCGGCCCTGCGCCCATGATCATCGAAGCCCAGTTCGGACTGCTCGATGTCGGCATCACCCCGCGCGCGTGGAGAGTATAAGCTCCCGTCGCCATTAACCCGTCCAGCGTCGGCTTTTTCGCGTGGCAAACACCGTCTGGGCTCAGCCCGTCGCAGCCGACAATCACCACATGCCGAACGCCCGCAACGGCTGCTTCGATCGGCCGTGGATGCAAGACAAGAGCGAAACTCAGGAGTGATCCCGCGAAAGAGACAGAAAGGTAATGCTTCTTGATCATAGGCGATCTGATGACGGGCGTCAGCCTTTGCGCGTGGCCGGGAGGCGTCAAGCTGCAATTATAAACGGCTGCCGCGCGCCGCTCCGGGTAGCACATCGCTCTCCGAGCGCGCCGCTTCGAGATTCGAAGGTTCGAAATCGGCGGACGAAAGGCCAATCGCGAACACCGAAACGGCTCGGGGCGGAGCGCGAGCCCGACCGGGAGGCTTGAAGACTCGCCAAATCGGGCGCCTGGAGCAGTCCGGCCGGGCAAGCTTCATTGGACTTAAGCCGGATCAAAAGCCGGTCGGCGCCCGATGCAAACCGGATTGCGATCGCGTGTCCATCGGGTTTCCATCGGGTTTCCATCGGGTTTAATTCGAATGAACGTCGCAGTCACATTCTCAGCCCGTTGTTGGATCTTGGTCTCCAGCCGCCGGGAGCGTCGGGGGCCACGGATGACGACGTCGGAAAGTCGCGGCGATTAACCCAATGAAAATCGACTTGATCCAAACCAGTCTTGCCCCGTTACTCTGGCAACGCCAAAGTTGATCCTATGCCTGGATTCTTCTATCAACCACTTGATCGCCGCCAGTTCCTCAGAGTCTCTGGACAAGCCGCCGCGTTGTTCGGGTTGGCCGTTCCGACCGTTGTGCCGTCGTCGGCGGCCGACGCCAAGTCGCTGCACATGGCCTTGCTTTCCGATACGCATATTGCCGCCGATCCCAAAGACGAGAACCGGCAATTCCTGCCGACCGTCAATCTGAAGTTGACTATGGTCCAGGTTCAGCAAGCCCGGCCCCAAGCCGCTTTGATCAACGGTGATCTTGCTCGGTTAACAGGCGAGTTGGACGATTACGCCGCAGTGAAGGGGTTGCTCGCTCCAGTGGCGGAAAAGTGCCCCATCTATCTTGGCCTCGGCAACCACGATCATCGCGAGAACTTCGCCAAAACCTTTACCGCATTGCCCGGCGCCGGCGAGAAAGTGGCGGACAAGCAGGTGGCCATCTTTGAACAGCCGGTCCTCCGCCTTGTCGTCCTCGATTCGCTGCTTTATTCGAATAAGACCCCTGGCCTGCTGGGCAAAACACAGCGCGAGTGGCTGGACAATTACCTGGCCCGTTGTGACGGTCGGCCGACCGTCCTCTTTGTTCATCATACGTTGGGTGACGCTGATGGCGAGTTGCTCGATGCCGACGCTTTTCTGCGCATCGTCCGCCCCTACCGCAAAGTGAAGGCGATTTTCTATGGCCATTCCCACGAATATTCCTACAAAGAGGATCATGGCATTCACCTGATCAATCTGCCTGCGGTCGGCTATAGTTTCCGCGACACCGAGCCAGTCGGCTGGGTTGACGCGTTCTTCGGAAGCGACGGCGTCGATCTGACTTTGAAGGCGATTGGCGGCAGCCGGGCCAAGGATGGGCAAACCACGTCGCTCGCTTGGCGAAGCGCGTAAAAGTCAGTTGAAAAACTGGGATGCGCGCCGAGGCGAGGGCGTTTGTCTGCTGCCCAGGCGGCGAGGCTAGCGCAATCCCGTCGTCGGCTGCAGGGGCGAAGCCAACGCCGGCGGCGGACGAAGACTTCCATTCCGGGGCGTGTAGGCGCGGTCAGTCACGATTTTTGCGGATAAACGCCTGGATAATAAGGAGGAATGCGAGGAGCCGGACGACGTAAACGTAGGAGATGGTTGTTCGGCCCACGAGAAAAACGATCAGCATTCGCTCGATCCCCAGGAGCAGGAACGCCGCCGAGAACGATAAAAACAAGTTGTCTCGCGTCCGCCTCCAAAACTTCAGGAGAAAGAGGGCGACCACAAAGAACAGCGTGCAGATTGATCCGGATAAGAAGTCGGCACCCATTTATTTTGCCTCCCAGATCAAGCCGTAGCTGAAAAACACCAATCCGAGGAAGGTGAGACCGTCGCGATAGAAACTGAGATCAATCGACGCGGGCAGAAGCCCCAGGTCGATGAAAAGGACGACATTGCCCGCCGCAAAGCAGCTGAAGCATAGGCCCCCCCAGAGGAGCAGCCGGGCGCCCGAGCGGCGGTAATTCCTCAGCAGCACGAACGCACAGGCCGTGCTGGTCAAGGCGCACAAGAGATAGACAAACGTTGCCATTAGTTCTTTTGATCCGGAACGAGCGCCGCGAAGGTTCTGGCCTGGTCCATCGAATCAGAAAAGACCGTCTCGAGGACCCTGACCCGCGACTGGTGATAAGCCAAAGCCAATTTGGCGACGAGTTCGACTGAGCCGTCCGAGGCGTTATAGCAATACCGGCCTTGTTCATCCAATCGGAGAAAGCCCATTTGATGCAAGCGCTTCAGCCGCACATGGATCGAGGCTGGGTTGCTTTTGATAACTTTGAAGACGCCATCGACTGTCCAAACTTCCCCGGGGTTCGCATTCAACAGCAGCAAAATCTCCAGGGTCTCGACTGAGTCGATGTGCTCAGCGATGAATCGCCGCAAAGCTTCGTCAAAAAACTCCCCAGGCATCTGAATTTACCTCTGGCCAATCGTCAGACCAAAACACGCGGCCGCGCGGATACCCAAGTCAAAAGCGGACCTTTTGGCAGAGTGGGCAAGCGCCTACTGACCGGTTTCAAGTATGGACGTTGCTCGTTCTCGGGGAAATTCATTTTCGGGAGGAAGGTTCGAGGGCGATTGTCCGTGGCTCGCTCCGGCGTTCGAGCGCCGAGCGCGGTCGACGACCTGCTCTCCTTGGTCGTTGCGGGCCGATGCGACCTGAGACGCACACTTGCAAATAGCTCTTTCGATGGTATCCACAACCGCGATCAAAAATAACCATGGCGAGGCGAACCCGAATCATTCCAGCTCGTGACACATAACATCAATTTGATCCTAACGCTGACCGGGGGGTTGACCGCGGCCCTGGTGCTCGGATTCATCACGCAGAAACTGAAGTTGTCACCGATTGTCGGTTACCTCCTGGCCGGAACGATAGTCGGTCCTTACACGCCCGGATTTGTGGCTGACCAGGACATCGCCTCGCAGAGCGCAGAAATTGGCGTCATCCTGCTGATGTTCGGCGTGGGCCTGCATTTTCACCTCAAGGATTTAATGGCCGTTCGCGCCGTGGCGATTCCCGGAGCCGTCGCCCAGATTTGCGTAGCGACCATCCTGGGGGCCCTCACCACGCATCTGCTGGGCTGGTCCTGGGTGGCTGGACTCCTCTTGGGCATCGCCATTTCGGTGGCAAGCACCGTTGTTTTGACGCGAGTGCTGGCCGACAACCGGGCGCTCCACACGCCGACCGGTCACATCGCCGTCGGTTGGTTGATCGTGGAAGATCTGTTCACCATCGTCGTTCTCGTCTTGTTGCCCGCGGTTTTCGGCGGCGATCACACAGCAGGTTCACCCAGCGGAGGCATCTGGTGGACGCTCGGGATTGCTTTGTCCAAGCTTGCCGTCCTGATCGCGTTCACCTTCACCGTCGGGCAGAAAGTGATTCCATTGCTGCTGGGATACGTCGCCCGAACCGGTTCGCGCGAGCTATTCACCTTGGCCGTTCTGGTGTTGGCCTTGGGAATAGCCGTGGGCGCGGCTAAATTCTTTGGCGCATCCATGGCGCTGGGCGCCTTTCTCGCTGGAATGATTGTGGGGCAATCCGATTTCAGCGCCCGCGCCGCATCGGACGCTCTCCCGATGCGTGACGCCTTCGCCGTCCTCTTTTTTGTGTCGGTCGGCATGCTGTTTAACCCAAGCGCGATTGGAGAAGGGTGGCCTCTGATGCTGCTGACGCTTGGCATTGTCATGATCGGCAAACCCCTCGCCGCTCTGCTCGTGGTGCAGTTGCTCAAACAACCGCTCCGGGTCGGTTTGGCCATCTCGGTTGCCTTGGCTCAGATCGGCGAGTTCTCCTTCATTCTGGCCAATCTCGCCAGTTCCATGAAGCTCATTCCCGCCGAAGCCATGAATGCCCTGGTGGTCGCCTCGGTGATTTCGATTACCCTAAACCCGTTGCTCTACCGCACCATTGATCCAGCGGTAGATTGGTTGGAGAAACATCAGTTCGTCCGCCCTCCGCAGTTTACACCGCCTCCTCCAGGCGCGTTCCAAAAGGACCCGACCAAAGACCTGGTCATTGTCGTGGGTTACGGGCCGGTCGGCCGCACTGTCAGCCGGATTCTTCTGGATAACAACGTCCAACCCGTCGTCATCGAGCTCAACATCGATACCATCCTGCAATTGAATGCTGAGGGCTTGCAGGCGATCTATGGCGACGCCAGCAAAACGGAGATTCTCTGCAGTGCCAAGGTCGAAGCAGCTGCCGCTTTGATCATCTCCACCTCCACCCGAGACGCCGCCACCATCATCTCCGCGGCTCGCGAACTGAATCCGCGCATCCGGGTGCTCACCCGTTCCACCTACCTGGTCGAAGCGGACGGCCTGCGAAAAGCCGGCGCCAACGCCATTTTTTCGAGCGAAGGCGAAGTCGCCCTTTCCATGGCAGACTTCCTAATGGAAGAACTCGGCGCCACGGATGAGCAGATTGACCGCGAACGGGACCGAGTGCGAAAAGACCTGTTTCAAAGCAGTTAACCACGGTGGGCGGAGAAGCGGTCTTGGGCCCCCTCGTTGAGACGCCAGCACGAGCAGACTGGCGGAGAGAGGGAGATTCGAACTCCCGGTGGGGTATAAGCCCACACACGCTTTCCAGGCGTGCGCTTTAAACCACTCAGCCATCTCTCCGTCGGAAGAGAGCGTGTAAGGTGCTGGGGGAAAGTGCAATCTTTTTTCCGGGGCACGGCGGAGGGAGCAGGGCTGTGTCAGGCGGAGCGCAGGCTTCACAAACGCATTTTGTAATGCGCTAGTTGTGAACAGGTTGCAAGCGGGTTTACGATTGTGCCACAATTGTGAACATCGAGTTGAGGCCCTCCTTGATCGGGCGCCAAGACGCTTGACAAACGACCTTAAATGATGACACTTGTCAACATTCTCCCGGCCTCGAATGGGACGGACCCGCTCCGAGCGGGACAGGTTGAATTACGCAACATTGTCGCAATGAGGACCTTAGACGCTACGGGAGATGGAACGGCGGACCTGGGAGGGTGCGTGAATAACGATCAGAGAGGTGGAGTCAATGCAGTAGGTTCAATTCAAAGGTCGAATGACCTGGATCAGATGATTCTTACAAAGCAATCGAAGATCGAGCGAGCCTCGCCAGGGAGTTGCCAGTTCAACCATCTTCCCGCTTAAGCTCCCAGCCAGCACGCCTGACTTGCTTTGACACTGAGCCGGCATCCAGTACCTTGAAATTAGAATATTTATGAAGCTTTCCCCTGTTGCCATGACTAAACTGGCGGCTGTCGTCACGGTCGCGCTTGGCCTGATGGGATGTGAGGCGCCGTCGACGACCGCGGGTGAGCCCATGCCGCCGGTCTATGCCGCCGCAACCATGCCTCAGCCAGACCTCGTCACGGTCACGAATGTGATCGCCGATGCGCCGGCTCAGCCTGTCGGCCCGGCGGATGCGGAACTGCCGGATCCGCCTCCCGTGAAAGCGGTCGAGGTCTCCGATGTCTTGAAGGAGGTCGTCAAGCTCGCAGAATCCGGCGTAGGGGATGAGGTCATCCTGGCCTACATTCAGAACTCAGCGGTTCCTTTCAATCCAACGCCGGAGGAGATTGTCTACCTGACTGACATTGGCCTATCGGACGCAGTTATCACCGCCCTGGTGAATCATCGCCGGAACCCCGCGCCGGTGGCGCAAGCCGCGACCAATGCCGCGCCCGTGCTTCCGCCTGCCGAAGTGGTAACCGCGCCGACCGCCGCGGCGGCGTCCGAAGCGACCTACAATCCAGAGCCGCAAGTCGTTTACAGCAGCCCGCCAGTGGTTCAATACGTCACGCCGGCGCCGACGGTTGAATACGATTATTTTTATACCTCGCTGTCGCCCTATGGCTATTGGGTCGATATATTCCGGACTACGGGCGCTGCTGCAGCCGCGGGTAGCAAGATTGCCAATGGCTGGCGTCCATACTGATCGCGGTTCCGCTTTACCGACTGCGGCTGGGTACGGCGTCCGAGTATTCTGGGTAAAGTGGGCGCCGTTTCCTCATTATGGCGATGGTTCCATCATCCGGGTCACGGTTGCGTTATGGTTGTAAAATGGCCTTACGCCTGCGGCCCCGTGGCGCTACACGGACGCTCATTAGGTCAGGCGCCACTCGCCGCCGGAGCGTATCGGCTTCAGGCAGGCATCGGCTTGACTTATTACGGCGCGCGCGTCAGCGTCGTTCAGCTTCGGCTGCAGACAGCGACGCCTGATTCGTGCCCGCTCACCGCTTTCACGACCGCGACGTCTGGCGTCATCGCATGGACGACCGTGATCAACGAGTAATTTACGGACGCAGCCGCGTGGTCAACAATTACGTGGTCAATAACAACACGATTATCAACCGCGGTATCGCCCCGGAGCGGGTGCCGGCGCTGGGCCGAGTCGAGCCGCGACGAGTGGCTTTTCGCGATACTCCAGACCGGAATGGGCTCGGCGGCCGTCCAGTGCAGCCGGCGAATCCGAGGTCCGAAGTGGTTGCCTATCGGCTGAAGCCATTGGAAAACAGTCGAAACAATCGTAGCGGACCATGGAACCCGACGTCAACCGGACGATCCCGGGCCGATCATCCACCACCCTGCCGGTGCGGAATCCGGCCAGTGGGCCGCAAAGCATCTCGACCAGGTCGCCTCGGTCGGAGCCTCGGGGCTCCAGCAGTTTCGATGGAGGAAACCATCAATCCAAGTGTGGTGTCGCCTCAGGAGCCGCGCGCGCGCGTTCGAGCATTGTGACTTCTCCGACGACTCCTTCGGTCCGGCCCAGCTAGCCGGTGCAGACTCCCCGGCAGGAACCAGCCCGTGGCGTCATGACCCAGCCCGAGCGGAGCTCAGCGACCGTGAACCGGCCAAGTTGGAGCCAACAAACACCAGGCAGCGTGGCGGAAAACTTCAATCCATCAACGCCGGTGCGACGCCAGGAAGTGGCGCGTCCCAGCGCTGGGATCGCGCCGGAACGATTGAGCCCGCGGTCATCCCCCTCCGCACCGAGCCTGTCGACAGCGCCGAAAGTGCGCCAGTTTTCAGAAGTGGACCGCCTGCTGGCGAGCTATGCTCCGCGCGAGCCACCGAGCCATCCGATTCTACTCGGCGCCCTCGTTTTCCACCAGCTCGCTCGATCGGCACCGTCTCCCATTCGGCTCCGCCGAGAGCGGCCCCGGTTGGCGACGCCACGGAGCGAGCCAGCTCCCTGCGCGTTTTCATCACCCGCGCCGGGCGGCCCAATCGCGCCCTTTCGTTTTCCTCACCGGCGGCGCACCTGCTGCTGGAGCCGTCCGGCGGGTCTTCACAAGGGCGGCAACCGGCGGCGGTAGCGCTTACAACCTGGGTGGGCGTCGAACGAGGGCAGGAGGTAATGCCGAGCATCGATGATGATCACCCAGACCAGACTTCTCGCCGTGCGATCCATTCCGCAGACGCTGGCTAACCGTTTGATCGTAAGTCTGCTGGTGTTCGCCGGCATTGCCTCCGCTGGCACCGTCCTCTTCGAGACCGGTTTTGAGGCGGGCGAAAATTACTTCGCCGACGCGCTCCTTACCGGGCAGAACGGCTGGATCGGATCCGGGGCGGACGGCATTCTCTACAATTTCTTTGGCGACAATGACCAGCAAGCGACGGTCGGATATCCGCCGCCGCTGGGCGACACGAACGACTTCCACTATGTTTACCACCCGATCAATTTCGTGCCCAAGCCGGACCAGTCAGTGGTGACCTTTTCCGTGTTCCAGGAGATCGTGGATTCGAGCGCGAGCGATGGGCCTTGGGACAGTTTTCGCTGGAGTGTCTACAACACCCGCGGGGATCGATTGTTCAGCATCGAATTCGACAATGCTTCCCTCTTCATTTTTTACCTCCTGGATGATGGCGGCGATTTTATCTCCACCGACCGGCGCTTCGAGCCCAATGGCCAATATGATTTGGTCGTAAGCATGAACTTCGGCCGCAATCTCTGGAGTGCTACCTTGAATGACGAGATCATCATTAATTCGCAACCCATCACGACCATCCGGAGCCCGCTCACCCTCGGTGACATCGATGCCATTTGGTTCCTGGCGAACCCGGCTGTCCCGGGAGACAACTTCATGGTCTTTGACGACTACCGCGTCGTCGCGGAATCGGCCGCTTCGATTGCGCCGCGCTTGGAGACGCGGGGGAAGGGAACGAACGGTCAGTATCTGGGGCGGCTTTACGGCGAAGCCGGGTTGGTTTACCGGATCGAAACGAGCAGTGATCTTCAACAATGGAGCCCCTTGCTCAACTTGACCGCGCCGGCCAGCGGCATTCTCGACTTCGAGGACTCGACTGCCCGGACGGCCGCGCAACGCTTCTTCCGCGCCCGCCAAGTCCCCTAGGCTCCTAGGCTAGGATTGCTCGACCCCGCCTCTTGGCAGCTCGCTATTTCCCGATACAGAACTGGCCGAAAACCGAGTCGAGCAGATCTTCGGTCGAGGTTTTGCCAACGATTTCGCCAACCGCGTTGACGGCCGAGCGCAAGTCGACCGCAACCAGTTCAAGGCTGACGCCCGCCCGGAGACTGGCGATGGCCAGACCCAAGGCTTGCGCTGCCCGCGAAAGAGTGGCCTGATGACGGGAGTTGATCATGACATCCAGCATCTCACTGCTGATTTCGCCCGCCCAGATCAGGTCTTTGATCGCATCTTTCAGCGCTTCCAATCCTTCCCCGGTGACACAGCTCAAGCGGATGAAGCGGACATCTGTGACGGGCAGTGCGACTTGAGCTGGCAGATCGGATTTGTTCAGCACCAGGATGCGCTTTTTATCGGCGAATCTTTTGAGGTGATCGTGATCCGCCGCTGTCAGCGGTGACGACTGGTCCAGGACATGCAGCACCAGTTCCGCCCGCCCAAGCGTTTGGTGGGAGCGACGCACCCCTTCCCGTTCCACGGCATCTGCTGAGTCCCTCAACCCGGCGGTGTCGACAAATACAACCGGCAAACCGCGCACATTGGCCGTCTCTTCGATGGTATCGCGAGTGGTTCCAGGCTCGGCCGAGACGATCGCCCGCTCGTGCCCGAGCAGTTGGTTGAGCAAACTGGATTTCCCAACATTCGGTCGGCCGACAATCGCGGCCCGAATGCCGCGCCGGAGCAGTTGGCCCTCGGGTGCCGTGGCCAGGAGCGCGCCGATGCCAGCGACCGCCTGTTCGAGGCTGAGGAGCAAATTCTGGACGGTGGCCGGCGCTATATCCTCGTCCGGGAAGTCGATATGGGCTTCAATGTGGGCGAGCGCCTTCATTAGATCGTCCCGCAGGTGATGGATGCGTTGCGACAGCTTGCCCGCCAGTTGCTGGTTGGCAGCGACCAGGGCTAGCTCCGTTCGTGACTGGATCAAGTCGGCGACGGCTTCGGCTTGGGTGAGGTCAATGCGGCCGTTCAGGAAGGCGCGCTTGGTGAACTCCCCGGGCATGGCCAGCCGGGCGCCTTGCTCCAGGCACGCGTCCAGAACGAGTTTGGCGATCAGGATGCCACCGTGGCATGAGACCTCGACGGTGTCTTCGCGCGTAAACGTCCGCGGTGCACGCAGGATCGCCAGCATCACTTCGTCGATGACTTTGCCGCGGCGAAGGAAGTGGCCGTAGTGCAGCGTATGGCTGGCGGCTTGGGAAGGTTTTACCGCGCTGCCGCTTGCCGGCGCGAAGAGATGGTCGGCGACCTCGAAGGCCCGGGCGCCGGACAGGCGAATGACAGCCAGGGCACTTTCACCCAGGGCCGTCGAGATGGCAGCGATGGTATCCTCGGGCATCATGCCACGTGCCGACAATTGCCCTGCTGGTTCTCGGCGTCGCGCCCCTGCAGCCACAAGCGGGCTTTTTCGTAGCTCTTTTTGTGGAGATAGTGCAACAGGGCAGGATCGGTCCCTCCGGGGAGCTCCGCGGTTAGCTGGTCAATTCGCTGAAAGAGCGGCAGGAGATTAGGTTTGGCCTTGGCGGCGGCGAGCGCCTGGACAGTTGCGTCCAATTC
>JAXMHN010000023.1:0-85496 GCA_046346765.1 Verrucomicrobiota bacterium | reverse complement strand
GACTTTGCCCTTCAAGTTCTCCCGTTCGATCACCTGGGCGATGGCGGACCCGGTGATGTCGTCGACGCCGAAAAAGCCCTTGGTCTGAGGGTGGCCCTGGTAGTAGCTGCCGATTAGGCCGGTGGCTTTGACCATATCCGTCGTGGTCGCCACAACCTGATGCGTGAATTGCCGATTAGCTTGCAGCACCTCCTTAATTCCTCGGAGCCTCTCTTCCAAGTTGAACGCTCCGGCGGTGTGCGTGCAGAGCAGGACATGACCTCCTTCCGGCAGCAGTTTAACTACCTCCCGCCCCATGGACCGGCCAGCTTCGTAATTGCCCTGACCGATGTAGGCGAGACGGCGGCTGGCAGGGGCATCGGCATTGAGGGCAATGACGGGGATTCCTTTGCTGATCGCTTCGCCAACGACATCGTTGAACGCTTCCGGGTCGGGCATCGTCGTGCCAATCCCGTCCACTCCGGAGGCAATGGCAGCTTTGATCGTCTCGACCTGCCGGGCCACATTGAAATCCGCTGGTCCAGTGAAAGAAGCGTCCACCCCTAACAACTTGCCCGCCTCCTCCACCCCTTTGCGCACAGGGACGAAAAAGGGAACGGCGGTCGCGTGGGAGACGACGACAAAGCGGTAAGGTTTGGTCGCCGCAGCCGTATGCCCGCTTGGTGCCAGGTCCGGCGCCGGCTTGGAGCAAGCCGTCTGGAGCGACAGGGCAAGGAGAAGCAGGAAGGCAGCTGCCAGACTGCCACGGCTGAATTCAGGTTTGAGTATCATCATAGTGTCGATGAATCGGCACGCGGTCGTTCCTGGATCAGCTCGCGAAGATAAAGGATCGTCCGATCGAACGCACGCTTGAATTGAGTCGGACATTGGGTTCAGCCGTGCGGGATATAGCCGCAGCTCAGTCAGGCAGGACGCGCGAACCACCAATTACTTGCAACTCTCCTGCAACCCGGCGCGGGAGCAATCTGTCCTTGTTTCGTCTAACGGTAAGCGACAAGCTGATAGAAGAGCACTTGGCCGTGTCAAATAGCATATGAGATCGTTGTCTACCCTGTTCGTGATTTCAGCAGCCTTCCTGCAGCATTCCCTCGACGCGGCCGACTGGTCCAGCAATAATCTCGGAACGCCCCAGGTCTCAGGCGCCATCCGAACCAACGACTCCGGCGGTCTCGTCTTGACCGGTTCCGGGCCTGGCTTCGGCTTGCGCCGGGACGACGGCTTCTTCGCAGCCATCGTTGAACCGGGCGACTTTGATTACGCGGTGCGGGTCGACTCGCTGGCGGCGCCCGATTTTTATGGGCGCGCTGGATTGATGGCTAGAAGCTCATTGGAGGCAGATGGCCCATTTGTCGGCGTCATGGCGACACCGAGTGTTGCCGGCACGCTCTTTCAGGCACGGCAACTCGCCGGAACCATCGGACGCCAGGCAGGTGGAACGCCCGCTGCCTTCCCCGAAGCTTGGCTGCGCCTCCAGCGAAGCGGTGATACACTCACCGGAGCGACCAGCGTCGACGGTCGACATTGGACGAAGCTGGACACAGCCACGTTAACCTCGAGCGCGGGGCTTTATGTTGGCCTGGCCGTCACCAGTTGGTCCAGCAACGAGGTGGCCACTGCCGTCTTTCGCGATTGGCACGCAATCTCCGGCCCCATCGGTCCGGCCAAGGCCCCGCCCGTTGAACTTCCCGGACCGACCACGCGCCGGACCGAATTGGTCATTTCGGAGATCATGTATCATCCGGCCGCGCGCGATGACGGGCGGAACCTGGAATTTGTCGAGATCTTCAATGCCCACAGCTTGTTTGCTGAGCTGGGCGGGTTCCGATTGTCCGGCGCGGTTGAGTTCACGATTCCCGAGGGGACGGTCCTCCGTCCGGGTGGATTTCTGGTGGTGGCACGAGTTCCCGCTGACGTCCAAGCCGTCTATGGATTGACCAACGTGGTCGGGGGCTACACGAACGGCTTGGCGAACAGTTCCGGGGTGGTGCGCCTGCTCAACCCAAGCGGCGCCGTCTTTCTCGAAGCCAATTACGATAGCCGCCCACCCTGGCCGGCGTCGACTGATGGAGCCGGCCATTCCCTCGTCCTGGCCCGCCCTTCTTACGGGGAGCGCGATGTTCGCGCCTGGACAGCGAGCAGCCTGAAAGGAGGCTCCCCCGGGCACTGGGATTATCCGTCGCAGGACGCTCTTAGCCAGGTTGTCATCAACGAGGTGCGCGCGCGCGCGAGTGGATCCGAGCCCGACTTCATCGAAGTTTACAACCATGGGTCTGAGACCGTGGATCTCTCTGGCACCTTCCTGAGCGACAATGTAGCCACCAACCGCTATCGCGTTCCGGCCGGAACGAAACTCGCCCCGGGCGCTTTCCTGGCGCTCGAAGGGGGGACGCTTGGGTTCGGTTTGGATGCGTCCGGCGAAACGATTTTCCTGGTGGCGCCCGACAACAGCCGTGTGATCGATGCCATGCGCTTCGGTCCACAACCGGCCAATGGTTCCTATGGGCGGACGCCCGACGGAGCGGCAAGCACCGGTTTCCTGACGCAGGCGACGCCGGGGCGCAGCAATGCGCCGCGACTCGTCCCGGATGTCGTCATCAACGAAATCATGTATCACCCCGTCTCGGAAAATGACGCGGACGAGTATGTGGAGCTGTATAATCGAGGGACGACAGCGGTGAATTTGTCCGGGTGGCAGTTCACTCAAGGGATCGCCTACACCTTTCCAGTCGGGGCGACCCTGCCGCCAGGAGGATACCTGGTCGTGGCGAAGGACGCGAGCCGCATGCTTTCGCAATATCCCCACCTTCGGGCGTCGACTTGTCTGGGCAATTTCGCCGGCTCGCTCTCGGGCAAGGGCGAACGGATCGCACTCGCCCGCCCGGAGACGGTCTCCAGCCCCGCGGGCAACGGAAGCCAAACGCTGCTGGTTGAGGTCGCCGCGGTGACCTATGCCAGCGGCGGACAGTGGGGACGGTGGTCGGATGGCGGTGGCAGCAGCCTTGAGTTGATTGATGCCCGCGCCGATGCTGCGCTCGCGCCCAACTGGGCCGACAGTAACGAAGCTGCCAAAGGCGAATGGACCCAGCTCGAACACACGGGAGTGCTCGACAACGGCAATCCCGTTTTTGGCATCAATCAACTGCAGGTGCTGATGGAAGGAGTAGGCGAGCGTCTGCTCGACAATGTCGAAGTGATTGGTCCAGGGGGAATCCAATCTGCTCGTCAACGGGGACTTCGAGAGTGGCATGAGCGGTTGGACGGCGCAAGGGAGCCATCGCGATTCGACCGTCGAAGCTGGTTTGGGCGTGAATGGGAGCCAATGCTTGCACGTCCGGGCAGACAGCCGGGGCGATCCGGGCGCGAATCGTATCCGAGCGAACCTTCCGCTCGGCTTGCAGGAGGGCCAGACAGTTACCCTGCGTGCGCAGGCGCGCTGGCTGCGGGGCTTTCCCGGAGTATTGGTGCGGCTAAGGGGCAACTACCTGGAGTTGGATGGGCCGCTTCGCACGTCAGCAGTCCTCGGGACGCCCGGCCGTCCCAACAGCCAGGTGCTGTCGAACGCGCCGCCGGCCATCTACGACGTAGGCCATGCCCCGATATTGCCGGCGGCCGATCAGGCCGTGGTGGTCACCGCGCGAGGATCGGATCCGGATGGGATTGGTCTTTTCACGTTGCGATATCGAGTCGATCCATCGCCCACTCTGATCGACCTGCCGATGCATGACGATGGAACCGAAGGCGACCAGGTCGCCGGTGACGGTTTATGGAGCGCCACCATCCCAGGTCAACCGCTCAATGCCTTAGTCGCGTTCCAGGTGGCTGCGACGGACGCCGCCGCCCAACCGGCGACGTCGACCTTTCCGGTCGCGGCCCCGGCCCGGGAATGCCTGGTTCGCTTTGGCGAGCCTCAGCCGGGCGGCACGTTCGGGACCTACCGGATTTGGATGACGCAGGCAACACGGACGCGTTGGTCGACGCGCGAGAAGCTCAACAATGCGCCCCTGGACGTGACGTTTGTCTATGGAAACCAACGGGTCATTTACAACGCGGGCTCCCTATATACCGGCAGCCCATTTGTCAGTCCCGGCTATACCGGTCCGACGACCGCGCCTTTGTGCGGCTATGCGGTCCACTTTCCCAGCGACGATCTCTTCCTGGGGGCCGACGAAATGAAGCTGGATTGGCCAGTGCGCGACAATACGCTCCAGATGGAGCAGGTGGCCTATTGGATTGCGGGCCAAATGGGGCTGCCAAGCAATCACCGTCGCTTCGTTTTCCTTTATGTTAACGGAGTCAAACGCGGCAACGTCTACGAAGACTCCCAACAACCCAACTCCGACATGGTCGCCCAATACTTTCCGGATGATTCCGACGGCGACCTCTACAAAATCGACGACTGGTTTGAGTTCGACAATGCGGCCGCCAATTTCGGCAACCAGAATGTCGACGCCAGCCTCGACGACTTCACCACCACCGGTGGCGAAAAGAAGACGGCCCGCTATCGCTGGAATTTTCGCAAACGCGCTGTCAAGCAATCGGCCAGCGACTACCGCAGCCTATTTGCCCTCGTCGATGCGACCAGGTTCAATTCGGCAGACGCCGCCCAGCGCGTCGAAGCCGTCATGGACCTGGACAAGTATCTGGGCATTGTCGCCATGGAACACGTCGTCGGCAACTGGGACAGCTTCGGTTACAGCCGCGGCAAGAACATGCAAACTTACAAACCGCAGCGGGGCAAGTGGCACCTCCTGGCCTGGGACATCGACTTCGTCCTGAACGCTGAAAGCGATCCATCCGATGCCTATCTTTTTGCGACTCGCGACCAGACGATCGCTCAAATGATGTTCTATCCGCCGTCGCAACGCGCTTATTTGCGAGCGCTCGCCACGGCGGCGGAAGGCCCGCTCACCCCAGCCCGTTTCAGCCCGGTGCTCGCCGGCAATTATGCGGCTCTGCTCGCCAACGGCATCACGCCCAGCTTTTACGGGGGAAGCAGCAACTATATGACACGACGGGCGACCTATATTAAGCAGCAATTAGCGGACTATAATACGGCCTTCGCCCTTAGTTCGAATGTGACGACCATAGCGACGCCGGATTCCACCCTGCTCTTGCAGGGAACAGCGCCGGTCCAGGTCCGCGAGATTCAAGTCGACGGCGTCGCTTACCCCATCGTCTGGGCAGATGCGACCCACTGGCAAATGGCTGTCCCGCTGCAGTCCAGGTCCAGCCAACTGCAGATCGCGGCCCTCGACGGGCGGGGTCGCCCGCTGGGCCAAACCAAAACGCTCCAGGTCAATTCCAGCGCCAGCTTCCAAGATCCCGCCGGTCAGATCGTTTTCAACGAAATCATGTATCGGCCTTCAGTGCCCCTGGGCGACTATATCGAATTCTACAATCGCTCAGCCACGGAGGGATTTGACCTATCCGGGTGGCAGGTCCAGGGCGTTAACTACACTTTTCCCGCAGGTAGCCTGCTCCCGCCAAGCAGCTTTCTGGTGCTGGCTCGAGACCCAGCCGCATTTTGGCAGGCCTACGGCCCGGATGCCGTTCCGGCAGGTTACTTTCAAGTCGATCTGAACCGCGATCGGGCAACCTTGCGTCTCTTGAGGCCGGGTGGGACCCCGTCGACAAATCGAACCGTTGCCGAGGTCAGCTATAGCAGCACCTTGCCCTGGCCGGCAGAGGCCAGCGAGGGCGGCATCTCACTGCAACTGCGGGACCCGAACCAAGCCCAGGACCGGGTGGGCAACTGGTCGGCGAAACGTCCCGGAGCCCCGGCGGAATGGGATCTGGTCAGCGTGACCGCCCCAGCCGGGTCGAGCAAGTTGCTGGTCTACCTGTCGTCATTGCCGCCAGTGCGCGATGTTACTTCCATCGCCGGAGTCTGGGATCTTGGCATCAACTTCGGCGGCGGGTCGTCACCTTATCGCACCGAGTTCCGCACCAATGCGACGGGCGGTTGGGAAGGCGATTTTATCTTTCTGGGACAAGGCCAGGAGCAGCGTTCCTCGCTGGCCACGGTTGGCATCACCAACGACATTCTGGTCTTTGGTTTCTCCGAACAACAACCCGAGTTCCGCTTCACGCTCGGCACAAACCCGCTGCAAATGACTGGGCAGTTTCAACAGCCGGATCGAAGCTATGCCTCAACCTTGAAACGGTACAACCCGGGCGGCGACGCGTATATCGACGATCTTTGGTTGAACAACGGCGCCGAACCCCGCGGCGGCGTGAACCTCCTGGCCAACGGTGACTTCGAATCCACCTTGAGCGCGAGTTGGAGTCTGGGAACAAATCTGACGCGCAGTCGGATTGAAAGCGGCCTGAGTAAGAGCGGCGATTCCAGCCTTCACCTGATTGCGACCACCGGCGGTTTCGATGAGCGGACGGCGCTTTGGCAGGAAGTGAGCGCCGTCCAGCCCGGCCAACTCTACACCCTGAGCTTCTGGCTCCGTCGCGGGACGAATGCCGCGGGCTTGGTTGCCCGGATGGCGGACTGGAGTCTCGCCACCGCTCGCGACCTCCGCCCTGTCAAGAACAAGCCGATCTCTTTCACCCCGGGAGAGCCCAACTCCACTCTCACTCAACTGACGGAGCTGCCCCGGCTGTGGTTGAATGAGCTTGCGCCGGTGAATATCAACGGTCCCGCCGACCGACAAGGGCAGCGCAGTCCGTGGTTGGAGCTATATAACGCCGGCACCAACCCCATTCCGTTGGGCGATTTTCTCCTGGGCGATTCCCAGGCCGCGGCCAATCCGTGGGCTTTTCCAGCCAATGCGGCCATCGCTCCGGGCGCTTATCATCTGGTTTGGCTGGATGGCAATCCGAGCCAGTCGACGGAATCGGAATGGCACGCGGGTTTCCGCCCCGATCCGAGCCAGGGCGTCGTGGTTCTGTGGCGCCGCGAGGGACAGGAATTGCGCGTCGTTGATTTTGTGGATTACACGAGTCTCCCCACCGGCCATTCGATTGGTTGGGCGAGTGACGGCGTGCCCACCGAGCGCTGGACCTTTGCCCAGCCGACGCCAGCGCAGCCGAATACGACCACGGCGACCGTAGCGGTTTTCATCAATGAGTGGATGGCCGCGAATGATCGCACCTGGTCTGACCCAGCCGACGACGATTTTGAAGACTGGTTCGAACTCTACAACGCCGGGACGGCCCGCGCGGATCTGAGCGGTTATCTTTTGAGCGATACCGTTGCTGATCCCAGAAAATTTGTCGTCCCGCCCGGAACGACGATTGCCCCCCATGGCTATCTGTTGGTTTGGGCGGATGGCGAACCAGGGCAGAACAGGCCAGGTGACGACCTCCACGTCAACTTCAAGCTGAGCGCCTCGGGCGAATCCATCTTGCTAAGCAACCCAAGCGGCGCCCAGGTCGACCTGGTCACCTTCGGCCCGCAACCGCAGGAAGAGGCTGAAGGCCGGTGGCCGGACGGCGCCGCCGGGAGTTTTCGTCTCCTTACCGAACCGACCCCGGGAGAAGCCAACGTCTGGAACGAGGACCTGCGCCTGGCGGCTATTCGCCAAACCGCATCCGGCAAGATCGAGACATACTGGCCGAGCATCGCGGGGCAGCAATTCCGGGTTCAATCCAAGGACGATTTAAATGCCGCAGCCTGGGTTGATATCGATCAGCCGATTACGGCCGTCGGGCCCGAAACCAGCATTACCATCAGCAGTCCACCGACAGGACAACGCTTCTTTCGAGTCCTCATCCTGCAACCTTGATCAGGCCGGCACGCGGCCGGCGAGCGCATCGCCAGTGATCCAGCTGGATCAGCGGCTCGGGGCGCGCGGCGCGATCTTTCCGTCTTTTCAATTGGCCCGAAGTTCATAATGCTGCGGGCATGTCACCGACGTGGGAAGGGTTATTCTGTGCGCTTTGGACACCAACGGACCAAAGCGGGCAACTGATGCGTGAGGCCTTGCGCTCGAATCTGGCATTTCTCAAAATGCGGGGGGTGCACGGTTTGTTGGCCCTGGGCAGCACCGGGGAATTCCTCCAATTGGACCTGAAGCAACGCCGAGAAGCCATGGAGGAAGTGGCCGTGGCAGCGGCTCCCCTTCGGCTAATGTTTAACGTCAGCGATATCCGCCCGGCAACGGTGATCGATCTGGCCCGCTTCTCCCGTCAACTCGGAGCCCACGCCATCAGCCTGCTTCCGCCCTACTTTTATCCGGTTGCCCAAGAGGACCTGGTAGAGTTTTTTCTGCGGGCGGCTGAGGCGGCCGAACTGCCGCTCTTTCTCTACAATTTCCCGGAACGGACCGGGAACCGCATCGGCTTGGAGACGATTGCCGCTGTCGCTGAGCGCGTCCCGGTGGCCGGCGTGAAACAGAGCGGGAGCGAGTTCTCCTACCACAATTCATTGGTGCAGCTTGGGCGCGAAAAGGGCTTCATCGTTCTGACCGGGTCTGACACCAACCTCGGTGCGGCCATTCCTCTGGGGGTGAAGGGATGCGTCAGCGGCCTGTCCAACGCCGTGCCCGAGTTGGTTGCCCAAGCATTGGTGGAGGCAGGCGACCAGAGGCCAGGTCGCCCCGCAACGGCCTTGGAACGTTTGGCGGAGATCGGCCGGCGCATCCAGGAGGTCGCTTTTCCTTTGAATGTCGGCGCGGTCATGCAAGCTCGCCATTTGCCGGTGGGCGTTCCGAAAAGCGTCGTTTCACCGCACACTCAAGAACGGATTGAGACCCTGGCGACCGAATTGCGACAGCTCTTCCACGAATGGAACCTGGCGTAAAAGCGGCTTGGAAAAGAAGTGGCCTCTCGGGCCCTGGGTCACCTGCGGGCGGTTACAAGTGGTGGGTGGTCTTGATGCTCTGGTTCGTCTGCTTTTTCAACTACGCCGACCGGCAGGCGATCTTCTCGGTCTTCCCGACACTTAAAGAGGAGTTCGGCTTCGACAAAGTTCAACTTGGCCTGATCGGTTCCGCTTTCATGTGGGTTTACGCCTTGGGGGCGCCGCTCGCCGGTTATGTCGGTGATCGGGTGCGACGCAAAGACCTGATTCTCGGCGGCTGCCTGTTCTGGAGCGGGATTACGGTTATGACCGGCTGGTGCCACCAGCTCTGGCATTTCGTGACCGTTCGCGCCCTGGAAGGTTTTGGCGAGACGTTCTACTTTCCTGCCTCGATGTCGTTGGTCAGCGACTATCACGGCGCGCGGACGCGCTCACGGGCGATGTCCTTTCATCAATCCAGCGTCTATATCGGCACGATCGCCGGCAGCTGGGCGGGCGCCTGGTTTGCCGAACACCACGGTTGGCGTTTGGGCTTCTATTTCTTCGGCGCCGCGGGCGTTTGCCTGGCGATCATTCTCTACCAATGTCTCGCTGAGCCGCCGCGCGGGGCAATGGAATCGCCTTCGCCCGAAGCCAAGACGCCCTCCGCCGGACCCGCCTTGGGCATCCGTGCTGCCGCCAAAGCCATCTTCGGCCAACCGCGGACGCTCATCTTGATGGCCGTTTTCCTGGGCGCAAATTTCGTCGCGACAATTTTCCTGACGTGGACGCCGACGTTTCTGGTGGAGAAGTTCGGCTTTAAGCTGACCGCAGCGGGGCTGTCCGGGACCGTTTTCATTCACCTGGCGAGCGCCTGCAGCGTCCCGGTCGGAGGCTTGCTGGCTGATCGATTGGCCCGGCGCCTGGCGGGCGGTAGAATTCTCGTTCAAGCGTTCGGACTGCTGGCAGGTTCGGTTTTTGTCTTCTACGTCGGAACGACCCGGGACATGAAGGTGCTGATCGTGACGATGAGCTTGTTTGGGCTCTGCAAGGGCTTCTATGATTCCAATATTTTTGCGGCCCTTTACGACCAGATCGAACCGCGGGCGCGGGCAAGCGCCGCCGGCATCATGAACACGGTCGGCTGGGGCGGAGGTGCGCTCGGGCCGCTGGCGGTGGGCTGGTTCACCAAGTATGGCCGGCACGCAACCGAGGTGGAGAACATGAGCGAAGCGATCGCCTGGTGCGGAGCAATCTACCTCCTCGGCGGGTTGGCCCTGCTCATCGCTCTCTGGGCCGCCGCCCGCCCGACGCCCGCCGCTCAGCCCCGGAACCACTCGATTTGAGCGAACTGCCCGCGGCGGAGGCCACCAACCCGCTGGGCCCGTCGAGGCGCTTCAACCAAATAGTTCGCCGGCACTGTTGCTGACGGATACGCCCACGAACGCGCAGGCTTGCGCCAGCCCCGGGAACTTCTGCAAATACGCTTCCCGCCACAGGTGCGGGAACACCGCGAGAAGCCCGCGGGGCACGATCGCGTAGGCCGATCCGCCAAAGCCCGCCCCGAATCCGGATGCGGCCAGCGCTCCCAACCGTCGGGCCGAGGCTTGGAGGTGATCAATTTCGGGAATGATATTGCCGAGGAGATCCCGGGAGACAGCGTGCGATCGATCTATCCAGCAGCCAAATGCAGGGTAATCACTCGCAACCAGCGCCTTAACCGCCGCCGGAATGATCTCGCGATCTTCCTGCATAAACTGGCCGAAGCGATTTCGCACCGCTCCCGCTTCGGGACTCGCGGCTAGCGCTTCGTCTATTCGACAAGCCGCCAGCTTCGGCCCGCACTCATCCATCAGTTCCCGCAGCAGTCGGTGCTGGGTTCCGAACCGAGTATTGTATGCTTCGACCGCCAGGCGAGCGCGGCGCGAAACGGAGTTATACTGGTGCATCGCCGGGCCGGTCTTTTCGGCTTTGACTCCCGAGTAAGCGACCAGCATCGCCAGGTCGGGCGGCAGGGGCATCTCCCCTTTTTGCTCCGTCGGACAAAACTGGAACAAAGAGAGCTTGCCCTTTCGGCCGCAGAGGATCTGAGTGTGATCTTCGCTGCCTCCAAAGGTGCCCACGCCGGCGTCGCCCGGCAATGCGCGAAAGGTCTGGCCATTCTCGGCGCAAGCCAAGTACATGGCCAGGTCGGTCGGACAAGTGATATTCTGCCGAAAGACGCTATCCTCGGGCAGCCGGTTGGGAAGCGCCAAGGCAAAGTAGGTCATGATCATCAAAGCGGATGAACCGCTCATCCCGCCGGCGACGGGCAAATCGCAGCCGAAGGCCACATCAACCCCGGCCTTCGCCTGTTCCAGCACCGTCCCGAAATTCGAGACCAGCCTCCGCACCATCGTCATCGGATAGTTGGACCAATGCCCCACCGCCGGCTGCAGCCCCGCCGTTAGTTCAAACTCGCAAGGAGGAAATCGGCGGTCGTTTTCGACCAGTCGAATGCGATTGGTCCCGTTCCGAGCCGAGATGGAAAAGAAACCGCGGTCCACCGCCGCCAGCAGGCTGTGTCCGCCGGCGTAATCGGTGTGTTTGCCTAGAACTTCGACGCGCCCGGGAACAAAGCACGCCGCTACCCTCCGGCTGTCCGGCGACGGAAAAGAGGCGCGAAAGGACTCGAGAACGCCCGAGGCCAACTGCCGCTTGGCGGCGATGACGCTCGGATCGGGGCCGAGTTGGGCTCCGTAACTGCCGTCATCCGCGATTCGCTCTTCGAGCTGGTGAAGCGTCAGCATGGAACGGCCTCGGCCTGCCTTGGACGCCGGCCAGGCAGCCGGCGCTTTCCGCGCGACTCGCCGGCGGCTACTTGGCCTTCACGTCGTAGCACAGCAGGACGTCCTGATCTCGCAGGTAGAGTTTGCCGCCGGCGATGACGGGATGGACCCAGGCATTCTTGTCGCTGCGATGGGGCGGATTGAAGCGGCCTCGCTCGCGGTAGCCTTCGGGAGTGGCATCGACGAGGGCGACCGTGCCTTTGCCGTCTTCGGCGCGGAGGTAGAAGCGGCCGTCGGCGTAGGCGATAGCTCCCTTGCCCAGCTTGGTTTTCTCCTGCCAAACGGCTTTGCCTGATTTCAGTTCCTGACACGTCCAGCCCTTGGCATCCGAGTAGCCGTAGACATATTCTCCCTGGCGGATCACGCCGCCGTGATGATTTGCCATGACCTTGTTGCTGTAGACCTCGGCGGCACTAAACTTGCCGTCGGCAGCGGTGATTCGAAAAGCGCTGCAGCCGACACCGTAGCCGGACGTCACATAGACATAGCCGTCGTAAAAGATGGGGGTTGGAATCACCGCCGTCTGCCCCTTGCGGCGGGCCCGCCACAACACCCGCCCGTCGTTCGCCGCCACGCCCGCCACGCTAGTCTCGGTCAACTGGATGTATTGACGCACGCCTCCGATCACCGCGACGATGGGCGAAGAATAGTGGATCGAATCGGTCAACTCTTTGCTCTGCCACACCGTTTCTCCGGTCGCCTTCTTCAGGGCGATTAGGTCCCCTCTGCTGCCCCCGGGTGCGAGGATGACATTTTCTCCATCGATCAAAGGCATGCCGGAAAAGCCCCATTCCGGCAATTGACCGCCGAAGTCTTTGTAATCTTTGAGCCATTTGACCTGCCCTGTGCCGGCGTCGAGGCAGGCCACTTCGCCGTACTGAGCGACCGCGATAACCAGGTTGGCGTCAACCGATGGGACGCAACGAGAACCTTCGAAATTGCCCCAACCCGGCGCGCCCGCTTTGCCCAACTCGGCTTCCCAAAGTGGTTTGCCCGTTTGGCGATGCAGCGCGATGACGTAATTTTTACCCCCTTTGTCCCCTTGGGTGAAGATGGTGTCGCCCGCGATCGCTATTCCGGAGTAGCTCTTGCCCAGACCGGTTGCCGTCCAAACCAACGGCGGCCCGGACGCAGGCCATTCCTTGAGAAGCCCTTGTTCGGCGGACACGCCATCGCGGTTTGGTCCACGCCACTGCGGCCAGTCATCCGGTGCGGGCGCCGCGAGCATGCGCCCGCCAGTCAGAACACAGAAGAAGAACGCCAAAGCTCGATACTGCTTTTTCATAGACAACGTGGGCAAACTCTGAAACTTGAGCGCAGCGACTTCAAGCCTTTTGCGGCGCGATTGGTTTTAGATTCGCGTTGGCCCGCGAGTCGTTTACACTCGGCTGATGATAACCTCTGACCATTCGAATGCCTGGCGTTGGTTTTCTGCCTGGGCTCTCCTCGGCATGCTCATCGCCCTGCCGGCCTGGTCCGCCGAGAAGATCATTTACGACACTGATATGGCCGAAGACGTCGACGACAGCGGTGCCCTGGCCGTCCTCCATGCCCTCGCCAACCATGGTGAAGCCGAGATCCTGGCGACCATGGTCTCAGCTCGCAACGAGTGGGTCGGACCTTGTCTCGACTCGATCAACACTTACTACGGTCGGCCCAACATTCCCATCGGCTACGTGCGCGGCCTGCAACACGGTTATCCGCCTACGCTCGCGAGCAATCGGGAAACTCCTTCCAAGTATGCGGAAGAGGTCGGGCGCCATTTCCCGCACGATCTCCAGAAGAGCAGTGATGCTCCGGAAGCAGCCGCGCTCTATCGCAAGATCCTGGCGGCGCAGCCGGATCAAAGTGTCGTCATCGTCTCAGTCGGGTTCTTGACCAACCTGAAGAACTTGCTCGACTCGCCAAAGGACGAAGCCAGTGCGCTGAGCGGCGAAGCCCTCGTCAAACAGAAAGTGAAACTGTGGGTATGTATGGGCGGCAAATTTCCGAATGGACTTTTTGACAATGGGGGCAGCGAGTACAATGTCAATTACGATACCGCCGCCTCAGTGCGAGCCATCAATGATTGGCCGACCCCAATCGTGTTTAGCGGATTTGAAATCGGCAGCCGCGTCAAAGCAGGCCAGCGCCTCTCCCAGACGCCCCAAGCCAATCCGGTGCGAGCTTGTTATCAGCATTACAACGGCCTGAATGACCGGGAGAGCTGGGATCATACCGCCGTCCTCTTCGCGGTGCGTGGAGCGAAGGAATACTGGACTCTGTCCGAGCCGGGCTTGTGCCTGATGCACGCGCGCGTGCAGTTCGGATATAACGAATGGATCCCGACGTCTGCAAAGCACCACCGGTACTTGATTGAGAAAATGCCGCCGGCGGACTTGGGCAAAGTGATCGAGGACCTCATGCTTGAACCGCCTACCCTTGGCGGACGCTAACCAGCTGGGTTTGGATCGTCACCAGGCTGCCCCCTCTCCTCCCGGCGCGGATGTGAGCTGGCGCTGGGTATTGAATCAGGCCACGGTTCACTGTCGTCGCCGCAAACGAACTTGAAACACCTGCTGCCCATGGCCTGCCCCAGCGTCCAGTTGCTCTTCCTGACGTGGCTGACCGCCGTGCACCTAGGGGCCTGGCGCGGCAGCGCCGCCGAAGCTCTCATCCGAACCAACCGCTCCTACGTCCTCGATACTTGGGACACCGAGCATGGCCTGCCCCAAAATGAGGTCACCAGCATCCTCCAGACTCGACGGCTACCTTTGGCTAGGGACGCCCAGCGGTTTGGCCCGGTTTGACGGCAATCGGTTTGCCGTGTTCAACGAGGGCAACACTCCGGGATTGACCAGCAGTCGATCCTCAGCCTGTTCGAAGACAGCCGGTCCGATCTCTGGGTCGGGACCGCTGCGGGACTCTTCCGTGTCCGTCAGGATGGCGTGGTTGATGTCCCGCTTGCCACGGGCAATCCGAGCAATCGTCTGGCCGCAGCGTGCGAAACGCCAGACCAAGCTGTCTGGCTGCATTTTGCCGACGGAAGCCTGTGGCGTTACCTCAATGGCGGGACGAATTGGTTTTCGGATGGCACGGTGCAGCCGACGGATTACCGGAGCGTCGCGCTCGAGCAGGACGGCCCCCTCTGGATCGCGACAGACCAGCAGCTGCTGGCCGTCGATTGGAAAGCCGTCGGTCAGGGTTCCGCCCTGCCGCTCCTCCAAACGGTCACCCCGGGCGCACAGTTCCTTTTGCCCAGCCGCACGGGTGGTTGTTGGCGATTGAATGGACGCGTCCAGAAATGGCGGGCGAATCAGGACCGTCCGGAACTCGACTTCGGCTGGTATCCGTGGGGTTATGGGTTGGTCACAGTCAGGCTGACGACGGCCTGTGAGGATTTGGATGGCAACCTGATCGTGGGGACGCGGGGCGGCGGGCTCTATTGGTTTACAAGCGAGGGCGAAGTGACCCACATCAGCACGGAGGAAAATGGCTTGTCGAACAACTACATTCTCTCTCTCCACGTCGACCGGCAAGGAGACGTCTGGGTCGGGACTGACGGCGGCGGCCTCAATCGAATCAAGAAGCCGCTCTTCCGTGTCCTCGAACCTTCTCAAGACCGAGTGGTCCAGTCGATCGCCGAGGACAGTGCGGGCGGCCTGTGGCTCGGGTATAACGGACTGCCGCTGACCTACTGGAAAGATGGCCAGGCGCAGACCTTCCCGTCCGAAGCGCGCACCGCTTTTGTCGACCGGCAACAGCGAGTTTGGGTGGGCACACATGGCGCCGGCCTGCTCCAAGTGCAGGCCGATGCGCGCCGCCAGCTCAAGCTCCGTCCGGTCCCTGGCTACCCGTCTTCGCTCTCTTCGGTGACTGCCATCCATCAGGACCGGGCAGGCCAGCTCTGGGTAGGCACGCAAACGGGGTTGGCGCGCTGGGATGAGACGTCCTGGACCACCTATACGACTCGTGAAGGCCTTCCCGCCAATGTCGTCCAGGCGATTGCCGACGACGCGGAGGGGAATACTTGGCTCGGTTTCGACAGCGGCGGGCTTTGCCAATGGCGCCATGGTCAAGTCCTGGCGACCTTTCGCAAGTCGGCCGATGGCTTGCCCAGCGACAACGTCTCATCTCTCTATGCGGATTCGGACGGAGTTTTGTGGGTGGCCACAGATGGGGGCGGCCTGGCTCGGTGGCAGCGGGGCCAGTGGACCCGTTACACGCGGAATGAAGGGCTAGCTAGCAACAGCATCGGCTATGTCCTGGAAGATCATCAAGGCTACCTCTGGATCGGGTCGAACGCCGGTTTGATGAGAGCGTCCAAGAACGCTCTCAATGATTTCGCGGCCGGCCGGACCAATTCCTTTGGCTGTCGGGTTTATGGGAAGCCCGACGGGCTGCCGGTCCGCGAATGCAGCTCGGGAACACAGCCTGGCCCATGCCGGGCGCGGGACGGATCGCTGTGGTTTCCAACCATTAAAGGTGTCGCCGTGGTCGATCCGGCCCAACTCAAACCGAATCTCAACCCGCCGCCGGTTCGAATCGAAGCCGTCCTGATCGATGGCCGTCCGCAGTCAGGCAACACGCTCCGAAGCCGCCTGCCCGATTTCATTGTGGTCCCCGCTGGCAATGAGCACATTGAAGTTCAATACAGCAGTCTGAGCTTCGCGGCGCCGGAGCGGGCCCGCTACCGCTATCGCCTGGAAGGTTACCAGAATGACTGGACCGAAGCCGGCAGCGCCACTGTCGCTCACTACCACCGGTTGCCCCCAGCCGATTACCGGTTTCGAGTCATCGCCTGCAATGAGGACGGCGTCTGGAACCAAGTGGGAGCGACTCTCGGCCTGGTCATTCTGCCCCCTTTTGGCGCACATGGTGGTTTATGACAGCGACCGCCATCGTCCTCTTGGGCAGTGTCGCGGGAATTGTCCATTACCCAGAAGCTTCAGCGGCAGGTGCTTCAACTCAAGCAACAGGAAGCGCTCGAAAAAGAACGCGCCCGCATCGCGCGCGATATCCACGATCAACTCGGCGCCAGCCTCACTCAGGTCGCTTTGCTGGGCGAACTGGCGGAAGGCGACAAGGATCATCCCGCCGAGGTCGAAGCCCACGCCCGTCAGATTTCCCAAACCGCCCGCGATACAACCCGGGTGTTGGATGAAATCGTTTGGGCGGTGAATCCGGCCAACGACACCCTCGAAGGCCTGATGACTTATGTGACAAAGTACACGCAGGAATATCTCACCGTCGCCGGCCTGCATTATCGCCTCGAGATACCTGAGCACCTGCCGACCCTCTCCATTCCCCCGGAAGTGCGGCACAATGTCTTCTTGGGGTGCAAAGAAGCCGTGACGAACGTGGTCCGACACGCCCACGCGACGTCGGTCTGGGTGCGTCTCAAACTCGAGGGGACCGCGTTTGTCCTGGAAATCCAGGATAACGGTCGCGGCCTGAGTGAGCGGGAACGCGTCGCGGCGCAGTCGAGAAATGGGCTGCGCAACATGCAGAAACGGATGGAGGAGGTGGGTGGACATTTTCGCTTTGCTCCCGCCAACGAAGGGGGCACCCTCGTTCAGTTCACGGTCCCACTCATTGGCCCGCGAACTGGATAGCCGCCATGCCAACCACCGTGTCGATCGTCGAGGACAGCGACCAGGTCCGCGGGACCTTGGCCAGGCTCATTAACCGGGCCGAAGGCTTCTCTTGCCTCAGTCAATATCCCAGTGCCGAAGCCGCCCTCGAAGGTTTGCCACGAGAAAAGCCCAATGTCGTCCTGATGGACATCAACCTGCCAGGCATGAATGGCGTCGAATGTGTCCGCCGGTTGAAACCACTCGCCCCTGAAATCCAAGTCATCATGCTCACGGTCTACGAGGATACCGAAAACATCTTTAACGCCCTGGCAGCCGGCGCCACGGGCTACTTGCTCAAACGCACCTCGACCCAGGAGCTTCTCGCCGCGATCCGTGACGTGCTCCGCGGCGGCTCACCCATGACGACACACATCGCCCGAAAAGTAGTGCAGTCCTTTCAACGCACCGCCGCTTCCCCGCAACCAATCGAGAACAATCTCTCGCCGCGAGAACAGGAAGTCCTCGATTTTCTGGCGAAGGGATTACTCTACAAGGAAATCGCTGAGAACCTCGGCATCAGTTACGAAACCGTTCACACTTACATTCGCAGAATCTACGAAAAGCTGCAGGTCAGGACACGCACCGAAGCGGTCGCAAAATTTCTAGGCAGATAAGCGAACGGGTGGGAGCGAGGTTGTCCCCAGAACTGGTGACTAGCGCAGAAGCTGGAAAGCGATAGGTTCTTCAATAAGAAGCGGGCTTTGGATTTACACACGGTTTAGATCGTCCAAAGCCCGCTCGTCCTGTTATCTTCGACAGGAAGACACAGCAAGGCCCGTTCCTACGGACCGTGCTTAATGTAATCCAGGGCTGCCTTTCAGCAACGCAAATCTCCGTCACCGCACCACCATCTCCGTAAAAGGGAAGACCTTCGCCTGCAGAAATACCAGCAGCCCAACTAGTACCGCGAGAGCCAGACTGTGGAAGAACACAAACCGCAGCAAAGTCCCCTCGTGCCCATACCAATTCGTCGCCGTGCTCGCCACCACGATGCTCTGCGCATCAATCATCTTGCCCATCACACCCCCAGAGCTGTTCGCCGCAGCCATCAATGTCGGATTCACTCCCGTTTGCTCGGCTGTAATCTTCTGCAGACTTCCAAACAACACATTCGATGCCGTGTCTGACCCTGTCAGGGCTACGCCCAACCAGCCCAAGAGCGTTCCAAAGAACGGATAGAGAATCCCTGTTTTCGCCAGCGCCAACCCCAGGGTCGCATCCGTCCCGGAATACTTGGTCACGTAGCCCACCGCCAGCATCGCCGCAATCGTGATCAGCGAATACCGCACTCGCCAAACCGTCTGCACATAAATCCGGACCAATTCACCCAGGCCGAACTTCATGAAAAGGCCGGAAACCAATGCCGCCACCAGGATGCCAGTGCCCGTGGCTGACAGCCAATTGAAGCTGAATATCGCCTTCTCGGCCGGCGCGTTCGGCGGGGCAACCGGTGGCGCCCGAAGCACAACCTCGTGAAGCGAAGGGACCGGCACGCTGACAGCGGTGTAGGCCCCATTCAATTGAGGGAGAAGCGTCATGAAACTGCTCCCGCTGATCGACACATGCAGAGGGCTCTGGCCGTTGAGCCAAGCCTTCCACGGCGGCAATCCCCAAAGGAAGACGAACGCGGTCAAAAGCATCCAAGGGATCCAAGCCTGTCGAATTGCCGTCCGCGAATCAGCACGCCCCGGGGCCGAAGTTGCAGTCTCCACCTTAGCCACTGTCTTCGGTTGCCAAAACCGCAATAGGGCGAGGACCGCCATCATCGAACAGATCGACCCGACGATATCCACCAACCAAGGTCCGTGGTAATTGGAAACCAAGAACTGCGGCACTGCGTAGGCCACGCCCGCAGTCAACGCTACAGGCCAGATCTCGACCAACCCTCGCCAGCCCGCATACGCCCAGACCACCCAGCCTGGCACAATCAACGAAAACACGCTCAATTGTCGGCCAACCATCGCAGACAAGTGATGAAGATCGAGGTCGGTAACGCTCTTGAGTGCGATGATAGGCGTCCCCAAAGCGCCGAAAGCAACCGGGGCAGTATTCGCAATCAGCGACAGACCCGAGGCGGCTAATGGCTTAAAGCCCAGCTGCATGAGAATAGCGGCGGAGACAGCAACCGGAGTTCCGAACCCCGCCGCGCCTTCAAAAAAGGCGCCAAAGCAGAACGCCACCAGGACAACCTGCACCCTTGAATCAGGCGCGACTGCGCCTAAACTGCCGCGGAGGACAGCGAACGATCCCTTCTCCACCGTAAGTTGGTACAAGAACATGAGGTTCAGAATGATCCAACCGATCGGGAAGAGCCCATAGGCCAAACCGAACAGGGTCGTTGCAGCCACCGCCGAGGGAGGCATTTTGCACGCCAAGAGCGCTACCGCGAGGGCGACGGCCAGCCCCAGCAGGGCGGCAAAGTGGATTCGGACTTTGAGGAACGCCAGGGAACCCAGGAGCACAATAACCGGCAGGGCGGCAACGAGGGTGGAGAGGAAGGCGTTACCGAGCGGATCGTAGTTCTGGGACCAGTGCATGACCTAGAGCGCCTTCTGCTGGCGATTTTTGACCATTCCAGGAAGCAGGGAGACGTGTTGCGTTAATATAAGATAGGGCGGCTCCCATCAACAGTATTCTTACTTATGGTTTTCCATGTTGACGGTCCAAAGCTCCCCCTCCTACACTCTTTGTCTGCGCGGCCGAGGCGCTTCGATGTGGCCCGGCGTGCGCAGGAGACTTATGCCAGAAGGATATTGCGTAAAATGCAAGTCGAAGAAAGAGATCGCCGACGCCGTGGAAGAGGTGATGAAGAATGGGCGGCGGGCGATCAAGGGGCGATGTCCCACGTGCGGCACCGTCATGTTTAAAATCCTCGGTGGTAAAGGCTCCCCGGCTCCAGGATCGTCATCCACCGGAGGCACGCCGACGCCGGCGCAGTCCCAAAGTACTCCCGTCCCTCCAGCCTGATTGGAGGCTCTTTTTCTATGTCACAACAGCTCGCTTACGTTATTATTACTCCGTACTCCCTTCACAAGTCGCGGACCGGAGGGATTCTCGCCCGGCTTCTGACCCGCACCGGACTGGATTTGGCCGCGGCTCGCATGTTCGCTCCCAGCTCGGAGCTGGTTAAGGCGTATTCGGACATGATCATTTCGGCGAATGATCCTCAAGATCGGCGGATCCAGGAACTGATTCGGGACTACATTATCCAGAATCTCTCCCCGGATCCCAAGACCGGCCGGCGACGGCGGGTTATGATGCTCCTTTTCGTGGGCGACGACGCTGTCCGCAAGCTTCGCGGCGTCATCGGCAACATCAGCACGGATCGGCGCGGTGGCGAAACGATACGGGATACCTACGGCGATATTGTCCAGGATGACAGCGGGCAGATCCGCTATTTCGAACCAGCGGTCCTGGCCGCGCCGAATGCCGAGGAAGCCCAGGCCAAGCTCAAATTGTGGGCCCGCTATTCTGATACGGATGGCGGGGTCCTCGAAGATCGCATCAACTACCTGCCCGGCGAGAAGGCGCAACGCACCCTCGTCTTGATTAAGCCGGACAACTTCCGGTTTCCGACGGGGCGCCCGGGCAATATGATTGATTTCTTCTCACGCACGAATCCTCTTCATCGTCGGGATCAAGGTGCATCGGATGAAGGCGTGGCGCAAGCGCTGGGTTTATGGTCCAGTCCGGGAAGTGCTCGAGGAGACCAAGCTGATCGACGTGGTGGCGGCGCGGTCGAAGACGGCGCTGGAAAAGGAGTTCGGATTTAGCCTGCCAGCGGCCTGGAGAAGCAGTTCGGCCAACTGCTCGGCCCCAGCTTTGGCGACAATCAATTCGATAGCATCGTCAAGTTCATGTCTGGCCGCACCCCAGGCGAATGCGACGAAGCGGCCAAGCAGCAACCCGGCACAGAGAAGTGCATCGCTTTGGTCTATGAAGGGGCGGAGGCCGTTCACCGAAGTCCGCGATGTCCGCAGGGCCGACGGACCCTTCCAAACGCCGCCGAGCTCGATCCGCGGCATCGCGAATTTGGACAAACCGTGATGGTGAATGCCGCCCATGCCAGCGACTCGGAGGAAAACGCCCAACGCGAAATGAAGATCATCGGCGGCGTTGCAAGAGCAATACCTTCCGGCAGTAAATCGAGCAGTTCTACGGCAAGCTCTGAGATTGTCCCCACAACTCCGGCCGCTCCGCACCAAGCGCAGGATTCGCTCGTCGGCCGCCGGAAACGCGTACTCCGGCCAACTCGTCCCGCGTGACCCAGGCAACCGCGTAGCGGCCAGGGCGCGCGGTTCGCCGTCTTGGCAAATGCAGCGAAGAAGCGTAAATGGACGATCTTCTCCGGGTAATGATGGGTGATAGCGTCGAGCAGCTCGCCCGCCTCTGTTCAATGCCCAGTTCCTCGCGCAGTTCGCGCTCCAGACAGCCCTCGAAGGTCACCTCCCCTTCCTTGCCGCCGGGAAACTCCAAAGGCCGCCGAGGTGGTCGCCAGGACTGGCGTTGCGCGATGAGCAATCGGCCGTTGCGAAAGAGCAGACCGGCCGCGACTTCGATCATTGCCACGCCGCTCGGCGCCCAATGCTTTTGTAGATGAAGCCTAAGCGCTCCATTTCCTGGGCATCGAAAAGATTTCGCCCATCGAACAGGATCGGGTGAGTCGCGGCCCTTTGCGGGCGTGCTCCGGTCAGTCGTTTAAACTCTACGGGCCATTCGGTCGCGACGACGGGCGTCCGCACCCTCCACCACGGCGTTCATGTCGTCGACAAAGGTGACGTTGGGCAAAACCGCGCGCGCTTTGTCCATGGCACCAGGTCATGCACCCGGAGGAGAGGGCGCCTTCTTTTGGAGGCGATGGCAAACATCGATCGCCGGAGACATGCGGACGTCATCGGTGTTCTGTTTAAAGGCAAGGCCTAGCACTCCGATCTTCTTTCCTTTAGGACCCAGAGCGTGTCGAGGATCTTCTTGACGAACCGGTCCATTTGTTCGGCGTTGATGCCGTTGCACTTCTTTGAGCAGGCAAGCTCGCTTAGCCGAGTTGCTCCGGAGATTTTGATGAAGGCGCTCAGATCTTTGGGAAAAGCAGCTCCCCGCCAAAGCCAGAGACGCATCAGGAACCGGCGCCCGATGCGGAGGTCCATACCCATGCCGTTGGCCACCTCCTGGACATTGGCGCCCGACGCGCACAAAACGGAAAGGAGGGCGTTGACGTAGGAAATCTTTCAAAGCCAGGAATGAATTGGCCGCGTGCTTGATCAACTCGGCCGAATTGATGTCGGTGACGATGATCATGCCAAACGGAGCATGACTTCCTTCATCGCTGCCACCAGGCGCTGCGATCGAACTCCCACCACCACCCGATCCGGCAAAGTCCTCGACCGCAAATCCTTCGAAGGAACTCCGGGTTGCTCACGACGTCGAACTCGACCTTGGTTGCGTAACGGCGAATCGTCTCAGCCACTTTGTCGCCCGTTTTGACCGGCACGGTGCTCTTGTCGACCACGATTTTGTAGCTGGTCATGGTCGCGGCGATATCGCGCGCCACCTTCCATGAAGCTCAAATCCACCGATCGTCCTGTTGTGGAGGGCGTCGGCACCTGCGCGATGAAGATGACGTCGGAGTTCACCCACTCCTTCTTTGGTGGAGTTAGTGCAGCAGAAATGACGGCAACGGCATTCTTTTGAATCAGTTCCTCCAGCCCGGGTTCATAGATGGGGACCCCACCCTGCTGCAGCTTGACCTTTTCAGCGTCGCAATCGACGCAAATGACACCGTGACCGACCTCGGCAAAGCAAGTGCCAGTGACGAGTCCAACATATCCAGTTCCAATGATCGCCAGTTTCATAGTCTGAGCTGCGCGCGTCCAGACTCCTCAGTGTTTAGCTGGAGGATTGGTCAGCACAGCCGCGGGGGCATTGGTCTGGACGCTGCCGGTGGGTGACGGGTTCACCGCCGGAGCGTTGGTTTTCGCTAATTCCGGGTGTTTTGTCAAGACTGCCTCTTTGCGTTGAACGGCTTCCGCCCCGGCGGATGTCATCGTGCCGGCCTTGATCAGGTCTTCATAATCGCGCAAGGCTTGCTCCGGTTGGTTCTTCACTTCGTGAATCCGGCCCATGGCCAGTTTCGCCTCGTCGAGAATGGTCGAGTTCGGAAATCGCACAGAAAGGTTCTGGTAGGCGGCCAGTGCTTCGTCTCGCTTGCCTTGTCCTTCGAGGCAGGCCGCGGCCCCGTATCCAGCCGTGGCCGCAAATGGGCTTTGCGGATACTCTCGCAGAAACTTGACGAATTGCTCATGCGCTTCGGCATACTTGCCGGCATCGAAGTAGGCCGTCGCCGCGAGCAGCAAGGCCCGTTCCGCGGCCCCTGTCCCGGCGTAGTCGCGCGTAATTTGCAGGTAAGCCGCGGGGTCCGGCGCGGCGGCATTTTGGCCAGTCCCGAGCGAGTTTTTCAATTTCAGCAGGGCATCGCTGGCGGCAAATTCCTTCTGATGGACGCTGTATTGGTAGATGCCATAACCAAAACCGAGCACAATGGCCGCGACCACCCCGATGAGGAGAGGTTTCTTGTTTGTTTCAACCCAAGCCAAAAAGTCATAAAGACCCATCGACTGCTGCGTCGCTTCAGAACTCATATGTCCGCTGAAAGTCATCAGTGGCCGCTCGAAAAAGCAAGCGCAAACGGTTTCGCAGCGGTTCCTGGCGGTCTGCTGGCTCCATCGGCGTCGCGGGGGTTTCCTCTTGCCACGAACGCCACGCCTGACTTTACTTTGGCCCTATGGATCAGTTGACGCAGTATGTCCCCGTATTGATGCTGGCCATCCTGGCGGTGGCATTCTCATTTGGCATGCTCGTCTTTTCGGTGCTGGTCGGCAAGGTGGGGCGACGCAGCCAGGCCAAAGACACGCCCTACGAATGCGGCATGCTCCCGACGGGCGCGGGCAGCACCCGCCTCTCCGTCAAGTTTTACCTGGTCGCCATGCTCTTCATCCTCTTCGACATCGAAGTCGTCTTCCTTTACCCCTGGGCGGCCATTTACCGGGAGATGCTGGCCGAAAATCCCAATCTCATTTTTGGCTCCATGCTCAGCTTTCTGGGGATTCTTTTCGTCGGATACATCTACGCGGTCAAAAAGGGTGCATTCGATTGGCAGCGCAACACCTGAAAAGGAGCGCACACATCGTCCGCTGTGACCCTGGGGGCCCCAGAGCCTCTGGCATTCTCATCATCTTATGATCAAATTTGGCACGTCCGGTTGGCGCGGCCTCATCGCCCGCGATTTCACCTTCGACCAGGTTCGATTGGCTACCCAGGCCATCGCCAACTACCTCACTTCCGAGCTGAAAAACTCCAACTCCAAGATCTACGGTCGCGGTGCCAATGTCATTCTCGGTTACGATACGCGTTTTCTCGGACGCGAATTCGCTTTGGCCGTGGCTGAGGTGCTCGAGAAGAACGGCCTTACTCCCCTGCTCTGCAACCGAGACACGCCCACCCCGGTGATCGGTTATACCATCCGGGCCCGCAAAGCGCTTGGCGGAATCAATATGACCGCCAGCCACAACCCCGCTGAGTATCAAGGGTTGAAATTCTCGACGAGCGACGGCGCCCCGGCTCCGCCGGAAGTCACCAAGCAACTGGAACGTCACGTCGCTGAGCTCGTCGCTTCCAATTGGTCCACGGCCCGCGCTGTCGTCGGCACTTATCAGTGCAAGACCATCGATCCGCAACCCGCTTACGCCAAGCAGATCCGAAAGCTGGTCGACTTGGAAACGATCCGGAAGGCGAAACTCAAAGTCGCGGTCGAGCTCATGTACGGCACCGGCCGAGGTTATCTCGATGCTTTCCTGGCGGAAGCAGGCGCCAAGCTGACCGTTTTTCACGACAAACCCGACCCCCTTTTCGGCGGCCACCATCCTGAACCGAACGCCGAAGGAATGATTCAGGCGCGTGAATGCGTCTTAAGCGGCAAAGCCACTCTCGGCTTGGGCCTCGATGGTGATGCGGATCGCTTCGGCGTTGTCGATAAAGACGGCACCTGGCTGACTCCGAATCAGGTCCTGGCGTTGACCCTCTATCATTTACGCAAGAACCGCGGTTGGACCGGTGCCGTCGTTCGCACCGTTCCCACCAGCCACCAGGTCGACGCCATCGCCCAACTCCTCGGCGTGAAGGTCTACGAAACCCCGGTTGGCTTTAAATACATCGGCGCCTTGATGGAAACCGAACCGATCATCGTCGGCGGCGAAGAGTCTGGCGGACTAAGCGTCAAGGGCCATATCCCGGAAAAAGATGGCATCCTCGCATGCCTTCTCATGGCCGAACTGGTCGCGACCGAGCGCAAATCGCTCAAACAAGTCCTTGCCTCTCTTGAAAAGCAGACCGGCGAGTTCCATACCACGCGGATCAACATTTCAGTGCCGCCGGAACGGAAAGACGCTTTGCTGCAGAAGCTGGCCGCGGGTTTGGACAAAGTGGGCAATTACAGTGTGGAGAAGTTCGTCACGACTGACGGCTACAAGTTCCTCCTGCCGAACCAGGAATGGGTTGCCTTTCGAGCCAGCGGCACTGAACCGTTGATTCGTTGCTATATCGAAGCAAAATCCGAAGCCAGCTTGGCCAAACTCCAGAAGGCTTGTCGCGCTTTGCTCAGCTCCTGACCCGGGACGGCATGCCTCAACGCGCGACCTCATCGGTATGGATAATGGCGCGTCGACGGTTTTCGAGCTACTTCTGCCCTCCGTAGAATCAGGGTTGTCCCCGATGGGCGAACAGCATTCGTCGGTTTAGGATGGCCCAAGCTCAAGAGAGCACCCTCAGGCCGGATCACGTCACGACCCGAGGGTGGCGGCTCTCCAGGGTTCTTGAGCTGGAGAACGGGCATCCCGAGTGGAAGCTAAAACCAATCGGGATCTGTATTATTGTGGATCAACGGTGCGGCCAGTTCAAGCGACTGTGGCGGCACTCAGCGCGCGACCCGGTGGGGTGAGATGCCTCTTGACGACCCCCTCATCCACTCCACAACTTCCAAGCTTCAAGCCACTTACAGAAACCTTGACACGTGGTCATGTTTTTTAATCCGGCATTCGCCTGGATCCTCCCGTTCCAATCCGGCCGACGGGTTGACGGAAAGCAAGCGCCATCCCCTCTTCGAGTTTGTCCGAACCAACGCAGCGAGCAGCGGACTACCCTCCTTCCGGCAGGCCTCGGACGAAACAGGCCAGACGCCGCGCACAACCTTGGGATCTCGTTCGAGGTTTGTTCGACCTTTGTTCGTCCTTTTAGCCTCGCGGGGTGAAGCACAGTCGAACGAAGGTCGAAGGAAAGGCGAATGGAGGTCGGAGCAGCCCGGCATGAACAAGGCGAGTTCAGAAGGCCGAGCGGGGTGCCGTGAGCAGCTGGCCAGAGGTCAGAGGTCAGATCGACAGGGATGGATTTCCCGGTTTGCGCCGACGCCACGGCGCAGATGCCTGTCGGCTTCGCCGAAAGCCAAGAATGGAGAAACCGGACAAATTCAAACCAATACCTGATCGGTATTCCGTTCGCGGAAGCCAGGTCAGCCTTGGAGCTGACTGTCTCGCGCCGACAGGACACTTTTGGGCCGCGGATGGGGTTTTTGAGCTGACAGACACGTCACACGTGGCCGATATAGGGGGTGGAAGCCCCGCCGCGGGCACACTTCATGCCAGTTTTGGGGTCTCTTCACCCGGGTTTAGGCGGCTCTTAGCGGCGTCGATGTCCGGTTTCGAGACCGTTCTGTCCGCGAACAAGACAATTTGAGGCTGTTTTTAAGGTTTTTCAGGCTTTTGGACTTCCACAATTGTGGAAACGGGGCCGAAACGTGTGCCAGCCGTCGCCTGGGGGTGAAGCGACACTTTAAAGATTGGCGGCTCACTGCCGCCAGGGAAGCCGCTCGCCTTCTCTGGCGAACACTGACTTTTTTCGAGTGGGAGAAGGACCAGCGAGATGGCGGCATTTGTCGGACCCCCGTTGGGATCTGACGGCAGAGCTCGGGCATGTTGGTGGACAGCGTCCGTAAATAAGCTTAGAATTCTTTCAGGGTATAGGTTCAAAAGCGTTGTGGCACATTAGGGGCAAACAACTCGGTGGGAAGAAAGGAGCCGTTTGGAAAGGTATGCCGAAAGCAATTGTGAACATTCCAGCTTTGTGCCCGCATCCGATTGGAAACCCGGATTCGCTCGGATCGTATGTGTCGTCCCAGCCAATCATTCAACTTAAGGAGCTGGAAGTTGACCGAGTTCGTTATGACCAGTGGAAAGCCAGCATCAGCAAGCCAAAGTCGAGGCGGAGCCGCTGAGCAGGAGGTTACTTGACGAATCGAGCTGCGCGCTCACCGCTCACCGTTGGGCGGCTCGGAGGTTTTCTTTTGTTTTTGCCTGCAGTTCGTCCAGGTCCGGCTTCAATTCCTTTTTGGTGCCTGCGGTCATCCGATCGATGTATAAAATGCCGTTGAGATGATCTACCTCGTGCTGCACAGCCCTGGCGAGCAAACCGCCACAGCGGAAGGCGATTGATTTGCCCTTCTCGTTTAAGGCTTTGACCTCGACGGATTCAGGCCGGGCGATGTCCGCGTAAATTTCCGGAAAGCTCAAGCATCCCTCGGGTCCGATGGCTTCAGCCGCAACCGGGGTGACCTCCGGATTGATGAGGACCACGGGCATGAAAGAGGCGACATCCGCGGGCTCCCCGTTGAGGTGAAGAGTGGAAGGCCGATCGGTCACTTCGGCCACGTCAATGACGGTGATCTGCAACGCCTTGCCGACCTGCTGAGCGGCCAGGCCCACCCCGCGGGCTGCGCGCATCGTGTCGAGCATATCGGCGATCAAGGTCCGAATCTCGTCGGTAATCCGCTCGATTCGGGCGCCCTTTTGGCGCAACACGGGATGGCCGTATTTCAAAACGGGAAGTACCATAGCGAAATCTGACCCTATCCTGGCATTACTCCAGCGACAGCCCCATGATTTGCAGGAGCCGCTCCAATTCGGCATCGCTGAAATACCGGATCTCAATCGCTCCCTTTCCGTCGCGATACCGCAAGGATACCTTTGTCCCGAGACGCTGTTTGAGCTGGTTTTCCAAGTCAGCCACGTGAGCATTGCGGTTCGGGGGCAAAACGGCGGCCGCTTTAGGATGAAGAGCAGGCGTGGCCGCTTTCTCCAATTCGGCCACCAACTCTTCGGCCTGGCGCACGCTCAGCCCATTCTCCACGACGCGCAGGGCTGCAGTCACCTGGTCAGCTGGGCGAGAGAGGCCGAGGATAACTTTGGCATGACCAACCGACAGTTTGGCGTTGCGCACCTGGTCCTGCACTTCCGCAGGCAATCTTAAGAGCCGAAGCGCATTGGTGACAGCCACCCGGCTCTTGCCCACGCGCGTGGCGGCTTCTTCCTGAGTGAGCCTGAACTGCTCGATCAACTGCGAAAACCCAAGCGCCTCCTCTAACGGGTTAAGATTCTCGCGCTGGAGGTTCTCGATCAGCGCCAGTTCAAGAACCGTTCGATCGTCCGCTTCCCGGACAATCGCGGGAATGTCGTTCAAACCGGCAAGTTGCGCGGCGCGCCATCGACGTTCGCCGGCGATCAATTCGAATTGTGAGCCGTTTGGCCGGACGATGAGCGGCTGCACAACGCCCTGTTCCTTGATCGAATCCGCCAGTTCCCGCAACGATTCGGGCGAAAAGTCTTTCCGGGGCTGGAAAGGACATGGCCGGATCAGGCTCAAGGTGATGCGTCGGACGCCCTCCTGCTCAGCAGGAGCAGGGGTCGGAGACGGCGGCGCCGGGAGCGGCTCTGGTTTTGGAACCGCAGGGGCGCCAGCCAGCAAAGCACCCAGCCCGCGGCCTAGAGCGGGTTTGACCATGAGCTCAGAGTGTCGAACGGTCTTGGGGTTGGCAAGGAGCAAAGCACGGCAGGCGCTCCCGGTTGCGTCGATTGGGGCCAGAAGCTATAAAAGAGAAGCCAGTGCAGACCCGAAACCGAACCGACGCGTCGCCCAATGAGCCACAAAAGCGCCCGAATCGCCACCCTGATCGAACACTGTCAAGGAGGCGCCCTCAATCCGCATTATCTCGGCTTCTTTGATTGCTTCAACCGGCAGCTTTTTTACGAAGCGCATGACGTCCTGGAAGAGCTCTGGTTAGCCGACCGCCACGGCCCGAATGGAGCCTTCTACAAAGGGCTGATTCAGTTGGCCGGGGCTTTCGTTCATCTGCAGAAGGGACGCACCGGTCCCGCGGGGGCGCTGTTTCGGCTGGCGGAGAGCAACCTGCTCAAGTATCCAGGCGTGCATGAAAGCCTGGATCTGGGGCTGGTTCTTGGGTTGATCCGAAGCTGGTTGGACCGCCTGGGCGCGATCGGAAGCCAACCGCTGCCACTAACGCCAGACAACCTGCCTAGCCTCGGCCTGCGCCCTGGGGCGGCCATCGTTCCAGGCCAGCATCTTTAAGGTGCGTTCCGTGTTCCGGGAAGCGCTTCCCAATTGCTTGCAGTGGGCCGCTGAATTGTTAGCCTCTACCAAATGATGAACGGACCCATGACAAATCATGACCGGATTGCCGCCCTCGGGAAGCGCGTCCTCGCTGGTGGCGCCCTGACGCGACCGGAAGGCGAATGGCTCTTCAACCTCGATAGCAGCGCCGATATTTATGATTTGATGTCCTGGGCCAATCGCGTCCGGGAACATTTCAAAGGCAAGAAGATCCACTTGTGCTCGATCGTCAACGTGAAAGCCGGTGGCTGCTCGGAGAACTGCAAATTTTGCGCTCAGTCAGCTTCCTACCAGACCGAAGCGCCACGCTATGCCCTGATCGAAAAGGAGCCGATGCTCCAGGCCGCCGAAGAAGCCAAGAGCAATGGAGTGACCGCCCTTGGGATCGTCGCGGCCTGGCGTGGTCTGGAGGAAGGGCCTATCCTCGACGAAATCTGCAGCCATCTATCCGATCTTAAGGAAAGTGGCAAAGCGCGCCCGGACGCGTCCCTCGGGATCATTAAGAACCCCGCCTGCAGGTGGTCGGCAAATCCTGCTGTAATCACCGTCGAAACCTCGCCGCTTTCCCGCAGTGTGCGCACGACGCGCAACCGTATCAGGGCGGTGGAGACCATCGCCGCCAGAATACGGTATCCGTCTGCTCAGCGGAGATTATCGAGACCGGCAGTTGATGACCGGTGGTGACCTCTTTCGTTGCAGGTGGAGCGAACGTCGTCCATCCGTGGCGCTGGAATCGATCGCGGGCACCTGCTGAACGTTCGCCGCCTCGCCGAAGTCCTGAAAACGATCGCTTGTTCGGCTGATCCTGCCGCGGCAGGCGATCATGGCGAGCAGGTTGACCAACCTGCTGGTGGACGCGAAGCCGCTGATCTTCATGGCGAGCGCGAGAATTGCGCTCATAGTCGGCAATTACTTGACGACGCTCAACTGACAAGATTTGAAAAGGATCTCCAGATGCTCGAAGACCTCGGGCTGGATCCTTGCTGGGACAAACACGGCTTCTCTGATCAGGAAGAGGTCCCGGCCCCAACGATCGAAGCTCCAGCCGCGCTCGTCTGACTTTGCATGCCTGCCGAGAATTCCCAGCCGAATTCCCTGGCAGCCACTATTCAGCGGCTCGGCCGCAACCAAGGGCGATACCTCGGCGAGACCATCCAAATCCAGGCTGTTCTCCAGGAAATCCAACTGCTCGCTCTGAAGCACGGGTGGCAAAGGGACTGCTTCCTGCAAGAAGAAGATGTCTGCCTGACGGCTTATCATTTGCCGCGCGCCGAGCCGGCCAAAAGGATCTATCTATCGGCGGGAATTCACGGCGATGAACCGGCCGGCCCAATGGCTGTGCTCGAGTTGCTCCGGAGCAATCGATGGCCGCCGGCGATCGACGTGTGGATTTGCCCTTGCCTCAATCCGAGTGGCTTTCCGCTCAATACCAGGGAAAGCGCGACCGGGTTCGATCTGAACCGGCAGTATTTGGAGCCCCAGGCGCGTGAAATTCGCGCGCACATCGCCTGGTTGGAACAGCAACCCCGCTTCGATATTACCCTTTGCCTGCATGAAGATTGGGAAGCGTCAGGGTTTTACGTCTACGAACTGAACTTGAGCGAGGGACCCTCGTTCGCGGAGGCCATCGTCGAGAGGGTCGCAGCGGTGTGCCCGATCGACCTGTCTTCCCAGATCGAGGGGCGTGAAGCCCACGGTGGGATTATCCGCCCTACTCCGGACCCTGCCTCACGCCCACAATGGCCGGAAGCCTTTTACCTTATCCATCACAAGACGCGGGTGTCTTGCACGCTGGAGGCCCCTTCGGACTACCCTTTGTCGACCCGAGCAGCTGCCCTTGTTGCCGGGGTCGACGCGGTCATGGACCAACTGGAGTCAACCGCGCCGCGCCCTGCGCCAAGAGCCGGTTGACTCACGGCCCTCAATAGCTTTTCTCGCTGACCCGGTTGGCCCGGTAGGAGACCCAGTGAAGGTCGGGGTCGCCGGCATACGAACGAGCATCGAGCGCGTTGATGTATTTGACCCGGGCAGCCCGGGGTTGAACCAGGGACGCTTGCCACTTATGCAACTCCAGATGTCCATCGGCAAAAGCGAAGGCGGCGGCCCCGTTGTGGTATGTGGCCGGCTGGTCGACCCAAGCAGTCTGACGCGGATTGAACAAGCCCGGATCATTAATGCTGTCCGGATGCTCTTCCGCGTAGACGTAGGTCTGGGCTGGACCCGGGATAAGCAGGTCGGATGTTTTGATCGCATGCCGGTAAATAGGCTCCCACGGGCCCGACTCCGCATTGCCGCCGCCGACCACCAGGTTGACAGCATAACTCCGCACCCGGGATTTCCATCCCCGCGCCCGCTGCGTCGCGCTGAGATAGCGATCGCTGGGACATTTGAAAACCTCGGCCGAATGCCCCAGGAAAGTCGCCAAACGGGAGTAGCGATCCTGCGTCAGGAAGAGCGTGTTGGTATTGTCGGGCGCAAGGGTCCAGTCGAGCCAACCGACCGTCCAAGGGGCATTTTGGGCAACCGTGCCAGCGTTACCCCCCTGCGCCTCACCGCCATGGAAGTTCATGACCAGGCGGTCCTGGTTCTGCCCTGCGTAGAGCTGCCAGGCGAGAATGAGCTGGCGAAGGTTGTCCCGACAGACGCTTTCGCTGGATTTGGTCTGAGTCGCGGCCAGCGTTGGCAGGAGTAAGATACCCATCAATGCGACCACGGAGAGCACCACCAACAACTCGACTCGAGTGAAGGCGGCGTGATCAGGATTGGCCGAAACGCCCGGCAGATTCGCGTTATATTGTTGCATGGAGGTCCTTTGGAACATCGGTGATCACCCTTCCACGGGTGCTTGGTTTCGTCCAGCGATGGCGGAGGAGTGCCCCGAAAGGCGGAGAAGGACGGGCTGCCGCGGACGGCCGGGACGTGGCATTGTCTTTGCTTGGTTTTCACCATGCCCAAAGCCTTCCGTCGCCTGGCCGCGCCGGAAAGCCGCTGAGGAGGTCAAAAGCTAAAATGGAGTGACAGACTTATGCGAGATCGCTACAAAACCTGCCCGATGCTCCCTTCGTCCCGCCTTCTTCCCCATTCACTTCGTCTGGCGTCTTCTTGCGTCTTGGCCTTCTTCCGTGCCGCCCGGGCTCCACGGCTTCTGACCTTTGTCCTGCTGGCTTTGGTCTCGTGGCTAGCAAACGGAGAAGCGCAGACAGTCCAACTGCTATCTCGTGCCAGGACCAGCGCCCCGGTCGAGGTTGGCAGCAGCTTTTCCGGCAACGCAACGTTGAGCGGGGATGGACGCCGCGTCGTCTTCGAGAGCCAGGCCGGCAACTTGACCACCAACGAGCCGGCCCAAGGCGTCCTGGGATACTACGTCAACGTGTATGTGCGAGACTTGGCCAGCGGGACGACGACTTTGGTCAGTGCCAAGCAGAACGGAAACAAAGGAGGCCATGGCGATTCTTCCGGCCCGGTCATCTCGCGCGACGGCCGCTATGTCGTCTTTCAGAGCGAGGCGGATGATCTGGTTGCAGGTGATACCAATCAGAGTTCCGACATCTTCATTCGCGACCTCGAAACCTCGCAAACGAAGTTGGTGAGTTGGAATGCGGCCGGCAGCGCGCCCGGCAACGGCCCCTCGACGGGGCCGGCCATGAGCCCGGATGGCCGCTTCGTCGTTTTTGAGAGTGAGGCGGATGATCTGACTGCCGGCGATGGCAATGACATCCAGGATGTCTTCCTGCGCGACCTGGAAGCGGGCAAGACCACTCTCGTCAGCGTCGGGGCCAGCGATTCGAATCCGACTGTTGGGGTCTACTCGGCAGGTCCGTCGTTATCAGAAGACGGAAGCGTCGTCACTTTCGTCAGCACAGCTCTCTACCCGCCATTAGGTCTAACCGATCGGACGCCAAGGGTGTTCTGGCGGGATGTCAGTCAGGCCGCGCCGTCCTTTGTCACGCAAGCGATGATGGCCGAAGCCGCCCAGGCCGTCGGCGTCAATCTGCCGATAGTGGCCAGCTATAGTCCCAGCATCAGTGCGGATGGCAAGACCATCGCCTTTAAAACGCCTCCTGCTGGGATACCGCAGGGGCGGGCCTTTGTCTTTCTGCTCGATATTCCGTCAGGGAAAGCAGAGGTGATTTCAACCAACGCCTACGCCTTGGACGCCGAGACCCCCGACGAAGGAGGTCCCCTTCTCAGCCCGGATGGCCAGAAGGTGTTGTTCACCGGGCTGGTCAATGACGTTTCCCAAGTCTACCTCTGGGACCGGGTTAGCAAGGAAACAGTGTTGATCAGCGCCAATGGGGAGGGAAAGCCCGCCACGGGTAACAGCAGCGCAGCCGTAATGGGTTCTGATGGGCTTTCGATCGCCTTTGTCAGCGACGCGCTCGATCTGGTGGCAGGAGTGACCAACCGAACGTTTCAGGTCTACCAGCGTGATTTGGCGACGGAGACGACCCACCTGGTCAGTGCGGATCCGACCGGGCAACCGACCGCCACGGTCGAGAACACCGTTCCATCCATGAGCGAAGACGGGCGCCTGATCGCTTTCGACGCCCCGGATGGCACCCTCGTGTCAAACGACAGGAATCGCGCCGTCGATGTCTTCGTCCTTCGCCTGGCAAGCAATCGAGTCGAGTTGGTCTCGGCCCGCCACCCGAGCCTGACGCCCCTGACCGGCATAGGAACCAGTCAGATCAGAGGCTCCCTGAGCAGCGATGGCCGCCGCGGCCTAATCGTGAGCTCAGTCGATGGACTCGCGGAGGCGGACGAGAACGGTCTCACGGACGTCTTCAGCTTTGAACTGGCGAGTGCTCAAGGCGTCCGCTTGATAACGAGCGCGACGAATGGCAGCAGCGCCAACTCGGTCAGCCATGATCCGATCCTGACCACCGATGGCCGCTTCGCGGTCTTTACCAGCTCGGCCAGCGACCTGACCACGCTGACCGACACCAACAACGTCGATGATCTCTTCTGGACAGACCTGGAGCATGGAGCGATCAAGTTGATCACGGCCGCCACAGACGGCCAAGCCAGCGCAGCGTTCCCTTCTCCCTCGGCAGCGACGCGTTATCCGTCAGGCTGGGCCAGCATCAGTGGCGACGGCCGCTATGTAGCGTTTCTGTCCAGCGCTGCCAATTTGGCAGACCCGGCCACTCCGATCAGCCCGCGGCAGAATGTTTTTCGGCGTGATGTGACAACCGACTCGACCGTGCGGATCGATTTCGGGGATGTAAGCTCGCCCCAAATCAGCCCGGACGGTCAGCGCGTTCTCTATTGGAAGCGGCCCTCGCCCGCGGTGGCGCCGGCTCAACTGATGCTTTGGGAGGCGAACTCCAAAACAAACCGGATGATTCTGGAGTGGGCTGGCCTGCTAAACGCGGACAACTCGCCCTTATCCTTGGCGGCTGATTGGAGTGTGGCGGTGTTCGAAACCGGTGTCATGGGAAGCCGGGTTAAATCAATCCGATGGGTGCGCCTGACCGACGGTTCGTCCGGGTCGGTGACCGCGCTGGCCGACGGCACGGAAACAACCAACACGCTCCCGACCGAACCTACCATCGCAGCCAACGGCCGCTACGTGGTGTTCGCGAGCCAAGAGGCGAGGTATTCCCCCCTCGATCTGAACAACGCCAAAGATATTTACGTTCGGGACCTGCAAAGCGGAACGCTCGCTCTTGTGACCGTCAACGCTTCCGGAACAGCTGCCGGCAACGGGCCCTCGTTTCATCCTGCGATCAGCGCCGACGGCCGATATGTTGCCTTTCAAAGCGACGCTGGCGATCTCGTCCCAAGCGACCACAACAATGCCAGCGACATCTTTCGCCGCGACCTCGAAGCCAAGAACACCCTGCTGCTGAGCGCCAACCCGGCGGGCGAATCCGGCAATGCGGCCTCGACCCAACCGGTCATGAGTCCATCCGGCCAAACGATCGTGTTCAACAGCGTGGCTTCGGACCTGGTGCCAGGAGACTACAACCAAACAATTGACGTGTTTGCGGTCGATTTAGGAGGACCGACCCTCGGGTCTTTCGGCATCGAGAACGGGCAAATCGGATTCGCCTTCGCCGCCCAGTCGGGCAAGCACTATCGGATTGAGCGTTCGGACGACCTGGCGTCGGGCACTTGGGCATCCGTCGAGGAAGTTACGGGGACGGGGGCATCTATCTCCTTCCGTTACGCCCTCGATGGACAACAACGGTTCTACCGCGTTGTGCTTCTGCCGAACTAGTGTGCCTTCCCTTAAGTCCATAAGCTTTTGCCTGCCGCCCAGGCGGCGAAGCCTGCGCATCCCCGCCGTGGGCGGTCAGGGCCGAGCCAACGCCCAGTTTTTCAACAGACTCCTCGCGCGACGGCCGCGACTTGCGCCTGGCTTCTCCGATGCCTCGCCATCGCGGGGCGAGGGACGGCCTGCGGTTCCGGCAAGAACGGCGACCACGTTTCCAGGCACGCCCACAGGTCAGCTGTACGCCTCCATCCCAACGCAGGAACAGATGAGGTTGCGATCGCCGTAGACATTGTCGATTCGGCCGACAGCCGGCCACACTTTGTGCGCGCGAGTCCAGGGAAGAGGGAAAGCAGCCTGTTCCCGTGGGTAGGGACGATCCCACTTATCCGAAACAACAACATCGGCGGTGTGCGGAGCGTTCTTGAGAACATTATTCTGCCGGTCGACCCGGCCGGATTCGATCGCCTTGATTTCGGCATGGATGGCGATCATCGCCTCGCAGAAACGATCCAACTCTTCTTTAGATTCGCTTTCGGTCGGCTCGACCATCAAGGTGCCGGCCACCGGGAACGAGACGGTTGGGGCGTGAAATCCGTAGTCCATGAGCCGCTTGGCGACGTCCTCGACGGTGACTGCCTTGTACTGGCGGAGGTCGAGAATACATTCGTGCGCGACCATATCGCCTTTGCCTTTATAAAGGACTGGGAAGTAGGGGTCGAGTCGGCGGGCGACGTAGTTTGCGTTCAGGATAGCCACCTTGGTGGCCTCGGTCAGCCCGTTTCCGCCCATCAAAGAGATATAAACCCAGGAGATGAGCAAGATACTGGCACTGCCCCAAGGCGCGGCCGAGACTGGTCCGAGATGATGTTCGCCGGGCAAGGCGACGACGGGATGAGACGGGAGATAGGGGACGAGGTGGCGGGCGACACAAATGGGACCCATGCCCGGCCCGCCTCCGCCATGCGGGATACAAAACGTCTTGTGCAGATTGATATGGCAAACATCCGCCCCCAATTCTCCCGGCCGACAAAGCCCCACCTGCGCGTTCAGATTCGCCCCGTCCATGTAAACCTGCCCACCATGCTCATGCACAATGCGGCACACTTCCTTGATCCCTTCTTCAAACACCCCATGGGTCGACGGATACGTCACCATCAAGGTCGACAGCGTTTCGCGATTTGCCTCCGCCTTTTGACGCAAGTCCGCCAGGTCGATGTTGCCCGAACGATCGCAGGCCACCGGCACGACGGTCATCCCGGCCATGACCGCGCTGGCCGGGTTCGTCCCGTGCGCCGACGTCGGGATGAGACACACATTCCGCCGGCCTCCGCCACCTTCCTCGTGAAACTGCCGAATCGCGAGCAGACCGGCATATTCACCCTGCGATCCAGCGTTCGGCTGCAAAGAAGCGCCGGCGAATCCGGTGATCTCGGCCAGCCAGCCCTCTAAATCGCGGAATATAGCCCGGTAACCCGCCGCCTGCTCCACGGGGACAAACGGATGGAGCTGGTTGAACTCGGGCCAGGAGACGGGAAACATCTCGGCGGTCGCATTCAACTTCATCGTGCATGAGCCCAATGGAATCATCGAATGGACCAGCGAAACATCGCGTGCCTCCAGCCGCCGCAGATACCGCAACATTTCCGTTTCGGAATGATACCGATTGAAGACGGGATGGGTCAGGAAGGCTGAGTCGCGCGCGGGAAAGGCGGCAGTTGGCAGCGCCTCGCCGAGGGCCTCAAACGTGAAGGAGACCGGCTCATCCTGATTGAAGATCTGCCAGAGTTCGACGACGTCCGCCGGAGTCGTTGTCTCGTCCAAGGCGACGGTGATCACGCTGTCGTGGCAGCGACGAAGATTGATGCGATGGTTCTGGGCGATCCGCATGATTTCGGCCGCACGTCCCGGCTCGAGGCTGATGCGCACCGTATCGAAGACGGGCTCGGTTCCGACGCGCTGTCCCAAGCGCTGTAAGCCGAGGGAAAAGACTGCGGCCAAGCGGCGGACATAAGCGGCGATCTGTTTCAAGCCGGCCGGGCCGTGGTAGACGGCGTACATGGACGCCATGCTGGCCAGCAGCGCTTGCGCCGTACAAATGTTGCTCGTCGCCTTTTCGCGCCGAATATGTTGTTCGCGCGTTTGGAGCGAGAGACGGTAGGCCGGCCGGCCCTGCGCGTCTTTGCTGACTCCCACGATCCGTCCAGGCATCTGCCGCTTGAACTCATCGCGTGTGGCGAAGAAAGCGGCATGGGGCCCGCCGTAGCCGAGAGGCACGCCAAATCGTTGCGCACTGCCAACCGCGACATCGGCCCCAAATTCGCCTGGGGGAACGAGGAGGGTGAGACTTAACAAGTCCGTCGCCACCACCGCCAGGGCCTCCGCGGCGTGCGCCTGCGCAATGAACGCGCTGTAGTCGAGAATCGAACCGTCGGTCGCAGGGTACTGCAGCAAGACCCCGAAGAAACCGTTGCCAAGCTGCACGGTCTTGTGATCGCCGACGACGACTTCAATCCCCAGCGGGTGCGCTCGAGTCTTGACGACCGCGATCGTCTGGGGATGGCAAAGCTCGGAGACAAAGAAACGAGGGTTGGTCCCTTTAAAACGAATGCCGTGGCACATGGCCATGGCCTCAGCCGCGGCGGTGGCTTCGTCCAACAAGGATGCGTTGGCGACTTCCAACCGCGTCAAGTCCGCCACCATCGTCTGGAAGTTCAGCATCGCCTCCAGCCGCCCCTGGGCCACTTCCGCCTGGTATGGTGTATACGGCGTATACCAACCGGGGTTCTCCAAGATATTCCGCTGAATCACCGGCGGGACGATCGTGTTGGCATAGCCCATCCCAAGGTAGGACCGATAAACCTGATTGCCTTGCGCCATCCGGCGCAGGTCCCCGAGCAACGCATACTCGCCCCGCGGTCCGGGCAGCTCAAGGGGCTTCTGGCTCCGAATCGCGCTCGGCACGACCGCCTGCACCAGTTCATCCAGGCTCGTCAAGCCGAGCGCGGCCAACATTTGCTCCACTTCCTTCTGACCCGGTCCCAAGTGACGATGGACAAACCGATCCGGATGCGCCCACCCGCTCGGGTCAGGTGAACCAACCTTTTGCTCTCCTGCCGCAGACTTCATTTCCGTTCGAAACATGCTGGGACAGTAAGGATCGGCGGCTCCAAATCAAGCGACTTTCGGGCGCGGGCGAGAGCATTGGGGGAGCGTCCGAGGGAGACGGGAAGATGGAGGAGATTGATCGCGCGCAATGAAGACGATGAGGAAGTGAGTCCATTGACGGCCCACGCAAGGCGGCTGATGGCCTGCTGATCGCCAGGGATAACTATAAGTTAATTGACTATGAACACATAATTTGATACGCATCATTTATGGAAAAGCGCATCTCGAGAAGGGCTTTCGTGCAGACGAGCGCGGCGATGTCCGCGGCTATCCCGCTGGCGTTCGGGGCGGCGGACAGCCCGCTGACCAGCGCGCCGGCTGACGGGTCGGGCGGAATGCCTTGCGGGAAGATTGGCGGCCAGGAATTCAGCCGACTCATGATGGGCGGCAACCTGATCGGCGGATGGGCCCACGCGCGGGACCTGTCCTATGTCTCGATGCTGATGCGTCATTATAACACTCCGGCTAAGGTCCGGCAGACTTTGGAGATTGGAGAAGCCCATGGGATTACGGCCATCAACACGTGGGTGATGGACGACAACACCCAGATCTTCGAGCACTGGAAATGCGGCGGCAAAATGAAGTGGTTCGCGCAAGCGCGCATCGACGCGGCCGGCGGTTTCAGTCAAATCCAGAAAGCGATCGATCAGGGCGCGGTCGGTGTCCACCTGACGGGTGATTCTTGCGAGGCCCTTTTGACGAAAGGAGGCTTCGACAAGGTCGGGGAGACAGTTCAGTTCATCAAAAGTCAGAAGCGGATCGCGGGCGTCGCCGCTCACGACCTCCAAGTGATCGTGGAGTGCGAGAAGCGCGGCTTGGACGTCGATTTCTACCAGAAGACTCTGCATTCGCACGACTATTTCACCGCCCCGGAAAAGGATGAGTCCGGCGCGTTAGGCGCTCACGACAACTCGTGGTGCCAAGACCCGCAGGAAGTGGTTGCAGTGATGGCGAAGGTGAACAAACCGTGGATTGCCTTCAAGATCCTGGCGGCCGGCGCGATCCATCCCCGAACAGCCTTCCCCTACGCATTCAAGAACGGAGCCGACTTTATTCTGGTAGGCATGTTCGATTGGCAGATTGAAGAAGACGCGAAGCTGGCCAAGCGCGTCGCCACAATCGTCGCGAGCGGCCAACGGTCCCGAACCTGGTTTTGACCCGGTTGGGTCGGCTCGATCATCCGCGGTCGCTACCGGCATGGCTGGCCGCCACGGGAGAATTGAAGGAAGCAGGCTCTTTCGGGTGAAGCGGCAATTCGATGGTGAAGGTAGCGCCCTGGTTGGGACCGGCGCTTTCCGCGCGGAGGCTGCCTCCCATCTCTTTCACGGCCAGAGCGGCACTGTGCAGGCCAAAGCCATGGCCTTCACGGAAGGTGGTGAAGCCGTGACGGAAGATCCGGCTCAGGTTCTCGGGCGGGATGCCCACGCCGTTATCGCTGATGGCGATCTTCAAGGAGGTCGCCGCGGCGCTCAATTCAATCCGGATCCACTTGTCAGGCTGGGCAGACTCGCGCCCGGCGGCCTGGGCATTCTTGATCAGGTTGATCAGCACTTGGAGGAGCTTGTGCTTGTCGAGGGTAATTTGGCCTAAATGGGGCGCATATTCGCGCCGGACTTGAATACCGTCCCGCGCCAGCCCGCTTTCATGGAGGCGGAGGGCATCCTCGACCAATTCACCGACGCGGACCGATTCCAACACGCTGGTGACACGAGCGTAGCCTTGCTGGGCAGCCACGATCAGCTTGAGATGGTCGAGGTTTTTGGCGAGCGCTTTCAATTCATCCAACGCGGTCGATTGCTCCAAAGCCAATCGCTCCGCGATCTGATCCAAGTAACCGATCACCTCCCGGCCCCGCCCGTCGCGTTCCAGGAATTGGGCCAGGTTGCCTTCATGCTCGCGAAGGAGGTGCACCGCTCGCTGCAGGCGACCGGCTTTCGACTGGCGCAACTGAGATTGCAGCAAGCTGGTCGAGACGTTGACGCTGTTCAACACGTTGCCGACATTGTGCAGAACGCCGGTGGCGACTTCGGCCATGCCCGCACGGCGCGAAGCGACCAGGAGCTCTTCATGGGTCTTCTCCAACTGCGCTTGCATCTGCTCGCGCTGGGCCATTTGACCGTGCAATTGGGCTTCCGTGGCCTTGTGTTCCTGGATCTCCGCGCGCAGTTGCCGGGTGCTCTGCCGCACTCTCTGACGGAGTAAGGCCGCCCATATCAGGGCCAGGACCAACACGGCCGCCAGGCTGATCAGGACTGTGACGGCATGCCGAAGGCTCCACCACGAAGGTCGAGCCAGAACCCGAATGTCGGTCGGACTGTTCAAATAGACTTCGAAGGATGTTACCGCTTTGGCGAAATCAGGAAGCTGATCTGTCTTCGCCTTAAACACGCCCTCGAGACGAACCAGGCTCCCGGGAAGGGGCAGGACCCGCGGGTCTTGTTTGGCCGGCAGGATCGCCTTGAAGGAGGGCGTCGCTTTCGTCGATTGCAGTTGCAGCGTATAGACGCTTCCCTCGACCGAGTGCCCGAGAAAGATGGCTTGGAATTGGCCCCGCGTGGCGTCCCAGGCGACCTCCTGTCGGCCTTCTTCGGTTCCGACAGGATCCAAGAGTTGCGCGATCGGCAGAGAGCCGCGGCCAATCTTGCGGATGACAGCCTCGACGAGCTTTGGGGAGAACCCGTCGGGCTCGGCCAATCCAGCTGCCTCGACCAGATCGCCCGGCGAGACATCCAGCATCGTGCGCCCCACCAAACGGAGACCAGCAGTGCCCTCCTGCAAGAAGGCCATTTGCGAGTCGCAGTAAGTGACCAGGCCGCGCGTCTTCATCAGTTGCAGCGGCGTCGCACCAGGTTCATCTCCAGCCCGCATGACTTGGCTAAGAGGCTGGGTCGGCAAATCGAACGGGTCTTCCGGTGCGGCCTTGATGACTTCGACGCATTCGGTGTAGGGAACGAGGAGACGCACGCCGATGCGCTGCCGACGATTGTTAAGCACCGGGGAACAAACCCCGCTGACACGCAAGCGGCTGCCGAGCCAACGAGATTGGCTGCTTTGGCCAGGATCATTAATCCAGACGATCATTTGTCCGCCCGCCGTGCTGAGCGTCAGGCGCTGCTTTTGAATCTTGCGGCCAACCCCTTCGACCTGGATCCAACGATCGTCGTCCTGCCCGCTCATCAGATAGTCCCACGAGAATGCCGCTGGTCGCGGCATGGCCGCGCGGCCGAGGAGGCGCACTCCCTGCCGGGAATTGACGCGGCCGTCTCCAATCTCGCCTTCGACCTCAGCATAGTTGCCTTCCAAGCCTAGGAATGGACTAAGCCCCGCATTATAGAGATCGTCGATGTAAAGCGCTTCACTCCCGTCCTGAAGATAAAATCCTCCCCATCCAGGATCCACATAAGTGATCACCCCGGAGAGCCTGACCCGCGTTCCGTCAGCGCCCTTCCGACGCAGAACCTCCTGCACGCGGCGAAAGTCTGAAATCGGCGAAGCTGGCGGACCAGCACTGTCTGTCCGCTTGACGAGCAGGCCGCTGTCCTCCAGGGCCGGCTGCAACCAGGCCAACCGCAGGACAGGCTCGCCCGAAATGAACTGGAGGAGGCCACCCGCCTCGAGAGGTGTTCCGACGGGCCATGGTCGCATGTCCGGCCACGCCATCCGAAGGCTGTGACCGCCGTCGGTCAGGACAAGGTCCAAGCCCGGACGCTGCTCGAGCAGGCATCCTCTCACCCGAATAACCTGGGGCGGGGCCCGATTGGTCCGGCCTAGGTCCCCAAGCGGCAGGACTGGCCACGTCTCCCATTCCGCCGCGGTCGGCTGCGCCAGAGACACCGCCTCCAGCCCAGGCACCCAAATGATGCCAGGCGCCTGCTGCTTTTGGTCCTGCAACAACGCCTGAACGATGCCGCGCACCTGAAGACGACAGTCGAGAGCAGTCGCAAACGGCATCCGTTCCGCTCCGAGAATACGGGCGAGCAAGTCGCCGCCGTTAGAGTCGATCAGGCGAAGAGTTGTCAGGGCCGGCTGGACAGAGATAGCGCTCACTTTCCCCGTGGTTGAGCCGAGCCAAAAACAGCGGCTGAACTCGGATCCAGGCTGATCGATCGTTTGAGCCGGCCCGGGCAACTGACCTCGCACCGCAATGCGTGGCTTCCGAACCAGCGGCGGTGTCCGCCACAATTCGACCGCGCCTTCCAGTTGGATTTGCATGCCGAGTTCCAGACTGAATGTGCCCGCGTCAAGCTCGAGCATTTCGCAGCTCGTTTCGTCGAGGAGGCTCAAACGACGCGAATCTGGATTCCAGGACAGGACGATGGCTTTAAGTCGGAGTTCGACCTCGGCAGGTGGCCGGACAGGAGCCGACCGAAGCCGCTGTAATTCGAGCACCGGCTCGTCCTGGGCTGGGGAGATCTCCCACTGGACCCAAGAAACTGGGTCGGACTGCCCGGCGGCGTAGCTAAGCCACTTGGTCGCGGAGGAACCATCGAAAGCCCGGCCGACTGTCTCCTGGGGCGGATTCTCCCCTTGAGCTGAAACGACCAGAGAATAGGGCTGCCGAGGCAAGGCTGGCCGGTAGAAAGGTTCCACTTCCGCCAATTGAACCGAGTTGGCGTGGGCCGCATCCGCCACCGCCCGGATTTGGAGCCGATAGCTCCGATAAACGGCCGGCTGTCGCAGCCGAAAGACACGGCGTTGCCGCCGCTCGGGGAAGCGCTCCTGCGCGCGCGCGTCGACGGCTTTCCAGGTTGCCCCAGCATCGTTCGACCCGAGAAGTGTCCAGTCGCGAGGGTCGCGGCTCGGTTCGTCATTCGCGCTCGTTAAAGCGTACCCTTGCAGAGGGACGACTGGTGGTGGGTTGTCCAACCACCGGGCGAGGCGGTCGCGGTTGCGGATGCGGTCGAGCTGGCGCTGATCGATGACGGGGAGGTCCTCCTCTTTTTGGACGTATTGCCATTGCACCCATACCGGAGAACCAATGTCCGCCGAATCGAACGTCAACCACTTGGTTGTCGAATTGCCATCGAAGGCCGCCGTGATGGACTCGATCGGTGGATTATCCGCGCTCGCTTCCACGACCGCCGAATAAGTGAACTCATCCCCAGCAGGGAAGAGAGCTTCGATCTCCGCCAACTGCAGGCTTTCGCCGGCCGCGTGAACTGCCGTCACCTCGAGGCGAAACTTCTCACACTCGACCGGGCGCGGCAGGACAAACAGCCGCCGCTGGAAGCGTTCGGGAAAGACCTCACCCTGGCGTGAATCCAATAGCACCCAGTTGGTTTCACCATGACGCCATCCGAGCAACCGCCAATCCGCCGGATCGCGCGACGGCCGGTCATTCGCGGAGGTCAGCGCATAAGCGGTCAATGCCCGGGTGAGTCGATTGGACGGCAGGTTTAAGTTGGCGACCAGCCGCGGCCCGCTTGCCCAGAGCCAGCCCTGGGCGGCCGAGCCGCGGGCGAGTGTCTGCAGCTCCCGGAGATCGGTGGCCGTGCGCCCGGCCTCAACGACAAATTGGCACTGAATCCAGCAACCGGCCGGCTCCCCAAGTCCAAAGCCAACCCACCGGGTGGTCGGATCCTGATCAAACGCGTTTTCGGGCGGGCCAACGACGGGATGAGAGCGCGAGGCCGTGACGAGCGGTTGCAAGGCCAGGCGATTCGAGCCGGCCACATCCCGCCCGATCAGCTCCAGTTCAGCCAATTGGACGCTGCTCTGGCTTTTGTCGGTTTGGGTGACGGCATCAATCTGCAACCGATAAAGGACAAAAGGACTGGAATTGGAGAGCGCAAAGACGCGCCGTTGGCTCCAACCGGCAAACGACTCGTTGGTGCGGCAATCGAGCAAACGCCAGGGATTGTTTTCTGCCTCTGCCGCCCAGAGTCGCCACGCACTCGGATGCGAACCGTATACGTCCCGAGTCGAAGTCAATGCATAGGAGGTGGCAACCCGCCCGAATTCAGTGCGGGCTTGCGCCCCGGCCCCAATCGGGAACAGCAGGAGAAGCAGGAAACCGCGGCCGAGGATCGCAGACAACAAAGGGATGCGGTCACGGTGGCGGCTTTCATGCCTTCGCCATCGTCGACTGACGGTCGGGTGAAGGCCAGCGCGCACGTGCTCAAATCCTGGACGGCCTTAGAGGCAAGCCGCCTTAGCCGACCAAGTTGTGATTATTTATCGGCTGACGGAAGCCAATCCTTTAGCCGGAGGCATCCCCACGGCCCCGGGCTTGCCTACCGCCCCGGCCCACACGGATCGACGGCCCTCTATCGCAGGTTGCTGCTCCGCGGACGGTTCGATTTCGGAGGTTTCGGCTCCTCGGTCTGTTTCCGTTTGAGCCAATCGTTGTAGCGCCGGAGATGACCGAGCGAGTTCGTCGCCGCTTGCCGCACGTGCAACTCCGGATCCTGGCCCAATTTCTCCAATTCCGGAATAAACTTCTCGCTCAACGGCAGCCCGGCAATGGCATTGATCCGGACCTGGGCGTTGGTGTCCTTCAACCCGGCCCGGAGCGATTTCTCCAACTGGCGATTGGTCCTGCCCTCGTCCAGAGCGCGGCAGGCCCTGGCCACAGCCCGCCCGGTGTCAGACTGATTCGTCGTGCCGTCCTTGCGCAGAGCAGTGTACCGGAGAATAAACGGAACCGCGGGCATGCCCAAGCTTTTGACCGCCTGACCGGCGTCGGTCGCGCGATTGTCCCAACGGCCGAGGCCGTCGAGCCAATAGCTTAGCGGCTTGTCGCGATAGGTCGGTTCGTTCACGACTCCGTTGGTCGCCTCGGCGCCGATGGCCGGCCGGAACGAGAAAAGACACCACACCACCACGATGCCCAGGAGAGTCTTCACCGCGGTAGATTAGCCCGAAACAGGCCGTGATCACAAGAGCCTTGGCAGCGGCGCGAGCCCGCGCGCGACCGAACAGTGACGCGTGTCCCCGGCGAACGGGCAGCTGCGTCAAGGCCGCCGCAGGTAAAGGACCGCGTCGCCATCGAACGGAGCTTTAAAGGACTGGGTCACGGGCGCTGCTTCGATGAGTTCCCCGCGAGTTATTTTCCTCGTCGCGGGGCTAAGCCACTCCACCTGGTAAGGACCCTGTTCGAGTTGAACGGTAAACTCCTGGCCTGCGATTGGCTGATAAACCAGGTAGTCGGCTCCTGGCTTGGCCAGGCAATACATGGTGCTAGCCAAGTCCGGGCGCGGTTGCATGACGCCGAGATCGAGCCGTTCAGCCATGCGGAGCGCCTCGCCCATGTTAAGACGCACTTGTTCGGCGTCGGTCGGAGTCGCCTCCCAATTGGACACTTGGCCCATCGGATCCATCCAGACGGGATTAATCCCGCGCAGAAAACTCTTCCAGACCCAGCTCACGCCGTCGCCCACGCCCCAAAGATGGTCCGTGTCCAGAATGATCACCTTGGTCCCATCAGCGGCCGGCGGATTAGTCTTGTAATCGAACCGATCCGGATTCGGCGAGATCCAGTCTGCCGGGCTCCGGACCAGCCGGTCCCAATCATCCACCCCGTATCCGATCGAAGTCATGCCGACCAAATGTTGCTTCGGGCGGGAGGCCTCGTCCTTGCGGATGAAGCGAATGAAGTGGTACTGCCAGTCCGTCGTGGAGAAGTCGCTCTCATTTGCAATTTCGTAGAGGACGTTGTCCAGATCATTGACGGTATCGATCACCTTCCGCACATAGGCCTCCTGCCGCGAGAGAATGCCAGGGGCACCGAGTGTAAACAGATCGATCCCCTTGAAACCCTCCTTCAAGTCGCGCTCGGTATGATTGAGGTTGTTGGCTGGATGGAACGGGTGGGCTTTTTCGCCCCCTGGCACAAACCGCAGCCCCCACCCCTCGAAGAGCATGATCGACACGTAAATGCCACGGCGACCAGCCGCCTCGACCCGCGATCGCAACCGCCCAAAATAATCCGCGTCGAACTGGTCCAGGTCGTATTGCGGGGCGCCGTCCAAAGCCAGGCCAGGACCAACCCGTCGCCATGGCTGGGGGGTGCAGGAGAAGGGCGCGCGCTGGTCATGTTCCTTCCATTCCGGAAACTCCCAGCGCCAGAGGCGAATGAAGTTATGGTGATGGGCCAGCAGAAAATCGAGGTAAGCGGCGAAGTCAAATCGCGGCGGCGGATTGCCTGGCCCCATGTCCTGCAGGCTCGCCCAGGTATGCGAACCAGTCAGATAGACGGCTCGCCCAGTTGGGTCAGCGAAGTAGCGCGGATGGAGGGCACTAACCCGGAGAGGCCCCTTGGCGGCCGTGTCTGCCGCCTTGACCGTTAGCGGGAGCGCCAAGGCACCCCATTGGATGAGGACGACGACGACGGGTAAAGAGCGCAGCAACTCAGGCAAGCGGCTGCGGAGAAGGACCGTGCGCATGCGCGGATCATCCGCTGGCGGGATGATGCGGGCAAGGGGTTTTCCGGGACGCTCGGGCGATCTGTCAGGTCGCTGGTTGATTCCTGTTAGTGCTGATGAGCTGACGAGAGGGGCTGAACAGGTAAGAAAACCAGCCACCTTTCGGGCAGCCAATCTAACACCTAAAAGTAAGGAGATCCCTATGGGCCTGACCCGTGACCCTCTATTCGAAGTCTACACGCCAATCTTCAACTGGAGAGATTGGGTTAAGTATGAACCGCCGGAGCTGACCCGTCTCGTGTCGGTGCTGCCGGAAATCGCCAGCCGGCTGGAAGCGGTCGAAACCCATTTGGCTTCCGGCGGCAAGCAGCCGTTCGTGCGCGGGGCTGACCGGATCGGCGGCGATGGCGTGGCGCAATTGCAGCGCAGCCTGGAAGCCGTGGCCAATCGGCTGGATAAAGTCGAACAGCGGCTGGTCCAAGGCAAATAGCATCGAGAGCTAATGGCCCCCAACCCGTTGCTCCCTTGTTCATCGTTATCTCCCATTCCCAGGATATCAGCGCAGCCAAGCTTGTCGCCAGTTGGCCGGGCGGCGACGCCGCCCTCCTCACCGCCGAGGATCTTTCCACGGCTGGCTGGTGGCAAGCCTGGCCTGATGACCCAGCCATGGGCCTCCCGCCCGCCACGGCCATCGCGGGCGGTCGCTCCGTGCCGACAGATGAAATCACAGGCGTCCTGACCCGTTGGCCACGCTTTCTCGAACAGGAACTGACTGGAATCAATCAAGCCGATCGCGCGTTCGTCGCCGCCGAGATGACCGCTTTTATGACCGCCTGGCTCGCCCAACTCCCGTGCCCGGTCCTGAACCGCCCCACTTCGCTGAGCCTCTGCGGGCCACCTTGGCGGCGGGAGGAATGGGTCCATCGCGCCTGTGCGTTGCGCATTCCAGTTGTTCCAGCAAGACGAACAGCTGCTTTTACTTCACCGCGAGGGGCTTCCCCGACCGAAGCTCCCCAACCGCCGACAAACGTTACGGTGGTCGCCAAATTCCACTCCCGCCCACCTTTGTGGGGCCATTCCCTCCACTCGCCCAGATCAGTTGATTCTCTCGAATCCTACCATTCGTTCGGTGACGCTGATCCGCAGCTGCACCGACACGCCCGGAATTTGGCGGCCGCAACTGGTCTTGGGCTACTTCAAGTCTCATTCGATGGCAGCGGGTCGGAAGGGCGGTTTACGGGGGCTTCTCTTTGGCCGCCGGTCCACGAACCGCCGATCAGCACTTCGCTCCACCAATACTTTCAGGCCGCTGAACTCGGCCGCAGGCACGCACCCGTTTAATCATTCTTTCCCTTCGAGTTGTTATGATTCTCATCTGGGGCATTCCCGGCGATCTCTCTGCTGAGACGGTTCGCACGGCGTTAGTGGACAAGGGGGCCGACGTTTGGTTTCTCGACCAGACCGCCGCCCTCCAAACGGAGATTTCGCTTTCGATTGGTGAATTGGGATGCCGTAGCTCACTTCTCAACGGCGTCCTCCGCTGCGGCGGAGATTCCCTCCCTTTGTCCCAGGTAACGGCGGTCTATATCCGGGCCATGGACTTCCGCCTTTTGCCGGCCTTGGCCCAACTTCGCCATGACTCGCCCGAGTGGGCCCATGCGGCTGCGCTGGAGGATTTGCTGGTGGCCTGGATGGAGATGACCTCTGCCCGGGTCGTCAACCGGCCCTCAGCGATGGGTCCGAACAACTCCAAGCCGTTTCAGGCCGCCCAGCTCCGCGAGCTCGGTTTCATCACCCCCCGCACCTTGATAACCACTGACCCCGACGCCGCCCGGCAATTCCTCAGACACCATCGCGAGGTGATCTACAAATCGATCAGCTCGGTCCGGAGCATCGTGACCCGGCTTCGGGCGGATGATCCCACCGCCTACGAACGTTTGGCTGACGTCGCCAACTGCCCGACTCAATTTCAGGAATACATTGCCGGCGAAGAATACCGCATTCACACTGTCGGCAAGCAGGTGTTCGCCTCCCGCATCATCTCAGACGCCGATGACTATCGCCACCCGGAACGCAGCAACACCCAGACCCAGATCGTCCCAGCGGAGGTTCCGTCCGGCCTCGGCGCCCTTTGCAGCCGCGCTGCTCACGCCCTTGACCTGGCCATCGCCGGATTCGACCTGCGGCGCGGGCCGGATGGAACTTGGTACTGCTTTGAAGTGAACCCCGCCCCGGGGTATGGGCATTATCAGCTGCTGACCGGCCAACCGATGGGGGCGGCCCTGGCGGATCTGCTGATGGATGGAGACGCAACGTTTGGTCCCTGCGCCCAGCCATTGACGGCCTTAGCCTCGGCCCACTCAGGCCGCTTGACCCTGTAAGCCCGGGACGGTTGGCTCCCGCCAACCGCTGGCTCCTGATCGTCGCGCCAGCGTCGGACGATCCTGCCCCGCGCCGCGCGGATCGCGCCCGCAAGCAGGCTGCTGATGGCCCCCTGAACGTTATCCCTCCTCTGGCGGACAGACCTGCGCACACCCGGTCGGGATTCGGACTTCCCTTTTGATCCCTAGCTGGCTTCCATGATCAGGTATGGACCAGTCGCCGCCGCCATCGGATGCCCCCACCATCGCCACAGACCGTGGGACCGTGGTCGTGACGCTCCCGGATGACGAAGGCGCGGGCAGTCGCATCGGTCGGTATAAGCTCCTCCAGAAGCTTGGGGAAGGCGGGTGCGGCGTCGTCTTCATGGCGGAGCAGGAAGAGCCGGTCAAACGGCGGGTCGCGCTGAAGGTCATCAAGCTGGGCATGGACACGCGCCAGGTGGTGGCGCGATTTGAAGCGGAGCGCCAGGCCCTCGCGATGATGGACCATCCTAATATCGCCAAGGTCCTGGATGCGGGCGCCACCGAGAGCGGCCGCCCTTTCTTCGTTATGGAGCTGGTCCGGGGCGTCCGAATCACGGACTACGCGGATCAAAGCAAACTCTCCACGACGGAGCGATTGCACCTCTTTGTCCAGGTCTGCTCGGCCATCCAGCATGCCCATCAGAAAGGCATCATCCATCGGGACATCAAGCCTTCCAATATCCTCGTCACCCTCAACGACGGTGTGCCCATCCCAAAGGTCATCGACTTTGGCATCGCCAAAGCCACTCAACAACAACTCACCGACAAAACCCTCTTTACTGAGATCCAGCAATTCATCGGCACGCCCGCTTACATGAGCCCGGAACAGGCCGAATTGAGCGGGCTCGACATCGATACACGCAGCGACGTTTATAGCCTGGGCGTGTTGCTTTACGAGCTGCTGACCGGCCGCACTCCGTTTGACCCAAAAGAACTCGTCCAAGCTGGTCTGGACGAACTTCGACGCCGCATCCGCGACGAAGAACCCGCTCGTCCTTCGACCAAACTGAGCCGCCTCACCGCCAACGAGTTGACCACCATCGCTGACCGGCACCACGCCCGCGCCCCGGACCTGATCGGGTCGTTGCGCGGCGACCTCGACTGGATAGTGATGAAATGCCTGGAGAAGGATCGAACGCGCCGGTTTGAAACCGCCGATGGCGTGGCGGCGGATATTCAGCGCTTTCTCAACCACGAACCTGTCCAGGCTCGGCCACCGACGGCCATCTATCGATTGCAGAAGCTGGCCCGTCGTAATCGGCTTGCCTTTTCGGCGGCCACGGCGGTCGCGCTCGCCCTGATCGCAGGCCTCCTTCTCAGCCTTTGGCAATATCGCGAAAAAGAGCCGGGCTTATCAGCAGGTTCTCCGCGCCGAACGCGAACAAAGCCGGCTGCGGGAGGAAGCCGAAACGGCCCGGGCGGGCGAGCGGAGGCAACGCGAGGCAGCCGAGCGGTCCGAGGCGGAACAAAGTCGCCTGCGCCGTGACGCGCAGGCCATGGCCTATGCGGCTGACATGAACCTGATCCAGCGCTCGCTTGACCTCAACAATTCAGGGCGGGCTCTCGATTTGTTGAACCGCCACCGGCCCCAGGCCAACCGTCCGGATCTGCGCAACTGGGAATGGCGGTATCTTTGGCAACAATGTCGCAGCGATGCGTTGTTCGTCCTGCGGCCCGCAGGCGACTGGGTCGGACATACCGTTGTTTCACCGGATGGCAAGTGGCTGGCCGTCGCCGAGCGAAGCGCAGGCGCAGTGGCGCTTTGGGATCTTCGGACCCGACGCGAGGTGAATCGCTTGCGCTGCGGAAACCAGATCGTCTCTCTGACCTTCGCGCCGACCAATGGCACCCTCGCGGTGGCGGCATGGGGTGAGCCGCAAACCGATGGTTCACGCGCCAGTATCCAGCTATGGAATGTCGACTCCGCTCAACTGGTTCGACGGCTGCCGCTGACCGCGCCCGGCATTGCCCTGCGCTTTAGCGGAGATGGCGCCCGCCTTCTCTCAGTAGATCAGGGCGCCCTGACCTGGTGGGACACGAAGGCTGGCACTCGCACGTCAACTCTGCCCCTGCCGGCTTCCGGGCGGGTCCAAGCGCTATCTTGCAACCGTAAGCCCTGATCTCGGCCGCGTCGCCACCGGAGCGGCCGAGCAACTTCAGGTGATCGATGCCCAATCTGGCGCTGTCCTTTGGAGCGAGCGGCCCCGGGATCAATACTTCACCGCCCTCGCCTTTCCCCGGACGGCAGATTCCTGGCTGCGAGTGAAGGCTACGTCGAGACCGCCGTCACGATCCGCGATGTCCTTTCGGGAAAAAGCCTGTCTCGGCTCGAAGGTCACCAAGCCTACGTCCTCGGACTGGCCTTTTCGCCCGACGGAAAGGTGCTCGCCTCCGCCGGCGCCGACCAGACGATCCGAACGTGGGACACCACCTCGTGGAATGCCCGTGGCTCCCTTCAAGGTCACCGACTCGAAGTCTGGAGCGTGGCGTGGTTACCGGACAATGCCACCCTGATCAGCGGTTGCAAGGACGGAAGTCTGATGGTCTGGGACGCCGCTCGGCCGCGCCGCGATTCGCCCGTGGTCCTTCTGCCGGACGTCGTCGCCGAATTCAAGTTCGATACCGAAAGCCGGTCACTGCTGACTGTGAATCGCGACGGGCAAGTGCGGCGATGGACCGGGCCGGCCTTTGACGAGCGCCGCGAGCTGTTCGACCTGAGTGCGAAGTGCTCCTCGGCTGTGATCTCGCCTGATTGCCGATGGCTTGCGGCCTGCATCGACCGGCACACTCTCCAAATTTGGGACGTGCCCGGCCGCCGGTTGCTTTTTGAGTTGAGGCCCCTCGCGGGGCCGGTCGGGGTCTGGCGGTTCGTAGACTCGAAGCGGTTGATTGTCGTCGACCTGCAGGCTCTTGACATAAAATTGCTGGAACTCCCCAGCGGACGGCAGCTTCTGACTTCCGCCGGAGCCGAAGGAGCCGGGGCGCTGGCACCCGATCGAAGCAAGGCTGTCTTCCTCTACGCCTCCGGCGAGAGCCGTTGCTGGAACCTGGAGACCGGGGCAGAAACATCCTTGCGGTTGGAGTTTCGGCAACCTGGAGACGCCGCCTTTTCGCCGGACGGCCGATTTTTGGCCGCAGCCTGCAAATTTGGCTTTGCCCGAGTCTGGGATGCGTCGAGCTGGCAGCCCTACGCGACCTTCGCCAATTTTCTCAAAGGGGTTCATTCGGTGGCGTGGTCTCCCGACGGGCGGCGCCTGGCGGTGGCGAGCGGCGACAAGGAAGCGGTCAAACTATGGGATGTTGAGAGCAAAGAGGAACTGATCACGTTGCGGGGTCCAGGCGGCCTTCTTTCCCGCACCGAATTTTCCGGCGACGGCCAGGTGCTCGGTTCGCTCGATACGAAAGGTCTCCTCCACCTGTGGCGCGCTCCCTCCTGGGAGGAAATCAGTGCGACGGAGAGGCCTTGACCTGCTTAGAACATTGACAACCCAAATGGGCCGCGTTGTGATGAGGTGCGAAGGAACCGGATGTGAAGAAGCTCCTCCTCGACGGCCATGGCTGCCCGAACTCGCGACGAACGGCTTTGCTGGCGGCGGCGTGTCTCCTCCTAACCCGCGAGCGCGTCTGGCCGGCGGCCTGGGTCGTTTCCGGCCAGTCCAATCCGTGGCTCGCGGGCATGCCCGCCGGGACCCGAGCCAGTGGTTTGGACATTGCCCCGGCCCAATCACCGGTTGAGGTCACCAACCTGCAGCTCACCGCCGGAATGAAGCTCACCTTCCAAGCGACCGGCGGGGTTGCCAATAGCCCGGAGCGGCCTCTGAGCGGACCGGACGGCAACAGCGCCTTCATTTCCACTCACGCGGCCGGATCCGAAAACGGCATCGCCTCGGCCGCTGCCAGCCGCGACGCGCTTGTCGGCGTGTTTCTGGGTGCCGAGATTCCGAGCCTGTCGCCCCCGCCGGTGGCGACAGACTTTTCCGACGAGGCGGCCCGTGATTACGCTTTCCTCGCTCCGCTTTTGAAACAAGTTTTCTTCATTGGAGATGGGCAGACCAGCCGAAGCAATGTGCAGCAAGTCATTGTCCCAACCAACGCCACCCGCCTGTTCCTCGGAACTATGGATGGGTCCAACTGGAACAATAATCGCGGTTCTTTCAACGTGACGGTCTCGGCCACCTCGGAGGCTTCCGCTGGACGGATCGACTTTGAGACTTTGCCCGACGGGACCCCGCCAGTCCGGGAAATGATCATTTCCAACCAGTTTCAGGTCGCCTATGGCGTCACATTTCGGCTGGATGACGGCACCCCCGGAGGCGCCTGGCCGCGCTTGGCTGAAGCCGGCGGCACAACCCTCGCCTTTATCGGGCCGCGCGGGATGGGTGACCAACCTGCCGCTGGCCAGGACGTGGGCCGGTTTTTTCTCGCCGACGCGATTCGCTCTACCCCACGCCCGCTGGAAATCAGTTATGCCAGCCCGGTGGCCGTCGCTGGCGGATACCTGCTCGACTTGGATCGCGAAGAATCCTGGCGCATTCGAGCCTTCAGCTCGACTGGGCAGCTGCTCTCGGAACGCACCGTGACGGCGGGTGATGATCCTTCCGGCAAAGGCTTGGCCACGCCGTGGACCGTGCAGTTCAGCACCGCCCGGATTCAACGCATCCGCCTCGAGTATGTCGGTGCCGACCCGGATGTGGGCCTCGCTCTGGACAACTTCTGGGTCGCGCAAGCGCCGCCTGTCTCCGAACTGACCGACGTCCGGGTGGGCTTGGCCCAAGGCCCGCGCGGCTTGGAACTCAGCGTGGTCGGCCGACCCGCGACGCAGCGCGCGCGCGGCGGACTGATTCAAATTGAAACGAGTTCGGGTGTCCTCGGCCACCGCTGGCAATCAGCCGCGTCCTTCATCGATTCGTCGGACGACCTCGTTCTTCCGATGGCCGATTTTCCCGCGATCGACCTGTCGGCCGGCGCGCTCTTTCTACGCTTGCGCGCCGGGGCGCCATAGGGCGGGCGCCCGCGCCGTCGTCACTACTGCCGCAACTGGAAGAAACGTTGCCCGCCGTCCAAGGCCACGTCCGCGGACGAACCGGAGACGCCGTCGACCGGAGTGTAGGGTCCGTTCACAGCCGTCGCGCTGACGAGCGTGCCGGAACCGCGCCAGGCCAAATGCAGTTTGTTGTTCTGGACTTTGGTTTCACTGGCGATGAACTCGGCGACGGTGGATTGCCCGAGGACCTTAAGCCAAGCGGTATCGGTGGTGTATTCGACCCCCCAAGTCAGACCAGCGGGGAGAGGCGCAGCCGAAAAGTCGGTGTCAGCCCACTGGCCATCGATCGTTCCGGCCTTGATCAAGGCGTAGGCCTCGCCTCCTTTGGGGGTATAGCCCTGCAACGTAACGCGCAGTTTTCCCTGGGCGATGCGGGCGGCACCCGTGACGTTGATCGCGGCCTGATTGGCCGCTGTGATAACCTCGCTGAGCACCGCTGTGCCAGCCTTCGGATTGCCATCGGCATCCGTCGCCGCAATGTTGCCATCGAGGTCCACGGCCATATCCAGATTGCCGCCAACCGAAATCTGCGCGCTCGGGCCGACGACCTCGAGAGTGCCATCCGATGTCTCCGCACTCGAGCCTGTCCCAATCATCAGATCCTGCTCCACTTTGAACGAAGCACGGTCTCGAATGATGAACCGAGCGCGGCCCCCATTGTTGCCGCTATCGCGTTGTCCGCTGATGGCCAGTCCTTTGGTTGGACCGGAAGCGGGGTCGGAATTGACCGTCATCTGGGCGTCGTCTTGCAGGGTGAGGGTGGAGACGACGTTGGTATCGGCCGCGGCGACGGAGGCGAATGTGCTATTGGGACCGGTCTCGGCCGGCCGATTAGTCGCGCTCCCTCCGCTGCCATTGAGAACATCGAAGATATGAAACTGGCCGTGATCCTTCACGATCATCGTGCTTTGCCCTTCGCGCGCGGTCAATCGCCGGATGTTGAGCACCGCGTTGTCCTGGATGGTCAATTTGGCCAGGCTGTTGCCAAACGCCAGCGTCAGGTAACCCTCGTCGGTGTGTCCCTGAGGATTCCCAGCGCCCATGCTGTTTCCGGATTCAACCAGCGCATTGCCGCCCACGACCATGCTCTGCTCGACGCCGCCATTGCCCGAGATGCTAATGCCGCTGCCCACGGAAAGACGGGCATTGCCATCGATCAGGCACGTCCCCTCCCCAGCCGCGTTTTCGGCAATCTTCAGATCATCCGCCGCGTGAAAGACGGCATCATTGTGCATTTCGAACCGGCCCAAACCTTTCTCGCCGACTTCCCAGTCCAATTCATTGACGCCATGGCCGGAGGTCGAGCCGGCCAGGTCCGCAGTGTCCGGCCCATCGAACAAGATGGTCCCACCGTTCATAATGAACGTGGAGAGCGTGGTGCTGAAGCCAATGACCGCTTTCGGATCTCCAGGAGTCGCGCCAATGCGCAAAACGCCCCCGTTCATGATCACATGCCCCGATTCGGTGCTGCCTTCGGTCGGCCCGAGGCGAATCGCGCCCAGATCACGGTCGCCCGCATCCGCCGCAATCGTGGCCGTGCTGCCGTCGTCAATCACGGCGATATCGGTGATCCCCGGAAGGCCACCGCTCCAATGCGACGCATCATAGAAGTTCCCGTCTCCGCCGGTCCAGGTCTTCACTGTTTGCCCCTGGACCGAAGTATGGCCCAAACGGCAAGCGGCCAAAGCAAGGGCGGCTAAAACGCAACGGTAATAGAGAAGACGATGTTTCATAATTAGAGTCGTTGACCAGTGATTCGCAGCCTTGATCGAGATGGCCCAAGCACGGTCCGGCGGACACGATCGTTTTCGAACCACCGCACTGTCTGCCACACGGCCGCCGCTGCGTGGTTCAATAAACGGGCCTTGCATGCCCGGCCCGAGGGACTCGATTTCGGCAACGCTTGCTTGTAGGCTCAGAGAGAAGAGGACGTCAAGCCGCCATTCACCTCGACACGGCGCCCAAGCGGTCGGGGTCGGGTCATGTCTAAGGCCGGCTGAGGCCGAGCGCTTTCTGTCGCCAACGCCGCACGCTCATGACATCAAAACGCTCCCCGGCAAAGCGGATCTGCTTGACCCTCTTTTGCCCCTGGTCGCTTTCTCGTCTCAGATAATCGCGGACCTCCATCCAACGGACTTCCCCATCCGAGCTGCGCACGACCAGAAGCACCGGGAACTTCTGGTTCATCCAGTAACGCTCATGGCGCTCGTCTTTGATGGTGAAGAGTTCCGCGCCATCCTGCTTGCGCTCGCGCAGGTAGGAATCGCCTGACTTGAGTTGGAGGAAGAGCATTTCGCCGGTGGCTTCGCTTTGGTCATTTTTGAACTCGATTTCCATATCGATGCCGTGATCGCTCACATTCTTTTCCCGGCTGATCTGGCCGGCGAGAGCGACCGTCGAGATGACCTCACCAACCAGAACGCGCTCCTTGCTCTCGTTGTCGAGGACGATGGCGGACTCGGCTTGCATATCGCGGACCCGCTGCTGGATTTCGGGGCTGGCAAAGCACTGCTCCAATTCATCCCAAAGGGAGACTTGTTTCATGCATTCCACGCAGACGATGGTCGGCATTTCCTCCTTTGTTCGGCGCAACAAACGCCAGCCAGCCCCTTCCACTTTAGCGGGCTGCTGCTGCAACCAGGCGGCCAAGCGCTTCATCGCCACATCGCGATTGCCTACCGGTGTGCCGCAATGGTTGCAGATGTAATGCCGCAAACGCACCACCTCTTTCGCTTGTTGCAGCAAATGCTCATGGACGTATTTGCTGAAGATGATCTTCTCCTCCACCGACACTCCCGCATCAAAGTAGACTTCCAGACCGCCCACCCCGGGGCGTGCCGCGCTTCAGCTTTTGATCCTGAGGCTGCTTGCCGTATGAGTTTTGAAATCGGCCGCATAACGCCAGAGCTGGTCTTGCTGGAAGGCCTCACTGTGGTGCAATCGCACGACCAACGTCGCATAAATCTCGTCGAGGAAGCCGGTGAACCGGTAATTGACCAGCACGGCCGGAAACTTGACCTGCTCCGGGCGCTCGCAGCGGTAGTAACTGGGAAAGATGAGGAGATTGCCCTAGCTCGTCGGCTGGCGGAGGCACAAGCCTTGTTCCACCAGCATCTGATGGCTGGCTGCAATTAACAAACCTCCTCTCGTCACCGCCGCCGAGCCGCGGCATGGACGCTTCGTAGGCCAGATCACCGTGAAGCACTCTCTCCTCGAGCAAACAGCCGCGTTGCTGCTGGTCCGTCTGCAACGTCCGAATGACCGCCTGGGCGTAAGCATTAATGCGTTCCGGCTGAAGCAAGACCCACCCCCCAAACGCCAGCTCCCACACCACGCACGGACCGGCCAGCAATTTCAAGACGGTCCGCAGTTCATCATCCCGGAACGGCTTCAGCTCGCCGGAAAGCCGCAAATGCAGCCGTTCCCGGAGTTCATTGAATCGCATCAGGACGTGCCCTTCATCCTTCAGCCGGATGATTTCCTCTTTCAGCCGCTTGAAAAGCACTTGCGTGGTTCGACAGGGAATCTCGTCCCATTTGATCGCATTCAAAACCGCTTGCTTCAGTTCCTCACACCCTTGGTTGGTGCGCGCGCTCGTCTCGAGAAAGCCGGCGAATTTCCGCTCCGCCGCGAACTTTTCCACATCGCTCCGGCTGACGCGGAGACCGCCCGCATCAACCCGCCCGGCGACAAGCAGCTTGGCATATTCCTGGCGTGAGGCGCGCGTCAGGTCGCGATCCCATTGCCCCAGCATCTCGAGGAGGTCTTCCTTTTGGCCGTCGAAGACGAGAATGGCCAAAGCGGTCTCGTCCATATACAGCTGATGAATCAACCGTTGGTCCGCCTGGCCCCCGAAATCCCACAGCCAGATTTCCCGCTCCACCCCGTGCCCGGGCGAAACCGGCAGTTTCCACTGGGTCGCCCAAGCGCCAATCGTCGACTCGCTCGGCTCCCAGGATCCCGATGCCAGGCGCTTGGACAGCCCGGTCTTGCCCGCGCCGCTCTCGCCCACGAGCAAGACTTTGGCATTGGTGTATTGGACCTGATCCGGCCCAAGCGCCAGTCCCGCCGGCTCCGCCCGGGACGTCGACGGTTCTGGCCCCCATGGTGTCAAATCCCACGCGCGCATCTCTCCCTTCGTATCGCCGGAAAGAGCCCCAGAGCCGTCCGCGCTCCAGGCGACCGCGACCACATTATTGGTGTGCCCCGCGAGGACACTTAGACAGCGACCGGAGGCGACGTCCCAGAGCCGCACCGTGTTGTCTCGACCGCCCGACAAAGCGCGACGTTGGTCCGGACCCCAAGCGACGCTCCGGACCACGTTGGTGTGCGCTTCCAGGACGCGCAGACACTTGCCCGTCTCGAGTTCCCAGAGGCGAATGGTGTTGTCGTGGGCCGCGGTGAGGGCTTGCCGTTGATCCGCGCTCCACGCCACGCTCAGGACATAATCGGTATGCCCCTCAAAAACGCGGAGGCAGCGTCCCGTCTCCACGTCCCAGAGGCGGGCGGTATGGTCAGCGGAGCCGGACAAGGCTCGGGAGCCATCCGGGCTCCAAGCGACCACCCAGCTGGTCCCTTTGTGTCCTTCGAGCACACGCAGAGGCTGTCCGGTGGCGACGTCCCATAACCGAATATCGTTGTCCCGGGAAGCGGACAAAGCGCGACGGCCGTCGGGACTCCAGGCGACGCAGTAAACCCAGTCCCGGTGGCCCTCCAAGATCCGCACACAGATCCCCTCCTCCAGGTTCCAAAGGCGCACGGTTCCATCGGACGAACCCGTGAGAACGTGCAGCCGATCAGGACTCCAGGCGACACTCCATATTTCGGCGGTGTGACCTTCCAGCGCCGCCAGACAGCTGCCGGATTCCGCGTCCCAAAGCCGCACCATCTTATCGTCCGAACCGGTCAGGACCCGCCGGCGGTCCGCACTGAAAAAGTAGGCGTTGATCGAGACTCCTTGGCAATCCAGCTGGATGACCTTCTCCAGGACCTCGTCCGCAGCGTCGAACTCCTTACCTCGGTCCCCCTCCTTGGGCGGAGACCCACAGGCATCAAGCAGCTTCCCGTACTGTGGTTCTCCCTGCTCTCCCCGCCATGGCAGGCAAACCAACTGGGCAGCTGTGCCCTGCAGAGGAGCGTCATCGAGCCGCAACGGAATGAACCGTCGCTCCTTGTTGAGTGGGTCCCGAAAGCGAAGGCTGCCGGCCTCCAGGTGCGGCCATTCCGGGCCCATGGCATTGGCAGAAATGCAAAGAACCAGGACGCGCGATTGCTCCAGTCCCTGTTCGATTCTAGCCGCGATTCCCTCCCGCGATTTGCGACCGCCTTCATCGAACCAGACTTGCAGACCGGCCTTCCGCAGCCGTTCTGCAATTGGCCGGACCGTGGTGATGTCCTTGGAGGAGCAACTGAGGCACACGTCATAGACAAAGGAGCTGGGCATGGTTTAGGAGGGTTGACGAGGCGATCGCTGCTCTGCGACTGGGTGGTCTGAGCAGACCGCCAAAGCCTCGCCAGCGCCGCAGGAGCCAAGACAGCTCCGATCGGGATGGCGCGCCGCTGGTCTTCCAGTTCTGGTGTCGCTCGAAGACAAAGTCGCTTGCCGGAACCTTGGCGGCAGTGGTCTGGTCATTCCAACTGCCGACCAGGAACCGGGTCTATTATGCTATACGGAGGCAAGGACGCCAGTCTTTCAAGGCAGTTGACAGAGAAGTTATTAAAACTTATTCTTGTCACTAATCTAGATTAGATTAATTCACTTCATTGAAAGGGACCTCTCGATGATAACCTACGATCAATGGATCAGTGAAACCAAGCGCGCCCTCTCCAGCCGTGGATCCGAACTCAGGGCCATTGACCAGGCCCTTCATGATCTTCCTAAAGCCTCCAACCCGGTCAAAGCCCAAACGGATTTGGCCAGCAAGGTCAAAGCCTGGCTTACAGCCAAAGGGCCCAACTGGAAGCTCCACGCGCGCAATGCCACCAAGCTCAACGGCAAGGGCACGGTCGAACGTCTGATCGATGACCTGGCCAAGAACCCCCTCTCGCGGCAGATCCTCGCCGACTACATCCATCAACCGCCGCCGGTCGTGCTCCAGCCTAAAGTCATTGTTTTCAGTGGCCATGGGTCTTGGGACCCCGCCAAAGACGGCTATGTCGCCCTGGCCGCGAACTGCACCATGAAATTCTACACCCTGAACGCCGAAAACGCTCAGCGACGGGCTCAGAAGCATGATCGACGGAATCATCGCCGGCCTTGAACCAGACCAGGAACAGGGTCCCTCCAGTCAGGCGCCCAACATGCGCCTTTTTCCGCCGGTCAACCCCGTCTTACATATCCGTCAGCCGGACCCGACCACTTGGGACGTCCTCCACCTCCCGGAGGCAGTCCCAACGACCCCAAAAAACCTCCAAGTCCAGATCAAGCCGGCCTATCCCGGGGGCGGCTCGCTATCCGCGCTACTCTCCCTCCTGCAACCGGCCATTCGGAGCGCCAGTTCGGTCACGTTGCTCTGGGCGGCCTGTCGGGCCATCGAGTTAAAGGGTGTCGGCGGGGACAAGTTTCAGGTTAATGCGATGCAACGTTGACATACCTAGCTGCGCTATGCTATAAAGGCCTCGATGCTGTCGAAGGAACTCATCGCGGCCTCGACTAAGCCGCTGGTGCTGGCGATCCTCGCCCGCGGCGAAAGTTACGGCTACGAACTCATCCAACAAATCAAGCAACTGTCCGAGGAAGAAATCCAATGGAGCGAAGGCATGCTCTATCCCTTCCTCCATTGGATGGAGGATGAAGGCCTGATTGTGTCCGACTGGAAAGAGGTGGAAACAGGCCGGCGCCGCAAATACTACCGGCTCAGCCGCCAGGGAGCTGACGAACTCAAAACCGAGCGCGAGCAATGGCTGATCGTGCACCGCACCTTAACCCGACTATGGAAGACCGTCCCGCATTCAACTTGAGCCGGCAGCTTGAACGTTGGCGTGAGGCATTGAGGAACTGCCCGGCCATCACTCACCAGGATGTGGAAGAATTGGAGGGGCACCTCCGCGACACGACCGCCGCGTTGGCGAGAACCGGTTTAAGCGAGGAAGAGGCCTTCGTGGTTGCCAGCCATCGCATCGGCCAGCCCTCTGCTTTGGATCTGGAGTATGCTTGTGCCAGGCCCGCGACCGCATGGAAAGAACGTGCTCTCTGGATGATTCTCGGCGTGGTCGCGTTCTGGGTCGTGTCACAGCTGGCTCAGGTCGGCTCGCTGCTGGTGCTCTTCTTTGGTGGCGGCTTCGTTCGCCAAGGGCTCGGGTTGGGTTGGCTCGGCTTAGGTGTTCAGTTGCTGATCTTCGGGCCGATGGGTTGGCTGGCCCTTCGCCGGCTCAGCCTCATTACCGGCCCACAGGTCAGCCCCTCCCATCCAATGCGCGTCGGGATGCTTCCGCTGATCGCGGGGCTAACCCTCCTGGCCGTTGCCCTCCGCGCACTTTGCACGTTGATGACAAGCCTGGCGATCAAGCGATACGATCCTTCGCTGATCGGCGGCTATTTCCTTGTCTCGCAGTTTGGCTTTGGAACGCAGCTCCTGGTTGTCGTTACTGGAGTCTGGCTCGCTCAATCGTCCCACCGCCGACTGGCCGTCCAACTGGCTGCTGTCGTCCTGATCGCTGGTTTGTCCGCCGCCGGGTGCAAGCCGGGGGGCAGCTCCACCGCTGGGGAACGAAACCTCGCCACGACGGCACAGCTGTCAAGCGCAGCCGGCGCCGGGGCGGCCACCGAGTTCGAATCCTGCCTTAAAGAAGTCGGCGCCGCCCCAAATGCGGCCGTCGATGCGTTTCTCAAACTCGATCTTGGGGCCGCGAAACTCTTCTCTCCCGGCTCACCCTTGTCCTATTCCGAACCTCAATTCATGAAGCTGCCGCCGGCAGCGATGGACAAAGTCGGGCAGCAAGTCATGGCGGACCTGGCCCAAATCAAGCAACTCATCCGAACCGCCAAAGCTCGTGGGAAGGTAGCTGCCGCCGCCGGCAATCCGGCTCTTGCAGCCCAATGCGACGCCCAGATCTTAAAGCTGGCTGAGCGCCTCGAAGGGCCGGACAATTTGAAGATCGCGCAGCTCGTTGGCAAAGCGGCCCGAAAACTTGCGGCCGAGTAGAACCGAGAGTGGCGTCGTCGGGAGGGCGAACGCTGGGTCCGAGTCGTTCATCAGGCAGCTTTTTTTGGGGCAAAGCGCCAGACAACTATTGACTTCAGCTTGGAGCGGCGAAACGTTGAGGAGGCGTCTGGATTCCAAACCTAGGGCTAGCAGGTGCAGGCAGTTCGCCGTCCTCCTTCGCCCAAGGGAGTAGGTCCAGGCGCTTTCGCCTTTTCAGGCTGATATGATCAAGGCGCTAAACCTGGCGCCCCTGCCGAATCGGCGGAGTCAACCCCGGCGGACGGGGGGTAGAAATACGTTCCGGTAGACCGCGGCGACTTTAAGCCGTTATCTGTTTCGCCATCAGTAACCTTCGCCTGGCCTTTCAGCCGCTCAGCACTGGCCTGGCATTGTAAAGCGCCCGCCTCATTCGAAAGGAGGACGGAAAAGTTGTACGCTGGGTCGTCGAAGTCACAGTAAGCGCCCACTGGACCTTGGACGTGCTTGCGGGCAAAAAAGAAGGCTTCGAGGAAATGAGTGAAGACCCTGGCGTGCGCGGCCGCTTCCGCCCACGCCCCTTCCTGAGTCAGGAACCGTCCCGTGGAGACGTGTTGGAGTAGGATGCGCATGCTCCCTCGTTTGCTCATTTAATCATGTAACACCCAGGCCTCGCTTCCAACAGTCGGGAACATCCCTGCTCAATCAGAGCCAAGCCTATGAGCGCATCCGGGAACGCATGTCAGGATTTTCCTGACAGGCTTTGTAAGATGGAACCGGCCGGACATTGGCCGAAGTGCTCGCGCAGGTTTTTACTAGCGGTCGTTGCCGGCCCAGATTGGGCCGCAGGACAACCTCGCCAATCGCCTAACTGTCTCGAGTCGCGCTGCTCGTGCGAGTGCGCTCGCCCTTAAGCTTAAGTCGATAAGCTTTTGTTGAGCTCAAATGATTTGCAGGCGCGGCGTGACGAAGGAGCCTAGCCGCAGCGCTCTGTGACCGAGAAACAACAAAGCCCGCAAGTCTTTTCCGCGCAACTCTTTGGGCGGCCGTTCTTTGGCACGCTCGCGGCGCTCGCAAGGCGCATACCCGCCGCGGACGGTAATGAGCGAGCAACGTTAGGATACGGTCCAGCCAGCGCGGTTCGCGAACCGGACAATGTCGACCCGGTTGCGCAATCTCAACTTTTTCATGGCGCGAGCTTTGTAGGTTTCGACGGTTTTGGCGCTGATCCCTATCCGCGAAGCGATCTCTTTGTTGCCGTAACCCTCGGCGATCAGACGGAGCACACTCGTCTCCCGCTCGCTCAGGAGGGCGCTGGGCGGCTCTCCCCGAGACGTAGCGCGGTCGGTGAGTGCTTTGCCGGCAATGCGCGGATCCAAATAAACTCCGCCAAGGTCGACCGCGCGCAAGGCATGGACCAGCTCCTCACCTGCCGACCGCTTCAGAACATAGCCTGCGGCCCCGGCCTGGAGTAACGCGCGCAGATGCTCTTCGTCTTCGAAGACCGTCAAAGCGAGGACTTTGACATTTGGCGCCCGACGTTTGATTTCGAGCGCTGCCTGGCACCCATCTAACTCAGGCATCGAAACGTCCATCACGACGATATCCGGACGAGTGGCGAGGGTGAGCTCGATCGCTTGCACGCCCGTGTCGGCCTCGGCGACCACCTCGAACCCGTCCGCGGCTTCAACCAGGCGTTTCAGCCCTTCGCGGACGACCGAATGATCGTCGGCCAGGAGAATCCGTATCCTCTTCCGAGACCGGGCAGAGTTGTTCTGGAGCTCTCGGAGGGCTTGCATCGTTTCAAAAGCTACACTTCTGGAACCTGAGTTTGCCAATGGCGGCTTCCTGGCAGTATAGAGAATCGCATGGAGCGAGCAAGGGAAACGAAACAACGATGCCCGCGCAACGTCGTGGATGTCGTGGAATACGAGAGAATTCGGGTCGCCAAACAGCTGCATGAGGGTTTGCTCCAGACCCTCTCCGCCGCTTCCATCCTGGTCCGGGTGCTCGCTTTGAAAGCGAAGGGTCGTTTGGTTCTTCCCCAACCCGAGTTCGGTCGTCTCGAGGAAATCATCGATTCGGCAAGCGACGAAGCGCGTCTCCTGATCAAGGGACTGCAGCTAGCCGCAGGTGAGCCGCAAAGTCTCATCGAGGGCCTGACTGAGCTCGCGAAGTTGCCCGGATCCAAATGCATCTGTGCGTTCAGTTGCCAGGCGCCGACAACCCGCACCTACAGCCGGAAGATCAGCAGCGCACTCGTCCGGATCGCCCACGAAGCCGTTTATCATGCCCTTTCCCGACCTGGCGTTTCCCGGATCGAGATTGATCTCGTCGCGAAGGGCAACGTGCTTACTCTGGCGGTGACCGACAATGCGGTCCGAACTGGCACAGCGGACGCTCCAGCCGGAGCGCAGAATTACCTCATGGCCTATCAGGCCGCCAGGATCCGGGCAGACTTGAAGACACGGCGGTCTAAGGATGGAATGATCGTGACGTGCACCTGCAAGGCTCGCAGAAACTGATCGGCGCTCCGGCTGCGCTCCTTGGCCTCCAAAAACACCCCCCTTAAAGCTGCCAGTCGCTATACGACATCACCAAGGCATGGTGGTGATTGGTTCGCTCCACATGGATGAATCGCAGCGCGTCATCCAACGCCGACGCAAAAGGTGACCAGATTTCCAGGTAGCGGACATAAGCGCGCCAGGGCTGGTCGGCAAACGGTAGCGCCACGGTCACCTCATGCGTGGCGCCCGGCGGGAGAATCCGGGACGGCTCGGGCAAGGTCCCGTCCAACCGGCTGCCAAACGTCTGGGCGAATCGAGGCACCCAATTCGTTTGCCACTCGGCCGAATGTTTCTCCAGACCATAAATTGGCGCGAGCAGGATCGGACGCCGTCCGCTGTTGCGGATGATCAAGGTTGCGTGACGCTCGCCCGAAGGCCCGTTCGTCACCGTGCCGGCACGAACTTCGACTCGAAAAGTATCCCTGGATGCAGGCGACCGCCAGGCCAACATCCATGCCACAGCTGCCAGCAAAACGACGCCGAGCCCCAGGCTGGCCATGACGCGCCCAACGTTGCCCATGATGGGTTGGACAGTCAAAGCCTCCCAACCGCACGCTCGGGTAGATCGCGTCGACCAAACGCGAGGCTTCAGGTTCTATTTTCGAGTGGTGCGCGCGGAGCCCCTCCCTACCTTCGCCTATGGGAGAATCAGATCACCAATGGTAAAGGAAAGCAGTCGGTCGCCACTCCCGCTGCCGGGGGACGGATAAACGATAATGGCCAATTGATTCGTCGAATCGCCGGAAGCAAAGGGACGATATTCCACCGAATTGAGCTTTAGCCACTCCTCCGCGGTTGGACTCAGTTGGAGTTCACGGATAAAGGCACTGCGGTTGAGGCGTCCGTGCTTTGGATGAGTGATGCGATAACGGCTGTAATTCGCGATCACTTCATCGATCCTCATTTCGACACCACTCGGACCACCCAGGTGGCTGGTTAAGCCGCGCGCCTTGCGCAGCGCTTTGCCCATCGCTGGCAGCATCAGGCTCGCCAGAATGGCAATAATGGCCATGACGCAGAGAAGCTCGAGCAGGGAGAAACCGCCTCGTCTCTTCTGAGAAATCGGCATCATCATTGGTGATTGGACCCGTCCGGTGGGAAAACGGCACGAAGAGCTCCGTCGGCCGAGCGAGGGATGAGCTTTTTCGTTCTTATTTCTCGCATTGACTGGATGATGACGGTCGCCAGTTCCTTGGGAGTCGACGCAGATCGGCCGCCTCCCATGGGCCCGGGACGGCGGATAGCCGATTGGAGCCGAGAGTGAAAATGCCCACCGCGAGACGGAACACCGCATGGTGCGCCTTGGGCATACTGCTGATCGCCACGTCCCTTCTCGCCCAGCAGGCCACGCCGCCTCCCTCGCCCTAGTGGCGATACCCGGGTGAAATCGGCGGGACGAAGAAGCCTGGGGACGGGCGCGGTTCACCAAAACCGCTGGGAGAGGACCCGGCCGTTTTGCAGGCGGGCTTCGGCCTTGAGACGGCCGTCCGCGTACCAGGAGCGACACGTCCCTTCGGGCTGTCCGGCTTGCAGCGAGAGTTCCTCGGCGAGCTGGCCATTGGGGTGCCACCGCCGGAAGATGCCGGTGAGCTTTCCGTGTCGGGCGATTCCTTCGGACAGCTTGGTTCCGTCCTCGTTCCAACGGGTGACCAATCCATCGCTTTGACCAGCGACAAACTCCTCGCGAATCTGGAGCTGGCCATTGGGGTGCCAACCTTCGGATAACCCCTGCAACTTGCCATCGACCACCGCTGAGCGGGACCGCAGTGCCTTGGTGGGGAATCGCTCGATGAGCCACCCGCTATAGGGTCGGCTGAGGATGGGATCCCAGAGAAGCCCGTCGCGCCGCACGAGTTCAGCGGCGGTCCGCGCAACGTCGCCGCCAAGGGCCGGCCGGTGTTGCCGTTGCCACCCTATCCACCCGATGGCCGCGGAGCTGGCGACCAAGAAGAGGACCAGCCACGCGCGCGGACCTGGAGCGAGGGCGTTGGGCTTCATGTGAGCCTTTCTCCCAAGGTCACTGAACCATCAGGTTGAAGAAATGCGGTCCAGCCGCATTCGGCGCGGCTGGGGGAGTCACTCGAACCCGGAGCAACCGCACATCGGTGGCGGAATACGCGCGCAGTTCCTCTCCCGAGTGATCAGTGTCCACGATGCGAAAGCCGGCCGAAGACCACGTTTTTAGATCGGTCGAATCGCGCACGGTGTAAGTGCGGCCAGGGAGCGTCGTGAACTCGACCAGGGTCCCTTCGGAGCTGGTTTCGAGAATGGCGAGCGCGAAGCCATCTTCCGGATCGAAAGCATAGGTTCCGGCGATGTACTCCTGGAGGTTAGTGAGACCATCTCCGTCATCGTCGCCGCCAGGTTCGATGTCGGCTAAGGATTTGACGCCGCCAAGGGCGGCGATAAGGGCTTGTTCCCAGGCGTCGGGTAATCCGTCGCCGTCGGCATCCACACCCAGAGTCAGGTCCAAGCGGGAGGAGCCGGCGAAGGTCGTGACGAACTGGCGCGCCCCTGCCATTTGAATGGGGAGGTAGGTGACCGCGCCGATTCGGACGCGCACCCGAAAGGGAACCGTGGGGCGAAGTGCCGTCGGCTTATAGACGCCCACGGCCAGCGACGAGTCCAGGGGAATGGTCAATTCGTAGTTCAGGCCGGCCTGCGGTTTCGGAGCAATGACGCCTCGCGCCTGGACCACGCCGTCGACTTCGAGAAGGACCAGAGCGCCTGGAGCCGCGAGCGGATTGCCAAGCTCATCGCGCACCAGGCCGTAGACAAGGTGATGGGGCGCCGGTGGAAAGGCCCGGGCTTGGGGCATCCACAGAGAAACGGCGCCAAAGAACACGAGAGACGCCAGGGCAGGGATTGAAGTCATGGCTTTCATGGAGATGAAGGACGGCTAGTTGCCCGAGTAGGAATAGGTCACGAAGTGAAGCTTGATGTCCTTGACAGTGCGGATGAAGCGATCGAGGCCTTCCTCCGGATTATTAAGGAGGAAACGGCCGGGAATGACCAGCTTCCACTGGCTATTCCAAACCGATCTTCCGATCAACCGGTTGTTGGTGAACTGCGAGCGGGCCAGGCTGCCGTTTCCCGTATAGAGATTGGGTGTGAAGAGCGCCGCATTGGATACTGGGCGAAAGGCCTGATGCTTGCGGAGAGCAAAAAGAGGTTCGCTCAGGTAGCTGGCGGACGGCGTGAGAGGATGATCGGCGAGGTCCCAGGAGCCGATATTGAATGGCATCGGCACGGCCAGGTCTTCCACGGTCCAGGACCGGATTTGGCTCGCATCGCCCAAGGGGGGGCTGCGCATGGAATCGACGCCGACCGGCACCAGATAAATATATGGTGTCGCCGCCAGTGCGGATGGATCCAGGAACCACGAGTCCGGCGCGCTCGCGGGGGAACCGCCACCGGCACCCACCGTGCCGCTATTGGCCGCCGGATCGTCCATGCCCTTATACCCTTCCAGAGCCACACCGACCGCGAAGATCTTGGTCGCAAATGAACTCGGACTGAACGCGTGATCCCCCGCGGCCAACGGCTGCCCAAACAGGTTCACGTTCTCCGCGATCGTTGTGCCGAAGGTGAGCACGATCCCGGGCACGGGCAGTCCGTTGCCGGGGTCCACCTGCATGCAATAGCGGCGAATATCGATGTCATCCAGGAGATTGGCCCTCCGCCCTCGATAGAGAGCATCGCGCCAGCTGTCATCCCCCTCCTCCGCCGGCAGCAACCGCAACTTTTCCGCGCGGAGGGAGACGGTCGTCCCATAGGCATCGGGATTATTGAAGCCAAGCCGGCCCCGCAGCACATCCCAATCCGCCTTCATTTCCGCCAGGGCGCTGGACAAACCGGGATCGCCCGTGTCGCTGCCGGCGAACTGCGGTTCGCCATTCCGGACCACGCCCAGGGCGCGGGCACTGACAATCCGGCGGACGAAGCCGCGTCCAGCTTCTGTTCTCAGCAGGCCCGTCTCGTAGTCGTAGGCATTGGCCGCGAGCAGGGCGTAACGGGCGGCCAGGTCAAAGAGCGTCTTGTAGCGTTCCAGCTTTTCATTGCGGAAAATGCGGAAGGCAGCGTCGCGGGTGCGGTATCCTTGAATGACTGCCGCGGAGCGTTGTCGGAAGATCTCACGTTCCGCTTGCATGCGGTCTCCTTGGGCAACGAGGGTGCGGACAGCGCGCTGCTTGTCATCGTAAACGCGAATGTCCTCGTTCACCGTCCAGAGCCGCTCCTGATAATCGCCCAGTTTATTGCCAAGGTCATGAATGGCATTACGAATTTCTTTCTCCCGCTCAAGGGGAGCGATCCCATTGAATTCGGCGAAAGCGCGGGCCGTCGAGGCGGCGAGTTCGAGTGACGCGACCACGGTTTCGCGCGCCAGCGCCGCTTTGTTGAGGGATTCTTCGAGGGCATAGCCGGCGGCGGTAATGGCCGACCGAGCGGCCGAGGTCAGGTCGCCGCCGGTGGAGAGTCCAGCGATGAAGGTGTTGGGCGGTGCCTCCCTGGCCGCTTCGGTCGCGGCACTGATATCCTTCTCCAGGGACTCTTGATACTTCTGAAAGATATCGTTGGCGAACTTGGCCTTTTCGACCACCTGATCAGCCGCGAGCAATCCGCTATTGATTTTGCGAACCGCCTTGTAGGTCTCCTCATCAGCCAGGAACATGTCGACGGCCTTTTGGAAAACCACCAGGTCCCCAGCAGTGTCATTGATGGTGTGGCGCAATTTGGCGTGAGCGAGGATCTGCTCGGAGATTGCTTGCTGGATCTTGCCGGGTGATGCGCGCCGGCTCGTCCATTCGGCCGGCTTCTCCGCGAACCCGTGCGGCCCGATATTGAACTTAATCGTTTCCACTTCCGGGAAGTTGATTTCCATGACGGGCCCGTCGACCCACTCCTCCGGCAGATCGAGCAAAGTGATGTCCCACTCGGTGGTATTCGAATAGCTCCACACTTCCGGGATGCTGGCCTCAGGCAGATCGACGTATTTGTAGTGGAGCAGGTCGGGACCGGCGTAGCCTTGCTTGTAGAGCTTCCCTGGGCCCACATCGTCGGGATACGGGGTCCCATAAAGCTCGACCAGAGCCAGATTGTAAGCTGCCTCCTGGCGGGCGACCGCGGCTTGAAAGTCGGCCAGGGAATCCTGCTCGGAGCGCATCAAGCGGGTCACATCCTTGGCGTCGTCGAAGGCGGCGACGGCATTGTTCAAAGAGACCTTGGCGCGTTGGTAAATTTGTTCGAAATGGGTGCCATTCTCGCTTCCGACCACGCTGGTTGGATTGATGTCCAAGGCCAGGCCATTCTCTGGAACGCCCAGCGGGGACAAGCCGTTCTCTGCGTTCTCGAGGTCTGTCTGCAGAGCGACGCCGAGCGTGACCAGTTCTTTCAATTCCGGGACAGTGGTGCGATCGACCTTTTGGATACCTTCGTGGGCCGGATTCGGATCGACGTCGGGAAGAAGGGCGCTGCCGACGACCCAGTTCAGATAGGTTCCCTGGCCAATGCGGCTGGCCCAATGGTCCATGCCCCAGAAGCGCTGCGAGTTGGTCGTCCCGGTGCCAGACTGGTAGCTCACTCGAGTGTTCAGACGGGTGGGAGAAAAGTTTTGCCATCCCGTCTGATGAACCGGCTGGTAATCGTGCCGCCAGGTAAGGTCAAAAACCTGTTGCCCGGCGCGGGCCACTGCCGCAGCTGCAGCCGCGAACTTCCGCTCGTCCTGGTAATCAACCGAAACAGGTTGGCCGAGCACGTTGACGGCTTCGATCCGCGGCACCCAGTCGAAGTAACTGTTCATTAGCAGGGAATAATATCCCTTCAGAGCTGTCAGGTAGTGGCCGTAGGCATCCCCGTGCCCTTGCGGAAACATCCGGGCCGCATCTTCCGCATTGATGACGCCGTCCGGGGCTTTACCCGGGTCTTCCAGGATATTGTAGTTGAGGGCGTAAATGACTTCGCCGGCGTCAATCCCGCGCGTGTAATTCCAGATCAACCGATTGTAGACCGGATTGATCTGCACGCCCGGCTGGAAAAAGTCGTCTCGACCGCGCAGCAGGGCCAGTTCCTCCTCCAGGAGGCTTGAAACCTGGCCACGAAAGGCAAACAAAGCGGTGGCAATGTCGCCATATGTCTTGTCGGCGGTGCCCATGCCAATCGTGGGATTGGCCGCGTCCGCCCAGGCCTCGTGGCCGAGCATCATGTAAAGATCGTTGAGATAGCCGGCCGCGAGCAGGAGGGCATCATTGGCCGGGCCATAGTTGAAGCCGGACTCGATGCTGAGGGAGCGGCCGCGGCGCAGGACGGTTTCATAGATCTCGATCAACCCGTAGTTGTTGATCGTATCGATGTTCAAAGCCACGTCCCCCTCCCAACGGTGGCCCGCCTGCGTGATCAGGCTGACATCCGTATTCACCCGGTTGTTGAAGAGGTCGTTGATCCGCTGGTTGAAGGGATTGATTCCGGCCAAAACCCGCTTGATCCACCCCTCCGCCAAAGCCGGCCGGGTCCATTCAGACCAATCGTTGTCCGTCGGATTGGCTTTGTAGAGTGGATGGCTCGGATGGAGAGGACGATAGCGCAGCACGACGTAGTTGTCGCCCAAGGCTTGCACGCCGGCGCCACCCAACGTGAAGGAAGGACGGTTCGGCCCCACCGGCGCCAAGGCCAGGAAGCGCGACATGCTCGCATCCGGCTCCGGCGGGAACCCATCCACCGGTGCGGCGATTTTCCACTGATATTCGTATTCGTCAAAGCGGCCCGCAAGGTCGGCGGTGTGCTGGAACGTCACGGTCTCGCTCAGCGGATTGGGAGCCGTGACGATCTTAAGTTCCCCGCGGTAGAGCGACCCGCCCACTTTGAAGATGTGGAGCGCGACCGGATCGCCGGGCGCGGTGAAAGCGGTGCCACTGGCTTCGAGCAGCGTCACGTAGCCGCTTCCGGGGCCGGTCGCACTGATGGCGTAGGAATCAACCGCGGTGTTGTCGTTCGCCACCGTGGCAAGGTCGCCGACACCGACTGTTCTGGCCTGATTCGGATCAGCCACGTACTGCTTGGGCCGGAGCGGCAAGTCTTCGTGAAACGTGTCCACCACGGTCGCGAGCGAGTCGACGAGCGCATTCCACTTGGGACTGTTCTGACTGTCAGCCGCTGGACACAACGCTTTGACCGCCGCTAGGTCTGAGCCCCGCAGGACGTTCAACTGCAGATAGCTTTCCCCAAGCAATTCCTTTTTGTACTCCCCAATGAAGACGAGCGTCCCTTTGGCGCCGCGATTCGGATCGACAAACACCCGGTTGACCAGGTGGGGCGGGAGCAGGGGAAAGAAGAGCCGTCCCTGGTAAAGCTCCGTTTTGATGCTCGCCGGGATTTTGTCGTCCTCGAAGTGGCCGGTGGTCAGGTCGGCGTCCTTGGCCCGGGTGGGGTCATGGAGATAGGCGCTGGGCGGGGCCGTCGTCACGTTCATGGCGATGGATTGTTGATAGAGCAAATGCGCCGTTTTGAAGTCGCGCACCCCAGGCAAGCCGAAGGCGGGCTCCGCCAAGGTCGCTCCGTAGGGCAAGCTGATAATCCCCTTCGCGCTGTCCTTCGGATCGCGCTCCGGCCAGAACGGTCGGTAAACGATGGCTAACGACTCAGTCAGCTTGGACGCCGGATCGCCCACGTAGCTCTGCGTCTGAGCATCCAAACGCCGCAGGTACGGGACAATGCTGCCGGGCGCGGGCGGATCAGCTACTCCCGGCCAGGCAAAGCTGGGCTCGGTGCGGTAGTAAAACCGCATCGTAAAGCTGTTGGATGCAGCTGGGGAATTGGCCAGGAAAGGCGGGCGGTTGGTGAAGTCGATGATGCTGCCGGTGTAAGCATTGGTGCTCCGGATTGCCAGTGAAGCTTGTCCCGCGACCGCGCCGCTCGCCACCACCTGCAGGTTGAGCGTATTGGTGACGCGGCTGTCATCGTAGCGATCCCGCAGCACGATCGTCAGCTGCTTGGTGCCAACATCCGCCGCCTGGGGCGTCCCCTCCAGAGCGAACCCGTTGAGTCCAAGCCAAGTCGGAGCGCCTGTGACCGCCAAGGCCAGGAACTCCGATTGACGCGAGGCGTGGATCGCGAAGCTGAAAGGCTGGCCGGTCACCGCCGTCGCGGAGCTGAGCGGGGCAAAGGTGCGGGTAGTGACGCTGTAAGTTCCGGCCTGCAGAGCTGGCAAGCCGGCGTGGGGCCCGCGGTAAACCCAATGCTCCTGTTTGCGGTCGCGATAAGTGAATCGGTTGTAGTGGCCGTAGGGACCATTGGCCGCCGCCGCGGTCCAACTGCCCGGCAAATCTCCATCCCCGCTCGTCGGCTCTGTATTGTAATTGACCGCCACGTCTCCCTCTCCTTCGACCGGCTTAGCCAGGAAGTTCAACGGCGGCGGCGGCTGGATCCGCTGCCCAGCCGGCGCCAGATAGTCGAAGACAGACCCGGCAGCCGGCTTTTCTCGAAGGACGCGGAAAACGGCCATATCCGGGCGTCCATCGGTATTGACGAAGTCAACCAGGACGAATGGGTCCGAAGAATAGCTCGCCGCCGGCGAGATCACATTGAGATCATCGCGGGTGGCGTAGGGAGTGCCTCCAGACATGATGGCGTGCTCCTCATTCGGGTTGTAGCCATCGAGGCCTGGATCGTTCTGGAAATAAATCGTGCCGGTTTGTTCCTCCGCGGACAATCCGGTTCCGCCGAGCTTGCTCGCGAGCACAATTTCGCGCGCATCCGCCGGCCACTGCAAGGTGTAGCGGCCAATAACCGAAGGCCAATAGGTCGAACTGAATCCTAACAGCGTGTTCCCGGCATTCACGCCGGCGCTGGCGGTATTGGTCCGGAACCACCAGACTTCCAGCTGATTCTTTCCAGGAATGGCGTTGACGGGAATGATCGCGCCGCTATTGGCAGTTTCAAATCCGTTCAGGAGGGGGTCGCGGTAGGCATTCACATCATAGGAGACCCCGATGCTGCGATTGATATGACCGGCCACGTAGTTGGTTCCGTCGGCCACGTCCGACTCGAGGGGCGGATCGATGCGCCGCCCGACCAGCGTCGTTTGGTTGACAACGCGGGGAGCGGTCAGCGCAAGATCGGCCGGCCACTCAAAACGGTTGGAGAGCGCATTCCAGGCCGACAAGCTGGTCAGGATGCTCTGGGCCCCAGGGGCGACAGCGCCGCCGACGAAATTCGTGGCCCGGAGACTCGCGTCGAGCCAGGAGAAGACTCGCTCGAAGCCGACATAATCGCCCGAGACGAAGCGCAGGAGAGTGCGGTGGGCGGGGTATTGTGCGTCCAGCCAGGTGTAGAATTTGAATTCAGGCGTAAATTTGGCCCGAGGCCGATCGAGCAGGTCCTGATATTCGATGTTGGGGGCATTGATGGCGCCCAGGGCCACCGCCGTCGCCGCGGCTTCGGCTTCGGTGGCGGCCGGCGGACGCACGTAATGACTGTAACGTGAGACATCGCTCGGCCAGACGAGGCGATATCGGCCGAAGAGCTTCGGCCAACTGAGTCCAGCGACTCCCTCCTCCAGCCAGTGCACAAGGTAGTCATTCAGATTGAATGTTTCCTTGATGGCATAGAGTTCCGCCTTGGCGGCCCCGGCCACGCGGTGCTGGAAGGCAAAGCCGCCGGTGATGCCCTGCTGCAGCGGCTGCGGCGTCAGATCTTCCACCGAACCGCCCTCCGGCGGCACAATCCGCTCGCCCAGTTCGATGCTGACATCGGCCGGGATTGCCATCTTGCTCACATCCACGATTTCGGTGCCGAGCGGCTTATAGGTCTGATTGTCGGCTTTGAGGTCACCAAGCAATTCCACGAAAACGCGCCCCTCGGCGTTATAAGCGAGCAGGTTCCCCGTGGGAGTGTCGTACCAGAGCGTCCGGAGCTCCTTCAAGGTCGCGTTGGTGCTGCCGTCGGTTGGACTGGAACTGCCGACGGCGGCAAACTCATCCGTGACCGTTCGGGGAAAGTTATTATTGTAGACAATATTGACGGCGCCCACTCGGGCACTCGGCACATAAACCGGCAAACCGGTATTGTGAAATCCTTTCTCCGTCCAATAGATCTTTCGGGGCGGCTTGGCCGGGCTGCCCGAGACGATGTAGCGCACCGTGTAAAGGAGGAAAATATTGGCTCCGTTCGTTTCAAAACTCACCGTTCCGGCAGAGTTGACATAGTTCGGCAGGTTGCCGGCCGTGTAAGGGGCCGCTTTCCGCCACGTCACCGCAATCGGGCCGGACTGGATGGCGTAAACCTGTTGCGCGTGCGGGCTCCAGTAATAGGGCGCGCCTGAATGGGTGTTGGTCGTGAACGGCTCAGGCCCCCAGTACTCGGGCGCGACCGCGCCCGCCAACAACGCCCCCCGCTCGTCGACCGCCGGCGACGGAATGACCGAGCCGAAGGCAAATGAGACCTGACGGCTCAAAAATGGGGCGCCCACCGAGACGCGACGCAGGATCATCATGGCGTTGTTCGCCAACACCCCACGAGGCAGCCGCATTTCCGCCGCCACGGCGCCGGAGAACGCAGTCGTCCCGGCCTTCAGCACGACCGAGTTGCTCACCGCCTGCCAGTCTTCCAAAGCCAACCCCGGAATAGCCCCCATCGACATCAACCCGCGAAATTGACCCGCCGTCGGCGGGGCGAAAACACCGGTGGATTCATTCCCGGTCGGCTGCTTGCCGTTAGACCCCGGTGGATTGTTCGCGGTGGCCGAGATGGGCACGCCACCCCTCGACTGAAAGTTGATCCACGTCTCGCCCAACTGGACGGGGCGGAATTCGACCGGCAGAACAGTCTGCCCCAAACTCGCGCCGGACATGGCGAGCGAGGCGGCGAAACAGGCGGTGGCAAGAATCGTTTTCATGAGCCGTGGCATACGGATAGCGAGGGGAGGTAATTCCAGGTTCGGACAGCATCCCTCCAATTGAGCGGGGACAAAACCCGGCAACCTCAGTTCCCTGACGACACCAATGAAGGTTCGCCGGCGGTGGGCCCAGCGCTCGGGGACAAACCGGCGGTTGCTTGCCGGACGAGCCTCTCTAATTCCGTCAGGCGGGTTCGCAGGGCATCAATTTCCTTCGCCTGCGCCGTGAGCTGCTCGGACTGGACCTGACGCTCGGCCTGGAGCTCGACCACCTCGCGCTCGTGGCGCTTCACGTTTTCATTCAAGTAGAGGCAGATTTTCTCGTAATTGATCGCGTCCGGCCGCCCTTGCTGGTCATAGTCAACCAACCTGGTCAAGCCGAGTTCGTGCAATTCTTCCGCGATATAGCCGATCTCAGGGACATTCGGACTGGCCGGACGCGTGTAGGTGACCGGCCGGGCCTTCAAGAGAGCCGCGAAGTCGTCCTGCAGGGTCACGATGTTGGTCTTATAGCGGCGCGAGGTTGTTTCGGTGCCGATCTGAGAAGTGGCCGGATCCCACTGGACGTTGCGCCGGTTGCCAACTTGGGCCAGCTCGAAAAAGAACAAGCCGGTGCCTTGAACACGGAGGCGTTCGCTCGAATCGCTGAAGAGAGACACGCGCCCGTCGACCGTGCTGAACATGCCCGAATCATTATCGCCGCCGTTGCCACTAAAAGCATAGCCGTTGTTCAGCGTCCCATTCCCACCGGGAACTCCCCCGCGCGCGCGGACGCCTCCTGCCACCTCGAGTTGGCTCCCGGGCGTTGACGTTCCGATGCCCACGCGGCCGGAGTCCTCCAAAGTCATCCTCGCTGCCGAGGTCCCAGCCGTTGTGCCAGAACCAATCAAGAGTTTGCCGACGCCGTTGGCGACGCCGGAGCCTCCCGCAATGACGTGCCAGTACCGTCCCCCAGGCGAAGAATTCCCAAGCGAAAGGTAGGTTCCCGAAGCGGCGCTGGAATCAAAGATCCCAGCGAGTTGCTCCCCTCCCACCACATGCAGATGACCGAGCGGATTGTTATTGTTGACCCCGAGGCGACCATTGCCAAGCAGGGACAGTACTTCCGTGCCCTGGGAACTCGTCAGAAATGAAAAGCGCGCGCTGGGCGAGTTGAGGTGCAATCGGAATTGATTCGCTTGGATGCCGATGCCAAACCCGGTATTTGGCCCGCTTTCTTGCAGAGACAGCTTCGTGTTCCCGACCGTGTTGCCGAGCGAGAGGAGCGCGTTTGGACTGGTCGTGCCAATCCCCACCGGACCGGCAAAGGTCCGCGTCCCGGTCAAATGACTGGCTATCCGGTCGGCGCCCAAGGTTCCCACGGTGATATTATTGGCGTTCAACGCCGTCAGATTGGCGCCGTTGCCGCTCACTCCGGTTGCCGTCACTGGGCCGGCGATAACGACGGTGTCATTGCTACTGGTTATCAAATCGTGCCCGTCGTTCTGGACCAGCTTCGTCGCTTGCTGGGCCAGGAAGGCATAGGGTGAGGCCATCAGTCTGAGCCTCGGCAGAATGTCGACGTTGGCTCCGGCTACGCCAATTCCCTTGACCGAGATTTCAACATACCGATCCGAAGCATTCGGGCCGGCAAAGATGCTCGCAAGCGCCGGGCGGGGCACGGAATTGACGCTGGCCCCTTCGCCCAGCAGGACGCTGAAATAGCCTTTATCGACCGTCACCGTTTGTTGTTCAGCCCAAAGAGGTGTCCCGCCGGTCTGTTCGCTGAAGATCCGAAAGATGACGTCGTAGTTCTTGGGCGCGGTATTGCCAAGGGCAACGCCATTGCCATCGACCAGAAACCCCTGGTAGGTCATCCGCTCCGGCGGGGCCGAAGCGGCCAGGGCCGGCGGGGTGAAGGCCAGAACAAGCATGGCAGCGCCTACGGCAAGGATAGGCGCGCATCCGGGTCGGGAGGCGAAACGTGACTTCATAATGAGTTTGCGGTGAGAGGTGTGTGGGATCGGCCGGGCGGAAATGAGGTGCATAGGAACAGGAATTGAGCAGCAGTTAAGGGACGCGCGTCAGCGTCGGAATTTCGGAAACTCGATTGAGCGTAACGGAACCGCGGACATCAAAGCGACGGGTGTCAGTCACATTGCCAGCCCGGGCCAGCCCGCGCAGCCGGAAGGTCTCGAGATACTCGCCGGTCAGGCTCAGACCCGCGTTGACCCGGCTGTTGAAGTCGTCGGCGGGCGGGCGGAAATCCAGCGTCAGCTCTCGTTCGATCGTGTAGGACTCCGCCCCCTGGGCCAGTTCCGTCTTAAAACTCGGATCCAAATTATCGTGATCCGGGTGGTAGGTGTGGAGAAAAGGGTTGGATACGCGCTGATTGAAATCGTTGGTGACCTTGGCGGTAATGAGAGCGCCGGCGGCCAATCCACCGCTGAAGCTCCAGCCGGCGTTGGCCTCGGACCACGGAAGATGAGAAGCACTGATCCGGCGGGCACTGGCCATCTGGTCGCGGAGCAAGACCCCTTCCTGGGTCGCGACGACCGGATTGGTCAGGGCATTAAATCCGAAGTAAACTCGTTGAAGCAGCGTTGCCGGCCCGCTGGCTGGATTATGGACAATCAGCTTCAAAGGGTAAGCGGCCGGAACAGGGGTAAGATTGGTGACCACCTCGGTCACGACGTAGGCCCCATTGGACTGGACAACGAGCTGGTTGCTGCCGTCCCGGAGATACGACTGTAAATACTGCCCTACTTCCGTGACCGCCGCTGCCCCAACCCACAGCCCCGCTTTGGACCCAACCGTCGCCGTCACCCCCATCTCCAGCCGGCTCTGCCCAATCGAATCGGTCAGCGTCAACACTCCCGCAAGGAACGATCCCGCTGGCGCAGCCGACGCCGACCGGTCCAATCCCAACACGATCTCGACTTCGGATCCCAGGCTGCCGCTCGGCTGAAGCACCCAGCTCTTGGAAGCATTCGGAGCCAGTCCCGAGGAGCTGTAGGTCAGGTTGGTCGCATTCCGGTCTCCTCGCACGAGCAATGGCGGAGTCCCTGCAATTGCTGGCTGGCCCGTCGGCGGCGCTTGCGAAGCGTCCAACCGCAACGAGACGGTCAAGGCGGCGGCCGTTCGATTCCGGATGCGGAAACTTTGCGAACTCAAAGTGTCCCCGAACCTCACCTGTCCGCTCGGCAGTGCCGTCACTTCAAACGGACCGTAGAAGTCATTGAAGGCTTGGCCCGCCCGGACCCAGAAAGCCTCACCCCGTCGGACCGGCGTGCTGCGGAGGGTGGTCACCCGGATCGGGTTAGTCGTGCCAAGGGTGCCTCCCTGATAACGGAACACCTCCGCGGCCAGCAATGTTGCTGAGGGAGAAAAGAAGTCCTGAAACGTCGGCGGAGCCACTGGCGCGGTGGCAAAGCCGATCAGGTTCATTCCAGAGGTCGTCCATTGATAGCTCGGAAGCACCGGCTTGCCGGCAAGGACCCAGCTTGTGTCGGCGCTCGCGCGGACGAGGTAAGCCGCGTTCGCGCTCAACCGCCGAAGGGGCGAAGTAGCTGCCTGGTCCCGCCGCCAACTAGTCCACTGGCTTCCGGTGTCGACGGGGTTTTGCGGCGACGTAACGAACTGTCCTGAGCTCGGGTTCGGATTCCAACGCCAGACCTCCTCGATGCTGGTGGCCTCGTCCGCGAGGAGGTCGTCGAGCGTCGTGTGGGAAGGGTCCACATGCAGAAAGACGGCGTTCCAGCCGGCTTTCAAATCGAGGGTTTGTTTGACCCATTGAGCTTGAGCGATCGGGAGGTTGCCAGCCAGGCAGACCCAGGCAAGGGCCAGTTGACAGAGTGCTTTCGGGTTCATGTCGTCGCCAGCGCCGCGGTGGATCGTTGGCCCGCTCTCCAAGGAGCAGTCGGAAACCACTGAGTTTTTGCCCTACCGCGGAGCTGTTCACGTCTCCTTCTGCGTTTATTCGAAAATCCTTTCGCGCCGCTTCAAAAAATCTTTTGGAGGCTGCCGGGGAACGAAAGCTTCCGGGCTGGGATTGGTTTGAATCCGGTGGCGAAGGGCGGCGAAGGTTCGGCCTGGGTTTTGAACTGGAAATCACGCCGGCAAATGATAAACACGTGGAGGCTGCCGCCCGGACGTTGTGACTAGACCAGATCCCGACCAGACTCCTTATAACCAAGCTAAGGCCGCATTCGCCACCACTCACTGGAGCGTGGTGCTGGCGGCCGGCGATCATAGTGCTCCTGGAGCCGCCGAAGCTTTGGAGCACTTATGCCGAATCTATTGGTACCCGATCTACGCGTTCGTGCGACGCCTCGGCTATGCCCCGCATGATGCGAAAGATCATACCCAAGGCTTCTTCGCTCATTTGCTGGAGAAGGGCACACTCTCGCGAGCCGAATCGGAAAACGGCCGTTTCCGATCCTTCCTCTTGGGAGCATTGAAGCTTTATCTGGCCGAATCCCACCGAAACGCCAATACGCAAAAGCGCGGGGGCGGCGCGACCATCATCTCGATCGATGCCCAAGTCGGCGAAGAGAAGTACCAGACTGAACCGGTCGATCATCGGACCCCGGAAACCCTATACGAACGGAATTGGGCCGAAACGTTGCTCGACTTGGCCCTGGCCCGCCTCAAGACCGATTACTTCACCAGCGGCAAGAACCAGCTATTCGAACGGCTCGAGCCTTACCTGGCCGGGAAGGAAGACGCCCCGACCTACGCCGAAACCGCCTCCGCCCTCGGCATGAGCGTCCATGGCGTCACCTCCGCGATCTTTCGAATGCGCCAGCGCTACGGCGAACACGTGCGCGAAGCGATTGGCGAAACCATCGGCTCGCCGGACGAACTCGAAAAAGAGCTCCGGCTTCTCTTCTCCGCTTTGGATTAAGAACCCAATGTCCACTTGCTCCAACTGCGGATCACCCGTTCCGGCTCGGGCGCCCGTCAAGTTGTGCCCGCGCTGTCTGCTGGTCTCCGCCGAGCTGGCGCCCGCCGAGGCGACGCCGCGTGAACGAATCGGCGGCTACGAAATCATCGAAGAAATCGCGCGGGGAGGGATGGGAGTGGTCTTTCGGGCCCGGCAAGTGAATGCCAACCGATTGGTTGCGTTAAAGATGATTTTGACCGGGGAACTGGCTTCGCGCCAGTCGGTCCAGCGATTTCTGATCGAAGCCCAAGCCGCAGCCAAGCTGGATCACCCGAACATTGTTCCGATCTACGAGGTCGGTGAAGAAGATGGCCGGCGATTCTTCGCCATGAAGCTGGTGGAAGGCGGCACGCTGGCCGAGCGAATGCCGGAGTATGCGCCCTCGCCGCCGGCGAGGGCCCGCGGAAGTAGGAGCCTGGAGCCTGGTCGGGAACGGCGGATCGCCCAAGTGGCCGGCAAACTGGCGCAGGCTCTGGCCTACGCTCACCGCCGTGGCGTGCTCCACCGCGACATCAAATCGTCCAATATCCTGATCGATGCGCAGGGAGAGCCGCAGTTGACCGATTTCGGCCTGGCCAAACTGACTGACAACGAGATCGGAGTGACCTTGGCTACGGCCGTCATGGGCAGTCCGGCTTACATGGCCCCGGAACAAGCTTCCGGCCGAAGAGAGGATGTCACCACGGCGGCGGACATCTACAGTCTCGGTGTCGTCCTCTACGAACTCCTGACGGGCACCCTGCCCTTCCGGGCTGGCTCTCCCCTGGCGGTCATGCGCAAAGTCCTGGATGAAGAGCCGACGCCGCCATCAGCCGTTGTCCCGGAGGTTGATTCCGACTTGGAGGTCATCTGCCTGAAGTGCCTCGAGAAAGACCCCGCTCGCCGCTACAGCTCAGCGGAGGCCCTCGCCGAGGACTTGGAGCGTTGGCAGCGAAACGAGCCGATTTTCGCCCGCTCGGCCGGGTCCTGGGAGCGAGGGATCAAGTGGATCCGGCGGAACCCAGCCCGCGCCTCACTGGCCGGAACGGTGGTCCTGTCGGTTCTTGCCATTAGCGCGATTTCAAGCGTGCTTGGTTATCGGGCTCAACAGGCGAGGTCACAAGCGGAACAAGCCAAGCAACAGACGGACAATGCCAACCGCCAACTCGCCTCGAATGTGCGTCACTTCGAATGGCAGGAAGCGGAGGAATTGGCGCAGACGGGCCATCGGGCTGATGCCCTGGCTTTGTTTGCGCGACTTCTGCGCGATCAACCGGAAGATCCGATTGCGGCCACGCGTATTCTGTCCATGCTCAGCCAGCGCAGCTTTGGCCTGCCCATGGGCCAACCGTTGCGCCATCACGCCGCCGTCCTCTCCGCCTACTTCAATGGCACCGGCGACCGCATCGTCACTTCGTCGATCGATGGCTTAGCCAAAATCTGGAACGCTCGCACGACCGAACTCCTCTTCGTCTTGACCAACGGCTGCGGCGCCTCGGCCCAGTTCAGCCGCGACAGCAAGTGCGTGCTCGCGTTCTGCGTCGACAACCAGCTCCGGACGTTCGACGCCGAGAACGGCCGCCCGCTCGCTCGCATTGAGGGCTACGCCGTCAACAAAACCGGCCGCCCTGACACCCACGGACATCGCGCCTGGCTCCTGGCCGATGCCAAGACCGCCCAGTGCTGGGACGCCGTCACCGGTCAGGCCGTCGGCCCGCCTCTGCCTCATCCCGCGGAGATCCGTAGCCTCGACGTCAGCCCAGACGGCCAGTGGTTGGGCGTCGGATGCGCCAACTCGGTCGTGTATGTTTGGAACCTCGAACACTGGCGCCTTGCCTGGGAGTCGACCGCCCTGGGCGGCTGGATCCGGTCCCTCGCGTTTAACCCGGATGGAAGCCGGCTGATGGCGGGCAGCTCCTTGGGCAACGTGGCCTTTTGGGAGCCGGCCTCCGGCACCTTGCTGCGTGAGGTCCGGGCAGAGACCAACGAAATCTCCCATGCCGTCTTCAGCCCGGACGGAAAGTTCGTCACCACCGTTACGTTCCAAAACCGGGCCCGGCTTTGGGACGGCCATTCCGGCGCCATCCTCTCCGCCCCGTTCGGCGAAATGCCGCTGCATGCCCTTCAATTCGCCCCAGACAGTCGCCGTCTCTGCCTCGCGACGCGCGAAGGCACCGCCCAACTCTGGGATGCCCTCACGCAGGAACCGGTCTCGGAGCCCTTCGAACACGAGGGCCCAATTGAACGGCTCGATTTCAGCGCGGATGGTCACACCGTCGCGAGCGCGTCCCAGGATGGCACAGCGCGCCTTTGGGATGTCCGCATGCAAAGTTCCCGGCGAGCGCCCATTAAGTTAAGCGGCCGGTCCTTCGCGGTGGAGTTCAGCCCGGACGGGACCCGGGTCGCGCTGGCGGACAACGCCACCGCCCGCCTCTACCAGACCGAGTCGGGCGCCCCGATCGGCCAACCGATGGCCCATGACCTCACCATCTACACGATCGAGTTCTCCCCGGACGGCCACAAAATCTGCACCACCTCGGAAGACGAAACCGTCCGAACTTGGGACGCTCAGACCGGAGTTCAGTTGTCCTCACCAAAACGTCACCAGAGCGTCACCTGGACCGTTCGATTCTCTCCGGATGGCCAGCTGATTGCCACCACCTCGCGCGACCGGCGTATGAGGCTTTACCAAGTCGACTCTGATCAACCGCTCGTTTCCGTCCTTCACCCGGATGAAGTCATCGCCGCCGAGTTCAGCCCCGATGGCAAAGGGGTGCTGACATCGTGCCTGGATGGAGCCGTTCGCTTCTACTCGCTGGCCCAGCTGCTTGCCAACCGACCCGCCGAACAAGCCCTCCTCGTCCCACCGATGCTGGCCAAGGGGGTCGTTTGGATGGTCGGTTTCAGTCCGGACGGCCGTCAAATCGTCACGGCCTCTGCCGACCGGACTGCCCAGCTTTGGGATGCCCAAACCGGCCAGCCACTCGGCGCCTCGTTCCGCCACTCCCGCGGCGTTTGGACAGCGACATTCAGCCGCGATGGACGCTGGGTGCTGACCGGTTCCGACGACGGAACCGCCCGAGTTTGGGATGCCCAGACTCATCGGCCGATCTCGGCCCCAATGAAACATCGAAATAATGCCCCCGTTTTCCGCGCCTGGTTCAGCCCTGACAGCCAGTTCGTCGTCACCGGGTCCGCGGACGGGACGGCTCGGGTGTGGGACGCTCGCACCGGCTTTCAGCTCAGCGAACCGATGCAGCATGCCGGCTGGGTCTATCGCATGCAGCTCAGCCGTGATGGCAGTCGCGTCGTCACCGCCGGCCGAGACCTGACCGCTCGAGTTTGGGATGTGCTGATCGCGCCGCCGAACGTCCCCCTTTGGCTCGCCAGCTTGGCCGAAAGTCTCGCTGGCAGGCGCTTGACCCCAGGGCGAGAAATTGAGCCGGTCGCGCCGGAAGAGCTCCAAACGCTGAAAAGTCAACTCTGTAGCAACTCGCAGCAGGATTTTTATTCACGGTGGGCTCGTTGGTTCTTCCTCGAACGAAACGATCCGAGCGCACCGAGACCCAATCCGTAACAGTGGCCTAAGATCCATTCGGCCCTGTGACCGCATCGATTGGCTTTGGCACGGAGTTCAGGGCTTTCGGCGTGTATCCAAAAAAGTCGCGGGACCTGTCGGTGAGCTCGCCGCGGCTCCTTTACCACTCCCGTTTGGCCAACCGATTGGCGATGATCCCATTTACGAGCAACTGGAGCGGATGATAGAACATGATCGGCAGCAAAATGAGGGAGAGATCGCTGCGGGCCCCGAAAATGAGCATGGCCAGCGGAACGCCCATGGCTAAGGTCTTCTTGACCGAGCAAAAGTAAGCGGCGATTTGATCTTCCCGGTTCATTCCAAGCACCCGGCAAGCGCCGTAGACGAGCGCTGAGATCACTAAAAACAACAGGACGACCGCCAGGAACACCTGCGCCGTCAGGCGGAAGCCGTGTGTCTGCCATACCCGTTCGTTCACGGAATCGCAAAAAGCCGTGTAGACGATGAACAGAATCACGGTGTTACAGATCCGAGTCACCCAGCTTCGGTGGGAATGCAGCCAGGCCTTGACACGGTTCCGCAGCAGCATCCCGACAAAG
>JAXMHN010000022.1:0-87987 GCA_046346765.1 Verrucomicrobiota bacterium | reverse complement strand
CCGTCCTTGGCATCATTCATATGAATGCTCCAATTGACCGGTCCGCCATCGCGATCGGCGAAGATGGCTCCGTTGTAACCAACGCCGCCAGTCCAGTCTGCTCGAACCCAGGCTTCAATCGTTCCAGTCCCGGTCGCAAAATCAAGCGCGTCCACCTGACCCAGGTTGATGTGTCCGGAGCCGTCCATGACGAGAGCTTTGCCCGCGCCGCCGCCGACGCCTTCCAGGAACTGGACGGTGCCTTGAACGGTTCCATGGTTGGCCGCTTTGCTGTCATTGGCATTCACCTGGTCGAACGTGTAGTAGGAGATCAAGCTCGGCTCCGCCCGCACGGCAGCTTGGTACTGCGTGAGTTTGGCGGGAAGCGTGCCGATGGCGACGATCGCGCCGGTGCTCGTCACTTGGCCGGCCGGGTTCGAAACTGTCACCGTGTAAGAACCCGCATCGCCCGCGCTGAGTTGGGGAAAGGTCAGAGTGGCGTTGGTAGCGGCAGTGAGCGCCGCTCCGTTTTTCAACCACTGGTAGGAAAGCTGCGCGCCTTTGGCGCTGACCGATAAGGTCAACGGAATGCCCGCCAGAAAGTTGCCGCCGGCAGGTGCGGTCAGAATGGTTGGCTTTTCGCCCACGAGGAAGGCGGTATAATGGGCTTTGATGGCGTCGGCCGACAATGCCTGGCTGTAAAAGGCCACTTCGTCCAAGCCGCCTCGCCATCGTTCCGTGCCGGCTGCGGAAGAGGAGCCCAATTCGGTGGGAGATTCCGGAGCGGCGCCTAAACCTTGCGGGGTGGTTCCGAGCGGGTTGCCGTCCCAGTATTCCGTGAAGGTGGGTTCGCCGGTGGACGGGTTCAATTCAAAGACAGCGGCGAAATGGTGCCAGGCGGTCCGGGCCCCCCCGCTGCCGATCGTCAATGGCTGATAGGTGGAGCCATTCCAAAGTCCGATGCCATCCTTGCCCGAATTCATATGCAAGCTCCAGTTCACCGGAGCGTCATCCCGGTCGGCAAAGATAGCTGGGTTGTATCCGGGCGACGTGGTCCAGTCGGCCCGAATCCAAGCTTCGATCGTTCCTGAGCCCGAGGCGAAGTTGAACGGTTCAACTTCGCCCAGGTTGATGTGACCGGCGCCTGACAGGATCAGGGCCTTGTCTGTTCCCAAGCCTACCCCCGTGTCGTAAGCCACCGTCCCGGCGGCAGTGCCATGATAAGTTGCTTTGGAGTCATTCGCGTTGCCGGCATCAAAGGTATAGTAAGCGATCAAACTCGCCTCATTTTTGACTGCCGTCTGGTATTCCGTCAGGGTTGCCTGAAGCTGGAAGCAACAAGACCCGGATGCGAGGAGGAAGAGAAAGAGACGTGGATTGATCTTCATATTGGCCACCTTGGTTATGAGTTTACAGAGTTGCTTTTGGAGCATCGCTTGTCAACCGTGCAACAGGCGCGATGGAACGTTCCGGGGCGGAACGCGGTTTGATTATGGCAGATAGCAGGGTAGGGCGCGCTCTCCGAGCGCACCGTTTCGGAGCTTTGGTTCCTTCGCCAATTTGGACGACGCGCCAACGCGAACGGAAAGCAATCCGCCCGGCGACGGAGCGCCAGCCCTACCGTTAGGGTTGAAGGACGGTCGACGAACACCGAAACCGGCGCGAGCCGTCCCCTCAGACCGCATTACGGAGACGTAACGCGGTAAAAGCGTTGCGCCCCGGCAACGGTGTCTGACGCCAATTTGCGCGCGCCGTCGCCCGTCACTGTGCTCAATGTCTGCCAATTGCCGCCGCCCAGTGCGGTGGTGAACTGGACAGTGTAGTTCTTTCCGGCAGCGGTATCGAACTCGAACTGGATCTTGCCGCTCTGGAGACCGGTGTTCACGAGCGTGAGATCGCTCGAGCTGGCCAAGTCGGTGATCACCGCCAATTCGAACACTCCCAGAAAACCACTGCTGGCCGTTCCGCCTTCGCTGCCGAGCAAACGGATGCCGTTGATGCCTGTTTGGGGCTGAGCCAGGGTGAATTTGGCGGTCGCTCGCGTTGGATCGCCAAAATCGACTGTCGGCAATGGATGCTGATTCAAGGCCGTTAAATAATCGGAGGTGGCGGCGACCGTGCTCCAAGAAGTGCCGCCATTGGTTGACACTTGCACGATGGGTTCGACCAGGTAATCGCCCGGCGAGAGAACGCCGCCGGTTCCAGGTCCTTCGCTATTGACTCCAAACCAGCCGCCGTCAAAGAAGACGGCGAGACTCAGTTCCAGTCGGATGATGGACTTGGTGACGGGTTGGGGCCAGAGGATGCCGACGAAGCTGGCCGTATCCGCGCCCCCACTATTCCACGTATCGACCCGGGTATTGAGATTGCCGTCGTTGATATTGGCCGCAGCTCCGGCGTTGAAGACGGGCGTTTCGGCCCCGGTTTCGACCGATTCTTTGGTCCCTAAAATGCCGGTTCCAAGCAAGGCAATGTCCGTCGGCGTGCTCGCGGCCGAACTGGGGTTGCTGCCCAAGTTGACTTCGGCGGGATCGGAATAGCCGTCGCCATCGGTGTCGACCTTGTTCGGGTCGCTCTTGACGACATTCACTTCCTGGCCGTCGGGCAAACCGTCCCCGTCGGTGTCGGCCTGGCGCGGGTTGGTTTTGGACTGATTGACCTCCTGGCCGTCGCTCAAGCCGTCGTTATCCGTATCGCCGAACTGCGGGTCCGTCAGCAAGGTGAACTCCTGCTTGTTGGTCAGGCCGTCGTCGTCCGGGTCGCCGGAGGCATCGTTCACGCCGACATTGAGGGAATGCTGCCGTTCCCAGGCATCCTCCATCCCGTCCGAATCCGTATCGGTGGCCGAAGGCGCCTCGGAGAGAGCCGCCAATTCAAAGACACCGAGGAAGCCGCCGCTGGCCTGGCCGCCGTCCGTGCCGATGATGCGGATGCCAGTGATGCCTTGCGCAGGTTGATTGAGGGTGAAGATCGCCTTCACCGAACTTGGATTGGGATTGGCGCCACCGCCGATGCCGTGCCCGTTCAAGGCCGTCAGGTAGTCGGACGAATGCGGGGTTGCCGTCCAGGAGGCCCCGCCGTCCTTCGAAATCTCCACGCGCGGTTCGACCAGGTGGGACGGTCCAAGTTTGCCCCCCGAGCCGGGCCCGATTCCATTCACGCCGAACCAGCCGCCATCGTAGAAAGTGGCGAAAGTCAATTCGAGGCGGGCCACCTTTACCGGCGAATCCCACAGAATGCCGACGAAGCTGACATTCCCTGGAGTATCACCATTGTAGGTGTCAACCCGGGTGGCCGGGTCGCCGTCATTGATGTTCTCGGCCGCGCCCACGTGATAGAACTCTGTTTCGGTTTCCGGGCCACTTTCCAAGGACTCCTTCGTTCCCATCAGGCCATGACCGAACAGGGCGACGTTGGCTGGAATGCTGGTCGGGCTCAACGGATCGCTGCCTTGGGCCACTTCCACGGAGTCGGAGAAGCTATCGCCATCGGTGTCGGCCGCGGTCGGGTTGGTGTGGAGCGAGTTGACCTCCGTGCCGTCACTCAGCCCGTCCTGGTCCGAATCGGTCGCGAGCGGGTCTGTTTTGGTCTGATTCACCTCGATGCCATCGCTGACGCCATCGCCGTCCGTGTCCGCTACGCCTGGTTTGGTCAGATGGGTTTTGACTTCGGCGCCATCTTTAAGTCCATCTCCATCCGTGTCGGGGTTGCTGGGGATGGTGGTGGTATTGAATTCTTCCAGGTTGGTCAAACCGTCGTTATCGGCGTCGACCGTGCTGTCGTTGGTGCCGACAGCGAGCCCGTAGGCCTGTTCCCAGGCATCCGCCATCCCATCGCCGTCCGAATCGACGGCCGCATCCGCCTCCACTTCCAATTCGAAAACGCCGATGAAGCCGTTCCCATCCGCCGCCCCGCCATTCTCGCCAATGATTCGAATCCCGCTGATCCGAGTGGCCGGGGTTTGGAGCGTGAAGGTCGCTGTGACCGTGGTCGGGTTGCCGGCATCGCCGCCGCCAATGACGTGGCCGGTCAAAGCAGTCAAATAATCAGAGGTCGCGGGCGCACTTGTCCACGTCGCCCCGGCGTTGGTCGAGACCTGCACCGTCGGAACGATCAGCTGTGCCGCGCTCAGTGGGCCGCCGGCCGCCGGTCCGACGCCTTTGGCCCCGAACCAACCGCCATCGAGGAATGTGGCCATGGTCAGGCGAAGGCTTTTAATGGTTTCGAACCGGGCACTGGGCCATTGAATGGCGACAAAGCTGAACGCTTGGCCCTGATCGGTTGGGGCGGTGCCGAACCAATTGTCGACCCGAGTGGTGGGATCGTTGTCGTTGATGGCTGCCGCTGTGCCCGCGTTGTAACGTTGCGTTCCGCCGTCGGCATCGATGGCGTCGTTGATACCCAGAACGCCCGTTCCGGAAGGCGCGATGTTCGCGGCCAGCGCGCCAGTGCTCAGACCCGCTGCCAAACAACAGATGAAAGCCGCTGTTGACCTAACGGCTCGTTCGTGTGGAAGGGACCTCGTATTCCTCATAGGCCGCCTACTTTATCTGATCGCATCCAGGTTTCAAATAAGATTTGTTTAAAGCCGCTTAACCGGCATTAGCAGGACCAATTGGAACGATGGCAAAATCGGCTGCGGACGGGTCGGCCAATAGTTGGGGCCAGCTGTCCTCCATGAAGATCGTTGTGTGTTCCAGTGGTTGTCTGGCCGGGTCCGTCCCGCTTCCGACGGTCGGGTCATCCGCTCAAGGTTTTCCGCGCCCAGTCATGCCACGGCTTTTGGAGTTTCCTGCCAGTCTCGCGTGGCTGGTTTCCCGGCGGACTACATTTTCCTCAGCCGATAAAACCGGGCGCCGGTATTGGCATTTGTGAGCGTGAAGTGTGCGCCCGTAACCCTCGGTACGCTTGGAGAATCGAGCCAGGTCATTGGCGGTGAGAGGGTGGGCGTGAATTGCAGCGTGAACCCCGGCGCATTCGTGGGCCAGGAGAGGATGACTTCATCGCCGCTAGGGCTGACCTTCAAAGAGGGCAGCAGCTGGACGCCGCCGATGAGCGCCACGGTCTGAAAATGTCCCGCCGCAATGGCCGTCACTCCGCTTAAGATATGACCTTCCAGTGTGACCGGACTTGCGACTGCAGAATCAAGGTCGTCGGTTGTTGGAGTGCCTGTCACTTGGCCGTCGCGGTTGTATCCCCAGGCCGCCACCGTCCCGTCGTTCTTTAGAGCGACGGTGTGACTGACTCTTACGTCCGAAAGTTCGGTAGCTATCACCGGGGAGCTCGCCGCAATCGCCGTCACCCCGCCCAGCAACTGGCCTCGCAGGGAGACTGGATTTGCTATTCCAAAAAGTGACTCGTCGATTGTTGGAGTGTCTGTCACCTGGCCGAAGGTGTTGTTTCCCCAGGCCACGACCGTTCCGTCGTTCTTCAAGGCGGCGTTGTGAACCGATCCCGCCGTAATCGCGGTCAGGCCGGTCAAAATCTGACTTCGCAGTGCGACCGGACTTCCGATTGCCGAATAAGGGCCGTCGGGTGTTGGAGTGCCTGTCACCTGGCCGGAGGAGTTGGCTCCCCACGCCACCAACGTTCCGTCGTTCTGCAAGGCCAGGGTGTGCCACATTCCCGCGGCAATCGCCTTCACCCCGGTCAGAAGCTGACCTCCCAGAACGACCGGACTTGCAATTGCGGAATAAGTGGCGTTGGTCGGTGGAGTGCCTGTCACCTGGCCGAAGTTGTTGTTTCCCCAGGCCACGACCGTCCCGTCGCGCTTCAAGGCCACGGTGTGCCACGTTCCCGCCGCAATTGCGGTCACGCCGCTCAAGACCTGACCTCCCAGTGTGACCGGACCCGCGGTTGCCGAATACGGCCAGCCATCAGTTGCTGGAGTTCCAGTCACTTGGCCGTCTCCGTTCGCTCCCCAGGCCACGACCGTCCCGTCGTGCTTTAAGGCCACGGTGTGCCACGTTCCCGCCGCGATCGCCGTCACCCCGCTCTGGGCCGCAATGGGCACATCCGTCTGGCCGCAGCAATCGCTTCCCCAGGCCACCACCGAACCGTCGTCCTTCAAGGCCACGGAGTGAGCCGCAGCCGCCGCGATCGCCACCACGCCACTCTGCCCCGCGACCGCCACGGTCGTTTGGCCGTCGCCGTTCCTTCCCCAGGCCACGACCGTGCCGGGAGCAACGATCGGGTTTACCGTCAGCACCGCTGGGGGCGCGCTCGTCACACTGCCGGCGGAATTGCTCACCACGACGGTGTAGGTGCCCGCTTGATTCGTTTGCGCGGACGGCAGGCGGTAAGTCGCGCTCGTCGCCCCGGCGAGGTCCACCCCATCCTTGCGCCACTGGTAGTGCAAGGGATAGCCCGTAGCCACCACGGAGAAGCTCGCGCTCTGCCACAGATTCACCGCCTGCCCCGCCGGTTGGGTGGTAATGTTAGGGGCCGTTGGGATGACCAGCGCGACGGTGTTCCAACCTCGCGCCGCAATCGCCGTCACTCCGCTTTGCGCCGCCATAGGCACTGTCGTCTGGCCGGAGTTGTTGTATCCCCAGGCCACGACCGAGCCATCGCTCTTCAAGGCCACCGTGTCAAATTCTCCCGCCGCAATCGCCGTCACGCCGCTCAAGACCTGACCTCCTAGCGTGACCGGACTTGCGCCTGCAAAGTAAGGGGCCTTGGTGGTTGGAGTACCTGTCACCTCGCCGTAGCTGTTGTTTCCCCAAGCCACCACTGAGCCGTCGGTCTTCAAGGCCACGGTGTGAGCAATGCCTGCCGCAATCGCCGTCACTCCGCTCTGCCCCGCGACAGGCACCACCGTTTGGCGCATGTCGTTTCTTCCCCAGGCCACGACCGAGCCATCGTTCTTCAAGGCGACGGTATGGGCACCGCCGGCCGCAATTGCCGTCACGCCGCTCTGCGCCGCAACGGGCACCGTCGTTTGGCCGGAGTCATTGTCTCCCCAGGCCACGACCGAACCATCGTTCATCAAGGCGACGGTGAAGCCCCATCCCGCCGCAATCGCCGTCACCCCGCTCAAGACCTGACCTCCCAGTGTGACCGGACTTGCCAGGTCATTGGCGGATGGAGTTCCTGCCACTGCGCCGGAGCCGTTGTATCCCCAGGCCACCACCGTGCCGTCGTGCTTCAAGGCCACGGTGTGATAAGTCCCTGCTGCAATCGCCGTCACCCCGCTTTGCGCCGCGACGGGCACCGTCGTTTGGCCGAAGTTGTTCAATCCCCAAGCCACCACTGAGCCGTCGTTCTTCAAGGCCACGGTGTGAAGATATCCCGCCGCAATCGCGGTCACCCCGCTTTGCGCCGCGACAGGAACCGTTGTCTGGCCGTATTCGTTGTTTCCCCAAGCCACCACCGCGTAGCTGATTGCCGCTTGAGCGAAGTTGGCCCGGGGCCAGGCGGAAAGGACGAAGAGCGGCGCCGCGAGAGCCAGGCGAAGAAGTCGATGTTTCACAAGTTGACCCTTGTTCAATGGCGTTTGTTTCTCCTGATTCACTGTGTCACGGATCCAAGGCGTTTTTCGCCGCCCAATCCTGCCACTCGTTTTGAAATTTCTTTTCTGGAGGGAGGACAGGCCTTTTGACAACGCGCGTCGTGGGAAAGCGATGGAGAACTACGGCGCGTCCATCGGTCTCCACAGCACGAGCGGCTTATGGCTTCTTGATCGCCGCGTTTCCTGGCCCGCCGAAGGCCGACGAAGGCGGCTGCTTCGCCTCCGCCACCTCGATTTCCTCCCAGGACGGCGCGATCCAGGCCTGCCACGGCGGGCCGGCGAGGATCACCTCGCCGTCGGCGCTCCATCGGGCCTGGGGCAGATACTGGTCGGTGCCAGCCAAAGTCAGCAGCTCCTGACGCGTGCTGACATCCCAGAGTTTAACGGCTTCCCGCCCCCAATCGGTAGAAAACGACCGACCTCCATCCGCCCTCTGCGGCACCGAACAGCAGAACCTGACCTTCGAAACTGGATGCCGCCACCAGTTCGCCATCAGGCGAAACCGCCAGTTTTTGTAACTCAAATCCTCCCGGAACAAGCCGGGGCGGTTGATCTGCAGGAATCACGCGGCAACTCCTCCCCTCAAAACCGGCTGTTTTCCGTTTTCAACGGACCAGAATCCTGGGGGATGATATGACGGTTGCCGATAAGCCTGGGAAGCCTTTGGATCGCCGAGGCAACTCTGTTCACCATTAGGCCAGAAACAGCATCAACCAGCTACCGGATGCGGACATCATCCAGGAGCAAATCCAGGCTGCGGGTTTCGGTCGAGGTGTCGCGAAACGTCAAGGTTGTGGACGCACTATTCGCGGTGAAGGTGTAGGTCTGCGGGAGCCACTTGGCGGTGGCGTATCCATTTCCCGTGATCGAGATCGATTGAGAAAGCAAGGGTGCCGCGCCCAGAACATCCACCTTCAAGCGTTGCTCGTCATTGTTATAAGCCACCACCCCCACTCGAAAAGTTAACGTGTAGGCTTGGCCGGCCGAGGTGGCAAAGGTTTGGGAGACGATCCCGTTGCAGGGCATGTCACCACCGTTGAAAATGGTCAACTTTTCGCCGTCCTGGGCGGTGAACAATCCCGCCCCCTTGGTGGTTCTCACAAATCCACTTATCGACCATCCATCACTGCCGGATTCAAAACTGCCGTTGGCAAAAGTCGGCGCCGACGGTGTGACGGGCGGTTCGGGCGGAGGGCTGGTTCCGTCCTCGGTCACTCGGATATTGTCCAACAACAAATCCAGGTTGTGAGTGACGACGGAAATATCCGTGAACTTCAAGATGGTGGACGTGCTGTCGGTTGTAAAAGTAATGGACTGTGGCGTCCAAGTGGTCGCGCCGTTGCCCGCAGCGACGACGGATATGGTCTTTGAAGAAAGAGTCTTGTTCCCAACCACCTCGACCAGGAGACGTTGTTCGTCCTGGTTCCAGCCGATGACCCCCACATCAAAGTGCAACGTGTATCGCTGGGCAGCCTTGGTCGGAAAAGCTTGGGAAGCAATCCCGTTGGGCGCCGTCTGGCCCCAGTTGAACACCAGGAGTCTAACCCCGTCCGAAGCCTTGTAGGAAGCGGATCCGACGGCGGCCAAATTTCCGGATACAATCCATCCGGCACCGCCGCTTTCGAAACTAGGATTGTAAACCGGACCGGAGACGACCGGCGGGGGAGGGGCGGTAGCGGTGCGTTTCAGATACAGGACGATTCCGTCATACTGGCCGGCAGGGGGAGCAAAGGTATTGTTGCCCGCGCCGACGGTCATTGAGCCGCGCGATATGAAAGTGGAAGTGGAGGGTGAAAACCACTCGAAGTCATAGGTTCCTGCAGCCACGTAGACTGTGAACGGGCTGGACCCTGATGGTTGCCAGACCAGGTATTCGCCTTCCTTCTGCAGGGCGTAGGTGGTGGAACTGATCGTCGTGGACGGCTCCATGTGGGCGAGATCGATGCGATTGGCGAATCGGACGGTGTCCCCGGCAGCGCGACGGATCTGCGCGTCGGGCAGGGCCCACCCGATCGAGGGACAGACGAGCACGCCGGAGTCCATGTGGGTGAAATTGTAACCCCTCAGCAAGCATTTCCAGACATACTTAAATCCTCCCGTCGAAGGGAGAAAGATGTGGTCGGTGTCCATGATCCAGGGTTTTTTGGGGTTCACGTAGAGAACCGGGTCCCAATTGCTCAAGGTGGCGCCGGGGGCGATCCCATCGGCATTGCCGGCGGCGTGCAGGATGTAATTCGCGTCCGAGTAGTAGCTGGAATAAATGACGGGATGCTGCTTGGGCTTCGATCGTTCGTACTCATGCACGACATCGATCACGTGGGAAATGAAGGTGCTCGAGTAAACCTGGGGTTCGTTGGCCGGTTCGAAAATGACATTGTCGAATTCATTGAGCGTATCGATGACCTTCCTGATGTAGGCGTCGTAGATTCCGGTCATGGCGGGACTGTTGAGCGTGAAAACGTCGCTCGCCTTGGAAAACCCGCCGTTCACGTTGTTCGCGGCATTGTACGGGCTCCAGGCAAAATTCGAGCCGGAAATCGGGGCACTCGCTTCAAACAACATGACCATCACATAAATGCCCTTGTTGGAAGCGAGTGCTACTCTTTCCCGGAGGCGGTCAAAAAACGCGGCGTTATAGCGAACCAAATTGAACTTGGGTTTCCCGTCGAGGGCGGTGCCCGGGCCGCTTCGTTCAAAAGGAAGCGGTGAGACGGTGCCCCAACCTCCGGGCGGACAGGTCAGGAAGGTGAGCGCGATCGATTCGAAGTTCCAGAGCCGAAAGAAGTTTCCACCGTCGGCCGCCAATGTATTCAAATACGTGGCATAGTCCAGGTTCGGCACCGCACTCAGGTCCTGGAAATTGTTCCACGTATGCCATCCGCCCAAATAAACGGCTTTGCCCTGGTCGTTGACAAAGTGGCGGGCGTTGGGCGGCGCCCGCAATGGCCCCGCGATGGCGGGAATGCTCAGGTTGAGCGTGAGTAGTAAAATTAATAGACTTCGCATGTTAATATTGGTTCCTTGGGTTGTGGCGGAGCTTGGACCCAGCCGCCCCAAGGGTCATCGGCATCCAAGAGATGCGCAATGGGGTGATGACCCCAATACGGGCTACGGGATTCCACCAAAGTCGTATTGCCGTTGTGTTTGAGAGGCTTCACGAAGCCGTCGGGCATCCGCTGCTGCTGCTGCCCCCTGGTTCCTGATGCCAGCGAGAGTGAAGATGCCGCGGAACAGGCGAACGGCGGCCGACTCGCCAGGCGCCACCAAAGGATGAGCGGAGGCCTGCCTGCGCCTTCACCCGCTGATCCGTTGTCTCCCGCGTCCCGAGCAGTGAGAAGCCGTGTTCCCCGATGGTGAACACGGCTCTGGTTTGGCGCGGTCCATCCGATCGCCACCCGCCTGGATACCGGCGCGCCGCTCTTGCGCGCCGGTGACGCGAGCCCTTACTGGAGCGGGCGGGTCGTATGCTGAATGATCAGTCCGTTGCGAACGATGGCTGAGGAATCGTTCAAGCTGACCTGGATCTGGCTGGGATCGGCCCCGTTGATCTGTGAGGTCCGTGTTTTCCATCGGACATTCTCGCCATCGACAGTGTGCAATCCAATCAATTGGATTTGCGGCTTGTGCGCGATGAGATCCTGGAGATAGCTGCGGATGGCAGCTTTGCCAGTGAGGACGCCCGTTGGGAGCGGACGATCAAACACGGCATCGTCGGCCACCAAAGCGAGGGCGGCTTCTAGTTGGCCGGCGTTGAGGGCGGCGGTATGGGCATCGATAACGGCGCCCGGATCCACCGGCGCGGTGCCCGGATCGATCACCGCGCGGACCTGGCCGCGAATCTCCCCGCCGGAGTTGGCAGCAGTATGGACATTGAGATAGCCGAGGCCGTCGACGATCGTATCCAATTCGTTCGGCTGAGTCTGAATGCTACCGACGATGAAGCCGAGCTGACCGAAGCCGTTCAAGGCGAAAGGCCGCAAGTCGATCAGCGGGGAGGCGGTCTGATCCGGGCCGGCCGGTCCGTGCAAGTGTGCGAGGGTGGCATCACCGGAGAGCCCGGCATAGTCGATTTGGAAGCTCAAGGTGCGGCCGAGCAGAGCGAGGCGGGCGCTGCCGAGGGCATCGGATGCGACTGGATTGGGGCGTTCGTTGGCGCCGCGCATCACCGCATCAAGCAGGATCGGAGCGATTTGCCCGCGGACTTCGCCATCGGGATTGCGGGTCGTGGCGATGTTGATGTAGGTATCGGCATTGAGGAGGTTAAGTCGCCATTCGTCGGAGAGTTCCACCGCCCCGGAGAATTCGCCTTCGAGGCCGAACGGCCCTGTGTGGAACGGGGCCAGGTCAAGCAGAATGCCGGCACTGGCGCTGGTTGGCGCAGGACCGCGGATCTGCGCGGCGGTGGCCGGGCCGGATAGTCCTCGGTAAACGAGGTGGAAGGTCATTTGATGGCCATTCAGACCGACGCTGGCAAAGCCGGTGGCGAGGGAATCGACCGGCGCGGGACGGACGGCGGCGCCAGTCAAGGCCGCACTGAAGGGAGTGGCCGTATTATGGACGGTGACCTGCCCGCGAATCTCCCCGCCGGGGTTCGCCACGGTGTGGATATTGGCATAAGTCAGGCCGTCGCTGATGGCGGCCAGTTGACGCTCATCGAGAGTGACTGTGCCGATGATGGCCCCGGAGGTGCCAAAGCCACCGACTGCGTAATCCTTTAGATCGATCAGCGGCGCAGCTGTCTGACTCTCCCTGGCCGGACCGTGAATGTGAGCCGCTGTGGCCGGCCCGCTCAGCCCTTGATAATTGATGTTGAAGGACAATTCCTGCCCAACGAGGGTGAAGATGCCAAAGCCGTTGGCGGGCGTCACAACGGGCGCAGGTCGTTCCGCCGCGCCGCTCAGGCTTGCTTTCAAGACCGCTGTGACTGCCTGGCCGCGAATCTCTCCGGCCGGGTTGGCGGCCGTGAGAATTTCGACATAGGTTTGGTGACCAAGGATGTGGGCCTTCTGCTCCGCGGTGATCGGCGTGGCGCCGATCCAGGTGCCCGCATTGCCCGTGGCCACACCACGAAAGGGAGTCAAATCGAGCAGGGTCGCACCGACCTCCGCGGCGCCGGCGGGCCCTTGAAGGCGGACGGCGGTCGCGGGCCCGGACAGTCCCTGGGAGGTGATGGTGAAGGAGAGGGTGTTGCCCTTGACGCGCAGATAGCCGAAACCCCGGGCGGAAGAGTCGATCGGGTTTGGGCGGACGGAGTCGCCCCGCAGGGCCAGATTGAGCCAGACGGTCGGGGCGTGATCCAGGTCGAAGATTCGATAGAACACCGCCGAACTTGGATCCGGGTCGGCGGCGCGACGCTCCGGCGTCGTGGCGACGGTGACGAAATAGGCTTCGTCGAGCGCTTGCTTCTTCTGCAACGCGAACGGGCCGGTGCCGCCGAGCCAGTCGATGGTCGACTGAGTTGGGCCCTTGGCCACGTCGGTGATGAAGAGCGGCTCGCCTGGAATGTTAAAGATGGGCGTCTGCGCATCGATCGATTCGATGAAGGCGGTCAGGGCGGCCTGCTTGGCCGGATCATTGAGAATGGAGCTGTCGCCGCCGCTATGCTGCCAGTGGCGCGGATCAGTGAGGATCTCGGCGATGGATTCAGCCGCGCCGTTGTGGTTGTACGGTTGCATCGCAAAGACCCCGAGCAGGGAGGGAACGTTAAAGCCATTGCCGGCGCCGTCTCCATTGTAATCTTTGCCCAGCGCATCCAGGCCCGGCACCAAAACGCCATTCGCGACCGTGGGCGCTGCTTTCTCAATCGCCCCGATGTTCTTGCCAAATTCATTGCCGCCGCCCGCCACGCCCAGATTGAAAGTCGCGGCATCACGGAGAAAGCGGTTGAGGTATTGAACACCGACCGGCGTTCCGGAGGTTGCGGCGGGAGTCGTTTCGGTGAAGATGTCCGCGCTGGACGGCGGGGAAGCGAAGTCTTTGAACGAAATGGTCCATTGGCTTCCACCGTGGCACGTGACGCAGCCGACCTGCTCAAATAGCTTTCGCCCCTCTCCAATCTGGGCCAGATCAGCGCCCGCCCCGCCATACCCAGGAAGCGGCCCGCTGGGAGTGCGGATAGCGTGCCGAAACCATTCGCGCAGACCGGTCAGGGCCGGAACGGAGACGGCGCTGCCAGGCAGGGTGACGGAGAGTTGCGGCCGATCGGCATTGGCTTTGGCGAAACCGTTCAGGGCTCCTGGCGCCGCATTGACATTGCCATCGTCGCCAATGAGCAAGCCGTGGTTCGGATCGAGTTGGGGCGGGGTCGTGTTCGGCAGGTTGCCCGGTCCGGAAACGTTGCGGACATTGATTTCGAAATCTTCCACCTCGTCAAAGACCGCCGAGTAGTTGAGCACGCGCTGTCGGTCCGGATGAATCGGGTTGAAGGTCCCGTTCATCTGCACGCTCTTGCGCGGGCCGGAGTTGAATTGCCAGACGACCCCATCCGTCAAGCCATGCGGATGGCAGCTGGCGCAGCTTTGCCACCCCTCGCTCGACAGCCGGTCGCGCAAGGAAACGGTCGCTCCCGGGACGGGATCAAAGTTGCCGCGGGAGGAGAAGAAAACCTCCGCGCCGACCAGGATTTTTTCCTGCAATGAACCGGGGGTGGGGAGGGGGCGGAGCGGGATGACTTTGATGATCGTATCGGTGGTGAGGTCGACCACGGTGACGTTTTTGGAACCGAAGTTGTTGACGTAAGCGCGCGTCGCGTCGCTGGTGATGACAATCCCTTGCGGATTCTTGCCGGCGTTGCGTCCGCTGGTGAGCGGGTTGTCCGGATCGTTCAGGTCGAGATAACGGGTGGTGTTCTCATCGCCGGTAAAGGTCAGGCGGCCGTCCTCGCCGACGTTGACTTTGACGAGCAGATCGCTGGCGGCGCTGACCACGTAGCCGGAGCCTGGTCCCGTCTGGCTGGTGAAAGCGATCGCCCACGGGTTGGCAAAGAAGAGGCGGCGCCGGCCAGCTTCCGGATCGCGCGCTCCGAGGTGAAGGTTGAGCGCCCCGAGATCGCTCGGTTGGTCGCCATTGACGCCCCCGATCAGATTGACAAACGCATGGGTATCGAGATTGAAGCGCAACGGGCCATTGGGGGAGGCGCCGATATTGGGCAGGTAAGCGTAATCGCCGCGCACCACCACGGCGTTGAGCTGGTTGGGGTAGGCGAAGGTAACGGCTTCGGTCGCGTTCGAGATTCCGGGAATGGTGAAGCCGGTCGCCTGCGGCGCTAAGGTGACGACTCGGGCCACTTTGTAATCGGCCAGATCAGCGGAGGAAGTATTGATGTCGAGCACCGCCACCAGGCCCTCTTTGCCCTGGTCTTCCCCTTGCCGTCCGCCAGGCTTGGTGAAGGAAAGGAAGCGCGAGACATAAAGTCGCCGATTGTCAGGGGTGACCCCCAGACCGCCGGGCTGAAAGTGACGCCGCCGATCGGGATCGTTCGCCAGGCTGTTGCGCAGGTCGACGTGGCCGATGATGGTGCGTGTCTCGGCGTTGATGACGGTGACCGTGTCCTGCTGCCGGTTGGCGACGAACACCCGCTTGCCGTCCGGGGAACACGCGACCGCGAACGGCTCCGCTCCGGTGATGAGCTGTCCGTTCAAGCCGACCGAGGTATCGACGGTGGCAGCGAAGCTCGTCCAGGCGCCGGTATCAATCCGAATCACCGCAACCGAGTTGTCCGCGGCATTGGCGACATAGACCCACTTTTTGTCCGGCGTAATGGCGACGGACTGGGGTTGGCGGCCGACAGCGATTTCCGCCAGCACTTCGAGCGAATCCGGGCGGATGACGCTGACGGTGTTGTCGCGCGGGTTGACCGCCCAAATGAGGCGATCGTCGGTCGAGATGGCAATGGGCGAGGAGTAAGCGGCGGCGCGACTGGGCTGATTGAGGAGAGCGCCAAGGAGCGCGAGGCTGCAGATGGAGGACGCGGAGAGGAGCCAGGGGACGAGCAACCGTAACGAGCCGAGCGAGAGTTTGGTTTTCATGGTTTGCCTACGTGGGCCGTCTTGGTGAGGAGGCGGCAGTACGTGGTGCTATGTTTGCGAAACGGGATGGTCTTGAGAATGGGCAACGACACTCATTTGAAGCCTGCTGCCGGGCGGCGCTGCTAGGTGGCATCGCTCGGGCAAAATGAGGGTCAACCCCTAGCGAAAGAAACTGGCGTTCAGCAAGCGGCGGCGGCAATCTCAAGCGCAGTGGTCCCTCGATCAATGGATCGGACCACACGCGTTCCCGGCAGCCGATCGGCCTTCCGTGTCTTGACCATGGGCGAAAGTCAGCCCTCGCTCCGGCGGCCAACGCGCCGCGCCTGGACGTGCGACGCGCCGACAAGCGGGGCCTTTTTGACCAGGACAGGTGATGAATGACGTCAGCCAGTTGCTGATACGGGTGGCATTTTTGCTGGTGGCGGCGCTTGCCGGCGGCCGGGGCGCAGGCGGGGACGAGTATCTTCTCGATACCTGGCAGGCGCCCGAAGGCTTGCCCCACAACGAGGTCATCGCTCTCGCTCAATCTCGCGACGGCTTTCTTTGGCTGGCGACGCCGCATGGCCTGGCCCGCTTCGATGGGTTTGTCTTCAAGCAGTTTTCGCGGGAACACATTCCCGAGCTGATCCACGGCCGAATCGTGAGCTTGCGCATCGATCGCGACGACCGGATTTGGGCAGGACTGGAAGATGGTGCCCTGCTGCGCGGACGTCCGGGCCGGTTCGAGGCCGTGACGCTTGACCAGACCCGTTCGCCGGCTGGCATTCACGGTGTCTACGCCGACCGGCAAGGCCGCATCGTTGTCAGTGATCGCGAAGGGCGAATCTTCCAGGGCGGGCGGGATACGCTTATGCCCTGGCTCGACGCGCGGGGGGCTGGGCCCGGCCCCTTTGTCGGCATCAACATGGACCTGGACGGCGGGGTGTGGGTCCGCCATGGCAACACCTTGTCCTGGTGGGCCAAGGACCACTGGGAGTTGCTCCGCGCGCCCGATACTCAAGCCGAGTTTTTCGCGTTGAAGACGGGCGCCGCGCAGGGCGGCGGGATGTGGATTGGGGGGCGGGATGGTCTGCAGCGATTTGAAAATGGGCGATGGCTGGAAGGGAAGAGGTTGTTTCCACAACCCCTCGCTTCCATTCAGCTTATTATGGAAGACAGCCGGCGCCAGGTTTGGGTCACTACCGGGGCCGGACACGTCTGGCGCTTCGATGCCGCCGGAGCCCTCCAGCCGGTCGAATGGGGCCAGCGCTTTGCCGCCACCCCCATTCGCCACCTGCTCGAAGACGACGAGGGAAACTTGTGGGCGGCGGCCCAGGGCGCGGGCTTGATTCGGCTGCGTCCGTCGAACTCTGGCGGCAACTCCGGGCGCGAAGCGACCATTCCGGGAACGCCGCCAGTGCCCCGGTTTCCCCGCATTGTCTTGGACCAGGTCTGGGCCGACGCGCAATTGCTCCGGCGAGCGCCATGGCCGGCGGTGGGAACGCGGCCGCCGCCGGTCCTGCAAGTCCCAGTAGGAACAGAAGTGGTCACGATCCGCTATGCCGTGGTGAGTTTGAGTGAAGTGCGCCCTCCGCGGAGACAATGCCGCCTGGATGGGGTAGACCGGGACTGGATCGATGCGGGGCTTGAAGGCATGGCGAGTTACACCAACCTGCCGCCCCGCGATTATGTGTTTCGGGTGCGAGCGGCGAGCGAGTCAATGGACTGGAGCGAGAGACAGGAGACGCTGGCGTTCGTGGTGGCGGCGCCTTTCTGGCAATCGTGGCCCTTCCGGGTGGGAACGGGGGCGGCGATCCTGGTGGCGCTCGTTTGGGGGTATCACGCGCGGGTCTCAGCTTTGGAGCGTCAGCGGAGTGTCCAGCGCAGCTTCTCGCAACGGCTGATTGAATCCCAGGAAGCGGAACGGCAGCGGATTGCCGCCGACCTGCATGACAGCCTTGGGCAGAAGTTGCTGGTGATCAAAAACGATGCCCAATTTGGCCTGCTCACTCGCCACACGGCCGACGCGCTCAGCGAACAGCTCCGCCGCGTCTCGGACACGGCTTCGGAATGCTTGGAAGAGATACGCCACATCGCGCTCAATCTCCGTCCTTATCAGCTCGACCAAATGGGCCTGACACGAGCGATCCGGTCCCTGGTTGGGCAGATGGAACGGGCCGGACTCAAATGGGAGCGGGTCGAGATGGACGACGTGGATGGCTTGATTCGGCCGGCTTTGGAGATCAACCTTTACCGAGTTGTGCAGGAGGCCTGCAGCAATATCCTGCGCCACGCCGCCGCTTCCGGGGCGACCCTGCGGATGGAGCGATGTGGACCGGAGCTGCATTTGGCCATCGGTGACAACGGGCGCGGCTTTGACCCGCGAGCGGCTGAAACCCCGGGCGCGCCGCCGGGGGGCTTTGGCCTAACCGGGATGCGGGAGCGGGTAGCGATTCTCGGCGGTCAGCTCGAAGTCCGCTCCGTCCCGGGCCAGGGCACGACCTTGTTCATTCAACTCCCGATTCAATCTGATATCCATGAGCCCGACCATTCTGATCGCGGATGACCATCCCATCTTTCGGGAGGGGCTGCGCAAGGTCATCGAAACGGAGCGCGGCGGCCGGATTGTGGCCGAAGCAGCCGATGGCAACACCGCGGTGCAGTTGATCCGCCAGCACAAGCCCGATATCGCCGTCCTGGACATTGTCATTCCGCAGCTGAACGGCCTGGGCGTTGCCCGGGCGGTCCAGCGGCAGGGATTGCCCGTGTCCATCGTGATCCTGACCATGTTTAAGGAAGAAGACCTTTTCAATGAAGCCATGGACCTCGGGGCCAAGGGCTACGTTCTCAAAGAAAACACCGTCAGCGACATCATCGCCTGTTTGCAGAGCGTCGCGGCCGGGCAGTACTTTATCAGTCCGGCCATCTCTCATTTGCTCCTGCGCCGGACGGATCGGGCGCGGGGATTCGCGTCCCAGACGCCTGGTCTGGGGCAGTTGACGCCGTCAGAGCGGCGGATTCTGGGCTTGATCGCGCGGGGCAAGACCAGCAAGGAGATCGCTACCGAACTGTTCATCAGCCCGAAGACGGTAGAGAACCATCGGCTGAACATCGCTGAGAAACTGAGTGTGCACGGGAACAACGCCCTGCTGAAGTTCGCGCTGGAGCACCGCGATAAGCTGTGACTGGGCCCTCGCGCGGCTGATCTATTCCAGGCTGATCCAGGAGCGCGGCAGCTGGCGATAGACCGCATCGACGAGCTTTTGTTCCAGACCAGGAGCGAAACGCTGTGGCATGTCGTAGTAGATCATCGCATCTCCGCCTTCGTAACCGCCTTCCTGCAGAACTCGCTCGCTCGGAATGTAACAACGGCCGTCATTGGCATAGCCGTTGATCCAAAGCCGCTTTCGGTCGAACTCGCGCTTCAACCGTCGCGCGTAGTCCACCACCGTTTCGCCGGGCATGAACACAATGGCAAGCTCATTCCCAAATACCCAGCTCTGGACCGGATAATTGATCTTCGCTGCCAGCGGCTCGCCTCGGTCCAACCGGGCCAGATTCACTTGGGCATGAAAGCCGATCGCGTTGGTGTTGCGCGCCCGCAGTTCCCATTCGGCGCGGGTGCGTGGCGATTCCAGAGGCAGGTCGATTCGCTCGTAGCGCAGGGCAGGGGAGTTGGTGATCGGCGTGAGGACACCGCTGGTCAGGCGCTTGATCTCGTCCGCAATCTGTTGCCCTTGTTGGGTGCAAATGGCCACATTGGAGCCGGTGACCCCGGAATCCGGATTGGAATCCGCTCCGCACCCAACCGACGCGAGAGCGATGGCACCGGGAAACAGCCTCGCGACCGATTCCTGGGCGAAGCCGGCCCAATCGCCGCTGATCTTGTTGTCGGACAAGGTCACGCAATGGCAGGCATAGCTGAAATAAAGCGCTCGCACCCGGTTTTGCAGGTCCCGGACAATGAGCAGGGGCAAATCGTGGTCCACCGGGCCGCCTTTCGTGCGGCGATTGACCGCGAAGCCGACCGAACCAACCCCCCACCAGAGGCGGGCGGGGCGAAGGTCTCGGAGGGCTGCCAAAGCGACCGCTTCGAGGTGGTCTTTGAATTCCGCGGTATAGCGCTCGATGTGTTTCTGGTGGTCAGGAGGAATGGGAACCCCAAAGAGGGTGGGACAGACGTTCTGGAGCATCGGAGCCGTATGCGTGTGGGTCGCGGTCACGGTCAGAGACTCTCTTTGCAGCCCGGCGCGGGTGGCCAGACGGCGGGCGATCTCCTGGGTGATCTCGTCGGAAACGCAGAGGTTATCCGCTGTGATGAGGACGGCTGGGCCTTCGGGCGGGCGGCCAATGGCGAGCGCCTTGGCCCAGATCCTGGCCGTGACCCCTTCGGATTCCGTCCGGCGCCCGCCAAAGCCGCTCAAGCGGATGGGGTAGTCCGGAGTGATGTCGATCTGGGCCACACCGACCGGGGTGGTCGGTTCCTCGGCGCGGAGGCGGGACGTGACCAGGGCGCCGGTTGTGCAGAGCAATAGGAAACCGAGCCATGATCGCCTCCAGGACAGTCGGCCGGAAAGAGGAGCCATTCTCACAGGAGGCAAGGATGGGTCAAAAGGACCCCTGACCACCAGCGAAAGTTTCGCACTGCCGGGAAGAGTCGGATCGATTGGGACGGCAGGGACGGAAGGGCGAAAGAACGGGCGGAGATGTCGTGCAGAGCCTGGCCCGCGGGCGTCGGCAGTTGGGCCGAAAGGATGGACGGCGAAGCGGGTGCACGACCACAAAACGCTTGATGGGGCATTAGATTGCTTTAGTCTACAGCGTGTGGAGCAAGCCTTCCAGGTTGTGCGCCGCACACGTTGCGTTAACCCAGTAAAGTGAAACAACTATGTCCAATAGACCCCTGAATGTCGGTTTGGTGGGAGGCGGCAAGGGCGCCTTCATCGTCAATCCTCACCAAAAAGCCATTCATTTTGACGGCACTCGCCGCGTCACGGCCGGAGCCCTTTTCCCGGACCCTAAGATCGCCCTGGAAGAAGCGGCCAATTGGCCTTATCCGATCAAGGGATACGGTTCTTATGACGAGATGATCCAAGCGCAAACGACCGTGCCCCAGAATGAGAAATTAGATTACATTCTGATCGTCACCCCCAATTTCGTCCATTTCGATCCCGCGATGAAGGCGCTCGACGCGGGCATTCCGGTCTTTTGCGAAAAGCCTCTGACCGTCACCATGGATGAGGCCGAGAAGCTGGTCAAAAAGGTGCGGGAAAAAAAGATTCCTTTTGCGCTGGCGCACACTTATTTGGGGCATTGGACGACGCGCTTGAGCCGTTACATCGTGCGGGCGGGGTTGCTTGGCGACGTGCGCTGGGTGGACTCCTATTATTTGCAGGGCTGGTTGGCGACCAAATTGGAGGACACTGGCCAACAGCAGGCCACCTGGCGGGTCGATCCCAAGAAGGCGGGTGGTTCCGGCTGCGGCGGGGACATTGGCACCCACGCCCTCATGCAGCTGCGTTACGTGACGGGCTTGGACGTGACCGACCTTTCCGCCAATCTCGAGATCTTCGTGAAGGGCCGTCCGATCGATGACCACTTCACCGCTTACTGCCATTTGAGCAATGGCGCGCGCGCCCTGGTCCGGGCGTCGCAGGTCTCCATCGGTCATTTAAACGACCTGGGCATCGAAGTGAACGGAACCAAAGGCACGCTGCGCTGGCGCCAGGAAGACCCGGAAGTGGTGACGATCTCACTCATGGGTCAGCCCGACCGCGTTTATTATCGCGGGGCGGTTACGCCCGGGGACGGCTTTTTGCCCAAGGACGTGCCCGCGGACCTCATGTCCGAGCCGACCATTCCTTCCGGCCATCCGGAAGCCTTTCACGATGCGTTTGCGCGCCTGCACCGCTGCTTCGAAGCCGACGTGCGCCGCTATCAAAGCGGCAAGCCGTTTGCCAACGATGGCTCGAAGTATGCGACGGTCGAAGACGGCTGGACGGGACTGGCTTTCCTCCAGACCTGTCTGGAGTCCAACGCCAACAAAGGCGCCTGGACTTCCATGCCGAAACTCGGCTGACGTCAACGCCCTGTCGGCTTACGCGCCGCGCCGTCCGCACTGCTGGACGGCGCGGCGTTTTCTTTTCCGGAGACCGAACGTGACCGATATGCGCGTGAACCTCGGGTGGTTGTTACCTTTCGAGACCAGTGACGATTACTACCACAGAGAATGAACGGCTCCGAACTCATGGCTCAATACCGCGCTGAGCGATCCGAAGCGGCCTTCGCTCAGTTGGTTCGCGGATTCGGCAGCCTGGTTTACTCGGTCGCGCGGCGTCAGTTGCGCGAAGCTCATCTGGCCGAGGAAGTCGCGCAAGAGGTTTTCACGCGGTTGGCGCGCTCCGCACCCAGTTTTGCCACCAACGGTGAATTGGTTGCCTGGCTGCACCGGACCAGTGTGCACGTGGCGATCGATGTCTGGCGCGCGGAGAGCCGCCGCCAGGTGCGTGAACAAAAGGCATCTATGGAACGCGTGGAGGAAGACGACCGCGGCCGCTGGGAAGAGATCGGCCCACACCTGGATGACGCCATCAACCAGCTCAGCGATCTCGACCGCCAGGCGGTCCTGGTCCGATTTTTCGAGCGCAAATCGATGCGCGAAGTCGGAGCAGTCTTGGGCGTGAGTGAAGATGCCGCCAAGATGCGAGTGAGTCGCGCGTTGGAACGGTTGCGATCGCACTTTGCCGCCAAAGGAGTGGCCTTCGGTCTGACGGCCGGGAGCGAGCTTTTGCTTCTCCACTCGGTCGAAGCTGCTCCCCCACCGGTGCTGATGCGATTGGAAGGGCTCGGCGGTTTGGCGTCCGTCCAAGCGGGTGCCGGCGGCATGGCCGGAGCTATTCTCCTCTAATCATTATGACGAAAGCCAAGTTGATCGGTTTGATTTTGCTGGTCGCCGCAGCCGGCCTAAGCGTGGTCGTCCTGCGCCGCGAACCAGACAATGCCACTCCGCAGGCGGCCGTGGCCGACCGCGTCGTTGCGGCGCGCCTGGCCCCAATGGATCTCGTTCCAACGCGCGGACCTCCAGGCGAAGCCAGCCTGACCCCGCCCCCGGCACAACCGAACTCGACCGGTTAAAAACGGAGTTGCGGGCCCTCCTCCAGCGCCCGGCATCGGCTGTCAGTTACCCCCTTCGCGCCTGCGAGAAGTGCTTCATGCGTTTGGCCGCCAAGCGCTGGAAGCGGTGCCCATACTCCTCGAAGCGCTCGCCGTCGACGATTACGAGACACGCCTCTATTCAGCCAGCGGGCTGCGAACCCTGATCGCCGATCGCGGCGAGTGGGATGGCATTTCCAGTCAGGTGTTTGATTTAGCCCGGCCGGCGTTGGCTCGATTTTGCAGTCGCCGAATGAACCAAGCCTCATCCGGACGATGGCGCTGGATGCGTTTGCCCCACCGATCATCCGGATGGATGGGCAGCCGACGACTGCGGAAACCTTGTTACCCGGCGCGCGGGAAGATCTCGTCCTTGCCCTGAGAGCGGGCGGCCCGGAGGGTTTTGGCTTTACGATCGTTGACAAGCTGGCTGGTTACGTGCCGGCCGGATCGCGCGACGGCGCGGCGTTTCGTGAGGCGCTTGCCCCCATGTTGCAGGACCCGAACAGCGCGCAACGACTGCTGGCCGCGTATGCCATGGCCTCCTGGCCCGGAGAGACAACGCCGCCAGTCAAAGCGGAGTTGGTGCAGGCCCTCCGCGAATCTTCGAAATTCGCCCACCACGCCGCCGATGCGCTGGCCAAGCTCGGGCCGGCAGCTGCCGATGCCGCACCCGATCTGCTCGCCTTCGCTGAAGCTGCCAAGGACTGGGGCGCGGGTTACCGCGAACGCGCGCTCGAAGCTGCCTGCCGGCTCAATCCCGAATTGCGCTCGCAATTTCCGGAGGTGGACGAGAAGCTGAAGATCGAAGAACAGCCGCCGAGCAGCCGCGCGCTCACGTCGGCCAGTTTTGCTGACTGGGTGGTAAGCCTGGATAAGCTTGGCGACGACGCGTTTGCGGAAGTCCTCCGGAACGCGCTGCCTGCAGGGACTGATGGCGCGCAGGCCAGGAGCGCGTTGGCGGCACTGCTGAGGAACGAGCTGGACCAGGCCGCCGGTGAGCGACGGCCTGGGTTGGAGCGCGCGCTCCATTTTCTCGAATCGGGGGCAGCGGGCTTGCCCCGGGACTCCGAGCCCCCCATCCGCCCTGTCTCGCTGGCCGCCCTCGCCTTCGACGCCCGGGTGCTGCTGGCGGACCAGGACAAGCCCCAGCGACAAGCTTTAGAAGGTGTTTTAGCAGAGTTTGAAGCGGGGCGGCGCGAGATGGGCGGGCCTCCCGTGGTGACAGCAGAGAACTTCGCCACCCTTGCCCAGGCCTTGTCGAGGGTCGATCCCACCTTTCAAAAGGAATGGCGCCAGGCGGTGATGAAGAACTATCCGTGGCTGGATCGGGTTGTCGGCAAGCCGAAGAATTAGCCGTTAACCGTGGCGGCGCTCGGCCAGGAGGGTGTAGGCGTTGGGATTGTGCGTTTCGGCGCATTGACAACGCCACTTCAGCAACGTGTCAATATGAATGACGCGAACATCAAAACCATCCTGCTCCAGGCGTTGTCGCAGACGAGGAATGCTCAGGCGGCTCCAATGATAGTCTGCCAGGGGCTGTACCAGGTGTTCATCACCTTCCCACGCGTTGAACAATCCCAAACACAAGATTCGGTCTGTGACCCGGCAGACCTCGTCCATGGCCCGGTCCAAGGCGGCGGGAGAGAGATGCTCAAAGAGATCCTGCGCCAAGGTGGCCGCGAAGGCCCGAGCCGGCGCGTTGATTTCCAGGGCATTGCCGATGGCGAAGCGGACCTGCGGAAACATTTCGAGCGCGTTTTGGATATTCTTCTCGCACAGGTCGACGCCGGTATAGTCGATCCATCGAGCCAGTCCAAACGAATTGAAGAAGCGGTAGTCATTCGCCGAACCGCACGCCAGCTCCAAAACCGTCAGGGGTTCCGTGGGACAATCCCGGAGCGCGCCATGCCATAGGTCCGCGAAGGTGGAGAGGATCGCGGGGGCCGGCGCGGGCGCGTCGATCCCTTCGACGTCCTGCGCGAAAACGGCGCCGAGATAGTTCGGCACCACCAGATCTCCCGCTGCCGCGGGCAGTCCGGCGTAAGTCGTCAAGACGAACCGAGGAATGCGGATGCCTTCGGCGTCGTCAGCGCCGCGGCGCAGGGCATGCTCGATGGCTCGCAGATCATCATTGCCGCCCGCCTCGGCCAGGATCCGCCCCGCCCAGCTCAGCACGGCGCTGAAGCGAAGCTCATGCTCCATGAGCGCCTCGAATCTGCCCGGGAAAAGATGGTGAATGAGGCTGTGCCGAGTGAGGATACTCTGCGCGTTGACGCGAGGGTCCTCGACGCCGGCGACGAGATAATCCCGGAGCATGGCCGCGTCGTGCTGCATCCATGACTTCCTCAAATTCTCCGTTTCGCGCTCCAACGGTGCGTCCATGACCGAGCTGTTTGCTCTCCAGAAACGCTGGCATGAAGTCTGCCCTAGGCCAAGCTCAACTGGCGGACGCGGCCAGGGCAACCTGGACAAAACGGGTTTTCATTGTCGCGGGATAGGCTATCTTGCTCGCCGATGAATCTGTTACCGTTCGACAAATTGCCCAGCTACGCGCCGCGCCGCTTTGTTCCTGAGGGGATCAATCTCGGCGATTGGCGGGAGGTCGCGCCCTTGTTCGATTACCTTGAAGTGCGCGCCGGTCAATGCCAAACCGTGGCTGAACTCGAGCAGTGGATCCTGGATGGCGGCGAGTTGGGCGCCGCTTTGGATGAGGAAGGGTCGAAACGGTATATCGCCATGACCTGCCATACCGAAAACGGCGATGCGGAAAAGGCCTACCTTCATTTTGTGGAGCAGATTGAACCTCAGGTCAAACCTCGCCAGTTTAAGTTGGCCCAGCTGTATTTGGCTCACCCTCTTCGGCCCAAATTGCCGAAGCAGCGCTATGCTGTCTTCGACCGTAACTCACAATTGCAGGCCGACCTCTTCCGTCCGGAAAATGTCCCGTTGGAAACGGAAGAGGCGAAGCTGTCGCAAATAGTACCAGAAGCTCAGTGGTTCCTTGACGGTGCACTTTCGGGGGGAAGAAAAGACCTTGGTGCAGATGGGCCGATTCCTGGAAGAGCCCGACCGCGGTCTGCGCCAGGAAGCTTGGGAAGTGGTTGCGCGGCGGCGTTTGCAGGAGGCGGACAAGTTCGAGGAAATCTTCGATCAGCTTCTCAAATTGCGCGAGCAGATCGCCTCCAACGCCGGCTTCAGCAACTATCGTGACTATGCTTTCAAAGCCCGCGGCCGCTTTGATTACACCCCGGACGATTGCGTCCGATTTCATGAGGCCATTGAGAAGCAGGTCATGCCCGTGCTGCGCGAGTTGCAGACGGCGCGCCGTCAGCAGTTGAATCTGCCCCGTCTGCGTCCGTGGGATCTGGCCGTGGACCCGCTCAACCTGCCACCGCTCCGGCCCTTCGATCAGGTGGCGACGATGGTGTCTCGCACCCAACAGATCTTCGACCGGTTGGACCCGTCCCTGGCGAAGGACTTTCGAACGATGCAGGAACTGCGGCTGCTCGACTTGGACAATCGGAAGGGCAAAGCGCCGGGCGGCTATCAGTCGACCCTGTCCGAGTCGCGTTTGCCGTTCATCTTCATGAATGCTGTCGGCCTGCAACGCGATGTCGAAACCATTCTCCACGAAGCCGGCCACGCTTTTCATGCCTTGGCCACCCGTGCTGAGGACCTATTCGCCTACCGGAGCGCGCCGATTGAGTTTTGCGAAGTCGCCTCCATGAGTATGGAACTGCTCGGCAACGAATTCCTCGACGCCTTTTACGCGCCAGCCGAAGCCACCCGCGCCCGGCGCGACCACCTTGAAGGCATTGTCGAAGTCTTTCCCTGGATCGCGACGGTCGACGCGTTTCAGCACTGGATTTACACCCACCCCGGCCACAGCCGGGCCGAGCGAACGGCCGCGTGGGTTGCGTTGATGAAGCGGTTTGGCGGCGAGGTCGACTGGGAGGGCTACGAAGACGTGCGGTCGTATCTTTGGCACCGGCAGCTCCACATCTTCATACACCCCTTTTACTACGTCGAATATGGGATTGCCCAGCTGGGTGCTTTACAAGTCTGGGCGAATTCCAAAGCCGACAAGGCGAAAGCGCTGCGTCAGTATCAGAATAGTCTGTCTTTGGGCGGTTCACGGCCGTTGCCCGATCTGTTTGCCGAGGCTGGTTGTCCCTTCGATTTCAGCGATCAAACCGTCCGGCCTTTGATTCAACTGGTCCAGAGCGAATTGGGACGGCTCCAGGCGGCCAAGGCCTGATTGGGCCAAGCAAACGGGCGGCGAATGGAACGCGGCCTTCGCGCCTCAGCGATGGCTTGGTTTTGTCCTCAGTCGGTTTTCGAGAAAATCGACGTGCATCTTGCCGGCGTTGCCGTTCCATGGCTTTGGCCCCCAGGCTTTCGAGCAGATATCGACATCGCCATCGCCATCCACGTCGCCGACTTGAACCTCATGCCCTCCCAGCTTTTGATCGAGAATGATCCGTTCCTGGAATCGGTTGGCCCCTAGGTTCTGCCAGATAACCCAACGCGGGTTCTCACGGCCATCCGGCAACAACTCCTCTTGCTCCACGCCGAGAATGTCCGGGCGACCGACCAAGTTGAAATCAGAGACCGCCAATGCGTGCAAGGAACCGTAGCGGAAGCTTTGAGGGAGCTCGATTTTCGTCCAGGAGCCTCCTTGGCCATCGGCATTCTTTAAATGACGAGCTTGCAGTCCTCGATATCCGCGTCCGCCAGCAGGATCTCCTCGCCGCCATCGCCGTCCAAATCAACGGCGACCACCCGCACGCAAACGCCAAAGGGTCCCTTCCGCCCCATCGGCAGATTGGGGTGATTCAGCCACCGCGTGCCCTGGCCATCGGCGTTTTCGAACCACGTATCGGCGCGGACAAGATCGAGGTCGCCATCATGGTCGATGTCAACGGCGCCCTTGGGCGTGATCGCCCCATGCACAGGGGAAGCGACAGCATGGCGGTCCCACCGCGTGCGCGGATCGGCGGGGATTGAATACCAACAGAGGGCGTTTAGCTTGGTTCGTTCGTCACCCATAAGCACCACGTCAGGACGCCCGTCCTTGTTCAGATCGGCGACGAGAACATCGTGAGCGCCAGTGTCGTTCGGGGCGAATTCAATTCGATCGAAAGGCTGAGTGCGTGGCACCCCGGGGTTGCGAAACCAGACACCGCTGCCCACCAGATCAGTCCAGCCATCCCGATCGACATCCAAAGCGGCCAGGCCGACATCGGACAGGTACTGCGTGCCGACAACATGTCGAACCCAGCGGTCGGCACTTTCGAACTCATACCAGTAGAGGGTGCTGGGAGTAACCGCTCGACCGCCAATGACGAAGTCAAGATCGCCGTCTCGATCGAGGTCAACCAGGGCAGTCGCGCCGTAGTCGCCATAGCCCTGTTCGTTTACCGGCAATTCCGTGTCGATGAAATGGTGGGTGAAAGCGAGGTCACGCTCGGTTCCGGCGGCCAGGCTGGTGAGAGCAGCGAGCGCACCGAGGCAGTTGACCTGGGCGAGGAAGCGTTTCATGGGTGAAATCATGAAAGCAAACCCGGCTTCAAGGCGACAGAAAACCGCCCGCCGCGCGCGTCAACGAGAGCGGCAAAATCGGTCCACGATCCAGCAAGATCGGGTGAGATGAGAGACTTGACCTGTCCTTTACTGACAACAAAAGGACCATCATATGCGGCGAGAACAGCAAATCGAAGTATTGGTTGTCGGCGCCGGGCCCGTCGGCATGATCACGGCTTTGCTCCTCGCCCGGAACGGAGTGCGAGTCAGGGTCATTGATCAAGAATGGCGCACCGCCTCGCGCACTTACGCCTGTGCCCTCCATCCGCGCACCCTCAAGATGCTGGATCCGCTCGGCGTGACCCGCGACGCTCTCGCGGCCGGCCGAACCATCGATACCGTGGCCTTTTACGAAGGCCACAAGCGTTGCGGCGAGGTCAAGCTGTCGCGCCTGCCGGTCGACTTCCCCTTTGTCGTCGTGCTCCCACAAAGCACCTTCGAACAGATCCTGGAAGAACGCCTGCGCAAGGAAGGCACCATTCGTGTCGATTGGAACCATCAACTGGCTGGGCTGCGCGACGAAGGTAACTCTGTGATCGCAACCGTCGATCAACTCGGCGTCTCCGCCAAGGGCTATGCCGTCCCGGAAATGGATTGGGCCGTCGAAAGGACGGAAGAGATTCGCGCGGACTACGTCGTGGGAGCCGATGGCCCGAAATCATTCGTCGCCCAGTCGCTGGCCTTGGGCGAAGAAAAAGCGGGCGAAACCGAATTCTACGTCGTCTATGAGTTCCAAACGGACGACGATGTCGACAGCGAGTTGCACATTGCCTTGGACGCCAAGACCAAAAATGTCCTCTGGCCTTTGCCGCAAAAGCGAATGCGCTGGAGCTTCCAGCTCAGCCAGGAACATCTGCGCGAATTCCCGGAAAAAGAGCGGCAACCGATTCTTATCGGCGACCCGGAATCCGAATTGGCTAATCGGCGGTTCATGCAGAAACTCATTGATGCGCGCGCTCCCTGGTTCAAGACGCCCATTCAAGAGGTGCTTTGGTCGACGGATGTGGAATTTCAGCGCCGCGTGGCCACCCGGTTTGGCCAACACCGCTGCTGGCTCGCGGGCGATGCCGCACATCAAACTGGGCCCGCGGCGATGCAGAGCTTGAATATCGGCTTGCTGGAAGCCGAATGCCTCGCCGAAGCGCTCACCACCATCTTGCGGGAAAAGGGCTCCAATAAGGCGCTTGAAACGTACGAAGAAGTGTTCCGGGCGGAGTGGCGCCGCCTCCTCGGCTTCGAAGGTTCACTCAAGTCCAAGACCAAAATCGATCCCTGGGTGAAGCAGCACGGAGCTGATCTGCTCTCCTGTCTGCCCGCTTCCGGCTCCGATCTGCAGCACCTCCTCGGACAGCTCGAGTTGGAATTAGCCTAGGAGCCTGTTGAAAAACGACCATGGGCGCTGCGGCGAGGGATTTTGGCTGCAGCCTAGGCGGCGAGGCCCGAGCATCCCCGGCGCGGGCTGTCAGGGCCGCGCCAACGCCGGATGCGGACAAAAGGACCGCCGCCCAAAGGGTTTTCGAGGAAAAGGCCGTCTGGCTTTGTTGCTCGCACGGTCACAGCCCGCTGCGGGGATGCTCCCGTGCTCGCGCCTTGCCATCCAACCTTTTCCTCGAAAACAGCGCTCATGTTCGTTTTTCAACAGGCTCCTAGCGCCGTCTCGGTTGCATGATCGGCTGTTGCGGTGGCCCGTCAGCCTCCTCGACATTCCGCTTGCCTCCCTTCCAAGTCCTCGCCTCATTGGGGCATGTCAATACGCTTCTGGCTTCTGAGATCGGCTTGCCTGGTCGTCTTCGCTTTGCCAACCGCCTTCGCTGCCGAAACAACCCTCAACGAGGCGTCCGCCTGGCAAACCGGCACATTCAAGTGGTTATTGCCGAGCCCGGTCTTATCTCCAGCTGATCGCCCCAACGACCCATGCTATTCCGTCAAAGACCCCAGCGTGGTTTACTTCGAAGGGCGTTGGCACCTCTTCTCGACAATCCGGAGCGTGAAACGGTCCCATCAAATCGAGTATGTCTCCTTCAAAGACTGGACCGATGCACCGAGAGCGCCCCGCCATGTTTTGACCCTCACCAATGGCTACTTTTGCGCGCCGCAGGTCTTCTATTTCACCCCCCAACAACGTTGGTATCTCATTTGCCAAGCGCTCGATTCCAACCGCAAGGTGCCCCTGCAACCGGCCTTCTCCACGAGCCCCGACCTTTCTCGACCCCAGTCATGGAGAACTTCTCCGGGCGGGTGTTGACGAGCGGATGGAGATCGAACCGGGCCGCCGGCGATTCCTGATCCAGGGTGTCAGCGATCTGAACCGCGCGGGCAAGAAATACGGTGAGATCCCCTGGCAACTAGGTCTGCTCGAAGAAGCTCCCTAAAGCTGCTCAACTTCGGCATTGACATGGACTGTATGACTGTTACCATACAGCCATTCGCAACCGTATGCCCGGCTTTTATCAGCAGCTATGAAATCGTTCCCTCTCGCTCCATCCCGCGCCTGGCACCCCGGCCGGTGCCTGACCCTCCTCAGCGCTCTCCTTTCACTCGCCCTTCTCCCGCCCAGGGATCTCCAGGCAGCTCCGCCTTCCAAAGTCGCTCTCTTCTCCCCGACCGATGGGACGGCCTTCTTGAATCCAGACGACATCCCCGTGCTGGTCCAAGTTGAAGACGAGGACGGTTTTACTGGCAGTGTCGAAGTGTTCACAGACTTGGGCAGCCTGGGCAAGGTCTCTTACCAGGCCGCGGCCGGCGGCCCAGGTGAACCTCTCCACTGGACCTGGCGAAATCCGCCTTCGGGCGACCATAAGTTGGTGGCGCAAGCGATGGACAGCGATGGCAGCATCGTCTTTTCCGAATCCCTGGCGATCTCGGTCCGGCGCGATAGCGACAACGGAATGGCGACACTTCGTTTTACGGAGCCCGCGCGGCGCTCGGCGGTGCCGCTCTCTACGCCCGTTCGGTTGGTGGTTGTGGCAGTGGATCCGGCGGGCGACATCCGCCACGTGGAGTTCTTTGCCAACGGCCAGGCGATCGGCACTTCCGATCACTTGACAAAAGAAGCGGTGATTCCGGGTCGACCGATCGAGCACACTCTGGAATGGACGCCGACCGGTGCCGGGCAGGACCAGGTGATCGCCAGGGCTATCGATACGCGCGGCAGCGGCGTCGAATCGAGCCCCATCGAAGTCTTTGTCGGCCTGTCGTTGCCGGTGGTGAGCATCGAGGCGACGGTGCCAGAGACCAGTGAGCCCGGCCCGACGGTCCGCATTCGTCCGGGCCTGTTCACGCTGAGTAGAACAGGGGAGTTAAACCGGGAATTGACGGTGTATCTCGTGTATGACGGCTCGGCCTTGCCCGGAGTTGATTATGAGGCCCTTCCCAAATCGGTGACGTTTGCCGCTGGTCAAGGCTCGGCCGAGCTGCTTGTGCAGCCGCTTGAGGACACGCTGCTCGAAGGCATTGAAACCGTATCCGCAATGCTGGTCGACCCTGGATTTGACCGCCTGCCCGATCATCTCATCGATGCCAGCGCGGGTGCCGCCAAAATTCTCATCCACGATCAAACCATCGCCTCGCCAGCCCGGATCCGCATCACGACGCCCGTGGACGGCCAGGCGTTCCCGCCCGATTCAACCATCACGATTTCCGCGCTTGCACTCGATCCGAACGGGTATATTGCCAAGGTCGCGTTCTTTGACGGGGAGGAGCAAATCGGGGTTTCGGAAATCACGTTTATTCGCGCGCCCGACCCCGGGACGCCTATTCAACACACGTTGGAATGGCAGCACCCTCCCATGGGCAAGCATTACCTCACTGTCCGGTCGCTCGATTCAAACGGCCAGCGCGTCGTCTCCGAAGGAGTCACGATTGTGGTGGGCGCGGTGGATCAATTGCCGGTCGTAGCGGTTACGGCCTTGGATGCCGAAGCCATCGAGTTTCCTCTCTTTGTCGATGCGGTGGATTCGGCGCGTTTCCAGATCTCGCGCGACGGCGATTTAACCCGGGATCTGCTCGTTGTTTACACACTTCATGGAACGGCCCAACCGGAAGCAGATTACCCGCGGCCCCCGCGCTACCTGACTATCCCTGCCGGCCAGAGCGAAGCGACCATTGAAATCGTGCCGACGGCCGACGAGGTGGCTGAGCGGATGGAAACCATCGCCATTCGGCTGGAGGACCCCATGCCCATCTCTTCGCTGCCGGTGCCGCCTTCTCCTTACGACCGGCCGATAGCGTCGAGACAGGCAGCTGCGGTCATTTATGATCAAGCGCCTCCGGCGCAGCCTGCCCTGGAATTGGCGCTCCCCAGTGCGGGCGAGGTCTACCGGGATTCCGAACCGATAGCGCTCATGGCGGCGGCCTATCATCCCGGGATGAACATCAGTCATGTTGAATTCTTTGCGGGCGAGAAGTTGATCGGCGTCTCTGACATCCAGTTTCTCGGCGGATTCGCCCCTGGCAGCGGATTGGTCATGCACTCGATCCTCTGGCCGGAACCGTGGGCGGGTCACCATGTGATTACCGCGCGGGCGAAGCTGCCGGACGGAACCGAGTTGGTCTCGAGCGAGATCCCAATTGAGGTGACGGCGAGCCAGCCAGCAGTGGTGTCGTTGGACTTGACGCCGCTCGATAGCGACGCGGCCGAAGTCGGTGCCGATGGAGCGCCCGACCCGGCCGTTTTCAGCATCCGGCGCAGCGCAGGTCCCAAGGATGTGGACGTGGAGGTCTTTTATGACGTGAGCGGTTCGGCTCAAAACGGCGTGGATTACGCCGAGTTGACAGGGAGCATCAAACTGCCCGCCGGGCAGGAGAGCGTGGAATTGGTCATCAATCCCATTCCGGACGGGGCGACCGAAGGTGAAGAAGTCGTCGTGATCCAGTTACGCCCGCCGATCTGTCCGGCCATTTTCCCGCCGCCGCCCTGGTGCTACCAGATTCGCGGTGGAGGCGCGGCCAAGGCTGTGATTCGCGATCAGGAGCTGCCAATGCCCCCGGATCCCGCCGGACTCGAGCTGCTGCGTCCGCAGAACGGCTCAGTCTATAGCCCAGGTGAAACGATTGAAATCGTCGTGCAGGCGAAGCCGCTCGAGAACCAGCCTGGCAAATTGCAGATTCTCGTAGATGGGAACGTGCTGGCAAGCGGACCGCCTCCTCAACTTTCGGCGAAATGGGAGGCTGTCTCGGCCGGGACGCACGTGATGACCGGGCGAACGATCGACGCCGGCGGCAACGAAATCCTCTCCCAGTCTGCCAAACTCCTGGTGCTGGGAACGGAGGTGACCGGATTCGTTCGACGTGAGCTTCCGCCCACATACAACCCCGGAGAGAAGTTGAAGGTGGAACTGACGTTTGATCCCGCTCTCGGCAACAGCCCTTATGCTCTTGAGGACCAGCCTCCCGCCGGTTGGATCGTGAGTGATATCAGCGATGGCGGGGTGTTCGACCCGGCGACTGGCAAAGTCAAGTTCGGTCTCATTGCTGGCGACGCTCCTTATGCCGTCAGCTACATGGTTACGCCTCCACCCGACGCAAATGGCTATCAGAAGTTCCTGGGCGCGACCTCAGCCGGAGGCAGCCTCGCGGAGGTGAGTGGCAACCGCACGATCGCGTCCGCTACCGATGCGAGTCGTCCGCCCAAGGCGGAGGAGAACGTTTCCTTCCGACGTGTGGGGCTGCAGGACGGCCATGTCCAGCTGGAGCTGGCTGGGCCGGCCGGTAACCAATACGTCCTGGAGGTGTCAACAGATCTGGTGAATTGGGTGCAACTGGCACCTGTGTTTCTACCGGACGGCCAAATTGCCTTTAAGGATGAGACCAATCAAGCTGCCCAGAAGCGCTTCTACCGAACCCGTTTGCCCTGAGCGGCGGCGGCTGTCCGTGGCGCGGTGGACGTTCCTGGAGTTTTGGCCGCAGATCCAACTGGGGAAAGGGCGACCAGGCGATCGGCGAAGATCGCCGCGGCTGCCCGGGTTGAGAATGCCCTCCGACGGGGCCGAGGCAGGTGCAGAAGCGAATTGGATTCTGCGGCGCTGCGGCCCGATTGCCTTTAATGGTTCGCCAGGTCCAGGGAGATTCGATCGACTTGGTTAAAAATCTCCTCGGTGATCGGGACGAGCCGCTCAAAAGCCTGGTGCGCGGCCGCATTCTCGCCGGCGTTCCAAAGGCGGACGATCTCGGCGACGAGTTGATGGAAGGCTTCGTGACTTTGGCCGAGCTGCTGATAGGAGGGAAAGCCCGCGAACTGGGCCCCATCTCCGTCATACCATTGTCCCAAAGGACAGTGATGGTGATCCTTGACGTCGCTTGCCGTGAGCTTCTGCTGGCCGTCGAACATGGCGAGGAGTTTGGAACGCCACTGCATATGGCCCTGCTTGACAGCGGCCATGTCCAAGGAAAGTCCGATATTGAAGCGCCCGACTAATTGCCGGAGGTTGCTGGTCAGGCCCTGGAGTAGGTTGGCGCTTTCCTGCAGTTGCACGCCTTCATTCCTGACGGCATTGCTTTGCGTGCTGATGACGGCGACGTCTTCGGCGATGGATTTGGAGGCGGTGGCCGTCTGCGCCACCCGTTCGTTGGCGTCTTTCACACCGGTGGAAGCGTGAGTGACATTCATGGCCACTTCCTTGGTGACGGTGGCCTGCTCCTCGATGGCGACCGCGATATTGGCCACAAAGGTTTTTACTTCCTGGCTGACGCCGGCGATTTTCTCGATATCGCTGATCGCGCGCGTCGTGGAGGATTGCACTCCGATGACTTTGGTTTTGATGTCGTCTGTCGCGGTCGCCGTTTGGCGAGCGAGTTCCTTGATCTCATGCGCGACGACGGCAAAGCCTTTGCCGGCAGCGCCCGCTCGGGCCGCTTCGATGGTGGCATTGAGTGCCAGCAAATTGGTTTGATCTGAAATGCCCGCGATCGTCTCGGTGACCTTGCCGATGGCCTGGGCGGCGTGTCCCAGTTCCTGGACGATGGTCGCGACGGATTGTGCCTGGCGGCCGGCCTGTTCGCTGACCTCGCGGGCGTTGGCCGAAGTGGAGGCCACTTCGGCAATCGTGGCGCTCATCTGTTCGGTGGCGGTCGCGACCGAGGTGAGGTTGGAGGAAGCTTGCTCCATGCTCGCAGCCACCGAGACGGTATTGACGCTGGCCTCCTCCGCGGCGGCGGCGGCGGAATTGCCTTTTTCCGAGGTCCCTTTGGCCTGGGCGCTGAGTCGTTTCGATACCGTGAGCAGGCCGTCTGACATTACTGCCAAGGTGCTTGTGCTGTTGCAGACTTGCGCGAGCGACACCCGCAGGTCCCGGCTAAGCTTAGCGAGCGCTTGGGCGAGATGGCCGATCTCGTCCTTGCGGCGACAAAGGGATTGGTCGACTTCTTGTGTCAGGTCGCCTTGGCTGATCTTGGTGAGGACTTCGATGCCTTTGGCGATCGGCACCGTGATTGCCCGGGCGGCGTAGAAGCAAGCCAGGCCAATGAGGACGCCCAGGACGACTGTGGTTTCGGAGATCAGTTTGACCATCCGATTCAGGCTGCGTAGCGTGCGCTCCTTGGTGTCGGCAAAGTCGTCTTCGTAAGCGCCCGCACAGACCACCCAGTCCCAGGCTGGGATATAAGTAATGGCAGCGATTTTGGTCCGCCCCTCTTGCTCGCCCGGGTTCTTCCAGGGGTATCGCTCATACGCGATTTCGCCCGACTTGGTGGCCAGTGCTTTCTGAACGATGGATTGGATGAAGGCTTTGCCATCCGAATCTTTCGCGTCCCAGATGTTCTCGCCGTCTCTCTTGCCGCCTTGGGATACAATATACCGGCCGCGGCGGTCGCCCTTGGCGCCCAGCACATAAACATAACCCGTTTTGCCCACCTTGATCTCCATGACCGATTCGTGAATGCCTTTGTGCAGACGCGCGACCCGGTCCCGCGGGACGCCCACGAAGAGAGCGCCAATCACCTTGTGATCCGCGTCGAAAAACGGTTGATAAGAAGTCAGATACCAGGAATCCACGACATAGGCCATGCCGCTGTAGGTCTCGCCGCGCAGGAGCGTTTGGATGACCGGATTAGGCTGGTTGCTATCTTCATCGGTGCCGACGGCCGGGATAAAAGTGCCGATGGCGCGGGAGCCGTCTGGTTTGCGAACGTTGGTGGCGACGCGAAGCATATCACCCACTTCGTTCATGCGCTGAAGGACGGTGCAAACTCCGTCCGAAAGCTCTCCCACGTCATCCACCAACAGGGTGGGCTGATCCGAGGCCGTGTTCTGGCCAAGCCAAGTATCCTTCAGCAGCACCTTAGGCAGGTCGATGGTCTCAGCGTGCTTGGTGTATTGGTTTTGCACCGCCCACGAGACCGCTTCCGGCGCGAGTCGCACCGGACCCGATTTATGCACCAAATTGCTCGCGACGCTCAGATTCTGATCGACTCTTTCCTGCAAGAGTTGTTGTTGGGCCTGGACGAGCAGTAAAGCTTGCGTCACGGCTGCCCCCGTTTCGCGGCGGGCGGACTGCGAGAATTCCTCATCCAACAGCCGGCTAATCGAGGCTTTTTGAGAAAAGGTGATGGGCAAAAGAACTACTGCCATCAAGATGATCCCAGCGACGCCGAGGATGACAATTCTCGTTCTGATCGTATTCCATTTCATTGTTCGTCCGATCCCAAGTGTGTCCCATCAAGACGCATGATTGGCGTCTTCTGGACGATTTAGTTTGGCGCGGATGTGGCGAGGCTCCCAACTCAATGCGATTTGCGTCACAAACGCGCGCAAACGGCGCTCGGCAACGCGAAAACTGTCGACAGAGGCTTCCTCGAGCTGCGGAATGACCAAATACGGGGTCAGTAGGTTAGCCAAGGTGTGGATGTTTTCGCCCGTCGCATACTTCTCGGCTCGGGCGCAGAGGCTGTAATCGATCTTCAGTTGCTTAGGCACACCAGATCCTTACCTAGATCTGCTGCCGGGAAATGCACAAGGGTTGCCTTTATTAGGACACGACTTGTCTTTCTCGAGCGGCATTCTTGGTCATTATCATCGGCAGATGCTGGTGGAGGCTTTAATGCGGCTGGAAGAAGCCGGAAGCTGGAATACCCAGCCAACGCAGTCAGAACCAGTTACGAATGCGCACGCAACTGCCGCTTTCGCCTTCTGCGCGGCGGCTTAGCGGCTCTTTATTTCCGTCCACAAATCATCGTAGAGGCTGTTTTGCCTCCCGAGATCCGGGGAATAATCCAGGCGAGCGATCACTTCCGGCGGTGGGTAAATGGCAGGATTGTCCCGATCGGCTGGATCGATCAGCGGCAGTGCCTCCCGATTCGTTGTCGCCAAACGATTATGATTCGACAGTCTGGCACTGATCTGCGGCTCCAGGAGATAATTAATAAACTTCTCGGCCAGATCGCGGTGCGGCGCTTTAGCGGGAATACTTAGAACATCGACCCAGATTTGGGAACCTTCCTTTGGCACAAAGAAGTAGGTCTGGCCGTCTTCGCGCATGCCGCGGGCAGCATCTCCGTTGTAGGCCATGGCCAATGCCGCGTCCCCTGACAGGACCCGATTCTTGCAGCCCGTCCCGCCTTCGAAGCCAAGGGATCGCTTTTTGGCCTGTATGAGGAGATCCCTGGCTTCGGCCAGTTCGAGGCGGTTCGTAGTGTTCATGCTGTAGCCTTTGTAGCGGAGGGCGGCTCCAATACAGGCGCGTATATCCTCCATCAGCAAAAATGGCCCCGGCTGCTTCGCCGGGTCAAAAACAGCGCTCCAGCTTTCGTCCGGTAACTGGCCGGCCGTGGGTCGGCGCAGGAAAATGCCAACGGTGCCCCATTGGATGGGAGCACTGAACCGATTGCTGCGGTCGAATTCCTGGCTGGCAAAGCGCGGATCAACGCGATCGAGGTTCGGGATGTTTTCGCGGCGCAATGGGGCCAGCAAGCCACGCTGGACCATCCCCGGGAGAGTCGTGTCGCTCGGAATGACAATGTCGTAGACGTCAGTCCCACCCGCGGCCAGCTTGGCGACCATGCTATCGGGATCTTCGTAGAGGTCGACCGCCACGGTGCAATGGAACTGTTTCTCAAAGCCCGTGATGATCTCAGGGGGGATATATTCGCTCCAGACGAAGAGGTGAAGGCGGGGGGCGGACGAAGCGCAACCCATCATCAAAACAAAGAGCGGGATGAGGCATCGTTGAATCATCAGTCATCAAGCACGATGAGGGATTCGGGAGGCAAATAGGCGACAACCTCCTCGCCTGCTTTCAATCTGTCCAGGCCAACATGGCTATTCATGATCTCGGCCGAGAGCATCTGCCCGCTCGCTAACAATTGAAAGTGGGTTTCAGCCCCAACGTAGATCCGTTCTTGAATGCGAGCGCGAACGCAGTTCTCACTCGGACGAGGCGAAGGCGTCAGCTGGACTTGTTCCGGTCGAATCGCCAGGGTGAACTCGTCGCGATGCAAGGGGGCGGTTCGGACGCGGAGTTCGCCTGCTGGAGTCGACACGCGCGCCCCTTCCGGGGTTCGCATGGTTACCTTCGCTTCCAGCAAGCTGCACGAGCCGAGGAATTGGCCCACAAAGCGAGTGCGCGGGTGTTCGTAGAGCTCCTGGCTTGGGCCCAACTGTTCAATGCGCCCCTCGCGCATCACGCCGATCCGGTCGCTCAATACCAATGCTTCCTCCTGATCGTGAGTGACATAGAGGAATGTGATGCCGAGTCGACGCTGCAGATTGAGCAATTCCAGTTGAAGCTGCTTGCGCAACTTGAGATCAAGCGCCCCCAGGGGCTCGTCCAGTAAGAGCACATCCGGTTCGTTGACGACCGCCCGCGCCAAGGCCACCCGTTGTTTTTGTCCGCCCGAAAGTTGGGCAGGCTTACGCTTCCCGAGCGATTGGATCTCCACCAGTGCCATTACCTTTTCGACGCGAACCTGAACCTGGTCTGGCGGAACCTTCTTCATGCGCAGTCCAAAAGCCACATTGTCCCAGACGTTGAGGTGGGGGAAGAGGGCGTAGGATTGGAAGACGGTGTTGACAGGGCGTCGATGGGCCGGAATGGCACTGGCATCCTGACCCCCAATGCGAATCGTTCCGCTGTCCGGCACTTCCAACCCAGCGACGATCCGGAGAAGGGTGGTCTTGCCGCACCCGGACGGACCCAGCAGCGAGAAGAACTCTCCCTGGCGCAGGGCCACGCTCACATTGTCCAACGCCTTCACCTCCCCGAAACGACGGGTAACGTGCTCGACTTCGACCGAATAGGAGCTGGAGGAGGTCATTCTTCCCAGCGGACCAGTATCAAACCAGACTGGGGAACTCACGCAAAAAATGGGCATCTTACACTGCCGGCGCGATTTCGATTTGAGATTAGACGTGGAATTCCTAAGCTTTAGGGGTTGGCAGGCACTTCATGACATCTGATTCCGTATTTGGCCTGGAGAAAGCGGGCTGGCCGGCGTTTATCTTGGACACCTCAGGCAAGATTCACCGGGCCAATGCCGCGGCGGCTAGCTTGTTTGGGTCGATTCCCAAAACAGGCCACCTCGCCATTGGCACATTTTGGGCGGCCGAAAATGCCACCAGCGTGGATGAATTCCTGGCTCGGTTGAAGCGTTCCACCCTCGAAGCCGAGCCGCTCCGGCTCCGCACCAAGGCGGGGCAAACCGTTGCCATGGATGCTTACGTCTCCGCCTTCGTCCAGGAAGGCGAAAGAGCTTACCTGGTTCAACTTTTCACCGCCACGGCCCACTTTGGCGAAGCGCTGGTCGATAGCCCAGCAGTGACCCCCGCCCCCCAGGGGATTCCCCAAACCACTCCGCCACCGGAGAGTGCCGCCCTCGAAAGCAGCCTCGCGCAGCGGCAAAAGCTCGAATGCGCGCTGCAATTGACCCGGACAGTCGCCCTGGACTTCAATAACGCGCTTACCAGCATCCTCGGACACACCTCTTTCATTCTCAGCCGCATGGAAGCGAAACACCCTTGGAGAAGTTCGCTCCTCGAGATTGAGAAGTCGGCAGAGAAGGCCGCGGAAGTGGCTTCGGATCTGGCCGCCTTCAGCCGGCAGGACAAGGACACCCGCTCCCAGGTCGCCGGCAATCTGAATAGCCTGGTCCGCCGCACGGTGGAACTTTTCCAAGGGCCAGGCACGCGCCCGGTCGCGTGGGCGCTCGAGCTGGAACCGCGGCTTTATACGGTCACTTTCGAGGAAGCGAAGCTTCAGCAGGCCTTCGCCAAGATCCTCGACAATGCCGTCCAGGCATCGAAGGATCGCACCTCCATCGTGGTCCGCACCCGCAATCATGCCGTCACCGGTTCGTTGCAGGACGGCAACGTCCATCTGAATGAAGGCCACTATGTCTGTGTCGAGTTCGAGGACGCCGGTTGCGGCATACCGCCCGAGGTCCTGCCGCGCATCTTTGAGCCTTTTTTTACCACCAAGCGTTCGCCGAATCACCGCGGCTTGGGCCTGGCCTGGGTCTATGGAATCGTCACCAACCATGGCGGCAGCGTCGCTGTTTCCAGTCAAGTAGGGCGGGGAACCAGTGTGCGAGTCTACCTGCCGGCCCAGAAGAAGATCATTCGTGACCGCACGCTCCAGACCGACAACTTGAGTGGCACCGAGACGATCCTGATGATTGACGATGAGGAGCTGCTGCTGACCATGGGTGAGATGGTCTTGTCCTCCTTCGGCTATCGAGTTCTGACCGCCAGCAGTGGTTTCAAAGCGCTGGAACTCTTTTCCCAGTATCAACAGCAGATCGATTTGGTCATCACGGACCTCGTCATGCCCCGGATGAGCGGCCGCGAACTGATCGAGCAGCTGCGCCGCATCTGTCCAAAGGTCCGCATCATTTGTTCGAGCGGCTATATCCGGGCTTTAAATACGGATGACGACGAGCTTTACCTGCAGAAGCCCTTCACGAGTTTGGACCTCCTCCGCAAAGTCAAGCAGGCGCTCACCAGTGGAGAAGCGTCTTCCTGACGCATCCTAGTTGACTTTAGCCCGGAGTTCTTATTCAATTTCCTAATGCAAATTGAAAGTCTCAAAGTTTTTTGCGATCTCGCAGAAACAGAAAGCTTTACTAAAGCTGCCCAAATCAATCAGGTCACCCAATCCGCCGTTAGCCAGCAGATCAGCTCGCTCGAGCGCCAGTTCAAGTCCCTCCTGATTGAACGGAGCAAAAAAAAATTTCGCCTCACCCGCGAAGGCCAGGTTCTCTACGAATACTCCAAGCAAATAATCCAGACTTACGATTCCCTCCACAGCAAGCTGCAGGAGATCAAGGACATTATCTCCGGCACGATCCGGATTGCGACCATTTACAGCATCGGTCTGCATGACCTACCCCCCTACATCAAAAAGTTCCTGAAGAGCTATCCGACCGTCAATGTGCACGTCGAGTACCGCCGCTCGAACCAGGTCTATGAAGACGTGCTCGGCAATGTGGTCGATCTGGGGTTGGTCGCTTACCCAGCGAAAGACGGCAAACTCGAGGTGGTGCCCCTCCGCAAAGATAAGCTCGTCATGATCTGCCATCCCCAGAACGCTCTCGCCAAAACCAAAGCTATCCAGCTGCCGGAAATCGGCGGCCAGAAGTTCATCGGGTTTGAACCGGATATCCCGACGCGCAAAGCGATCGACAAAATCCTTAAAGACCACAACGTCGCGGTCCACAACGTGATGGAGTTTGACAACATCGAAACCGTCAAGCGCGCGGTCGAAATCGATGCCGGCATTTCCATTGTCCCGCAGGGCACGGTTGTGCAGGAGGTCGCCAAGCAGACCCTCAGCGCCGTCCCCTTCTCCGATGCCGAATTCTTCCGCCCCCTCGCCGCCATCTACAAAAAGAACAAGGTGCTTTCGCCGGCGATGAAGCAGTTCCTGTCCATTCTCAAGGAATAACGGACGGGCTCTCCTTTCGGCCGGCCGAGCAGCTGGACCCTGCTGCTATCCGGCCGCCAAACGCAGGTCCGCCACGCATTCCACGTGCTGCGTTTGCGGGAACATGTCGAGCGGCACGACCCGCTCGACCCGATAAATCCCCTCGGAGCAGAGGACCGCCAGGTCGCGCGCCAGGGTCGCTGGGTGACAGGATACGTAAACGATCTGGCGTGGTCGGACCTGCTGCAGGAGTTGAAGCATATCAGCGGGACACCCGATCCGCGGCGGATCAAGGATCACGCCGGTTTGACTGGCCGGATAGCGTCCCAGCATCTGGGAGATGAGGTCCTCGGAACGTCCGCTGACGAACTCCCCATTTGCCTTGTTGCGACGAGCTGCATTGACGACAGCGGCTCGAACGGCCCGGTGATCGAATTCGATTCCGACAAACGATTCGACCAGGTCGGCCAGCTCCAAACTGAAAAAGCCCACGCCGCAATAAGCGTCGATCAGATAGCGAGCGCCGCCCGACTGAATGCACTCTCTGGCGACATCCACCAGCTTCGGCAAGAGATGAAAGTTATTTTGGAAGAAGGAATCCGGCGGTACTTCCCAACCTTCCGGCGCGACTCGCAAGACGACTTTGATGCCGCCCTTCGGTGGCGGATGAGCGCGGACCTGCTGGAATTGGTCATTAAGGTCCGGTTCGGCAATGAGGCAGCGCTGAATGTCGACGACCAATCGGTTGTCGTGCCGAATGAAGCCGATGTTCAGTCCTTGTTTGAACTTATCCCACTGGCTTCGAACCATGATGCGGTTCCGGTACCCGTAGGGAGAAGGGCAGGGGACAACCGGTTGCAAGATGGACGGATCGACGCCGCCGAGGCGTTGTAAGACGTCCGCCACCTGCTTGTGCTTGGCAATCAGCTGCGCCCCGTAGACCAGGTGCTGGTATTGGCAGCCGCCGCACTCGCCGAAATAAGGACAAGGCGGCGTCACCCGATCCGGAGAAGCCCGCAGGATTTGAATCAGCCGCCCGCGGGCGAAGCGCTTCTTTGCCTCGACAATCTCGACTTCCACCTCCTCGCCCGGAATGACGAAAGGAATAAAGATGACGAATTGGTCCAGCCGCGCCACTCCTTCGCCGCCGAACGCGAGATCAACCACGCTGACTCGCGCGCGAAACCCGACTTCCAGAGTCATGCCCGCACTTAGTGATGCGCCTGATCGTAATGCTGGCGCAAGAGATCCTCGCCGAAGTCGCCCGGCAAGTCCCGCCAGCTGGCGTGCACGTGATTGGCATTGTTTTGAGTATTGTCATACTCCAAAAGAAAGGTCGGCCCTTGCACCCGGTAATAATGGGGTTCGCCCCGCTCGATTGATCCGGCCCAGGCGAAACTCACCTTGTCCAAGCCGGCGCTGACAATCTGTTGGAGGTCCTTGTCCGCCACATCGGGGCGGGTGCGATAGACATACTCCCGAACGACGGCCCAGAGCATGTTGGTTTGGGCGGAAGTCATTCTCGTGGCGCTCAATCCTTCCGGATTCAGCAAGCGTGCTTTGCGATCGGCTCCCGTGATCACGTCAGCGGGGGCGGTATTCGTGTAGATGGCGACCTTACGTTGGTCTGCATCTAGCGCTTGCACCAGGGCGCGGGCGAGGTCTTCTTCCGCCGCCAGCACTCTCAGCCCCTGGCGCGGTCCGGTCCGCACCTCCGCGGGATTGGAGCCGAAGAAAGTGGGCGCGGCCTCGACCTGATCTCCTGAGATCGTGAAATTAAGCGAAAGATGGTGGCCTTCCAGGCGCCAGCCCCAGGTCTTTTGCGGCCCGGGTGTTCCGAAGATGCTCAGAAAGTAGAGCTCGGGATCGCGGACCGGGCCTTTGCCCTGTTCGAGCTCTTTCAGGATGTCCTCGAGACTCATGATGGTGGTGGCCTTGACGTAGCCGCGCTGGCTGAGGCCGGTCGCGAGCAGACCTGACGCCAGGTGTCGCTGCGCCGGGGTCAGTTCTTTTAGCGGCAAACCCTTTCGCGGGCGAGGAATGAAGTGCCAGTTCTTTCTCTCATCCTCGTCAAAGTTAAAACTGACTTTTGCCTTCTGTTCAGGCGACAGCGACACGAGAAAACGAGTGGCGGCGTCGGACAGTTCCTCGGCGGGTGAATGGGCGCGTAGGTTGGTAGTCAGGGCGGCGAAAGCAAGGGCCACCACTGGGATCAACGGGAACGTTTTCATCGCCCGCTAGTGAACGCGTTCAAACCAGAAAGGCAATCGGAAAATGCGCGGGCGTTCGTCGAGGGGCGCCCGCGTGAGTAGGCCGCGACTCAAGGGGAGATCAGCCCGGACATGTGATGCAGCACGGCCAGATAAGCATTACCCCAGGCATCCGGCCGAAACCACTGCACCGCTGTGCCTGGATGCCCGACGAACGGCCGCAGCACCCACCCCAGCTGGATCCCAACGAAAATGTAGAGCACCGACCAAGTTCGCAGCAGCAACCGATGCCGGCTGTTCCTTTCGATCAATCGCCGATAGTTGCGCCGCAGAATCGCAGTCGTGGTTAGACTCGCGCCGCCAAAGACCAGACCGTTAAAAAGCACGGCAGCGCTGTAATTCGAAACCGACAGATACCAAACAGCCGTGAAAGGAGCCAAGGCGCAAAGCACGATCGTCATGCCCGCCTGCGCCGAAATCAGGGCTCCGGCCGCTTCCCGGAAGTCTTGCCGCAGCCCGGCGACCGTGTTGAAGACGAAGAAGCTTGGCAGACAAAGCACGAATGTGCCGAGGAGCAACAAGGGCACTTTGGCTGCCGAATACAGCATCTGCCAGGTGTGCTCCGTCCCAATCCCCCCAAACGAGCCCATGACCGTCCCGTAGCCGAGCCCGCAGATCCCGACGCAACCCAGCAGCTTCAGCGGCAACCTGCCGAAGGCAGCCGGACTCCCGGTGTTCAATTGCCCTCGCAGGACCTGGTTGGCGAACGCCAGGGCATTGGTCAGCCGCCCAGCAAATGCGTCAGATGCTGCCATACCGCTTCGAAGAAATTGGATTCACGCGCGCGCAAGAAGCTAAAGGCCCGGTCAGGGCTGCCGAGGAACGGCCGCAACACCCAACTCATTTGGGCTCCCACCAAGGCGAAGGCGATCATCCAGAAACCGAAGACCAATTTGACCTGGCGTTCGCGAGCGTGGCCGCCGGATCGGTCGAGCGGGCCTTGAGTTGCTCTCGGCGGCGTCGCGATCAAAGGAGGCTCCGATTCGGTGGTGTCCTGGCTGATCGTCAGTCGATGGAGCGTTTGCAGCAGGAATTTCAGACCTAGAATGCCAGCCACGCTGAAAACGAAGACATTGAGCAGCAGCATGAACGAATAGCTCGTGGTGCTTAATGAAAAGAACGCCACGATGGGTCCCATCGACGCAAGCACGGCCATGTTCAGCGCCACCGAGGAAGTCAGCAGCCGCCACAACGCGCTCACACTCAGACGCGAACCCACCAGGGCGTTGAAGACATAGAGTGACGGAAAAGTGACGAGCAAGGTCAGAAGGAACAGGGCCGGGACCTTGACCATGCCCGAGATCAGTTGGAGCAAGGCCCAGGACTCGCCTCGCAGGAGGGCGTAGACCCCCATGCAAAGACCGTAACCCATTCCCAGGGCAACAATCGCCAATTGGAGCCGGTCGGAGGTGACCTCCAGATTGCCGGCGCGAAGCGCGGCCGGTTGGGTGGCATCGCCGCGCAGCAGGCGGTCGACTTCTCTCAGCCACTGGAAGCCAGCGGGCCTTCGCAGCGGCGCGGCGGGCGGATCTGCCAAAGTCATCATTGGTTTCATATGGACACAACACTCGCTCCGGTCGGAGCCGGACTGATGGTGCTCATGAATCGGACAGTTGCTGGCTCCGCTTCGTTCAAGCGCCGCCCACGCGATGGCCGCCACCATCGCCACGGCCTCCGAGCATGCGTCTTCGGCATTCGGTCTTTCGGGCAGGGCAGCGCTCTCCGAACGCGCCGCTTGAGGATTGGCGGACACCGAAACGGCTCGCGCGGAGCGCAAGCCCTGCTGCCTGAGGAGCCCACGAGAGGGTGCGGTATGTCTCCGGCCGGACAGGAGTTCGGGTCGCAGCGGGAGACGCGCTCAGGAGGGCGTCTCTGAATAGACCTCGGGTACTTTGGTGCTGCGCGGCTTACCCGCTCGCGGGCCTGTGCGCACCTCTGATCCCTTTTCCTTCGACGCGGTGGGGGCCCCTTCTGGCCGCGCTTCCAGAGCGGCTTTCAATAGTTCGTCGACATTCTCAACCGGAATGATCTGCAGCTGCTGTTTCGCTTCCGCCGGCAGGTCCGGCAGATCTTTTTCGTTCAGTTTCGGGATGAGGACAGTCGTAATGCCGGCGCGCAACGCCGCCAAGGTTTTTTCTTTGAGTCCACCAATGGGCAAGACCAGGCCGCGCAGGCTGATTTCGCCTGTCATAGCCACTTCGGCCCGCACTGGCGTATTGCTGAAAAGGGAAGCGATCGCCGTAAACATGGCTACTCCAGCGGAGGGACCGTCCTTTGGCACCGCTCCGCTCGGGACATGGATACGAGATCGTTTTCTTTGAAGGCGGCCGGGTCGACGCCCAACTCGTCCGTCCGGCTGCGCACCAGGCTCAAGGCTGCTTGAGCCGACTCGCGCATGACCTGGCCGATATGCCCGGTCAAAGTCAGGGCGCCGTTGCCGGGGTAGCGCGTTGCCTCGATGTGCAAGACTTCCCCGCCGACTGGTGTATAAGCGAGGCCGGTGACCACCCCCGGCTTGCTGGTCGTGAGCCGCCTCTCACGCACATAACGCGGCGGCCCCAGGAATTCGTGGACAAGGTCTGAGCTTACGGCCACCATGCCGGTTTCTCCTTTCGCCACTTTAGCGGCGACGGCGCGCACGACGGCGCCGATCTGTCGTTCCAGGTCGCGAACGCCGGCCTCGTGGGTATAGTCGTTGATGATAGCGAGCAAGGCCGCGTCTTCGACCACACACTGGTCGGGTTTCAATCCGTTTTCCTCGAATTGGCGGTGGACGAGGTAGTTTCGAGCGATGGCCAGCTTTTCGCGTTCCGTATAGCCGGCCAGGCTGATGATTTCCATTCGGTCGCGCAAGGCCGGTGGGACTGGATCAATGTAATTGGCGGTGGCAATGAAGATGACCTGGGATAGATCGAAGGGGACGTCGAGGTAGCGATCGACAAAGGCGTTGTTTTGGCGCGGGTCGAGGACTTCGAGGAGCGCACTGGCTGGGTCGCCGCGGAAATCGGCGCCGAGTTTATCGATTTCATCGAGCATGATGACAGGGTTGCGGGTGCCGACGCGGCGCAGTTCCTGGATAAGGCGGCCGGGCATGGAGCCGATATAGGTCCGGCGATGGCCCCGTATCTCCGCTTCATCCCGAATGCCGCCCAAACTCATCCGCGCAAATTTCCGCCCCAGCGCATCGGCAATCGACTGTCCCAAGCTCGTCTTACCCACCCCCGGCGGCCCAAGAAAACATAGAATCGGACCTCGCCCACCGGGATTGAGCTTGCGCACCGCCAGGTACTCGATCAGACGCCGCTTCACCTTCTCCAAATCGTAATGGTCCCGGTCGAGAATGCGTTGCGCCTCCGCCAGGTCCAAGTTGTCCTCCGTGCTCTTCGCCCATGGCAATTCTGCAAGCGTCTCGACATAGCTGACGATGACGGAGTATTCCGGGCTGGCGGGCGGTATGTAGGCCAGGCGCCGCAGTTCGCGTTCGGCTTGTTCGGCAATCGCCGCGGGCGGTTTGGCTTCGGCGAGCCGTTCGCGCAGCAGTTCGGCCTGTTCCTCAGCGCCGTCCGAGGCCTCGCCTAGCTCACGTTGAATCGCTTTGATCTGCTCGCGCAGGTAGGCCCGGCGCTGGGCATCGGAGAACTGCTCCGCGACGTCCTTTTGGAGCTTCTGCTGGAGTTGTGCGATCTCCAGTTGCGCCGAAACGCGCAGCTGGACCGCCCGGACGCGCTTGACGACATCGAGTTCCTCGAGCAGGTCCTGCTTTTGGGCCGTATCCAACGTCAGGCTGCTGGCGAGGAAATCAGCAAGCGTTCCCGCGTCCTCGATATTCAACACCAAGAGGCGCGCTTGTTCCGGCGCGTCCGGCGTCAGCCCAATCAGCTTCACTGCAGATTCGCGCAGGTTTTTGACGGTGGCGGTCCATTCCTGGTCCTGAGCTAAAGGAACGCTCGATTCCAAGACGTCCACTTCCGCGCGCAGATATGGCTTTGTCGTGATGACCCGGCGGATGGCAACGCGGCGGAGCGCCTGGATGACCACCAACACGGTCTCGTTTGTTTGGCGCAATAGTTTCAGAACCATCCCGGCCACGCCAACCCGGTAAAGGTCCTCGGCGCCGGGATCTTCCTGCTCCGGCCGGCGCTGGGCGAACAACGCAATGATCTTGCTTTGCGGGAGGGATTCTTCCAGCAGTTTTCGCGAGTCAGCTCGGCCGATGGTCAGGGGCACGACCGTGCCTGGAAAGACGACCAAATTCCGGATCGGCAGAATGGGCAACACTCCTGGGATGGGCGCCTGGCCCTCCTCCTGTCGAGTCACGCCGATGACAGCGGGCCCTTGCGGTCCGGCGGCCGAATCAGCCGCCGGCGGGTTAACGACTGAATCCTCCTGGTCATTCATAAAGCGAGTCGGGATCGGCAATTCAGGCGTGGCAGCGGAACGGCAAGTAAACCCAGAGCAACCCATTGCGTTGCTCCGCTGTCACTTTGGCAGAATCGACCTCGGACGGCAGCAGCACTTCGCGCTCGAATCGGCCGTAGTCAATCTCCATCACCAAGACCTGCATGGGCTTGTTTTCCTGATTCTCCGGCTCGGGTGGTTGCCGATGGCCCCGGATGGTCAAGCGACGCGACTCGATTTGCAGGTCGATCCTCTGCCGGTCGACGCCGGCGAGATCAACGCAAATGATGATACAGTCTTCCTGCCGATACGCATTGATCGCCGGCTGCCACGACTCCAGCGCCCGAAACCGGGAGAACTGGATCTTGGACAGCTCATAAACCACGTCGCCCAGCTGGCCGTGTAAACGGCGGAGGTGGATGCTTTCAATATCGCCCATGTCGTTCCTCGCTTGACCTCAATCTCCCGTCATCCTCGCGTACGGACCTGACAGGCGCAAGTGACCGCCTGGCCAAAAACGAGTCGCTCCAGAAAACGCGAAGCGTTCGGAAGGGGGCGTTGCGCGACATCCTCGGCCGCCCGGCCAAACCTGGCGACGCCAGGGGTCTGGCGCCCTCAACTGCCGAGGCTGAGCCCTCGCCCCTCTGTCTCCGCGACGGCTTGCTCAATGCAACGCGGCGCGAAGCGGCAAACCTTCCACGATTTTTCCTTCGGCGCTGTTCAGTTCATGGAGCCGGTCGTAAACGTGCTTTTCTTCGAAGTAATTCAGCGCCATTCTCACGAAGATGTTGCCGTGCTTGGCTTCGGAGACCCAAAGCCCGTGATAGAACTCCTGCAGTTCCGCGTCTTCCTGGACCGCGTTGGCCACGAATCGAAAGCGCTCCGCGCCCCGGCATTCGATGATCGACGCCAGTAAAAGCCGGTCGAGAAAGCGCCGCTGCGGGTCCGAGTGGCAGAGGGCCATCAACGCAGCAATGTAAGGATCCTGCGTCAGCTCCTTGGCCAAGCGGATCCCTCGCTTCTGCATGTGCCCGTAGACCTGTTGAAAATGCTGCAATTCCTCAATCCCCGTTTCAATCAGCTCCGGAATGATCTCCACTCGGTCCGGGTATTTGGCCACGAAACTCATCGCCATGGCCGACGCCTTCCTTTCGCAGTCGGCGTGGTCCTGCAGGAAAGCCGGCAGATCGGACAGAACCGTGCCAGCCCATTCCGGGCGGGTCTGCGCAGACAGCTCGAGCGAGTATTTCATGCTCAAACTTGGCATTTGCGCCCGGTGGACGGAAGGGCAAACAATGGCGCTGATGGCCGCTCCCGAGATTGAGTTCTACTTCCGCCGCTTCGGCTGGGGTGGCCCACAGATCGCGGCCCGGCCCGCCGCGGATTTGGGTCTCACGGTCGTCATTCCGTGCTTTAACGAACCGGACTTGTTGCCTTCGTTGGTGTCGCTGGCGGCGTGCGCCCGCCCGGACCAGAGCGTGGAGGTGATCGTTGTGATCAACGCGAGCGAGGATGCTGGCGCCGAGATTCGCCAACAAAACCAGCAAACACTGCGAATCGCTTCGGACTGGGCCAAAGCGCGCCAGGACCCGAAGTTCCAGTTTCATATTTTGGACTGTGGCGATCTCCCGCGCCGCCACGCAGGCGTTGGGCTGGCCCGGAAGATCGGGATGGACGAAGCTCTCCGCCGGTTTGCCGCTGTTGACCGGTCAGGGGTTATCGCTTGCTTCGATGCGGATTGCCTTTGCGATCCCAATTACCTCGCTTGTCTTGAATCGCATTTTCGCTGGCATCCGTCGACGCCGGGCTGCAGCATTTATTTCGAGCACCCTTTGGAAGGCACCGCCGCCTCTGCGCTCGACAGCGCTATAATCGCCTATGAATTGCACTTGCGGTATTACGTGCAGGCGGCGCGTTTCGCGCTCTTTCCCTATGCTCACCATACGGTCGGTTCGGCCATGGCCGTTCGCTCCACCGTCTACTGCGCCCAGGGCGGCATGAACAAGCGACAGGCCGGCGAAGACTTCTACTTCCTCCAAAAGGTCATCTCGCTCGGCCATTTCACCGACCTGACTTCGACTCGAGTCATCCCTGCCGCCCGGCCTTCTAATCGCGTGCCATTCGGGACCGGTCGGGCTGTCAACGCCAGCCTGGCTGGAGCCTCCGGCGCCACCTACCCGTTGGAATGCTTTCTCGACCTCAAGCAGCTCTTCGGGGCGGTCGAATTCCTGGCACGCGGCACTCCTGCCACAACTGCTGAGCTCAAAAACCGGCTCTCGCCCGCCTTGCGAGCGTTTCTTAACCTGCAGCAGTTCGATGCCGGAGTGGCGGAGTGGAGGCGCCACACAGCTTCGCCCGAGGCTTTCTGCCGGCGCTTTTTCGGTTGGTTTAATGCCTTTCGCGTCATGAAGTTCTGCCACTTCGCCCGTGATAACTTTTATGGCTCGCGTCCGGTCCAGTCCGAGGCGCGCAAGTTTATCCAATTGCTCGGGCACGAAGACAAATCCTCTGGGGATGGGACGAGAAGCGATTTATTGTCCCGCTTCCGGGCGTTGGATCGGGGAGGCGCTGCTCAGCGCTTCTTTCCGGGTTTGTGATCGAGGGAAACCCAGACACTGCGGAAGTGGCGCTGGTCTGGCCGGATGTTTTGACAGGGGGGGCCGCTTTGCGTGCCGTCGTCGCTCAGGAGTTGGACCTGGTGGAGGGCTTTGTCCGGATAAATGATCAACGCTTCCGCGTTGAACCCCTTCAAATCGACGTCTTTGAGTTGCTTCGGCCGGGTGCCGTCGCCTGCCCAGCTGAACAAACGTGAGCGGCCACCCCCATCAAACGAACCGGCGATGATGAGATACTGGCCGTTCCAAAAACCCATATCGCGGATACCCAAGCCGTTGAGGTCCAGTTCGATTGCTTTGCCGAAAATCGGTCGTAAGCCGCTGATCACTTCTTCGGGATTTTGCAGCGGCACCAGCAGCGCCTGGTCATTCCGAATCGGGTTGCGAAAGCCGATGAGCAAGTGGTTGTCCGGCGTCGCGCACAGCCCCTCGATGTTGAGTCCTCCCGGCCTTTTCGGCGCGAGTCGAGCTGCTGCTGCCAGGTTCAGCGGCGCCAAGCTTGGGTCCGCCGCGAGGTCACTGAGCAGGTTAACATACGGTTGCCCAACGAATGTGATCTTCACCTCGCTGTTGGTGACACTCAGACTCGTGGCAAAGAATCGGCACCGATTCGGTTGCATCTTGCCGGTGTGCGTCCGGCTGTGGGATGTAATCCAAAAGACCTTGTCCCCAAGACGGGCGGCGCCTTCGATGTCTGCCTCCGTGTCATGGCCCGTCAGCTGCAATTGGGGCGTCAGATCAACCGATTGCAGTGCCGGACCCCCTCGATCCCGCGAGTAGACCCTCAACCGGCTGGTTTCGTCATCGGCCACGACAAAAAGGTTCGTTCCGGCGGCAGCAGCGGCCGAGGCTCCGCAAATACCGGTATAATCGATTGTTTGGGAAACGCGCGGACCGGAATCAGGATTAGCCAGAGCGGCTGCTATCGAGCTGGCCAGGACAAAGGTCGACAGATGAAATCGCACAGGTGCCTTGAACCTACTGCGAACCCGCTCGAGAGCAACTTCATCTTCGTAATTTTCCGTAACCGGCTTGGGGGTAGACCGGTCGAAAGGTTTGATTTGAGCCCAATGAGGGTTGGGATTCGAATCACAACACACGCAAGGGCGGCTGAGTGGTCGCCTTTGCGGTGTTTTTTGCGGGCAAGCGAGGGTTTGAGTGGGCCCACCCTGACCGATCGCCTTCCAGCGTCAAAAGGCGCTTCGGGGCAGGGGAGCGGCGCAATCTCTCCGCAATCGCCCGCTTCAAGACTGCTGGGCAACCGTTTGGAGCGTTGTTCACATCTGCGTAACAATTGTGAACACGGCGCACAGCTTGCCTCACGCTAGCTTTGGCCAGTTCCTCCCAAGCATCCAGGCGTAACGCTCTTGCACCGGGCTTCACCGCCGCAGCGGAACCAGTTTTTGGAGGAGCTGCGCCGAAGGCCATTTGCGCGGGGCCCAGACTGCCTCAACCAGCGACGCGCGAGAAGAAATTGAAGGAAAAGCTGGCGTCTCATAGCGCTGCGGAGTAGAAGATGTCCGTCCCAGAGGGGAGTTATTCACCAAAGACGCATGAAACGACGACGCATTTATTTCAGGAGTGCTTTCCTAACTTCCACAGTCTTAACGCTGGCGGTGAAGTGCTGCACCTACGCGGCTGACTATCAGGCGACAGTCATGCAGGATCATCCGATTGGATATTGGCGGCTTGGCGAGAGCAGCGGCGCCGTCGCAACTAACTTGGGAAGCTTGGGTTCTGCGGCGGCCGGCACCGCCAGTGCCACTGTAGCATTCGGACAGCCAGGGGCTTTGGTGGGCGATACCAATACCGCGGCCGGATTTGACGGAGCGGTTGGCAAGATTGAGGTCCCTTACGCGGAAGCGCTCAACCCGTTGGCTTATACATACGAAGTGTGGGCGAATGTCACGCCCGATTCCTCAGGTGCGTATCGGTCTCCGCTGGCTTCGCGCGATGATACCCCAGCCAGCAACACCGCCGGTGTTATCTTCTATGCGGACCCCGCGGACAACTGGCAGTTCTGGAATGGGCGCGGCAATGGAGGTTGGCATAACCTCGGCGGTGGGTCGGTCATTCCCGGCCAGTGGAGCCATCTGGTCGGAACTTATGACGGCACCAATAAGGCCTTTTACGTCGACGGCGTCCTGGTCGGCGGCGAACGAGTGGCGTTCCAGCCGAATCGGGGACGCGTCCTCCGCATTGGGGCGAGCGCAAACGAGGATCCCGTCGGCCAATTCTTCTTTAACGGTTCTGTCGATGAGGCGGCAGTCTATAGTGGAGCGCTGTCCGGGGACCGTGTGCTGGCACATTACAAAGCGGGGTCTGGCGCGGATCCAATCCCAGTGGCTCCAGTTGTCGTGGCTGAACCGCAGGCGCTAGCCATCTTCAAAGGCGATTCGCCTCAGCTTTCCGTCCTGGCAACCGGCAGCCTGCCGCTCACTTATCAATGGAAATTCAACGACGCTGACTTGCCTGGCGCGACCAACTATTCCCTCACCCTGACCAATGTCCAACCTGCCAACGGCGGCACCTATCGGGTCGTCGTTAAGAATTCGGAAGGGGAAGCGATCAGCGCCGACGCCCTGGTGCAGGTGTCGGATATCGGAAAGCCTGAGATTACCCAGCAGCCTCGTTCCCGGACGGTGTTGCCAGGGGCAACCGCGACCTTAATGGTCGCTGCGACTGGGAGTGCCACCTTCGCTTACCAATGGCAGTTCAATGGGGCCAATCTGGTTGGGGCAACCAACGCCAGTTTGACGATTACGAATATCCAGGCGGCCACGGCAGGAACCTATCGAGTTACGGTGACGAATCCAGCTGGCAGCGTCACGAGCGCCGACGCGCTCCTTCAGATTCCTCCGGCGGCGACCAAGACCTATGTCGAGACGATCAAAGAGGACGCTCCGGTTTCATTTTGGCGGCTGGATGAGACGAGCGGCGATGTCGCAAAGGACAGCATCGACAGCAACCCAGGCACTTATCTGAACGGAGTGACGCTGGGCGCTGCCGGCGCCTTGGCCGGGGATACGAACACAGCCGCGACCTTTGCCGCGACCGGCTCGCAGAAAATCGATGTCCCGTACAACCCGGCCTTGAACACTTCTGAGTTTACGGTCGAGTTATGGGCCAAAGTAACGGGTGGCACGGGTTATCGTTCCCCTCTGACGTCGCGCGCTGACGGTATCCAGCGCGGCTACATCTTCTACGCCGCTCCTGACAACACTTGGCAGTTCTGGACCGGGAAAGGCGATAGTAGCGGCTGGGATACTCTGGGGGGACCAAGCGTTCTGAATGGCGCCTGGACTCATCTGGTCGGAGTCTACGATGGGACGAACAAACTTTTCTACGTCAACGGGAACTTGGTTGCCAGCAGCCAGGTTGTGTTTGGCCCCAACGACGAGAACGTCCTCCGCATGGGCGGTGGAGCTACCGAAGGAGATGGCAGCTTCTTTTTTGAAGGCAGCGTCGATGAAGTCTCCTATTACGCCAAGGCGTTGAGCGAAGATCGGGTCCTGGCGCACTACGTCGCCGGGTTCCCATTGACCACTCCGCCGTTGATTGCCACTCAACCTGCTTCCAAGTTCGTTCCGCCCGGCGCGACAGTCACTTTCTCCGTCAGTGCCACCGGTGGTTTGCCTCTCGCTTATCAGTGGAAGTTCAACAACTTCGCCATCGCCGGGGCGACGAACTCCTCGCTGGTGGTGACAAATGCCCAGGCCGCCAATGCCGGCGATTACACCGTGACCGTGAGCAATGCCGGCGGGAACGTCACAAGCTCAATCGCCAAGTTGGAGTTCCCCACCGTGACAGGTCAAAGCTACGATGCAGTCGTCAAAACCGATCAACCGGTCGGATACTGGCGGCTGGACGAAGGTCTGGGCGAGACGGCCTTCGACTCGGTCGGGCAAAATAACGGGACCTATCTCAACGGCGTCACCATGGGGGTGCCCGGCGCTCTCACCACCGGCACGAATATCGCCCTTACCAATACAGCTGCCCGATTTCTTAGCAGCGGCGCCCAAAAGATCGATGTGCCTTTCAGTCCCGATCTGAATCCGGCGGTCTTTTCCGTCGAATTGTGGGCGAGAGTCACTGGCGCCGATGGCACCTATCGCTCCCCGTTGACCTCCCGAGGCGACCTGCCCCAGCGCGGCTACATTTTCTATGCTGCTCCGGATAATACCTGGCAGTTTTGGACCGGCGCCGGCGACGCGGGCGGCTGGGATCCTTTGGCGGGACCGGCAGTGCTCAAAGATGAATGGACCCATTTGGTCGGCACCTTCGATGGAACCACCAAGCGCTTTTATGTCAATGGAGTGGAGGTGGCTACCTCCACTCCACCTTTCGGACCCAATACCGAAAACCCCTTGCGCTTCGGTGCGGGCAGGTCGGAGACCGACGGTGACTATTTCTTCGAAGGCGATGTCGATGAAGTCTCTGTCTACGCCAAGGCCTTGTCCGCGACCCAGGTCGTAACTCACTTTGTTGCCGGCCGCCCGCCGACCGTGGCCGCGCCCGGATCGTTAACGCTGACACGCAATAACGGCCAGCTAATCCTCACCTGGATCAGCGGGACGCTGCAGCAATCGCCAGACGTAACCGGCTCCTGGCAGGACATCGCCGGAGCAACTTCGCCGTATCCAGTTACCCCCTCCGGAGAGCGAAGATTCTATCGCTTGAAATGAGAGCGGCTCTTTGCAGCTGTTACTGACCGAAGAGCGCCAAGGCGGTCGACATTGGCCCTCTCCTTGGTAAGACCGCGCTCGGTCCCCCGGGCGCTGCGGTCATACGTCATCGACTTCTCCGCGAACCACCCCGTCGCCGCTCCGAACCTGGAGCGACGGCGGGCCCAATAGCCCTGCGATTTAGCCATCAGCGCCCAGATAACTTGCAGTTGACATCTTCGATTCTAGATAGTATAACGTTGTTCAACGTAGGTTGAGATAACTTGAATGACATCGATTTAGCTTTGGGGCGCGCAATCGCCTCGGCCAAACGGACAGGTGCCGTTGAGGTTTCCCCGGATGATCTTCTTTTGGGGCTTCTTTATGCGCGGTCGCGTTTTGGCATCGTCCGCCTTGGCGCCTGGGTATTCGATCTGGAGGCGTTGGGCTTTGATTGGATTGAGGTCCCGGAGAAGGGCGGCAACAAAGTGAGTTACTCTGATGCGGTGGTGAAGATTCTGGACCGGGCCGCGCGGATTGCTCGCGCCGATGGGGCTGGAGCGATGGCGGTGGAACATGTGCTGGTGGCGTTTGCGGGTGAAGCGAATGGCCTGATGGGACGGTTGAAGAGCCAATTTGCTATCGGCAGCGCGTCTTGGCGAGCTGCCGTCGGAGAGGCGGACGTTGCGTCGGCGGAAGAGAGGCCAGTAACGGGAGCTGAGGTCCCGCGAGACTATCTGACGCCCGAAGAAGCGGCCGCAGCCCTCAACATCCATGTCCAGACCTTGCGGGCTTATGTTCGATCGGGCAAGTTGCCCGCTCGCCGCCTGGCCGGAGAGAGGGCGATTCGCATTCGCCGCGCCGATCTCGACCAGGTTCTCGAGCCATTCACATCCGAAAAATAACTGATAAGGAAAGGAGCAATCCATGCCTGTCTTCGTAGTGAAACGAACCCTCCCTGGCATCACCCCGGAAGCGCTGGTCAGCGCGGGAGTGCGTGCCAAAGCTTGTTGTGCGGAAATGACGCAGGAAGGCGAATCGGTCCGGTGGGTGCGCAGTTTCTTTTTGCCGGGCACTTCCCAGACGCATTGCTACTTCGAGGCGTCGACGCGGCAGGCGGTGGAGGAAGCGAATCAACGCGCCAAGATTCCATTCATCGAAGTGGCCGAGGTGGTGGAGATGACGCCCGAGTCGGTTTAAGGACGGACGCCGCCGGGGGCGTCCCTTCTCTGCCCAGGGTTCTCGCTTCGATTTGAGCTGGTCTAAGAGCGGTCGTGCGGAAACGATCAGCGCATCAGAGGCGCGGTGCTCCTTGGATTGTCGACGTTCTTGGGGCTGTTAACCGCCCTGGGGACAAGCGATGAAGGCGATCAGAACTGATTCCGAGATTCAATGCCATCACCTCGACGCTGGGCTTCGCGCCCGGGGACTTGAGCTAGTCTTGCTCGACGAAGGGATTGCCGAGGAGGCGCTCAGCAGCGCGGTTGCGGATGCCGACCTGCTCCTGACGTGTTATACCCCGATCACGGCCACCATCATCGCGGCGGCCTCGCGTTTGCGCGGGATTGTGAAGTATGGCGTCGGGATCGACGCCATCGATATTCCCGCGGCCATGCGGCGCCGTATTCCCGTCGTCAATATTCCCGAATACGCCGAGGAAACGGTTGCGGAGGGCGCCTTTGCTTTGATGATCGCCTTGGCCCGGAAGCTGGGTCCCCTCCATTGCCAGATGAAAGCGACCGGCTGGGCCTGGCCGGTCCAATCGTGGCTCGGCAACGATCTGTCCTGCAAGGTGCTCGGCTTGGTTGGGGTTGGGCGGATTGGACGTTCCCTCGCGCGCATGGCTGGCGCGGGCTTTCGGATGCGTGTTTTGGGCTACGATCCCTATGTCGGCTCGGATCAAATGAAGGCTGCTGGGGTGGAGAAATGTGCCTCGTTGGCAGATCTGCTGGCCGTGGCGGATTTCGTCTCTCTGCACGCGGTGCTGAACGCGGAGACCAGGCATCTCATGGGCGCGGAGCAATTGGCGTTGATGAAGCCGACGGCGATCCTGATCAACGTCTCCCGAGGCGCTTTGGTGGATGAAACGGCCTTGCTTCGCAGCCTGCAAGCTGGACGGTTGGCCGAGCGGGCCTGGACGTCTTCTGGTAACCGAACCATTGATCCTGGAGGGACATCCTTTAAGCCCGCTCTGGACGATGCCGAATGCTGCTGACCCCACACCTGACCTTCTACACCACGAAGCCATGGCCCGTTTGGAATCAGAAACGCCCAACGCGACAGAATCCCTGGCGGACCGTCCCGTTCTCGCTTGCCGGAATCGCGCGACCCTCGCCGCGGGCCTGCAGGGTGATCTTTCGCCGACTTTTAACCGACAAACCTCCCGGCCGGGCCACTGCTGCGGAGTTAAGGCCAAAGCCGCTTTTGACTTGCGACCTGGTCCGCGGGCGTTTACGAATCCGATCGGTCCGCGTTGCTTCGTGGCGATGGCGATTACCGTGGCGCATGCACACTCTTGGCTTCTGGGCTTGATTGGCGTGGCGATGTGCGTTGATCTCGACAAGCCGAACTGGAGAAAGCGGTTCCGCTTTATCCTGATTTCCCAAGCGAAAAGCCGGCTGATTTCGAACCGTGACGGACGATTTCGACTATATCAAGCGGGACGTCATGATTCCGATGTGGACCAGGTGAAGCTGCACACGGTTATCCTGGTGCCAAAAGGAGCCAGGCAAGCGCCGATGCTCCTGACCCGCACTCCTTACAATGCAACCGAGTTGACCAGCCACGCGGAGAGCGCGCATCTAGGTCCGATTCTGCAAGGCTACGATAACGCCACCGAGGTGATCGTCGAAGGCGGCTACATTCGGGTGGTGCAGGACATTCGTGGCAAGCACGGGTCGGAAGGCGACTACGTTATGAACCGGCCGTTGCATGGGCCGCAGAATCCGACGCCGGTCGATCACGCGACGGACACATATGACACGATCGAATGGCTGGTCAAAAATGTTCCCGAAAGCAACGGGCGCGTTGGCATCATTGGAATCTCCTACGACGGCTTTTTGCCCTTGATGGCGTTGGTCAATCCGCATCCCGCCTTGAAGGTGTCGGTGCCGATGAATCCGATGGTGGACGGCTGGATGGGGGACGATTGGTTTCATCACGGGGCCTTTCGCCAGCAGAACATGGTTTACATCTACCAGCAGGAAGGCACCCGCAAGACCGAAGCCAAAATGGTGACGAGCCATTATGATGACTACGACATGTTCATCCGGGCGGTCTCCGCGGAGAACTGGCCGCAAGCGCGGGCTGGAGCGGGTTGGTTTCTGGCGCAAAATCCTGGCCCATCCTTCCTACGATGCCTATTGGCGCGAACAAGCTGTCGATCAGATCCTGGCAGCGCAACCCCGACCGTGCCGGTGCTGCTGGTGCATGGCTTGTGGGACCAGGAAGATATTTACGGCGCGCTCGCGGTCTATAAAGCAATCAAGCCGAAGGACGTCAACAACGACAAAGTCTCGCTGGTTCTGGGGCCGTAGAATCATGGCCAACAGATTGGCGATGGTTCTTCCCTTGACCGCTGAAGTTCGGCACCGACACCGGGCTTTACTTTCGCCGCGAAGTTCTGCGGCCCTACCTGGACCAATACCTGAAAGAAGGCGCGCCCAAAGCCGATTTGCCCCCCGGTCTTGGCCTATGAGACCGGCCGCAATACCTGGCGGCGCTCGGCCTGGCCGGCCGGGTGCGCCACGGGTTGCGAAATCACCCTGACGCCCTTGTATTTGACACCTGGCCTAAAGTTGAGCTTTGCCAGCCCGACGAGCGGCGGCTCGCGTTACGAAGTTATTACACCTCCGATTCGGCCAAGCCGGTCCCATTTCGGGCGCGGCCAATCCAGCCGGTGGGTCAGTGAACGGCCCACTTGGCCGCAATGGCTGGTGGACGATCAGCGCGAATCGTCCGGGCGGCCGGACGTGCTGGCATTTGTCTCGAACCCTTGACCACGCCAACCAAAATCAGCGGGCAGCCAGTGGCGCATCTCGTGGCGTCAACCAGCGGTTCCGATGCCGATTGGGTCCTCAAGCTGATCGATGTTTATCCGGACGAGGTCGCTGGCCAACCGGCCCCTTGGCGGCTATCGTTACGGTTTCGGCTGATATCTTTCCGGGGCCGGTATCGTGAGAGTTACGAATCACCGAAGCCGATTGCGGAGTAGCCGCTGCCCTATCGGTTCCCTTTGCCCACCGCCAACCATGTCTTTCTGCCCGCCATCGCTTGATGGTCCAGATCCAGTCGAGCTGGTTCCCGCTCTACGACCGCAACCCGCAGACCTGTTACCAATATCTTCTGGGCCAACCCGATGACTACCGCAAGGCAGTCCAAAGGATCTACCATTCACCGGAAGAAAAGAGCTTATGTGAGCTACCGCTGGTGAAAGAGCCATAAAGGCCAAAGCGGCCCCCCGCGTCCGCCTTCCCAACCGCTGGCGAAGCGTGGACAGGCTTGGCCCTCGCTATTCGCGGAAGAGCTTGCGATTGGAGTCATCCAGCGGGTCGTCCGGGCGCGGGTAATCTCGCCAAAGCCAGCGCAACATTTCAGGCATGATGGCGCCGCCTTGCTTGTTGGAGTGGGTGCCTACACCCCAACAGTAGTTGACGTCGTAACCCTTCTCGGTCAAAGCGGCGGCCATCTTCAGGTTCTGGGCATACCAATCCCGTTCCGGATCATACTGCCCGTCGCGCCGCTTGCCGCGGTTGTCGTTGGCTCCGTCCTGCAAGAAGATGCGGATGGGTTTGCGTTCGGTCTTGTGGATTAGATCGGGGTAGACATGCCCGCCGCGGATGTTGGTGAAACTGCCGATCGTGCTAATGACCTTACGGAACTGATCGGGTCGCTGCCAGGCGACTGTAAATGCGCAGATGGCACCGGAGCTGGCTCCGGCGATGGCGTGATCCTCGGGGCTATCCGAGATGTTGTATTCCTTCTTCAAAGCGGGCCACAACTCGTTCACGATCAATTTGGCGTAATGATCATTCAACTCATTGTATTCGGTCGGGCGATTATTGACCCGATCGCCCCATTCCTGAAGGCTGGATTCCTGTTGCTCGGGCGTGTGACCTGGATTGATAAAGACGCCGATCGTGACCGGCATTTCCCGCCGGTAGATCAAATTATCAAAGACCGTCGGGATGCGGTAATCACCTTCCAACCGCGCGAAAGCGTGGCCGTCCTGAAAGATCATCAACGCGGCGGGCTTGGCCGGGTCGTATTGGGCAGGCACGTAAACCCAGTAGTGGCGCGTCGTGTTTGTGAACACCTGGCTGGCCAGGGTGAGTGGCCCGATCACTTTGCCCTGCGGAACCCCGTCGGTGCGGCTGGGAATCGGGCCCGAGCAGATAGACATCATCGGTGGCGGCTGCAAAAGCATGGCCCACGAACATGAGCATGCCCAACAGGAGACTCCGCGGCAGGGGACCAAGGGCCGTCCGCATGCTCCGGGCGATGATGAAAGGCAACAGGGAAAAGTTCATCGAATGAAACAGTTGATCATTGCGCATCGAGCGCCTCCGAGACCCCAAGCCCGCCGTCGATCAAGCCACGTCCCCGCGGTTCCCCTCGCTTCTGCAGGAACTCGGCCACCGCCACTTGCCCTTTCTCTCGCGCCATATCAAGAGCGGTCTTGCCGTTGTTGGCCCGTCGGTTCACATCAGCGCCGGCGGCGGTCAGGGCTTGGACGATTGGAAGGTTGCCCTTGACTGCCGCCCAGTGCAGCGGAGTAAGGCCAATGTTATCGGCCTTGTTCAGGTCTGACTTGGCCGCGATATGCTGCTGAACCGCTTTGAGATCGGCCTGCTCGACCGCTTTCTGGAGGGAGATGCTTGGGGCTTGTGTTTGGCTGCAGGCGACGAGCAGAACGGACCAGCTCAGGCAGAAGACGAAGCGACGGACGACTGGATTCATGCAGGCCTTTTAGCATCGATTCCGGTCCGGTGCCAGCGAATCCGCGCTGATGGACTCGACTCGCTGGCCGGCTGCAGGCAAAGTGAGGCCATGCCATCACCGGTCTACAAACCCATGAGCTCGCTTGGCCGTGAACGGTTGCCATGAACGCAAATGACTTTTCATCCGAGGTGCGGACGCCCAGGCCCCCTCGCTCCGGCCGCAGCATCTGCCCGCGCTGGCTGAGTGCTCTCTTGCTTGGACTAATCAGTGGCTCGTGCCTTTGGGCGGAGGCCGCGGCGGAAGAAGATTTCGAGTCGCTCTTCGACGGCGCCTCGCTGCACGGCTGGTTGGGCCAAGACATGAGCTTCTGGACAGTGGAGGATGGAGCGATCACCGGGACCATTTCACAGGAACATGCCCCTCGCATGAATCAGTATCTCGTCTGGCAACGGGAGATGGTCCAGGACTTCGAGTTGAAATTGCAGTTCCGGTTCACCGCCTGCAGCGCGAAGACAGAGAATGGCGGGTTCCAATTTCGGAGCCGCCGCCTGCCCAACGGCGATGTCGCCGGTTACCAGGTCGACAATAATTTCGGCCAACCGTGGAAGGTGCGGCTTTATGACGAACACGGTCGGCATGACCTCGCCTTGGAAGGGGAGGAGAGCACCTTCGACGCCGCCGGCCGCAAGCACACCGACAAGCTGGTCCTGGAACCGGGCGCTTCCGATTTCCGCTTGGATGAATGGCACGAGTACCACCTCATCGCCACAGGTCCGAAGTTGGAATTGAGAATCAACGGCAAAACGGTGGCCCGAGCCACGGACAACGACCCGGACAGCTTCGAACCGGCTGGCATTCTTGCGCTCCAACTCCATACCGGGCCGCCGATGAAAGTGCAGTTTCGCGGGATTCGCTTTAAACGGTTGCCTGCCACTCGCGCTTTGAGCGATCGGGAGCGCTTGCTCCTTGGGGCAGCTTTGCACTGGAACCTGGGCGAACGCCTCAACTCGCAACAACCGCCACTGAAAGCGGTGGGGCAAATCTCCCCTGGCCAGCGAGACGCAAATGATCCGGTCGTCTCCTACGCCTCACTCGCGGCAGCTTGCTTCGATACCAACATGGCGCTGAATGACAGCCCCACGTGGAATATTCCCGGTCATGGACTCACCGTTTACTTCCGGGCGCGCATGACCAACGGGGTCTGGTCTGGGCCTCTTTTTGGCAAAGGCGGTCGGTCGGAGAGGCAGCACTATGCCCTCCTTGCGGGTGACGGGCCGGACGGCGGTCAAGCGGTCTTGCAGTTTCAGGTGCAGACTGACCGCGGCGTCGCGACCACCAGTTTTCCAATAGACCGTATTTCACCGACCGCTTGGCTCAACTTGGTCGGGTGGTATGACGGACGCCATCTCCGGCTATTCTGCAATGGCCAACAGATGGCGGAGCAGCCCGCTTCGGGCGATCTGGTGCCGAATGCCGACCCCGTTTTGCTTGGCGGCGAGCTGGACCAGGGACGCGCTCAGGGAAAGTGTAACGGTCAGGTGGCGGAAGCAGCGCTTTGGACTCGCGCGCTCGACGAGCGTGAGCTCTCCCAGCTGTTCCAGTCTGCGAATCGTCCGTCCAAGGCGGCCGCCAACCAAGGCAGTGCCCAGCCGTCTTTCGTCGGAGTGGTGATTGACCATTCGCCGGCTGCCTCCGGGATTTATATCGGTTCACCCAGCCTGGCGGTGTTGCCAGATGGGAGTTATGTGGCCGCTCACGACGAATTCGGTCCGAAGAGCACGGAACACTCGCGGGCGGTGACGCGACTCTTTGGCTCGGCTGATCGAGGCGCGAGTTGGCAGCCGCGTGCCGTGGTGGCAGGCGCATTCTGGTCAAGCTTGTTCGTTCACAAAGGGAATCTCTACCTACTGGGCACGGACAAGCATCACGGCAACGCCGTCATCCGTCGGTCAACCGATGCCGGGAGGCATTGGACTTCACCCGAGACCAGCACCTCGGGCTTGCTCCGGGATGAGGGGCAATTCCATTGCGCTCCGGTGCCTGTTCTGGAGCATGGTGGGCGAGTCTGGCGGGCGATGGAATGGCGGCAGCCTCCCGAAGCGTGGGGGATCAACTATCGCGCGAGCATGATGTCCGTTCCGATCGACGCCGATCTGCTCGACGCCAGCCAGTGGACGTTCAGCGAGTTCCTCCCGAGCGACCGTCGTTGGAACGGCGGAGATATGGGCGCCTGGCTGGAAGGCAACGCCGTGCTCGGACCAGATGGACAACTCTACGACCTGCTCCGAGTTCAAACCAAATCGCCGCGGGAAAAAGCCGCGCTGGTCCGGATCAGTGCCGATGGCAAAAGCGCTTCATTCGATCCGGCCGCGGGCTTTGTGGACTTCCCGGGCGGGGCGAAGAAGTTTACGGTTCGATTCGATCCGCGAACCGAACAATATTGGTCGCTGGCCAGCATCGTGGCGGCGCGGCACCGGGCGGATGACCCCGGGCGAATCCGGAATACCCTCGCCTTGACGCGCTCGGCCGATCTGACTCATTGGGAAGTCCGGTGCGTGTTGCTTTACCATCCCGACGTGGGGCGGCACGGGTTTCAATACGTCGACTGGCTGTTTGACGGCGATGATCTGATTGCGGCTTGCCGCACCGCCACGGATGATGATGACGGCGGAGCCCACAACAATCACGATGCCAACTTTCTCATGTTCCATCGATTTGCCGGCTTCCGCGATCTGCGCGACCGTGACTCGGTGCCGATGGATACGCCCGCGACGCAGGCCAAAGAGTGATTGGCCAACTCCAGGCTGCCAGTGCCCGAATGTTGCATGGTTGAGAGAACACACCCCGTTACGTCCGCCGTCAGGCGATGGTCCTGTCTGCAGCGCCACCTTGGCCTCGTGCTGGGCGCCACAGGGACCTTCGCGGTCGTGGCGGCGGCCTTTCTCTCGGCGCGTTGGGATCCGGAGCCTTCCTCCGGTGGCCGGCCTTTGAGCTATTGGGTGGAACACCTCTCCGGCAGTGGATTTGCCCAGTGCTATGATGCCATCCGGGACATCGGCCCGAAGGGCGCACCCTGGCTGTTCCATCGAGTCAAAACGATCCATGCCGTTCCGCGCCGATGGTACGCGGCTCTCTACTCCAAAATGCCCGGCAGCGTCCAAGAGTGCTTGCCGACGCCCGCGCCTGCCAAAATCATCGAAGAGCGGATTACCTACGCTCTCAGCCTCCTCGATTTCGGAGGGGTGCCTCAGCTCCAGGTCGCTTTCTGCAGTCGCAATCCTCACGTCCGGCGGGTCGCGGCGGTTGCCACTGGGCGCATGCTCCTGACAGACGAGGCCGCCTCGCAGTTGGTGCCTGGTTTGGCCAGACTCGTCTCCGATCCCGATGAGTCAGTGCGGGCAGGCGCTTTGAAAACGCTCGAAACGATGGAGCGAGGCGCCCGTGAAGCTACCCCGGCGCTCATTCAATCCCTCCCGGTTGATCCGCACTACCTCACTTCGGCCGATCTTAGGCTGCATATCATGACCATTCGGGCCCTCGGCCGAATTGGTCCGGAGGCTGCCGCAGCCGGACCCGCCCTAGCTCGTTTGCTCAGCGCGACCAGCTTGAGCCTCCGCGCGGAAGTGGCCATTGCCCTTTGGCGTATCACTCGCGCGCCGCGCGGCGTAGACGCGTTGATCGCGGATCTCGAGCACAACGGCTTGGCGCTCTGTTCTGCAGACAGTCTGATCGTCCTGGGCGAAATGGGACCCGCCGCGCGGGGGGCTGTGCCGACACTCGTCAGAAAATTGCAGCAAAGTTCCTCCGGTGGCTTCATTAGCTCGCAACTGACGACCGCCCTGGAAACACTGCGCAAGATCGATGCCCAAGAAGCGGCCGGGCTGGACCGGGTGCAGGAACAGGCTCGAGTGGCAGCCTATGTGCAGCGCATGCAAGATCCGCATTACGCGTTGAGGCGGGACAAACGGCCGATTCCCGTCGCCAGTCCATGAAGGACCGGCGTGCCTTTCATGTCCGGGGCGCCAGCAAGACGAGCAGGATGGCGGTCATGAGCAAGGCTGCGCCTACCAGGCGACCGGCCAGGACCCGTCCGCCGAGCAGGTGTTCACGATTGTGAAACCACCGGCCGATGAACCAGACAGCAAGCACACTCCACAATCCGCGCGAACTATAGAGCACGTTGGCAACGGCGGCTTGGCCGAAAAGCGCGATTGTCGAGACAAACATCACCGATTGCACAGCGAGGCAGATAGCTCCGGCCAGGATCCACCGTTTGCTGGCCGCCGGCGCTGGCTGGCGCAACCACCACCAGGGCAAGGAAAACATCGCGACGAAACCCATCATCAGCGGAAGGAAGCGGCCGATTCCCCAAGCCGACGCCCATCGTTGGACAAGCACATCAAAGAGCGCGTAGCAAATCGCGCCCAGTCCGGCCATGGCGATGGTTGAGCTCACACGGCGATGGCGGCCGCCCCAGTTCGCGTTCAGCAAGGCAACCGCCGCCGTGCTCAGCATCGCCGCCGTCCAGACGGCCGGCGCCACACGTTCTCGCAGAAGCAACGCCGTCAACACCGCCACCAGGACAATCTTAACCCCAAGGATAGGTGTGGCAATCGATACGTCTCCAATCTGGAGGGAGCGAAAGGTGAAGACCTGGCCGGCGATGAAGAGCATCCCAACCACCGCTGGCTGCCAGTAGGGAAGGCCAATCGGCGGGCCGCCTCCCAGAAGCAGCAGCGGCGAAAATCCGATTGCTGCCACCAGATTGCAGACCCAAACGGTGCCCCACGTGCCTGCGCCCAGGTCTGCCCCGCGCTTCAGGAAAAGCGCACCGATAACGTAGACGATGGCGCTTAGCAGCGGCAGCAGATGGATACCCATGGATCAGTCATCAAGTCGCGTCCCTTACCACGCGACGGCGCCGGCGAACAGAGCCCGAGTCCGCGGCCGGCACGCCGGCGCCCTCAGTGGGCTGATCGAGTGGCTGAGGGGCTCATCTCCGCTGGAATGGCCGGACGGGAAAGAAGCATCAAGCCCGGAGGGACCTCAACCATCGGCGGCTTCCGCAGAGCAGGGGGGCCAATGCCAGGCTGAAGAGGGCGGCACTCGAGCCGGCCTCCGGCGTTTGGATGCGGGCGCCGAAGCTCGCATTGATGCCGTTGAAGAGAAAAGTGTCCCAGGTGCTGCCTTGTTTCTTCCAAATATCGGTATAGCTATCCCCAATCACCGGCGGATGATAGAAGAGCAAGCCAACCTGCTCACCGGCGTCGATCCCGTTAAACTCAGCGGTCCAGGTGAAATTGTTTACCCCGGCTGGCAGGGTGACCGCCAAGCTCGAGAGGGTTGTGGTGGCAAAGCCGAGCGGCAAGCTGATCGACGAGCTGGTGTAAAGAGACGTGCTCGGCTGGACGCGATTAGGCCCGAGCGGAGTGCCGTCGTTTAGAAGGAATCGAATTGTAACCGATTCGTTGCCGTTGGCATTGGCGCCGACGAATGTGTCGAATTCGAATTGCGTGATGGTCTGTCCTGGGCCGCCAGCTAAGAAAATCTCATCGCCAAACTCCACCCCGTTGCCGGCGCTGTAACTCAAGTTGAGATAATTGACGGTGTTATCGTAGACGACCGTGCCGAAGGCAGTTGTGCCGGTCAAAAAGGAGCCGAGCAGGAGCACTCGCGCGCAGGTCGACAAAGGGATGTTCATAGGCCAAGTCTGGATTGGAACGTTTTGTCGCGCCAGAACGTCCTTGCGTCCACCAGCGCTTGCTCTTTTCTAAAGGGCCTTCGGCAGCGCCGTCAAGAACCGATTTAAGAGCCGCCCGCAGAGGAATGGCTCCTGCTGGGAGCGAGCCGTGGCTAGAAGCGGATTCCCGTCCAGGAGATGGGCTGGCCGCTCGCTTTTCGTTTCGCGAACGAGCATGGGCGGAATCTTGACTTGCCTCAAACTGGCGGGTCGTGGGTGGTGGCATGGTGAGTCCATGAAAGAACGACCGCTGATTCAAGCCAGCCAAAACCAAGTCCTCTCCCTGCCTGCCGAAACGCGATTTGACGCCAACGGAATTGTCAGCCGCACGGTGTTGAACACCCTTAACTCGCGCGTCATCCTCTTTGGTTTTGCGGAGGGCCAGGAGTTAAGTGAGCATACCTCCACGCAGCATGCGCTCATTCAGATCCTTTCGGGCGAATGCGAATTCAGTGTGGAAGGGACCTGGCGGACCTTGAGAACAGGGGACCTCCTCCATATGCCTCCTCACACCCGGCACGCTGTCCAAGCCAAGCAGGAGTTCTCCATGCTGCTCACGCTCGTCAAGCCCTCCCCGGATCTCTCTCCTGCTCCCGCCCTGAACCTGGCCCCGCCGCGGGCGGCCCAGGCTGCGGCCGATTGAATCGCTCTTCAACGAGCCAACAACCGCTTCACTGGCGCAACAGACGGTCAAAGCTGGACAACCGGAGGCGAGCTTCCCGGCGCGGCTCTGACCTATCTTCAAGCGAGAAAGCAGTGGCCACGCTCATCGTGTTTTAGCGAGCTGCCGGTCAGCGCCAAACCAGGCTCCCTTTCCGCGGAAGGTCGGCGAACCGTAGCGCCGCGGCCAGATCGAAACGCAAAACTGCCGAAAGACGATGCCGCTCGGCAATCAGTGCCAAATGGGTTTCGACAAATCATGAAGACGTCGAACGGTTGGATTGGGAAGCTGGCTTCGGCGGGCCGAGCGTGCGCCTATCTGGCAGTCGCTTTCAGCGCATTGACGGTCTGGAGTTGGATAGCGGGCGTTGCCGACGTCTGCGCGTTCGACCCGGTGGCGCCGGTCGCTCCGGCGACTTCGCTCGCTTTATTTCTTCTCTCGCTGGGCGTCCTGCTCCAGTCCCGCTGGCCGGATCGCCCTGGGTCGCTCTGGTTTTGCCGCGGGACCTCCTTCCTCGTCATGACGGCCGGATCGCTCGCCGCCCTTCGCTTCTCCTTCGGTTGGAGATCCCTGCCCGAGATTTGGCTCTGGCGCAGCGTACTCCGGGTCGATTATTTGCCGCCGCGCTTCATGGCGCCGATGGCCGGAATAGGGTGCGCTCTCACTGCCGGCGCTCTCTTCCTCAAAGTCGCGCCAGCGCGCTGGCATCAAGGCGGATGGCGCCTGTCGCAACTCATCGCGGCCAGTGTGACAGCGGCGGCTCTGGCCCGCACTTTTGGGGCGGCGCTGGGATGGCGAGTAGTGTCAATCGACTACGCTCCTTTGCCGATATCGCTCGTGGCGGCTACTCTGATCGCCCTGCTCTCGACAGCGGTTCTGGGTTTGGCCAGGCAAGAGGCGCCGCGGCTGTCCGAGGGCAGTCAGCCAGAGCCGCCCGCCCTGGCTTGGGCCCCGGTGGCGGTCACCTCCCTGCTGGCCACCTTCATCGGGTTGATGACCGCGATTTATTTGGCCCACGAGGAAGCCGCAGATCGGAGGAACGCCCGCCAGTTGCTCTCCACTGTCGGCAAACTGAAGGAATCCCAGATCCTCAATTGGCGCGAAGAACGGCTGAACGACGCCCGCTTCTTTGCCCATGCCGATTTTGTGGCGCGCGATATTGATGCGTTCTTCTCCGCTCCGGATTCGGAAGCGATTCGCGCCCGGGTCCTCCACTGGTTGAATCTACTGAAAGCAGGGGAACGATACGCATTGGTGGCGCTTTACGATGCCAATCAAACCCTGCGCCTCGTCCTGCCGGCCGAAAGGAACGACCCGCTCTCCCCGACGGTGCGGCCATTGTTGGCGGAGGCCTTCCGCACCAATCAGGTGCTCATGTCCGACCTCCGCCGGACCGGAGCGGAGGATGACCTCTACATGGATGTCGTCTTTCGCGTTTCTCATCCACAGCCGGAGACGGCCGTGGCGGGCCGATCAGCTGAACTCGCTCCACTTGGACTGGTATTGCTTCGCCTCGATCCCAGGCAATTCCTCTTCCCCTTGATTGCTTCGTGGCCGACTCCGAGTCGCACTGCCGAAACCATTCTCTTTCGCCAGGAAGGCGACGAAATCGTGTATCTGAACCAGCCAAACAGGCTGGCGGCTGCGCGCATGCCCACCCGCTACCGTATCGAGGCCGGCGGCGAGGTCCTCGAGATCAAGGCGCTGCTCGGGCACTGGGGCACTGTCGTCGGCCGCGACCAGCAGGGCGTTGCCGTCCTGGCCGAAATTCGCCCGGTGCCTGGATCGACGTGGAACCTGGCGACCCGGATCGACCGCAGTGAGATCTTCGCCCAACTGCGCAGCCACGCCTGGCTCACCATGGTGCTGACAGTCGGGTTGGTGACGGCGAGCGGTTTCGCCGCCGGGTTCCTCGTCAAGCGCCAGGAAGCCAAACAGTCCGAACGCGAGTTGGCCATCGAGCGCCATCGACGTGAGTTGGCCGAGCGACTCGAACATCTCCTCAAGCACGCCAATGACGCTATTCTGCTCGCCGACCAACATCAGCGCATCCTGGAAGCCAACGATCGGGCAGTCACCCTCTATGGCTACGGACTGCCCGAATTGCAGGCCATGCGCCTCTGGCAGCTGCGCTCACCCGCGTCCATGACCGCGCCGGGACAAGAGAACGCAGGACCCTCCGTTCCTCAAGCCGTCTACGAAACCGAACACCAGCGCAAGAACGGCTCCTGTTTCCCGGTGGAAGTGAGCACGAACGGCGTCGACATTGCCGGGACCCGTTACCAATTGGCCATCCTCCGTGATATCACTCAGCGGCGGAGTCATGAACGTGAGATCGCCCGCCTTAACCGTCTTTACGCGACCCTCAGCCAGATCAATCAAATGATCGTCCGGGTCCGCTCGCGCGAGGAACTTTTCCAGGAAGTCTGCTGGATCATGGTCGAATACGGTGGTTTCAAGGTCGCCTGGATCGGTTGGCATGATCAGGGGACCGGGGCGGTCCAATGCCTGGCAAGTGCGGGACATTGCCAGGATCACGGTGATTTCAGCCGCGTCGCCGCGACTCAGTCCCTCCAAGGGCAAGACCCGGTTGCGATCAGCATCCTCGAATCGCGAGTTTGCGTTTCGAATGATCTGTCCCGGGACTCGCGCTCACCCGATTGGCGACAAAGCGCGATGCGCCATCAATTGCACTCCTTGGCTGCGCTGCCGGTGCGCTGCCGCAGCCGGGTGTGTGGGGCGCTGGCCGTCTATGCGGATGAAGCCGGTGTCTTCCAGGAAAAGGAGATTGCCCTCTTGAGCGAAACGGCCATTGACATCTCGTTCGCGCTCGACCATCTCGAGGACGTTCAGGAACGCAAGGTGGCGGAACGCGCTGTTCGGGATCGGGAGGAGAAATTCAGGCTCTTCATTAATCACGCGCCCGCTGCCCTGGCCATGTTCAGCCACGAAATGTGCTATCTGGCCGTCAGCCGGCGCTGGCTGCTCGACTTCCGCCTCGAAGGCCAGGACATCATCGGCCGTTCCCACTATGACGTTTTCCCGGAGATGCCCGACCGGATGAAAGACGCCCACCGCCGCGGTCTCCGCGGCGAGATTGTCCGCGCGGATGAGGATTGCCTTTTGCGCGCGGATGGCACCGCCCAATGGCTCTGCTGGGAAGTCCAGCCATGGCACATCAGCGACGGTCGGATCGGCGGCATCATCATCCATTCCGAGGATATCACCGAGCGCAAACGGCTCGCGCTGCAATTGCGCCAGGCGCAAAAGCTCGAAGCCGTTGGCCAATTGGCCGGCGGTGTGGCCCACGATTTTAACAACATCCTCGCCGCCATGATGATGACCGTCGGCTTGCTCCAGCAACGGCCCAACCTCGAAAAGGAGGTGCGCGAGGAATTAGACGCACTTGCGTCCCAGACCGATCGCGCCGCAACCCTGACACGCCAACTCCTGCTGTTTAGCCGTCGGTCGGTCATGCAGGTCCAGCAAATCGACTTCAACGCGGCCATCGAAAACCTGCTGAAGATGCTCCGTCGGATCATCGGCGAACAAATCGAACTCGACTGGCGCCCATGTCCAAACCCACCAAGGGTGGCGGCCGATCCCGGCATGCTGGACCAGTTGGTTATGAACCTGGTGGTAAACGCCCGCGATGCCATGCCGAATGGCGGGCAAATCAAGCTCCTGACCGAAGCCGTGGTGCTGGATCCGGCCCAGGCCAGCCTTCATTCAGAGGCCAGGCCAGGCCAGTTTGTTTGCCTCTCGATTGCGGACACCGGCTGTGGGATGGACGAGTCTATCCTGAAACGCGTCTTTGAGCCCTTCTTCACCACCAAGGAAGTGGGCAAGGGCACCGGGCTGGGCCTCGCAACTGTCTACGGCATCGCCAAGCAGCATCAAGGATGGGTGACGGTCGAAAGCTCCGTCGGTTCCGGCAGCATCTTCCGGGTCTTCTTTCCGGCCGTCGATGGTCAGAGTGCTCCCGCGGTGGCGCACGAATCCCGCGCCATTCAGACTGGCCACGAAGCCGTCCTTTTAGTCGAGGACGATCCGGCCGTGCGGCAGGCGACGGCGGATCTTCTCACCCAATGCGGCTATGCGGTGATCGAGGCGGCTGATAGCCGGGAGGCTTATGTCGCGTGGAACGGACGCAAAGACCAAATCGATTTGCTGCTCACGGATATGGTCATGCCCGGCGGCGTGACAGGCTTGCAGCTAGCTCACCGCTTGCAGGCCGAAAAGCCGGCCCTCAAAGTCATCATCTCGAGCGGGTATAGCCCTGACCTGACGGATGAAACGAACCCAGGCCAAGCGATTGTCTTCCTGCCAAAGCCTTGTTCCCCCGAGGTCTTAACGGCGACCATTCGCCGCTGCGTCAGCGGGGCTTGACGCCGCTTCCCGGCGCCGCGAAGGCGTAGAGGTGCTTGTCCGTGCGAATATACAAGCAGTCGCCAGCGATCGCCGGAGTTGCCGCGGTCCGCTCGCCCAACTTCGGGTTGTGGGCCAGGACTTCTGCCTGCTCCGCGCCGGCCTTGAGGACGGTCACGGCGCCGTCCAACGATGTGAAATAGATGTGCCCATTCGCCGCGACCGGCGAAGCGTAGTAGGTGCCGCCAGCGGCGGCTCGCTCCTGATACACTTCCTTCCCCGTGCCGAGCTCATACGCGGTCACGATGCCACCGTCCTTGATCATGACGTATTGGCCTTGGTAAGCCAGCGCCGATGGCACGTAAGGCAGCCCTTTGGTTTTGCTCCAAAGCACGTGCGAACCGGTCACGTCTCCATGACCGCCCGCTTTCAAGGCAAAAGCGGAGTTCTTGCCTTCCGACATAAACTTGATAATTGCGTCCCACTCATCGCGTGTGACCTTCCCATCTTTGTTGGCATCCTGATTGTCAAAGAACCCCTGGAATGCCTGTTCCGCCTCTTCCCGCGACAATGCCCCGTCCTTGTCCTGGTCCAAGTCCTTTAGCATGGAATCGTAGGTGGGCATTTGCATGCTCCGATCATCGCCGCCTCCGGGGGAACCGCCAGCGAAGAAGAGGGTCCCTTCGGCCACGACGGGCGAAGAGCAGCACCCGGACGGAACGCCCCCAACCGACCAGATTTCCTCCCCGCTTTGGAGGTTGTAGCCGATCATGCGGGCATGGCCGGCTGCGGCGACTTGCTTGCCCGACGGCGTCTCCCATAGCACCGGCGTGCAGTAAGAGGAACGCGACTGTCTCGGACGACGCCACTGAATCTGTCCGGTGCGCGCATCGAGCGCAACAATCTCGGGCGTCTTCGTTTCATCGCGCACCAGCACCACGACGCCATCGGCGATGATGGGCGAAACACCGCTGCCAAAGTCAGCTGCCAGCCCGGCCGCGGGCATCGCCGATCGCCACAGCTCCTTTCCAGCCAGGTCGTAGCAAAACAGGCCGCAGGAACCGAAATAGGACACGATCCTCTCCCCATCCGTCGCCGGCGTCGACGCCGCGGGGCTTCCTTCCGTTTTGTGGTAAGGTTCGAGCTGTCGCGCGGGAGCTTCCCGCCGCCAGGCCTCCCGGCCGTCGGCCACTTGGTAAGCCACCGTATACAGCTTGCCCTGCTCGAAAGCCGTCAAGACCAGCTTGTCGCCAGCGACAATCGGCGAGGAGAGCCCGCTCGGCACCGACACTTTCCATTTCACGTTTGTTTCCGGGCCGAATTGGACCGGCGGGTTTTGGCCCTCGGCCACGCCGGAGCCATTCGGGCCGCGAAAACGTGGCCACACCAGCGGCTCTGGGGCGCCGAAGGTTGTGGCGGAAACGCCGGTCAGCAACGCCATTGCGATCAATGTCTTCTTCATAAAAATGCTGGTTGTTCTTTGGTCGAAAGCTGCCACGGACTGGTGCCGACGGACCGGATCATACCGGCGCTTCGCCAAATAGCTACACAATCAACGGGGTTCTCCCCGGACAGGTGGACCCGGACAGGTGGAGCTTGCCGAAGCCCCGGCCGCATGTCAGAGTGTCCCGCAACCACCGTTCCTATGAAATCAGTTCATCCGCTTCGCGGAGCCTTTACGCTGATTGAGCTTCTGGTCGTCATTGCCATCATCGCCATCCTTGCCGGGATGCTTTTGCCCGCGCTGGCCCGGGGCAAAGCCAAAGCGACCCAGACCAAGTGCATGAGCAACGAAAAGCAAATTGGCCTGGCCTATATGATGTACGCAGATGACAATCGGGATTCGTTCCCTTTGCTGAAGGATTGGCAGGGCGCAGGTGGGACTAACGGAACTTACAGTCTGTTCATCGCGGCGACCAATCGCCCACTCAATCCTTACACCCAGGCCTACGAACTTTGGCGGTGTCCCAACGACAAGGGCGACCGGCTGAATTCGGCCAACATCGTCAGCTGTTTCAAAAGCTACGGCAACAGTTACCTGCCTCAATTCCAGCACGATTCTTTCCGCGTCCGGCATATCGCGGGTGATGAGGCGATGCCGCGCACTTCCTACGAAGGCACTCCGATCAAGACGGCTGAGATTGCCTTGGGCGCGTCGCATAAGATCTTGCAGGGCGATTGGGCCTGGCACGCCAACCGCGGTAACACCGACCGACGCAGCGTTTGGCACAACTATAAAGGCAAAAGCCGGTTCAATATGCTCTTCGGCGACGGCCATGTGGAGTTCTACCTCTTCCCAAATGAATTGACCAACTGGACCTTTGATCCCAAGCCGGATCGAAATTGGAAGTGGTGGTGATTTCCACGCAAATTCCTTGACCTGCTGTTCGGTTGCTGGTTGACTGCCGCCCTCAGCCAGTTTCCTAAGCCGTCAAACACAATTGCCCGGGCGCTTTGTGTCCTTCGCTCCGGCACGTTTAATAGGGACGAACTATGAACAAATGTCTCACATGTCTCGCCTCTTTCGCGGCGATTCTCACCACGAGCCACACTCTTCTTGCGGCCCAGCTCTCTATTCAAAGCCCAAGCAACGTCATCGGGACGGGAACCAATGCCTGGGCTTACCTGATTGTCGAAGGCGAAAACTATGCCTCGGAGATGGATGAAGACCCCGCCGCCGGATTTGGCCGGGTGGACAACACCGGCTCCATCACCAATTTCCTCGGCAATCCGGTCCTCAGCACCAACACGACCGCCTCCAAGAAAGGCGCGCTCTATACCCAAACAATCTTCAACCAGCACGCGGACAAAGTGACGTATCAGGTGCAGTTCGCCAAACCGGGAACTTACTATCTGTATATGCGGTTTACGATGTTCGAGAACGGCGGCAATACCGCCAACTATCTCAATGAAGATTCCTTTTTCCTGCCGCCGGACTTTGGCAAGGATCCCCAGACGGACTGGCCATTGAGCGACCGGGGCGGATACGCCGAAGGCTGCTGCGATGGAGGCTTCCTAACGATTAAAGATGACGACGGGACCGCGGTCAGCCATTCGGGCGGCGGCGACGAAGGAGCGGCTTATTGGGAAGGGAACTTCCACTGGAACGAGCTGAAGTCCAGCCAGTTCCTGGATGCGGCCACGCAAGGAGATCCAGGGGTTCGATTTAAGTATGAGGTTACTGAAAGCCAGGTCGGCAAGCCGCTGGACTTCACGGTCTCATACCGCGAAGGCGGAGTGACCATCGATCTGTGGCTCTTCAGCACCAACCCTAACCTGATGGATGACTATACCCAGGCGGAACTCGACCAGCTCCTGTTGGCTATCGGTGCCCCTGTTACTCCCTCCTTGGCGGTCAGCCTGACCGGGAAGAATCTTGTCCTGACCTGGCCGACCTCAGCCACAGGCTTCGTCCTGGAGGCAACCGCCGCCCTTTCGCCGGCAACTTGGACGCCAGTGGCAACTGCCGCTGTCGTTGCCGGCGACAAGAACTCGGTCACGATTGATGCTTCCAGCGGCACTCAGTTCTATCGCTTGCGCAAGCCGTGACCGCGCTTTCCGCTGGAAATGCAAAGAGTGCGAAGAGGAGTTCAATGCTCCTTTTCGCGTTCGACGCCAGGGCGTAACTCAGGCAACCAGGCCTCCAACAGGTGCCGACAATTCAGGACCTTCTCGGCCAGGTCTTGCGGTACATAGTAATACTGATTGGAGGCTTCGAATCCGATCCGCGCGTCCCGTTGTTGGATAGCCAGTAACGCGGTCGCCAGGGCGGTTTCCGATTCCAGCACCTGCCGCAGTTCGCTCACTAAACCGTGAGTGGGCTTGGCCCGGGCCGCATCTCGCAGTTGAACAAAGCGTGCCTGGTTGGCGGTCGAGCGAAAATGGATCGCCGCCGCTGTGATGACATCGATCTCCTGACGAAAGGCTCTTTCTTGGGCCGTGTTGAGGGGCAAGCCGGCGACGGCCACGCGAAGGCCTGCCGAGGCTTGTTCAAATCCGGCAGCGACCTTGTTGAACTGCGCGATGAACACTTCGGTCGGATAAGCCTGGCGCCAGCCGTCCAGGTCGTCATAGGGGAACCCGACCATCGTGGCGCGATACCCGGTCGGCGCCGACCAAAGGAGATTGCTTGGCCCGAATTGCATCGGGGCATTGTAAACCACGCCGCCGTCAAACGGGAATTCGCTGAAAGCCCGGCTGCACAACCGCCAGGCTTCGACCACGGCGGGAGCCGCCGCTTTCCCAAAGCGCTGATCCGCGACGGCGAGTAGGATCCGTGCCACTCGTTCTTCCAACGGCAGATTGTCCGCGTCAGGCGCGGTGGCGATCCGACAGGCCACTTCCAGGTTCGGCGAAGGGTACCCTCCCAGCGTCCAGCCAAGCATCAAATCCCTGAGGCCGGCCTCCCTCAAACCCGCGACATGCCGCGCCACGTTCTCCAGCGCGGGAATGTAGGGAACGGCGGAGAGCTCCCAAGTATTGCCCGCCTGGACTTTGGCCACGGTTCGCAAACCGCGCTTCCGGGCCGCTTGCCAATGCCGTCTGGCGCGCGGGCCCGGCCCGACCGTGGAGATGGAATATTCGCCTACTACCGCATCGATGCCGCCCCGCCGAATGGGGATACTCCACTCGCTGACGCTCATGAGGGAGCTGCCAGCGGGCAACTGTGAGATCACGGCCTCGGCCCATTCATCTTGCCAACCCCAATCCCAGACCAGCAATTCTGTCCTGCTTCCGGCCGCGGCAATTCCCTGGTGAATGACGCGGTTGATCTCGGCGATGACATCGGGCGCCGCCCGCTTCGCGCAACGCGGGCAATTTGTCCCCGCGCCGTGAGACCAGCAGTTGGTCAGGTTTTCGGAGGCGGTGATCGTGAAAAGACCGGCCAACTCCGGCACGGCCTTGCACAGGGAGGTCACGGCCGCTTCGATGGCCTGCCGTACCTCAGCTTGGCTGGTGCACAACGCGGCATAACCACCCTCGCTGACTCCTTTCAATTCAGGATGCCGTTCGTAGAAGCGGAGCGGCATGGCCCGCGGCTCGTTCAGATAAAGATAAATACCGATGCCGTATTTGCCCGCCCGTGCCGCCAACGCCCTCAAATTACGGAGGCGCGTTTGACGTTCTTCGGCGCTTTCCTCCGTCCACGGGAAAGGCGCCAATTTGGTTAGAACGGCCTGTAGCCAGACGCCGTTGACCCCAAGGTCGGCCAGTCGACGAAGGTATCCTTCCGGGTAGGGATCATTGTCCGTCGCCAGCAATGGGTCGCCATAGAGCGCAAAGTAAGAGTAACAAAACCTGGGACCCCCAGAGGGCGGCTGGGCCACAGTTCCTTCTCGTTCGAGGCCCGAACTCGACAGATCCCGGATGAAGCCGAAGAGCGGATCAGTGCTCTGCGACCAATCCGCCGGGAGCTGACTCGCCAGCAGTTGCGCGATCTGGCGGGCACGCTCGCGCCCGGCCGGTCCCGGCCGCGCATATCGGAGCGGAGAACACTTCGGCTTGGACGAACCGAGCTTAACAAAGAGAAAATCATCCTCCCGCAGGATGTAGGCGAGATGTTCCGCGGTCCAGCCAAGCAGTTGCAGGAGCTGATCATACGGCAATAGGTGCCAGTTGCGCCGAATAACGGTGATGTAGGAACGTTGCTCTTGGTCAGCAGTGATCGCCGGCGGCGGCCTCAGGCCCATGCCGCGTCCCAACTCAAGCACTTCCGCCTCGGCCGCTCCCACTACTTCGGCCATGCGCGCGATCGGCACCAGTGGCCAATTGCGCCAAACGAAAGCGTGCAAGCGATCGGGGAAATGCGGATAGGCCACGGCCTCCGGGGCCGAGCCTTCAAGCAACCCGGACGACGCCGGTGCGCCCTGCAAGAGGGTTCCACCGAAGACACATCTCGCTGAGATCCAAGCTGAGCTCTTGAGAAAATCCCGCCGACGCCATTCCATAGGATCCGAAAGTGGTAATCGAACGCCAGCATGCCTCGACCAACGCCGTTCGTCTATCGAATCCGCACGGATGGCTGAGCGTAGCCGCGGAAGAGCGGCCGCCGACGGAGCTTCTTGGCGCATGCCCAGAGCAACGGCACCGCCTTCCCCACATCTTTCAACGTGCCGTCCAAGCTCATGCAGATGGCGGCACAGGCGCCTGACACGCCCATGATCACATGTAGTATTTCCATAGCGGCGCCATCGTCTCATGGGCGGTTGGACATCCGCTGACCAGCCTCTCAAGTCACTTTCCTCTCGACAGGACCTCCGCGCCGGTCGCAGGTTCACCCCGTAACTCAATGCCAGCTTATGCGACTTGCTTTCCTCCTACCGGCGATCTTCTTTGTCACCGCTGCTTGCGCGCAAGAAGGTCCTGACCTGCCCATCGTCGGGCGATGGGACTTGACCGTCCATCGCCAGGATGGAAACGCTCCCTCATGGCTGGAAGTGAGGGGCTCCGGGCACGACACGCTCGTCGGTCGATTCGTTGGCGCCTTCGGGAGCGCCCGGCCGGTCGGACAGGTGTTTTATGATCGAGGCTCTGTTCGCTTTTCCTTGCCGCCGCAGTGGGAAGAAGGAAACGGCAATATCGAATTCAGCGGCCGGCTTGAAGACGGTCGGTTGTCTGGTAAGCTCGCTGGGCCGTTTTTCGGCAACGCCCCTACCGAAGGTCTGCGCGCTCCCGCCCTAAAGCGCCCCAGCGAAGAGGTGCGCTGGGGGCAGGCGGTCGCGCTCTTCAACCAGGTCGATTTACAGGGCCTTCATCCTCGCAACGCTTCTGCAAAGAACGGATGGATCGTGCGCGACCGCATCCTGATTAACGCCGAACCTGGCAATGACCTTGTCACCGACCAAACCTTCACCGACTTTCGCGTGCGGGCTGAGTTTCGTCTTCCTAAGGGCAGCAACAGCGGCCTCTATCTGCGGGGCCGATATGAGGTGCAGATCGAAGACTCTTTTGGCCTCGAACCCGAAGAGCACATGATGGGCTCCATCTACGGCTTTATCGCCCCGCGGAATAACCCGGCGCGGCCGCCGAGCGAATGGCAAACCTACGAGATCACGCTCGTGGGGCGACGCGTCACGGTGGCCCTGAACGGTCAGGTCGTCATTGATCGCGCCGAGATTCCCGGGATTACAGGCGGCGCCCTTGATAGCCGCGAGGGGGAGCCCGGCCCTTTGCTGATTCAAGGGGACCATGGGACAGTCGAATTCCGCGAACTGACGGTGGCGCTGCCGCAACCATAGCCGCAGCGGCTTCGGCCCCGCGGAATTGCTGGACGCCTGAGAGCTGCCGAGTAAAGTTGCGCATGGACAAAGAAGTCATTGCCGCTTTGGAAAAACAGGCAACCCACGAGCTATACGCGTCCCAGTGTTATCTTGCTCTGGCTTATTGGTCTGACGTCCGTCAGTACTCCGGTTTCGCAGAATTCTTTCACTTGCAGGTCGATGAAGAGCGGGAGCACGCTGACAAGTTCCTGAAGTTTTTGGCTGATCGCGACATCGTGCCCGCGCTCGGCACGGTCCCAGCCCCGCGCAACACTTTTGCCAACCTGTCAGAAGCGGCCAAGTTCGTTTATGATTTGGAGCGGGCCAATACCGCGGGCATACACGCCGCCTATCAAGCCGCACTCAAAGCCAATGACTTTGCCAGCCAAGTTATGCTCCACTGGTTCATCAACGAACAGGTCGAAGAGGAAGCTTGGTCAGACAAGCTCCTGGTCAAAGTCCAGGAAGCGACCTGCCCCGGTGCCATGCAGATGCTGGATCATCATATCGTCAAAGAATTGCGCAAAAAGGCCGAGACGCCCTAATCTAATCGCGCCCTCAGCGGTTCTGGGCCACGCTCCCCTTGATTCGGCTCACGGTCTCAGCCGCGAATGCGCGCACGGCCGGGTCCGGGTCGTTCGTCGCCGCGCTGACTTTGTTCACCATGTCCCGGGGAACGCCGCGGAGCTTCTCGACCGGAAAGGAGTTCAGTGCAAACATGGCGTTGCCGCGAACCTGAGGGCTGGGGTCGTCGGTGCACTGGATAATGGCGTCGCGCGCGGCATCGTCCCAACTCCGGTTGATGATCAGGGCATTCAATGTGTTCGCGCGGACGCCGGCTTCCTTATCTTTTAAGCAGGAGACCAGGAGCGGACCGGAAATCGATGGTTCAATGAAGTTGGTGCAAAGCAGCTGGATCAAGTCGAACCGCTCGGTTAGGTCCGCGCCCGAGGTTTGAAGGAAAGTAGCTACGCTCGGTGCAATGTTGGTGCCGAGCGCTCGCAGGACGCTGGCGGACCATATCCATTGCCCGGTATTGGTTGGTTGGGAGAGCGTCTGCATCAGAACGGCCGATGACTCCTGTCGAATCTGCATGAGGGCCGCTTGCGCTCGCGCGGCAATCAGCCAATGCCAGTTGGTCGATGCGATCTGGAGTGAAGCGACGGCTGGAGTCGCGTCCACGCCAAGAGTCGCCAGGCCGGAAGCCAACTGGGCGCGCTTCAGGTCGTGTGCCGTCAACAGTCCGTTGGAATGGTCGCCACCCAGCCATTTTTCGACCCGACCCTCCGGCCGGTTTAGCCGGCGCTCCATCCACGCCCGGCCCTTGCGGCCTGATTGTTGAATCGCAATCCGCGCTTCCTGGCGACGGCTCGGTTCCGCCTCGTCCAATTGCGCAACCCAAGCGGAGAGCGTTTTTCCCTGGGAGCGCGGCTCCGACGGGACAAGGAGGAACAAGGCCAGGGCAACCAATCCAACACCCACGGCAACACGCCGGGAGAAACGATGCATGGTTGAAATCAAAAACGGTGCGTTGTCTCAGGATAAGCGCCCTATCCGGCCTGAAACCAGGAACGGCCCGCAACCTGAGTTTGTCGGGTTAGAGCTTCTCCAAGGCCGGTGTATTCAAAAATGGCTGGGTCCGCAGGATCAGAGCCGCGTGTCGATTCCCAGACCGCAGCAGAGCGGGGCCGGGATGGGATCAGTCGCGCGTGGCGTAGGCCTGCGCCACACTTTGAGGGTCTGTTCCTCGCGCCAGGCCCAGTGCTCGGCATGACCGTCGGCGAAGGAAAGATTGACCCCTTTCTGGTGCCAGGATGCGGGGTAGTTTTGCCAGGAACGGTCGTCGACCAGGATAGCGAAGAAGCCGCCGTCGATGCTGATGCGATGTTCGTCGATGGCAGGTCAACCTGTTCGGCCACCTCGGTCCTGGTTGAGCAGAATTCGGCACTTGACGGCGGAGGGGCTTCGGCAAAAGGTGGCTTATGATGGACACTCGCCTGTCGTCCATGGCCCAGCCATTCCCGGCCCGCCGCGCTTTTACTCTGATTGAGTTGCTGGTCGTCATCGCTATTATTGCGATCCTGGCGGCCATGCTTCTACCGGCCCTTGGCCGCGCCAAGGAAAAAGGCCGGCAGACAGCCTGTTTGTCGAACATGCGGCAGATCGGGCTAGCGACCATGATGTATGCAAGCGATCACCAGGACTTTCTCCCCTACGGTTACGCTTACACCTGGCCCGGACAAAAGGAACTGTGGTGGTGGCAGGACTTATGCCGACCTTACATCCAGAGCGAGCCGGTTTATAGCTGTCCTACCGCCCGCCCACACGCCCAATGGACCGAACTACGCCCGCCGGGCACACCCCGGCCCCTCATCAAGGACTACCTCTGCAACGCCCAAGGCGGAGCCTATGCCAGCAGCGGCAAGGCCCAGTGGGTCGGAGCCAATGGTCCTTTCGTCAACAACTGGCAGAATCCCAGTCGCTCCATGTCCGAGATCCAAGAACCGGCCACGACCCTGGCGATCTGCGATGGCCGCACCAATGTCTTCGAGATCTGGCGCCTTGAGCAGGCGGATGCCTGGTTCAACGCGGGCTTCGGCCCGGCCTTCTACGGCGACAGTCCCGACCGCAAAAACCAGTCGTCCGGTCATGTGGCCAAGCGCCACGGCAGCGGCTTGATGGCCACGTTCTGCGATGGTCACGCCCAATTCGTCAAGAAATCGACCTTGGGGATGTGGACCAACCGCGGCAACGATTGACCTTTGGTGACTTTTAGCTGCTGCCGACGCGCATCGCGTGGGATTCACACGCAGCCTGGTTGCGCGGAAATCTCCCAGACCTGCGCCTCCCGCGCGTTATTGCCTGGCATGCAAGGGGCCATGAGAGCCGGAGGAGATGGGCCCAAACATCGCATGTCGCGTGCTCCCGCCTTGGAGTGTGATCCAGGACGGTTCAACCTCCGCCCGCCAGCGCCGATGTGGTTCGCGATCTGGCGCCTTTACCCTCATCGAACCTCTTGTTCGTTAAACTTCTTGTTCGTTATCGCGATTCTCGCCAGCTTGTTGCTTCCCGCACTTTCCCGAGCCAAAGCGCTCGGCGAGACCGCCTTGGTTCGCGACCGGCACCGCGGCCGGCTCAACTTCGCCACGTGTGACGGGCACGTCGAGAGCAGTAAATGGCAGTCATTGCTGCTCGACAAGTCCGACGAGAGCCTCCAGCGCTGGAACCACGACGATTTGCCTCGCCGAGAGCTTCTCTTGTTCCCGTAAAGCACGCCCGGGCGCTTCCGCCGCGCGGAGATCTTCCCTTATTTCTTCTTGAAGGCAACCACGTCGGGATGTTGCGCGCCTGGGTTCTCTAACAACCGGTCATCCGCACCTCTCAGGTAGCGATTGAAGAAGGAGACCAGGCAGGCATGCATCGCCAGGGCTCGCTGACGCGAAGCGGCTGACGGCGTCACCATCCAAGAATTGTCGGTGAAGGCTTCGTGCGATGCCCCGCGGATGGAGAGCAGGTAGGCGTTGGTCGCAGATTTGTTGAAGAGAGTGGTGTTTTCGGAAAGCAACGCCCCGGAGTTCATGCTGATGAATGGAGTGGCCAATCCCGTGTTCAAGAGCGTTGGCGCCGAACCCAAATACCCATCCAGCAACACCGCCGCTTTGAGGCGTGCATCCGTGCGGCAGGCTTCGGCGGCGGTTCCGCCCCCGAATGACCAGCCCATGATTCCGAGGTGCTCCATGTCCAACCGGCCCTGAAAGAGGGGGTCGTCGATGTTCCATCGCTCAACCAAGTTGAGGAGAAACGCCACATCTTTAAGCCGGTCATTGAGGAAGTCAAAACTCCACACGTTTCGGCCCAGGACGAGGGACTCGGGAGGAAAAACCGTCCCGTATGTATCAGTATGATCAATGGCCACAACGACGTAGCCTTGGCTGGCAAGCTCCTCGACCATGGCCGTGTTCTCTGTGCGCACACCCCGACCTTGCTGGTCGCCCAGGCCATGGGAGTAGATAATCACCGGCAGGACGTTTGGCTTGTCCGCCACAGGCGCCTCCACCGACCCATGGGAATACAGAGCGGGAACGCGGACGCTGTAGGAACCCCAATATGCCTGGCGCTGCGCAAGCAGCCGATCGGAGTAGGGCGAGAGCGTCCACACGGACCAGGCCTGCGCCGGATACCAGACCGTGGCCATGAAAGAGCTGTTGGTGCGGATGCCAAACCGGTTGGTGCGCGACGCATCGGTGAGCAATCGAGAGAATCTGCCGACAGGGTGGGGGCCGGTCGGGGTTAGGAACGCCGTGTTGAATTGATTGGTCGGCGTCCGGTAAAAGCGCATGGCCAGCCCGCTGGCGGAGGTGTCGGTGTAGAGAACCGCATTGGTCAGATTGGTCCGGAAGACGGTCGCCACCGGTGACCACCCGTCAGGTTGGAGGAACCTTCAATGGCGAAGAAGTCATACAACATCTGCAGTTGGAGCGAAGCCGTTCCGCCCAGGCAGCACGGCAGCCCTTCCGGATTCGTGCCTTTGATCGAGATTGCATGACCTTGACTCTGCTGCCCGAATGCGCCTCGGGATACGAGCAACGGCAGCAAGATCAGGAAGAACACGACCTCAAGTTGGATTTAATCGTTTGCATAGTCGACGGAAGCATCTCGCTTCATCCATGATCAGCACACGCGCGTTGCCGGCAGCACGCGCTCGTCCGATGAAAAAGGGGCGGTCCGCGGAAGGGCTTGGCGCGCGGCTCAGCCGCCCAGCATCGAGGTTCAGCAGCCCTGGCGGACTGAGGTCAGACTAGACTAAAGCCCGCGTCCGCTAACGAACGCGCGGGCAACCTACGCGATTGGCGAGCGAGCTTTCGGCCGAGCCTCAGCCCGCGAAAGGAACCTGCATTTTCTAGCGCCGATACAGCACCAATCCGCGCAGCAGCCACGTGGCTGTTCCTTCTCGGTTCCCTCCGGATTGACAAACAAGGCGGCGCCGTCGATGTCGGCACGGCCCCAAGCCCCTTCGAACTTACCCGCCCCGACGGGATCAGGGCGTCATAGTGGAATTTGCCGAAAGGCGTGTTGTCGTCCGGAAGGACCCAACCGCTAACGTCGAGGTCCAGGACGGTATCCTTATCCTCGGCTGAGACCAGGCGCATCGTTCCGACCAGTTTCCACGGCTTGCCTGCAGGGGCCGGGTAAGCGGCGACGTCAAAGCTGACATAGCAGTTGCCAAGCCGCGAGACTTGAGCCAGGCCACTGACGGTGTGCGTCAGGACGCCATCGCCATCTGGATCAGCCAATTGAAACCGGGTGCCGGCGTTGGCCGTGATGAGTCCACTGACGCGAGGTTCAGCTCGCGTCAGGAGCGGTGACGAAACGATGAAGAGCGCGATCACCAACCCTCTGATACTATGCATAATTTTTCTCCTGTGGTGTGATTGTTTCAGCAGCAATGTCTGCTGCCCAGTAACACCGCAACTCAAAGCCAAGGTTACGGCAGGAGATGAGGGCGGAACGACCGAGGGCGCTTACGGTCGGCGGGTTGGAGGCAAGTCAGCGTCCGTTTCCGCGAAGGTGGGAGCGGGCCACAACTTGATGGTGTCATCCACGCCGGCGGTCACCAGGTAACGGCCGTCCGGCGAAAAGGATATCGAACGGCAAGTGCTTTGGTGGGCCGAGAACGTGGCCACTTCGCTGCCGGAGGCGAGGTTCCAAAGCCGCAACAAACCGTCCATCGTTCCTGTCGCCAGGGTCGTCCGGTCTGGAGAGAAGGCGATGGCAACGATGCCTGCGGCGGTTTCAGCGAAGACCTTGCTCCGGCGCTGCGAGGCCACATCCCACAGGATCACTGGGCCCGGTGGTCCGGTATTAGCCGAGGCCATGATCATGGCGTCGGGCGACACGGCAAACAGCTGCTCGTCCGGGCGTCGCTTGACGCGCAGCAAAGCCGTGCGGCGCCCTGTGGCGGCATCCCAATACTCAATGATATCGTCGGGCGGATAGGCGGCCACGAGTGTTCGCGAATCGGGCGTGAAAAACAGGAGGCCATCCGCAGCCGGACCGCCATGCTCAATCACGCGCGCTTCCGTGGAATCCGCCACAGACCAGATGAGGATTTGGCTGTTGGCCGAGCGTGCCGCGAGCAGCTTTCCGCTCGGAGAGAACGCCCATGTGTCCAACAGCGGGGCTGGGCTGCGCAGCGCTGCGAGTTGGTGGACGACGCCGGACTCGATCCGACAGATCGTCACCTCCGAGGCGGCTGTCTTGGTCGCCAAAGCGCCGCCGTCGGGCGCAAATTGAAAGGGATGGCGAGTACCAGCGCGCCACAGCGCGGAAATCGGTTGTATCCAACACCGCCGTGCACGGCACGACCGGTTGGGTCCCGGGCAGGTTGGTCGTCGTGCCGAGCCATCGGCCGTCCGGCGAAAAAGCCACCCGCACGTTCCAAAATGCTTTGTGGCCGCTGAAGCTCCGCAGTTTCGATTTTTCCAGCGGATTCCAGAACTTCACGCTCAAATCGAGGCTGGAAGAGGCCAGGAGCGATCCTTGCGGATGAAAAGCGAGGCTGGTCACGCGCGCGGAATGGCCGCGAAGCGTGTTCAGCAACGTGGGCTTTTCCCAATCCCAAAGCTTGATCGTCTCGTCGACGCCGCCCGAAGCAAGCACCTTCCCATCGGGTGAAAAAGCGATGCGATGAATCAGCTTGCGGTGAGCGGCAAAGGTCAGACGTTCGTCCCATGAACCAACGTTCCAGATCCGGATCATCCCGCGCGAATCGGCCGCTGCCAGGACCTCGCCGGTCGGCGAAAAGCACAGCCCAAAAACAATTCCAAGCAGGCCGGGCAAGCGCGCGACTTCCTGCCAGTGAGTCGTCTCCCAAACCATGACGAAGCCGCCCCCTCCGCTGGCCGCGACCCAGCGGCCGTCCGGTGAAAACTTGACGCGCGTCAGCCAGTCGCGCACCCCGGGCAAGGTCACGTGGGATTGCCAGGTCTGGCAATCCCAGATCTGGACTTCGCCCGGAACTCCCTCGCCATAGCGCCAGCCCGAGGCCGTCGCCAGCCAACGGCCGTCCGGGGAGAAACAAACGCCGTGGGCGTGATCCGCCACCTGCAAACTCGGATCAATCCGTTGTTTCGTCGTCAGATTCCAGAGATGGACCTGGTGAGGAAGATGAGTGCAGGCCATCCATCGGCTGTCCGGGCTGAAGGCGACCTCGTCGGTCGTGCTACCGGCGTTGCTTGGATCGACATGCGATCCGATCACTTCTTGGCGGGTTGCCAGGTCGAACAACCGGATGTCGCCGCTGCCCGCCAGATAGCGCCCGTCCGGCGAGATGCCGCAGCCATACCCACCCGCGCCTGCCACCGTGAATAGTTCCTGAGTCTGCGATTGACCCCAAAGAAACCTCCACTCAAACCCGCGCAAATCCGGTTGCTCTCGACGCGTGGCTGCCACCAAGTCGCGGACGTGGGCCACGTTCCCATCGTCCAGTTCCTGGAACGCCAACGCCATCCGCGAACCGTACAGATTCCGCCGCAAGGCCTCGCGGGCGGCATTGACCCGCACCACCGCGACGCTGGAACCGATCGCCAACGCCAGTAACAATCCCAATGATAGCACCGTCAGCGCGGCGATCGCCGGACGGCGCCGCGCCCATTTGCCAATTCGTTCCGCCGTGCCGGTCGGGCGAGCCATGATCGGTTCATGGCGAAGCCACCGGTCCAGGTCCGCGGCCACGCCCGCGGCTGAGCTGTAGCGGCGACCAGGCTCTTTTTCCAGGCACTTCAGGCAGACCGTCTCCAGGTCTCGATCGACCGCCGGGTTCCAAAGCGACGGGCGTCGAACTTCCTCTTCCAGCACCTGGCGAATCGTTTCCATGGTCGTCCCGCCTCCAAACGGCGCCGCGCCTGTCAGGGTTTCATAGAGCACCGCGCCCAACCCGTAAATGTCCACCGCCGTGGTTACAGCCCGGGCATCGCCGCGCGCTTGCTC
>JAXMHN010000021.1:0-88738 GCA_046346765.1 Verrucomicrobiota bacterium | reverse complement strand
CCGCAATTCCAGGATTGATTGTCGTCGGCGCCGTCTTTTCCGCCGTCGCCATTGGCTTCGTTGTGCTTGCCATTATAACTCACCAAGTCGTGGAGAGTGAAGCCGTCATGGGCCGTGATGAAATTGATGCTGGCGCAGGGAGCACGACCGCTGCGTTCGTAGAGATCGGCACTCCCCCCCAGGCGTGTGGCGATTTCCGAATGGAGGCCCATGTCGCCCTTCCAGAACTTGCGAACGGCGTCGCGGTATTTGCCATTCCACTCGGTCCAATTGACGGGGAATTTGCCGACTTGGTAACCACCGGCTCCGAGGTCCCACGGTTCCGCGATCAGTTTGACCGTGGCCAAGGTAGGGTCTTGATAGATCGTATCGAAGAAGGCACCCAATTGATCGACTTCGTGCAGTTCGCGGGCAAGGGCGGCGGCAAGATCGAAGCGGAAGCCATCGACGTGCAGTTCAGTGACCCAATAGCGGAGGCTGTCCATGAGCAACTGCAGGGAATGTGGGTGCACCAGGTTAAGCGTGTTGCCGCAGCCGGTGTAGTCCATGTAGTACCGCGGTTGATCCGCCACCACTCGGTAATAGGCTTGATTGTCAATCCCTCGGAAGGACAACGTCGGCCCACGCTCGTTCCCTTCCGCGGTGTGATTGTAGACCACGTCCAAAATCACTTCGATGCCCGCCCGATGCAGGGCTTTCACCATCCCTTTCACCTCCCGTACCGTCTCGGCCGGGTGCCCCTGGCTGGCCGCATACTCCCGATGAGGCGCAAAAAAGCCGAGGCTGTTGTAACCCCAATAATTGCGCAAACCTTTTTCGACCAAATGCCGGTCGTGAAGGAAAAAGTGGATTGGCATCAGTTCGATCGCGGTTATCCCGAGCTTCTGCAGATGCTCGATCACGGGAGGGGTGGCCAAGGCCGCGTAAGTTCCGCGCAACTCTTCCGAGACTTCGGGATGTCGGACGGTCATTCCCTTGACGTGGGCTTCGTAGATGATCGTTTCGTGCCAGGGGACCGCTGGCGGTTTGTCGTTTTCCCAATCGAATTGTGGGTCGATGACGATGCCGAGCGGCGCAAAGGAGGCGCTGTCGCGTTCGTCGAACGATAAATCCCCGGCCTCGTGGCCGATAATGTAACCGAAAAGAGAGTCGTCCCATTTCAGTTCCCGGCCGATCGCGCGCGCATAAGGGTCAAGGAGGAGTTTATTTGGGTTGAAGCGCAAGCCTTTCTCGGGTTGATAGGGACCGTGGACCCGATAGCCGTACAATTGTCCCGGTTTTATTCCAGGCAGATAGATATGCCAGACCCCGTTGGTTCGCTCTCGCAGCCGAACGCGTTTCGATTCGGCCTTGTCCTCCGAGCGGTCAAATAGGCAGAGTTCCACCCCCTCGGCCGTTCCGAGAAGAGAGCGAAATTAGTGCCTTGCCCGTCGTAAGCGGCGCCTTGGGAATGGGTGCTGCGCTTGGCAGGCCTGTAGCTCGACTGTTCAATAACTTCGGGCATCGGCCTGCGCTTGCAGGATGCCAGCCACCGGTCCTGCGGAAAAAAGTTTTGCCGGGGCCGCCTCGATTTGTGTCTCGGGGATTCCGTGCTGAACGCGATCGGTGACGGAGGACCCAACGCCCGGGCGCTGGGCCTGGCCGTTGACGCCCGTGCCCCCAGTCTGGCTTCCGCCGTCACTAACTGGCCTTTGGCGAGCTTAACCGTGCCGGATCGCCCACTCCCCGGCGCTGATTCAAGCCCCATCTGGCCGCCCATCTGCTCCACGCCGCCCTTGCATAAACGATCGAAAGGCCAATTCCGTGCCGGATAGCGGTGCCGTGCATCCGTTCGAAAACGCAGAAGATGGTCATGCTGATCGGGCTGAACTCAATGCCGTTGTCTTCCACCTAAAGGCGACTTGACCGTCGGATCTGTGGTCCAGGAAATCCGATGCGAGGGCGAACACCGTCGTGATGAATTTCAACGCGTTGCTCAGCAGGTTAGCCAAACACTGGGACAAGGTCGCTTGATGGCGCGCGGACCACAGGCAGCAGCTCGCTGAATCCCGTTCACCTGGGCTGCGCTTTGGTCGATCTGGCCGCGCATTGCGCTAGAGCATTCTGCCAGGCGACCGCAACGCGCACCGGGGCCGAGTTCGATAGCGGAGCGGCCGCACGAAAGCGAGCAAGTCCAGCAGCATTCGGTCCATGAAATCGGACGAGCCTGGACCCGTTTGATGTCCTCCACTTCGTCCAAAGCCGCGCCGCGGGTCATCCACAGATAGCTGGAGTAGCCGTTCATGGAACGCAGCGGCGCGCGCAAGTCGCGGGCGATCGAATAAACAAACGTTTAACCGCCTGCTGCTCTCCCAACTTCGCCAGTCGTAGAGGCCTGCGACGGTTTGTTCCAGCCCGCCGCTCGCTTTTGATCGTCAACTCCACCCGCGAACGATATACCCTAGGAAGTCCCCGGCCGGCCTGAACCGCGCACGGCGGTGTCCATCGCCCAACGATATGCGCCATCATGGCGCGAAGGCGCACTCCGACTGAAACGGTTTTCGTTCCAGGATCGCTCCGCGGAAAGCCGAACGGCATTGGTCCCGGTCTTCGGGATGAATCGCCTGAGCCATGCGAAACCCTGGTTTGCCGCGGCGCACCTGCAGTGAAGTCCGACCACCCGTTGGTTCAGGTAAATGCAGGCGCCGTGCGCGTCCGTAAATCGCAAACCATGACCGGGTGAATGATCGGCCATGTTGCGAGCGCGCCTTCGCCTGCGCAAGGCCTGTTCGGCCCGCCTGCGTGCCGTCATGTCGTAGAAGTAACACATGACCCTGAACTCACCGTCAGGCAGGTAGTTCCAGCCGCCAACGCAGATTCGATCTCCGGTATCCTGGCGCTGCTCTGTGGTCGCAGGAGAGCGTAGGGCATGCCCGTTGCTGAATGTTCGCCGGAAATGCTCCGCGCGGCCTCACTTCGGGCGACCAGTTGCAGCTGAGAATCCCTCTCGAGCACTCCCGCAAAATCCCTCCCCCAGCAGCGGTCGGACGGTGAGAAAACCTGAGCCCGATACCGACCATGACGCCAGCGTGCATCGCATCGATAAACACCGAATGGTGCCGGATAAGGCTGAAAAAGGTCAGCACTGCGCGGCATTTCCCCGCTTGTTTGCGGTCGGAAATGTCGACGCCGCGACTGAGCTTCCAGCCAATGTCCCGCGTCGTCGAAGGTAAGGCGCGCAAGCCCAGGAGAGTCCAGCGGGAACCGAACCTCGTTTCGCTGGATGCGCCACCCCTCCGGCTCGGTTCGGCTGATGTTTGCCAGGCCGGTGCGGAAATATTCATCGTCACGAGCGATCGGCTGCCAGAAGTTGCCCCCGATCAATGCCTCCGCTGTCTCTCCGCGGGCGCGTAGGTCGATTGACGAAGAGGATGCCGTCTCGCTGAAAGCGGCAGACCATTTCTGATTGGTTCTGCAACCACAGCCGGTAGCGGGCTTCGCTCGCCTGGAGATTCTCAATCAGTCGAGCGCCTTCTGCTGCCGCCGCCAGATGATTCCCTTCTGCTGCGCCAGTTCAAAAAGATTTCCGCCTTGGCTCAAAGATGGCGGGATCAATCGGCTTGAACAGAAAATCGACCGCCCCGAGTTCATAGCCGCGAAAGCGCCGCTGGGAATCGGTCGCGCCGGCCGACAAAGATGATCGGGACCCGCCTCGTCCGTTCGGTTCCTCGCATCATCTCCGCCAGTTCAAACCCATCTATCTCCGGTATTTGCAATATCGAGGAAAAACGAGCTGGCCGCCGGCGCACCTGCGGTTCGAGCGCACCGCGCCGGAGCGGGCGGTGAGCACCCAAGTCCGTCGCGCCTGAGCAGGCAGCCAAAGCCAGAAGATTGAAGCCCAGATCATCGACGAGCAAAATCCTGACTTGAGCGAATGAACATCCAATGACGGTCCCAGTGTTCGAGCATTAGCGAGATTTCCGGAGCGACATTCTACGCGCTTTCGGGCAAAGTCCAGCGCCGCGCGCGGCATGGCGGCGGCCTCAGCCGTTTCGCTTCACCTGGTCGACCAACTTGCCAACGTCGCCAATGGCCCGGAGACCTCGAGAACCATCACCGTTGCCGCCGGTCAAAGGACTTCGGCGAGCCGGTCCTGATATGCCGGGCCGCCGACTGCAGAGCAGCCGATCGGATGCGGATGGAGAACAGCACAGGCGGTTCATCTGAAAGCGACAGGCAACCTTGTTGGCTCGACCAATAAGTGGTAGTCAGCCGGCGCGAAATAGACCGTCCCGCCGCAAATCGGTTCTTTGTCTTCTGCTTCCTTCACTCGAATGGAGCATTTCGCGGCGAACAATTCCGCGATGGCGCTGGAAGCGTCGGCGGGCACGTGGACGACTATCATCAGCGGCAGCGGGTAGCTGGCAGGCAGACTTGGCAGAAGAACGGAGAGAGCCTCGATCGCTCCCGCGGAAGCACCAAGCACGACGGCTTCGATGCCCTTGGCCGTTTCTCGATCTCCAAACCTGTTGGGCGAGTCCTGCACTGCGCTCTCCTTACCTCTTTTGATAAAGCCGATCCTCCCGGCTAAATTCGTTGAAGCCATCCTGGTGTTGAGAAAAGCGCAAGGTCTCTTTGGCTCCCAACCCCAGAAAACCGCGACGGACGAGCGCGTCCCGAAACAACCCGACCGCCCGGTCCTGCAGGGGACGGTCGAAGTAAATCAATACATTCCGACACGAGACGAGCTGCACTTCGGCGAAGACAGCATCCGAGACGAGACTATGGTCCGAGAAGACGACGTGATCGCGGAGGCTCTTATCCAACACGGCCGCCCCGTAAGCTGCCGTATAGTACTGGGAAAGCGAGCCTCTCCCGCCGGACCGCTGATGGTTCAGGGTGAAAAGCGGGATGCGGTCCAACCCGTAGACCCCTGCTGCGGCTTTCTGCAGCGCCTCCGCATTGATATCCGTCCCGTAAAAGAGAGTGCGGCTTTCCAAACCCTCTTCGCGAAACAGAATCGCCAGTGAGTAGAGCTCTTCGCCCGTGCTGCATCCCGCCACCCAGACCTTCAAGGAAGGATAGGTCTTCAAAACCGGTGCGACCCGTTCACGCAGAGCGCGGAAATAATCGGGATCGCGGAAGAGGTCGCTGACTTGGACCGTCAGGAAAGAAAGCAGTTGGGGAAAGAGTCCTGGATCGTGGAGGACCTGATGCTGAAGCTGTGAGAACGTGGCGCAGCCAAACCGCTGACGGGCTTGGAGCAAGCGGCGCTTGAGCGAGGCCAAGGCGTAGCCACGAAAATCATAGTGGTACTTGGCGTGGATGGCCTCCAGGAGAAGGTGAAACTCAACATCTTCGATGCTGGCGGGGGGCTGCGGCCGGTTCATCGGGGCATCCAGACGCGGACCAGTGAAACGAGTTGATCCACGTCTAATGGCTTGGCCATGTAATCGTTGGCACCGGCAGCCAGGCACTGCTCCTGGTCATCGCGCATGGCCTTGGCGGTCAGCGCAATCATCGGGAGCTTCTTCCATTCCGGACGCTTCCGGATCTCCTCCATGGCCGTCAGACCGTCCATTTCCGGCATCATGATGTCCATCAAGACGAGATCAATCGGCGCCGGACCGCTCTGCGAACGTTCCAAGGTTTCGATCGCCTCCCGCCCGTTGCGCGCCACCAAAATCCGGACCCCGTGCGGTTCCAGCACGCTCGTGATGGCAAAGATATTCCGCACGTCATCCTCCACCACCAGGATTCGCCTGGCTTCGAGCATGGCATCGCGGCTGCGGGCTTGCTGGAGCATCTTTTGCTGTTCGTGGGGCAGTTCGGCGACGACTTGATGGAGGAAAAGGGTGACTTCGTCGATGAGGCGTTCGGGGGATTTGGCGCCTTTGATGATGATCGATTTTGAGTAGCGCCGTAACTGCTGCTCCTCCTCAGACGATAAGGCTCGGCCGGTATAGACGATCACAGGCGGAAACGAATATTTGTCCTCTCGGCTCAGTGTCTCCAAGAGCGAGATACCGGAGGCATCCGGCAGACTCAAGTCCAGGACCATGCAATCAAACGTCTCAGACTTCAGCCGGACCAGGCATTCGTTGGCCGTCCGAACCCCGATCGTCTCGACCCGTAACGACTGCAGCAATTGACAAACACTCTCCAGTTGGATTGGATCATCCTCCACCACCAGAATGCGGCGCAGGCTTTGCACAAGTTTGCTTTCCAGCCGGCGAAGCGCGTCCGCCAGCTCATCCCGCTGCACTGGCTTCAGCATATAACCAGCCGCTCCCAGCGAGAATGCTGTTTGCGCATAGTCACTGGCGGAGACCACATGGACGGGAATGTGCCGGCTACGCGCATCCGATTTGAGTTGGTCCAGAACGGACAAGCCGGAATGGTCCGGCAAACCAAGATCGAGCACCACGGCGCTCGGTTGGTGCTGTGCAACCAAGGCGAGCGCTTCCTCGGCTCTTCCGGCGATCAGGCAGTCAAAGCCAAGTTCATGGCACAGGTCGTAGACGATGCGGGCAAAGGATTCGTCGTCTTCCACCACCAGAATCATGCGACGTCCCTTGGAAAGACGCTCACGATCATCGTTGACATTGGACTGAGTCACTGGCGGTGGACTGGCCGCGGCAGACTCTGACCGGCCAGGGCTCGGTCGGTACGGCGTTGTTTCAGGCATGACGGCTGCGCCCGCGGTAAAGCCCGCGCCCGGGGGTCGGTTCGGCGTGGATTGAAAAGCCACCGGCAGTACGACTGCAAAGGAACTGCCCTGATTGGGCTTGCTGCTCACCTCGATTCTGCCGCCCAACAACGCGGTGAGTTCGCGTGAGATCGAAAGACCGAGCCCCGTCCCGCCGTATTTGCGATTGGTCGTGCCGTCTGCCTGGCAAAAAGGCTCGAAGATTATTTTCTGCTGGTCCTCGGCGATGCCTATCCCTGTATCCCGCACCGTAAAGGCCAACTGATCACTCGGCCAGCGGGCCACATCCAGCGTGACCTCCCCTTTTTCGGTGAACTTGATCGCGTTGGAGAGCAGGTTTTTCAGTATCTGCTCGAGCCGCTGCCCATCGCTCTCCAGCCATTCTGGAGCGTTCAACGCCGAATGCAGCTCGAGGCGAAGGCCCTTTTGGCTGGCCAACGGCGCAAAGGTCGCTCGCAGATTATCCAGCAACTGATGAATCCGGACAGCCTGGATGTTGACTTCCATCTTGCCCGCCTCAATTTTCGAAAGGTCGAGGACGTCGTTGATCAAGGCGAGCAGGTCATTGCCTGCCGATTGAATCGTCCGGGCGTATTTCACCTGCTCATCGTTCAAATTGCCGGGCCGATTGTCCGCCAGCAGCTTGGCCAAAATGAGAGCGGAGTTGAGCGGCGTGCGCAGTTCATGGGACATATTCGCGAGAAACTCGGATTTGTAGCGGCTGGCCTGCTCCACTTCCCGTGCCTGCCTTTCAAGGCGGGCTTTGGCCCGCGACAACTCGTCCTTCTGCGATTCAAGCAGCTGGGTCTGCGCTTCCAGATGGGCGTTCGTCTGTTCCAGTTCTGCCTGCTGTTCCTCCAGCCGCGCCTGTGACTCTTTCAGGGCCTGCCCTTGTTCTTCCAGTTCCTCGTTGGAGACCCGCAATTCCTCGCTTTGAGTTTGGAGCTCTTCCGCCTGTTGTTGCGTCTCCTCGAGCAACTCCTGCAACCGACTCCGGTCCTTCGCTGAACGAACGGCAATCGCGATCGATTCTTGAACTCTGGCAAAAAGATCCGGCAACGGAACATCGGGCCGTTCGAAGAAGCCCAATTCGATCACAGAGTTAACCGCGCCGTCGGCCTGTGCCGGAGCGATGGCGAGATGGCTTGGGCTTTCCGGCCGAGCGCCGACCCGATCGCCAAGCATCTTTCCGGCACATCATGGAGTATCACAGTGCGCCGGTCTTTGGCCGCCTGGCCGAGCAAGCCGTCGCCGAGTTGAAAACGCTCCGGCACCTTGGCGTCGCTCGGAAGGGCGTAACTGCTGATCTTCCGAAAGGCGCCTTGCTCCTCCACAAAGATTGCGCTCCGCCTGCCTCGACATACTCGGCAAGATACCGAAGAATCTGCTCTCCCAATGTGACCAATGGCAGATCGCCGCTCATTCTCTCGCTCAGTTGGGTCTGAGCGAGCTGAAGCCATTGCTCCTTACGCACGGTGATCTTGGCTCGGACAAACTGGCTGGCGATGCCTGCGACAACCCAGACTGTGATTAGCCCGAAAGTCCGGTTCAAACTGGCGATCCGAGGGTCGAGGCCGGGCTCATCCGTAAAAAGGGTCAGGCCGAGCAAAACGCTCGCCATAGTGGCCACGGCCAGCGGAAGTCTCGGCTGCCACAGCCGCAAGGTCAGAATGAGCGGGATCAGATAGAATATCCAGACCGCTATCCCGAGCGGAGTGAGAAAATCTGCCACGGCGACTGCCACCAGCGCCAGGCCGAGAAGGGGATAGATGAGGGGAGAGGTTTTGGGGCTAAAGGCGCTCATGCCTGGTTAATGCGGCACAGGTGTTTTGCCTTAGGTGCCGGTCGCGGTTTGCCTCACGTCCTGCATTTGGCGGGGCAGACAGGCGAAGCGATGCCATTCGTGAAGGGCGCCAACGAACGCGATCAAATCAGTCAGGCGGGTCGGCTTGAGGGCATAGCTGTTGGCGGTCAGGCGGTAGGCCCGCTCAATGTCTTCGGTCCGGCAGGAAGCGGTCAGAATATGAACGATCAACTGCGGGCAAGGTGATTCCTGCCGCAACCATTGCAGGACTTCAAAGCCGTTCATCCGTGGCATGTTCAAATCCAGAAGCAACATGTCCGGAAAAGGATAGGCCGCTCGATCATGATAAGCAGCCTCTCCTTGAAGGTAGGCGCGCGCCTCCAAACCGTCGCAGACCGCATGCAGTTGACTGGAGACGCCAGCCTTGCGAAACGCTTCCTGCATAAAGAAGACGTCATCCGCGTTATCTTCCGCCAGCAGGATTTTCAGCCCAGGTTTCATTCCTGTTTCATTGTAGCCGCGGTCTGGGGTGGAGCAACAAACAACTTATTGCTTTCGCCCAATCGCTTTCGTGCCACCTCCCATCAACCTTCGCCGGGCAAAACCGCCCGTCGAACTCAGAACGCCATCCTGCTTTAATACACGAGCTCGCTGCGATGGCTGATGCTGGGGCCAGCGAGTCATTGAGGACCGGGCTTCGCCCCGCCCTCCGAACGGCCGAGAACCGTGTCCGCGCCTCACTTTAAGGTCGGTCAGGGCTCCCGCCCTGGCGCCGGCGGCTGTTTTTCGACCGGCTCAATCGCATATCCCAGCGCCACAACGGCCTTGAGGACCCCAAGTGACGTCTGACGGTCAAATGCCTTCTCCGATTCGGGCAGCTCGGCGTAGGGTACCAAACCGGGATGTTTCTTGGCCGCATCGTCGCGGGCGCTGCCGTAAGTCCATCCTTGCGCCAATCTTCCGGCTGCCCAGACTTCATGGGTGTTTTCAGCGAGGCGCTCGATTAACTCCACCAGTTCCGGCGGCAGTGTGACGCGGGAAGTGTCTAGGGGCTTTGGCTGGTACATCGGCGCGAAAGCTAGCGCAGCGGCTTTGGTCCTGTCCAGCCCCGGGCGTTGAGGAGCCGGAGGCTCCTTCAGCTCCGTCGAGCGGATTCAAGAGCGCTTGGCCGGCGCCTGCAATTCGTAGTTCAGAACCGAGAGACAATAGATGGCGGCGGTCTCGCTGCGCAGAATGAGCGGCCCGAGCGTAATGGTAAGCGCGCCCGATTGGCGAATCGCGTTCATTTCGGCGGGAGTAAAGTCGCCTTCCGGCCCAACCCAAACGCAAACCGACTGAGGCAGGCGCTGTTGTTCCATGGCGAAGTTCAGGAAATGCTCTCGCGGATGCTTGGCATTTGGCTGGAGGCTTGCGACCAAGGCCAGCTCGAACCGTTCGTGTTCGGAGAGGAACTTTTGCGCGGTTTGAGGCGCCTCGATCTGCGGCAGCCATGGTGACCCGCATTGTTTCATCGCTTCGATTGTCGTGCTGCGCCACTTCTCCAACTTCCCTGCCACCGCGTCTTCTTCGATCTGGGACACGGACCGCTCGGACATGATCGGTATCAGGCGGTGCACACCCAACTCGGTTGCTTTCTGCACGATCAGGTCCATGGTTTTGCTCTTGGTGACGGCTTGAGCAAGGGTAATCCGATAGGGCAGGGGAGGGATGCGCTGCTTTTGCACCACTTCCAAGGTCACTGTCTCCTTGCCAAGCTGGCGGACCTCGCAAAGCAATTCGTGGCCGGCGCCGTCGAGCACCACAGCCCGCTCGCGTTCGCGCACCCGCAACACATGCAGAGCATGATGGGCTTCCGCCTGGCAGAGAGTCAACGGATTGTCTTGGGTCTGACTGGGAGGAAGATAAAAGCGATGCATGCTATCCGAAAAACCGCTTGGCTCGTTCAAAAAACCGTTTGATCGACGGGTTCACATTCGAGTCGCATAGATCAGCAAACTCCTGCAGCTTCTCACGCTGGGCCGCATTCAAGTGCGCCGGCACTTCGACGTGCACGCGAACATGCAGATCACCATGGCCGTAGCCTTCCACGTTTTTTGCCCCTTTGCCCTTAAGCCGGAAGATAGTGCCATTCTGCGTCCCGGGAGGGACGCGGATATTCGCTTTGCCCGTGAGGGTCGGCACTTCAACGTCCGCCCCGAGGGCGGCATTGACGAAACTGATCGGCACCTCGCAGACCAGATCGTCCCCTTCGCGTTGAAAGATCTCGTGCGACTTTACATGCAACACGACATACAAATCCCCGGACGAGCCGCCACGTAGCCCGGCTTCCCCATTTCCGACCGAGCGCAGGCGGGCGCCGGCATCGACACCGGCCGGGATTTTCAGCTTCACCTTGGTCGTGCGTTCACGCCGCCCACTTCCACGACACGTGCGACAAGGCTTTTCCAAAACGCGCCCGCGCCCTTCGCATCGGGGGCAGGTCTGCGCAATGCTGAAAATGCCACGATTCGAAATGATCTGACCGCGGCCGCCGCAGTCGGAGCAAACGCTCGTGCCCGAACCCGCTTCGGCCCCAGTGCCCCGGCAGACGTCGCAAGAGTCCAGCTTAGTGAGCGTGATCTCGCGTTCGCACCCGAGCACGGCGTCCTCAAACCCGATTTCCAGGTCATAACGGAGATCGGAACCACGCTGAGGCCCGGTCGGGTCGCGTTGTCCACCACCGAACAGTTCATCAAAGATGCTGCCGCCACCGCCTCCACCGAATACCTCTCGAAAAATCTCGAACGGATCATGGAACCCACCGGTCCGGGCGCCACCTCCGGCCCGCAGACGCGGATCAAAGGCGGCATGGCCGTATTTGTCGTAGGCAGCTCGCTTCTGGGGATCGCTCAGAACTTCATAAGCCTCGCCCAGTTCCTTGAACTTCTCTTCGGCAGTCTTGTCCCCGGGGTTCTTATCAGGGTGGAACTTCACCGCCATTTGGCGATAAGCCTTTTTGACCTCTTCCGCAGAAGCGGCCCGGTCCAGTCCCAGCACCTGGTAGTAGTCTCTCTTTGACATAGCTTACGCGGCTGGTTTCTTCGCCACCACCACGGAAGCGGGCCTGATCAAACGGTCGTTTAACTTGAATCCCTTGCGGATCTGCTGCAGAACGTTTCCCTCGGGAACTTCGGCTGAGGCCTGTTGTGCCACAGCTTCGTGCCAGTTCGGATCAAACGGTTTTCCGGTCGCCTGAATCTCCTCCAACCCAGCCTCGGCCAGAACCGATCGAAACTGACTGTGAATCATGGCCACTCCCGTCTTGAGCGCCTCGGCAGCGTTGCCCGATGTCTTTTCAGCAGCAGCCAATGCCATTTCAAGATTATCCAGCACCGGCAACAGTTTCTGAAGAACAGATTCCGTCGCAGCCCGGCTCGCGTCTTGGCGCTCGCGCACCGCCCGCTTCTTATAGTTATCGAAGTCGGCCGAAAGCCGAACGAGGCGGTCCCAATGCTCCTGAGCCTTGCTCGCTTGGTCTTTCCATTGCTCGACTTGTTCATGCGTCCAGTCGGACGCGACCAACTCGTCGGCGCCGCCGCGAGCGGGGCCCGCTCCGTGCTCCGTGGCAATTCCTTTATCAGTTTCGTCGCTCATGTCGATTACGCTTCGTTTTTCCGAAGGCGGCAACATACACAAACGGCCTTTTCAGGGCAACCCGACTCTCTGATTGCCGGCCGACAATGGCTTCCGGCCGTGGGCCTAGCAGTCTCGAAAAGTCATCCGTGGATAGATGTTTGCGCTGGAGGTTGATGCGTGCCTAGCGTAGAATCCTTTGTCCGCGACCCTTTGGCTATGCAACACGCGAATCGTCTGGAAGACCGCTTTCTCTCTCGCCGTCAGTTTCTCTGTCGCTGCGGCATGGGTATGGGCACCTTAAGCCTGGCCTCGCTCCTCCAGGTCAGTGGACTCAATCTGACCTCGGTGCGGTCGGAAAGCATTTCGCCTTTGGCTCCGAAATCGCCGCCGCTACCGGCGAAGGCCAAGCGGGTCATCCATCTTTTCATGAACGGCGGACCCTCTCACGTCGATACGTTTGATCCCAAGCCAGCCCTCGCGACCTATGCGGGCAAACTCCTGCCGGTGGAAAACTTGAAGACGGAGCGGAAAACGGGAGCGGCCTTTCCATCGCCCTTCCGCTTTCAAAAATACGGCCAGAGTGGCATCGAAGTGAGTGAGTTGTTCCCGCACGTGGCGGAGCATATCGACGACATTGCTGTGATTCGCTCAATGCACGCGGATGTGCCCAATCACGAGCCATCGCTTTTGCTGATGAACTGCGGCGAAGCCCGGCTTATCCGGCCCAGTCTCGGCTCGTGGGTAACCTATGGGCTCGGTACGGAAAACCAGAACCTTCCTGGCTTCATCGCGATGTGCCCGGGGGGATATCCTATTCAGGAATCGCAGAATTGGCAGGCGGGCTTCCTGCCCGGGGTCTTCCAAGGCACTTACATCGACACGCAATCTGCTCAGATCGAGAAGCTGATTGAGAATATCAAAAGCGGCGTCAGTTCCCGTCCGCAACAGCGCTCGCAGCTCGACCTCCTGCAGCAGCTCAATCAGCAGCACCTGGCTGACCGGCAGCACGATCCTCAGCTCGAAGCCCGCATCCAGTCCTTCGAGCTCGCCTATCGCATGCAAATGGATGCCACCGATGCTTTCGACATCGACCGTGAGCCCGAGCACATCCGCAAGATGTATGGCGAAGGCACTCAGGCTCGTCAGATCCTGATCGCGCGGCGTCTGATCGAACGCGGTGTGCGGTTCGTCCAGGTCTGGCACGGCGCAGGCCAACCGTGGGACAGCCACGACGATATCGAAGTCAACCACCGTCGCCTGGCCAAGGAATGCGATCAGCCGATAGGCGCCCTCCTGCAGGACTTGAAACAGCGCGGCTTGCTCGAAGATACGCTTGTTATCTGGGGGGGAGAGTTTGGGCGGACACCGACGGTGGAATTACCCACGCCCGGATCGAATGCCGGCAAGATCAATGGACGCGACCACAATCACCATGGCTTTAGCATGTGGATGGCCGGAGGCGGAGTCCGAGGCGGCTATGTCCACGGGGCCACGGACGAATTCGGCTTCCAGGCGACGCAGGAAAAAGTCCACGTCCATGACCTCCATGCCACCATCCTCTGGCTGCTTGGGTTTGATCACGAGAAGCTGACCTTCCGAAACGCCGGCCGCGACTTTCGTCTGACCGACGTACATGGCCAGATTGTCCACAAGCTGCTGGCTTAAGAGGCTGACCACAGCGTCGTTGGAAGGCCACCCTATCCTAGATATGGGATGGTGAGCGGTCCCTGGGGTAGGACAGCGATTCGCGCATCTGGCCCATAGCGCTGGAGGCGCTCAACGACGGCCGCTGCAATGTCGCCGCATGGCACCAGGTGAGCGCCCCGAATCGTCTCGTCGGCAAGTGAACTGTGCACCAAAACCTCCGCCTTTCTCTGGATGAGAGCCTGGATTTGGGCTTGCCACTGTTCCGGGCGGACGAACCCCGGAGTTGCCAGCATCGTCAGAATCTCCTCGGGACTGCCCGCGCTACGCAGCAAGACATCGAGAGGGCTCTGGGCCGGCACCCCCTCGCGACACTCACACGCCAGGATGATGGTGCCGCCAGGGCGGACAATTCTGGCCGCGGCGCTCATCCCCTTGGCACCTTGATACAAGTTCAAATCAAGCGGGTAACCGCTGTTGGTCGTAATCACGATATCGAACGGCGCCTTGACCCGCTGCATAGCTGATTTGCGGACGAATTCGACGCCGGCTTTGTGCGCCTGTAAAAGGTCTCCGGCGAAAACTCCCGTGATCTGGCGTTGCTCGTTAAGGCTGACATTGAGCAGGAAACTAGGGCCCACTCGGAGCGCAATGTCGCGCATCTCTTCCCAAATTGGGTTTCCGGTCGTAATGCCGAAAGCAGCCTTTGGGTCTCCGATCATCCGGGCGCCGTGATTGCTCATGACGGTTTTCAGACCCGCCACCCCAGGCATAATCCCTTTAGGGCCGCCACTGAAACCGGCGAAGAAGTGCGGCTCGATGAACCCTGTGATGATCCGAACGTCAGCTTCGACGAGGTGCCGATTAATCAGGGCAGGCGTGCCGTCCTGAGTCACTCCGATCTGAACCAGCCCAGCGGGATCTTCCGCGTCATGATTCACGACCCGGTAGTCTCTGACCACTTCCGGAGTCAGAAGACGCTCCAATTCTTCCTTCGTATTTGGCCGGTGCGTCCCGAGAGAGTTGAGCAGCATGATTTGAGATCGCGGCAGTTCGCCCAAATAACGCAGCAGCCACGGCATCAAGCGATGGTTTGGAGTTGCCCGCGTTAGATCGGTAAAAACAATACAGACGCGGTCTCCAGGTTTGATCCAATCCCATAAAGGCAGGCAACCGACTGGATGGTCCAGAGCTTGGACAAGGGCGGCTTGTTCATCCACCAAACCAGCCACATGCGCCGGTTCAATGACGGTCGTCTGCTCTTGCGGAAGTTCCACAGGCAGATGACCCTGACCGTAGGCGAGTTGGACTTTCATAGTTGGGACCGTGATCTCTCTATTCCATACCGCAACAACGATCCGGAGGAAAGCTCGATCAGCTCTCGCGTTCCTTTAGGTTCCTTTAGGTTCAGAGTTGTCGCCAGCCCGGTCCTGTGATTTATTCCCGCAACAACGTCGGATTCCACTGAACATTATGAAAAACCGTCTGGTCCGCTGCGGTGCGCTCCTGCTCATCTCCGGCTTTTGGATCTTGGCGCTAACGGGTTGCGCCACCGTCCCCGTGACCGGCCGCAGCCAGCTCAGTCTTGTCTCGAGTGAACAGGAGATGCAATTGGGCCTGACTAGCTTCGACCAAATGAAGAAGGATGTGCCCATCAGCAAGGATCCAGCGGCGAATGCGCTGCTGCAAAAGGTGGGCAAACGGATTGCCGCGGTGGCAGCGAAGGACCTGCCCAACGCCCAGTGGGAGTTCGTCGTCTTTGAAAGCAAAGAAGCCAATGCCTTCTGCCTGCCGGGTGGCAAGATCGGCGTCTATACTGGCATCCTGCCGATTACCAAGGATGACAACGGCTTGGCCACTGTTTTGGGCCATGAAGTCGCCCATGCGGCGGCTCATCACGGCGGCGAGCGCATGAGCCGCGCCATGGTCCTCCAAGGCGTCGGACAGGCGGTCGAAGCGGGCGCCAGCCATTTCGACCCCAAATACCAACAGGCAGCGGTTCTGGCTTACGGGCTCGGAGCCCAAGTGGGCATCGAACTTCCTTTCAGCCGCGAACAGGAATCCGAGGCCGACCACATCGGTCTCATCTACATGGCCCGCGCTGGATACAACCCTGAATCCGCCTTGGAGTTCTGAAGCGATTCGCCGCGGCCTCGCCCGATCAGGCGGCAGGCGGCTTTTTCGCCAATTTTCTTCGGACACATCCCGTCACCGAGGTTCGAATCGAACAGCTCAAGAAGGAGATGCCCGAAGCGCTCGCCGAGTTCAAAAAGCTCAAGTAGCTCGCCGCGCTTGAATTCTGTAGTCGGACAGTGCTTCGGAATAGCCCTTCGGGGGGCTGATCGAAGCGGGCAGTTGCTACTCGAGGCATGAATCGGCGCCCATGGCGCCTCGACAACGGCCGATCACGTCGTAACTTCCCCAAAGGCGCTGTCAGACGCACGCCGTAGGGAGGGAAGACTTATGGTGAAGAATGGATCGACCGATCGAGTGACGACCGAAGTGACTGTTGCCTGGCGGACGCTTTTCCAGATCATGGCGGGTTGCCTCTTGGCCTACCTCGCGGTCCGCCTTTGGCGTTTCGAGCAACTATTGTTGTTGGCGCTCCTGATCGCCGTCGCCTTCCGACCTGTTCTGCAATGGACCGCCAAGCACGCCTGGCCACGCTGGACTGCAATTGCCGCCGCCGCGCTGATCCTGTTTGGCGGCACCGCCCTGGTCTTCGGCATTCTGATCCCAACAGTTAGTCATCAAGGCATCGCTTTGATTGAAAAGCTGCCTGAGCTTAAGGAAGACGTGCTCCGTCGTGTCGCCCGGTCTGGCGCCATCAAACGACTGCTGGAACCTCTGCTGAGCGCTCCGCCGTTCTCGAACCCCCAGCCTTTGCTGAAAGACTTGCTCACCTGGAGCACACTCGCGCTCGAACGGGTGGGAGAGTATCTGATCGTCCTTGTCTTGGCCCTCTACCTGGTGGCTGACGGAGGGCGGGTGTATCGATGGCTGGCGGCCTTCTGGCAGCGAGACCAGCGGTGGAAGCTCGTCGCCGCCGCCGATGAAATCACCTCCGTTGTCAGCCACTATGTCGTCGGGAACCTAATTACCTCATTGCTGGCGGCCATTTACGCGTTTGGCGTGTTGCACTTCCTCCATGTTCCCAACGCCGCTTTGCTGGCGATTTTGGCAGGCGTTCTGGATCTGCTCCCGATCATCGGCTTCTTTCTGTTTATCATTCCGGCTGTTCTTCTCGCCTTGACCGTCTCGCCCTCCGCTGCCATTTGGGTGGCGGTTCTCTATGGCGCATATCACCTTCTCGAGAACTACTTCATCGTGCCAAAAGTGTACGGGAATCGGCTGAGGCTCTCCACCCTCACCGTCCTCGTCTCCTGCCTTGCCGCCGGATGGATCGCCGGAGTCATTGGAGTGCTGATCATCTTGCCGTTGGTCGCGTGTTATCCAGTGATTGAGCGCCTCTGGCTGGGCCAATATTTGGATCAAAATACGCTCACCGAACACGCCACGATCGACGCTCGCCCGGGCGGTTGACAGGGCGCAGAGGGTAGCCGAGGACAGAGAGGGCCTAACCCCGAATGGGAGCCGGGTCGTTGACTACTGTCAGGGACAGCCCACTAAAAGTACAGCTGGCACACCACGATAGCCGTGAGCACGCATACCAGATCGACTACGAGCATCGCCCCGAGCGTGTAACGCGTTTCTTTGACGTTCACGGAACCGAAATAGAGCGCGATGACGTAGAAGGTGGTCTCGGCCGCTCCCTGAAACAAACACGCCAGCCGTCCGGTCAGGCTGTCGGCCCCGAATGTCTTCATCGCATCGAACATGAACCCCCGCGAGCCGCCAGGGCTGAACGGCCGCATCAGAGCGACGGGAGCTGCATCGGTGATCCAACCCGGGACACGAAACAAACTGAGAAGCGCCCGCAAGCCCCCGGTGGCGATGTCCATCAGGCCTGAATTGCGAAAGATGCTGAGGGCGGCCAGCATGGCGATCATGTAAGGGAGCACACGCAAGGCAGTCGTAAAACCTTCCCTCGCCCCGGTCACGAAGGAATCGAAGATATTTGTTTGCTTTTCCCGGAAGACTCTTTCTTTCCCCAGGCAGTAAGCGACGATCGCGAGAATCACCAAGAGCAGCAGCCCATTGCTTAAGTTCGAGGTGAAATGGAACTTTTCTACGCTGTTGAGCCGAATGATATAAAACATGAGCAAGCCGATGACTCCGCTCAGGCCCGCGGCCAGCGGGAAAACCACCCAGTTGAGCAGGTTGATGCGTTGCTTGAACCCGACCAGGAGGAGTGCGGCGAGCGTGCCGACGAAAGAGGTGATGATCGTCGGAACCATGATGTCCGACGGGTTAGCCGCATGCTGCGCGGCGCGGTAACCGATGATGGAAGTGGGGATGAGCGTCAGACCGGCAGCGTGCAAGCACAAAAACATGATCTGGCTGTTGGATGCCCTGGATTTATCCGTGTTCACTTCCTGCATACTTTCCATCGCTTTCAACCCAAATGGCGTCGCCGCATTGTCGAGCCCGAGGAAGTTGGCGGCAAAATTCAGGGTCATGTAACTGTAGGCCGGGTGGCCACAAGGCAGCTCCGGGAAGACCCGCCGGAAAAGTGGTGTCAGAATTCTCGCGAGTTTTTCGGTCGCATCCGAATCGCTGAGTAAGTGAAGCAGGCCGCTGAAGAATGTCAGATAGCCGATCAAAGGGAGCCACAGATCAAAGACGGTGTTCCGGCAGGTGGGGAAGATCCCATCGGCCCGCTGCCGACCGGCGGAGACTTGGACAATACCGTTTTCGGTCAACTGGTAGAGAGTATCGCCGCTCTGCACTGCCGGCGGCTGATTGGTCCGGAGCATCGCGAAAACAACCGGTTCCCTTAACTTGAATTCGTCGACGGGAGTCTCGGAAACCAGAACAGGATCGCCCTGCTTTCCGTTGACCACGTGGGCAATGGTGTACAGACGTCCGGCGCCAAGCATCCCCAGGAGAAAAAGGATGCTCGCGGCAACAATTACCGACCAGAACCTGCTCAGAACCATCGTCGCAACATCAGGCTCAAACTCTCAACTCCAACACCAGACAGGCGGCAGAGCGATCAGCCCACGCCAAAAGACAAGAAAATCCCGATTGCAAGACTGATGGTTGCTGTTTCCCCGTCTTTTGTCCACCACGCGAAATCTCCAAGCGCCGGAGTTGTTCCGAGGAGTGGAAAAGAGCGCCACCGACTCCGCGGACGGGCTGCGGGCCATGGCAGGCAGCAGTCTTAACACGCGGCCACCTTAGCGCGGGGATGCCTGATGTGCCGGCTTGGGCCAAACCCGTTTTGAGACCCGGCGATTGGCGAAGTCATAACGATACTCCGCCCGCATGGTTTCATCTTCCACTTTTACCAGACGATCCTTGTAGTCCCAGGTGCAGTGCAAGCCATCAACCACCGTCATATTGCCGTTGGCATCATAGACACAGTCGCGTCGCGGTATCTCAGCGTTCGGATTTAAGATCGCTGTGAGCGCATGCGGTCCAGGGGGATCCTTCGCTTCGCGGCCCTTGCGGCCAGTTCGACCGCTCGCGCCGCCGTAGAGCATCGTTCCCAAGTTAGCCAACGGAAGCCCTTTTGCCACCGCCGGGATATCGCTGGCTTGGGCCAACATATTCCCGATGCGGTCATACTGATGGTCGATGGCCCCGCGGGCGCTCCCGGCCGCCTCGACGTTATACTCCACCCGCGTCAACCGGTAAAGATCGTCATAGGTAAAAGCCTGGGAATTACGGCGTGGGTCGGTATTGGGCAGACCCGCTACGTCTCGTCGATCCTGGATGCGTTGCACGTTGGACGCGGCATCGTAGGTGTAGGATAGGTTGATAAGTTCCGAACGCGGAAAGGAATGGCCCGTAACCAGCGAGTTCAAACGCTGCCGTTCATCGAACGAGGACAGGGTGCGGATGCCATTCCCATAGTTCAGCTGGGTCTGTTGGGATGAGGGCGTGTAAACGATGTTTGACAGGATGCTCCCACTTGGGCCTCCCACGATGCGACGCATTAAGCTGCGCTCGTTATATTCGTAGCTGATCTGGTCGTTGTCCGGGTAGACCATGCGAATGACGCGGTCCATTGAATCGTAGCTGTAAGCTGTCCGGAAAGAGATCAAAGGGGCCGACCGTAGTTCGGAGGAGGGGAGCACCGGATCGGGCAGGCGCTTGACCCTCCACTCGGCGCGGCCGCGATTGTCGAAGGAGGTGTGCTCTTCTCCACTCGTGTCAACCACCCAGGCCAAGGCGCCTCGCACATTTCGCGCCACCGCGCGGGTTCCGTCTCCTTGGTCTAACCCTCCGGCCGGCGTGTCATAATGGAAGGCCACATCCGGGGTCCGGTGATAGGAAAACTCCGGCGACTGTTCGTCGTCGTAGTCCTCGGTCAGAATCCGATTTGCGCCGTCGTAGGTGTAGGTGATGCGTTGACCTTTGGCATCGGTTGTCTCGGTCAGGTTTGAGGCTGCATCGTAACGATGAAAGGAGGTGCCGGAGTCGGGGTCATTCATCGAAATTTTCCGGCGCAATCCATCGTACCGCAGCTGTTTCACATTGTTCTGTGAATCGGTGATCGTGGTCAACCGATCGTTGAGATCGTAGTCGTAGCGGGTGGTCCAGGTGCGGACCGAGTCGGCGCGAGTGCCATCGTCATTCAGGCGCACTACTTCGTCGGTGCGAACCAACCGGCCCAGGCCGTCTGTGAACTGCACCATGGGCGTATTAAAGTGAGGCGACCTGGGATCCGTATCTTCCTCGTCGAAGATGCGGGTGACCAACGGCTCATACTCGGTCCGGTGGAAGGACCCGTCGGACGCGGTGGTTTGCACAGGACGGAGGGTAGCGTCATAGTCCGTGCGGGATTGGTGTGCTGAGGCGAGATCCAAGGCCACGAGTTGGCCGTTCCAATGGAAGAGTCCTCTCCAATTTGTATTCTCGATGTTCTCGAAGGCGAGCAACTCTTCGAGGGTCCCAGTTCCAACGGCAAAGAACGGATTCAAGGTCGAGGCCGGTTGCTGTCGAGCGTTAAACCGCGATGCGCCACTCACGACCACACGAGGTGTGGTGGTGCCTTCGGCCGGCTCAGCTTCGGTCCGGGTCATCAAGGCGCGCCCTAACCCGTCAACGTACTGACGGGAGACGAAGTAGGCCTTCGCTTTCGCCATCTGGGACGGTTGGTCTCGCCGTCGGGTTTCGACATAGTTCACCAGATAGCCGTTTTCCGTTGTGACCGCCAAGGCATAGTCGAATTCGGCAGTCGGGGCCTCCATGCTATCACCGGGTTTGATGATACTCGTCAGTCGCCCGATCGGATCGTATTCGTAACTGGCGTCATGTGCGTTGAAGTCAGTCGACTTCTTCATCGTGGCGAAGCCCGCATCGTAGGCGGCCTGAAAGACAAGGGCCTCACTCCCGGCTCCGACATGGATTGTTTCCCGCACTGGCAGGGTGTGCAGAGGTTCGTCGTAGGCAAGTTCCCTGACGTGCCCACGGCTGGTAGAGCCGCCAGGGTCTGCCAAGGGGTCGAGAAATGCCACCGGATTGCCGAACTGATCGTAGCGGGTCCGAGCAGACTCGACAAAATTCGTCGCCTGCGAAGGGTCAATCCAGTCTCGGCGCATGGTGAGATCGCCGATGGTCACTGCGCCAAGGTTGGCGCCTGAGAAGCTTGGGTCGTCGTAGAACCGCTCACTCCGCGAGATGACTTTGCCGGTTTCGTCCATGACTTCTTCCCGCTTGGGGAGCCGCACAATCCATCGATCCAGGTTCAAGGCAAACTCCGTCCGCGTGATTCTCTCGTCGTTAGAGGCAGAACGATCGCCGCCTTCGACCATACCGAAGTTCGCCGCCATTGTTTGATTGCCATACTGGTCGTATTCCCACTCGGATTCGAGACGGCGCGGTGTGCCGCGCCCGAGTTCGAGAACTTCGTTTGTGCGCGACACGGGAAAAGCAAATCGCACCGTCACTCCGTTGGTGCCCGTGTAAAGAGATCGGGGGGGATCGGCCCAGGCGGTAGATTCACGCGAGAAAGTCCCGCCGTCTTCGGTTTCGGCTGAGACGCTCAGCAACCTGCCCTTCATCGCGTCGAAGTTCCGGCCGGTGTCGAAGCGGGAGTGATTGACGAGGGTGGGAGCGGTGTTATCGCCGGATGAGATCTGCTCCACATCAGCGAAGCCACGAAATTGCTTCTCGACTGGATGATAGAAGCCATCGTGATAGCGGAAGCGCGTGACGTACTCGTGGCCGAGGGAATCCGCAACCGTTATGTCCGATACGACCGTCACCGGGAAGGGCAGGGGATCTGGCCAAGGTCGGCCAGCGATGGCATCAGCGAGGGCAAACTGGGTTGAAGGCGCGTAGCCAATGCGCGTGACGCGCCCAATGCCGTTGTCGATTCGCGTGAGCGTATTTGGGGCCAGCCCCCCAGCCAGGGCTTGGCCGATATCAACCGAGAGCAAACGCGAGCTCGCGTGGCCGTCAGCGTAGATGAGATCTGTCGTCCCATTGCCATTAAGATCAGCCCAGCGAACGGCTGACTCAAGCGAGACCGTCGGCAATCCGGAGATCACTTTACGCGCGCTCCACGTATAGTTCCCAAGATTTAGCCAATACCAACATTCGCCCGGCGCGGCTCGTTCCAGGACCAGATCCGCCAGTCCGTCACCGTTTATGTCGGTCAACTTGGCGGCGGCGATCTCAGCGTCATCCAGTGTGATGTCAGGTAAGACCAAATTTCGCGCGGCAGCAAATCTGCCGTAGCCGAGACCAGCGGCTACTTCGATTGCGCCCGGCCGCACGCGCGCAAGATCAGGCACCCGATCACCGTTGCAGTCCGCGATCTGCACGCCGGGCACAGAGAAGTCAAAACCGCCCTTGTCCTCAACCATCAAAGGCGCTGAGTAGGTTTGGTTCCCCAGGTTTAACCAGACGCGGTAGGCGATCCCGCTCCCGAGGTTGATGCTTTGAATAATGTCGGTTTGCTTGTCGAAGTCGACATCCGCCGTGCGCACGCCCGCGTTGCCGAACGGCGCCGGCGGCGCCGCATCTTGCTGTGCCATTTGCTGACGTTCGCCCCAGGCGACACGGCCACGGTTAGGATAGAAGAAGACGGTATCGTCAGCGGTCTCATGCACAAGATCAGCCAGCCCGTCGCCATCCATATCTGCTAGGTGCGTGCGGCCGGATGCCAGGTCGACGGTCCAGGCGCCGCCGGTCCCGGCGTCCACGGCGACGGGCGGGGCCCATTGGATTGACCGCGCATTGCCTGGGGCCGGCCCGCGATTGATCCAGGCGGTGTGCGCCCCACCGCCGGCCTCGGTCTTCAGGACGTCGGGAAGCCCGTCGGCGTTCAGGTCGATGAGGTCAACCAATTCGTTATCCATGACCACCGTGGGTTCGTCGAGAGACGTCCACACGCTGGTCGAGATGTCCAAATGATCCGGTGGATTGCTCACCGCGTAATCAAAAGTCACCGGCGGCAGAGAGGTGCTGTCATCCGCGCCTATCAGCTGCACCTGGCTAAGGAGTGACCAATGCGACGCTTGTCCGGAGTAGGGGAGGTATGCCAGATGATAGCGACGGTTGAGATAATCTGTCTTACCGTCATGGTCGAAGTCCCCGCCCTTGTGCCCTGAGAGCTCGACCCCTTGAGTTCCCACCGCGATGGCTTTGAGGCGCTTTCCCGTCCGAATGAGAAATCCTGGACGGCCGTCCTCGAACCAATCAGGACGATCTTCATAGTCAAAGGTCGCGAAGTGATAGGATGTCCAGGCTGGGCCGCCAGGGCCAAAGCGAATCAGCGCGAGATATTTTTGATTTAGATTATGTTCGTCCGGGAAGGACCGGTAGCTGTAAGCGATCGCGTTGCCATGGGTGTCGGTTTCCTTTTCCAGCAACCAACAGAACACATTCGTCTGCGTCTGGTCGGTGATTCGACCTGCTGGGGTGATGCCGAACTCGAATCGAGTCCCATCCGGAGCAGTCGCTTCCCAATGATCACCGATCGACCGATAACGGACGAAGGCACTTTCATTTTCAGCGAAGTAGAACCCATCGCCTGTCGGGACGAGTTCCTCGCGCTGTTCGTTGATAAACTTGTCAGGACGATTCACGCCCGGAATCCGTCCATAAGTGGGAATGCCTTTGTCCGTCCGGCGCTGAATGCAGGGCACCGCGAGGTTCCAACCGTAGCCGATCGGTCCATTGGCCCCGCCTCCTTCATAACTCAGACTTAGCTTCGGCTGATGGCCAGCGACACCCGGCGGCAGCTGAAGGTTGACTGAATACTTAGCCGTGCCGGTGTTCAAGGTTGGCTGAAACGATTCGCCTAAGCCCTCGATAGACCCAGGCCCTTTGGGCACAGAAATGGCATTGGGAGAGACGCCACTCTTATCAGCCGCTTCGACCAGGATTCCGAACCAGAAAGCCAGAGCCACCGCGACCGCTCCCCCAGCGCCGGTAGCGGCGCGGCTTAGGTGTCCCTGGGCAATCTTCGCTGCCTGGGGCGGCGCGGAATCTTGACTGCAGGAGGAGTTGAACAGATTCATTGTGAGTTCCCGGCACTGCGATGGAAACGACTCTACCTGCTGGGGCTAGGCATGGTCGTATCCCGGTGGTTTAGTCCCTTCGTTCGCGACGCTTTCCAAATGGTCTCAATCTGAGCCCGCGTGATGTCTTTGTTATCAAACGTACGCTCCCCGCCTTCCTGCATGAGATTTGGTTTGCCCGTGCCGCTTTCGTGGCGCAAGCCGGCGGTATGACCGAACTCGTGTGCGCCGGTTCCCTCCGGGCTGGTGTAGTTCTCCCAGGTGTAGTGCTTGTTGGCTGGATTGGAGTGATCCACTTGGTCCGGTGTCAGTTTCGTGTAATTCTTGGCGGCAAGATCCATCAGCATTCCGCCAAGCTCGGAGTTGCCCGCCGCTCCAGTCGATGTGCGGTCAACGATGCGGAAAACATGATCGTTCTTGTCGACTTGACTCCAGTCATTGATGACGCGGAGATTGACCGTTGTGCTCCATTTGGTTTTGCCTTGTTGGCCACTGTAGCTCTTTTCAATCGTGGATTTCAGCTTCTCGGCGTATTTGGCGACATCCGCCTGGCTGAATTTCTTGGAAGAGACGTCAATGAAAACGGCTTTGAGACTGATTTGATATGTGGTCGTCCCTGTCTTCCGATCGACTGACTTCGCAACCTGAATCTCGGCGCCATCGGGATCGTAGTGTTTGATAGGGTTCTGATTGACGTAGGAATAAGGGTTAGAGCCGCCTCCCAGTTCGCCAAGGGGATCGGGTGAAAGCCACCGCCCAAGGCCAGGATGGTAGAAGCGATTTCCAAAGTCCTGCAGACCCGATTCTTCGTCCAGTTCCTTCTGAGTGAATCCATAATGCGTTTCCAGGTCCTGCCACTTTTCTTCATGACGCGTGGCTCCGAACGGGTAGTAGGTTGATTCCTGGACAAGCGCGCCATCGCTGTCCGTGATGACGCTCGCAGAACCGAGATGGTCCCCGTGATAGTAGGCAACGGCCAATGCAGGCGCCGGCCGAGTTAGTTCCACGGCCCGATCTGTCTGCACGAAAACAGCCTCTCCCGGTGCAAGCACTGGAGGAGGAGTGCCAACCGCAGTCAATTCACCAAGGAAAGTGTTCCGCCACCGACCATTGGCGGCGTCGAACCGGAAGATCGTCACTCGATCTGGCACCTCTAATTGCCAGGCCTCCAGACCGCGACCAGCCACGTAGGCACCGCCTGCCTTGACCTCCCCTTGAGTTGGTTCTGCGTAGGAACCTACTAAGGGCAGCACTAGGTTCGTGGTCGCTTTGACCCAAACGACCGCACCCGAGCTAAGCGTCTGGCCAGCCTGCAGAGGGGCATAGATCTGGGCGCCGGGATCCCACCGAAAGGCGCTGACGATGTCGACCTCGTTCGGCCATTTCGACTGGCCGACCGCAATACTGCAGAGATTCCACCCTGAGTGCAGCCGCAGACGCTGAACGCGACTATTGCTGGAAAGGGAGCTGGTAATGCGTGCCACCCGCGAGCCCGCCTGCAGCACATATTTGACGGTTTCATCATGATTCCGCACTTCGAAGTGCGGACCGACATAGAGGGTAGTTGTCGCGGGCTGATCGTTGTCGACGCCGGGCAGGGCAGCGCCCAGCGTGCCCTGCAAAGCTGCCAGCAGCAAAACGACGGCACCAATAGTCGTGTGCCGGACCAGACCGATGTCCGCTCGGGACAGGCACCCCCTCGGGTTGACCGCCAAGGGGCTGAGCCCCGGTCTCTGACCGATCCATCGTCGTTTCATATATGATCCGTCGGCCACCGTTAGGAGGACGTCACCACAACCGCTTTCCGGTTTGGCTGTCAGTTCGCCGTTGGCTGCAAAGTCTTTCAGCAACCGCCTGGGCCGTTAGTTCCATCGCCAGCCGATCCGCCGTGGCGTACAGAGGCATCGACCGCGGGCAGGCAGGGTTGAAAAACGACCGTGGGCCCCCCAGGGCGTCAGGAATGGGCGAATTCGCTGTTCTTCCTGGTGAGGGACCAATCCCCGTCGCGCAACCCAGTCCTTGGTTTACCAAAGCTATGAAGACTAAGTTATTATTGCCCGCCGCGCTTCTCGTTCTCCTACTCAGCCGATCCACCCACGCGATCCAGGTGGACCATGTGGAAGACTCGATCACCCGCACCTGGTTTACAGTCCTCTGGGGCGCGTCTCCCACGGCGCCGTTGGCCTTCCTCCACAACGGTCTGCTGTCCGACGCCGGAGCCATTGATCACGATAGTTACGTGCACGTCGATAGGGTTGACCCGTTCAATTCCGACAGCTTTGACATCACGTTCGCCACCGGAGAACGGTTGCTTTCCACGGCGACCGTGACAGGATTCGCTGGTGTCCAGTTATTGCCGATATCCGGAACCGACTATGGCGTGCAGGTGGTCTACGGTAACCCGGTGCCGGTCGATGGGGTCCCCGACACGGCCGCCACCAGCGGGCTCCTCTGTCTGAGCGTAGCGGTTTTGGCCATGATCCAAAAGAGAGCCCGGCCAACTGCGTGACCGGGTCTGGCGCCCGCATTTCGCCGATTCGCGCCAGAAAAACGCCGGTTTATTCCAAACCGGTTGTCTAGCGTCGGCGCGCTGATATCCTCGTTAAATCTGTTTACTTCCGCTGCCTTTGAATGCATTTACTGTGATGTGAACCGGACGAGCGGCCACAGACGCATCGCTCGCCAATTGGTGATGGCGGTAGCCGTGCTGGGGCTGTGGGGAGCCCTTGTGCTGCTATTTGCAGCTCCTCTCCCGCTAACGAGCCGCGTTTCGTGGCGCGAAGCGGTTCGGTTCGGAGGGTCTTTTTGGGCGCTGTGGCTGTTATTCCTGCCTGCGGCAGCGTGGCTCTCCTTCCGCTTTCCGATCGAACGCAAAAGACTCGCGCGGAATGTGGGTCTGCACTTGCTCGCTTGTCTTCTGATCGTCGCCGCCAATCGGGCTTCCCTACGCGCTCTAAACTGGATCTCGGCTCGCCCACAACGCTCCGAGGCACCAGGAGGGCGATTGTCTCCGCCAAGAGCCGTGAGGCTGGGGCCGCCCAACGCGCTCGGAGTATTTCAGGGCCTGCGCGCAGCGTTGGACGTTGTGATCTATTGGTCGTTGGTGAGCGCCTGCCAGGCAATTACCAATTTTCGCAAGTCCCAGGAGCGCGAGCGCCGTGCGGCCGAATTGGAAGCAAGGCTCGCCAGCGCCAAACTGCACGCGTTGCGTATGCAGATCAACCCGCACTTTCTTTTCAACGCACTAAACTCCATTGCGGCGTTGGTCTACGTCAACCCGCGGGCGGCCGACGAAATGCTGGGCGATTTAAGCGAGCTCCTGCGCCGGTCTCTTGATTCGATAGAGGAACAGGAAATCTCCCTGGCGCAAGAGCTCGAATTCACCGGGGCCTACCTCGGCATTGAGCAAAAGCGCTTCGGCGAACGACTTCGACTGGAACAGACCGTGCCTGATGAGTTGATGAGAGCGCTCGTCCCCGCCTTCATCCTCCAGCCTTTGGTCGAGAACGCGATCCGCCACGGGATTGAACCACGACGAGGCCCAGGCCTCATTTCGATCGAGGCAAAGCGGCAAGACAAACATCTCCACTTGATTGTTCGGGACAACGGCATGGGCTTGGTAGGCTCAGAATTGAACGGAACCATCCGCCGCGGCATCGGGCTCGCCAATACCCAAGCAAGGCTGCAGGGACTTCTACGGCCAGGACCAACGTTTCTCCTTCGCGCGGGCCCAACCACAAGGATGTCGGGTCGATATTCACCTGCCGTTTCACTTGGAACCGATCCCCGCCCCACCGTTTCCCACGCGCCAACGGCATGAAAATCCGAGCGCTCATCGTCGATGACGAACAGTTGGCAAGGCAACGGGTCCGCTTGCTCTTGAGTGATGAATCCGATGTGGAGGTCATCGGCGAAAGCGAGGATGGCTTTGACGCCGTCGACCAGATTCAAGCGTGCAAACCAGACATGGTCTTTCTCGATGTGCAGATGCCGGAAATGGATGGGTTTGAGGTGCTGCGAAGAATCCCTCGGGCTTTGCTTCCGGTCGTGATCTTCACTACGGCTTACGATCAACACGCGCTTCGCGCATTCGAGGTAAATGCGTTGGATTACCTCCTAAAGCCATTCAAGCCGACCCGTTTCAAGGAAGCGGTTCAGCGGGCGCGTGACCTGGTTGCAAACCAACAGGCGGGTATCGCCGCCCGCGGTCTTTTCGCGCTCTTGGGTCAGACGCCGGCACCGGCAGGCCACCTCACTCGGTTGGCTGTCAAAACCCCGGATAAGGTCACTTTTGTCGAATTGGACCAAATCCATGCCATCGAGGCCGCCGGTAAGTATGCGGTCGTGCATGTCGGCAAGCAGCAACATACTTTGCGCGAGACGATGAGTTCGTTGGAGTCTCATCTGCCCCCACAACGGTTCTTGCGCATCTCCCGCTCGGTTATCGTCAACATGAGTCAAATCCAGGAACTTCAACCCATGTTCAAGGGCGAGAATCTGGTCGTGCTGAAGAACGGAAAGAGCTATCCCACGACACGTCCCATCCGCGAAATCCAGCAGAAATTGGAGTTCCGATAGAGCCAGGATTGGCCCAGCCTGGAAGGGCTCAAGTTCTCTTTAGCAGCGGTCATTTCACGTCAAGGACGACCCGCTGTGTGTGACTGCCTGGCGATCTGCAGCGTATTCTCGGCGGGCGCGGAATTCAGTTTCATTCCGGTCCGCGGGCGCTTCGCACCAGAATTCTCGCCCTTCGTTCCAAATCGAAAGCCAGCCTCGGCAAATCCGCGCACTATGCCCGGAGCGACAGTGAATGTTGTCCGCACATCGAATCCAAACGCAAAAGCCAATGAAAGCAAAACATCTGTTCGTCGCCATCGCGGTGCTGCTTGCCGCTGGTGGACTGTGGCTGGCCCGGTCGACCTGGCGAAACCAAGCGTCCTCTAAAGAGAACCTGGAAGTCGGCTCTAAAACCTCATCCGGCCCGCCCAAGCCCGGCGAGATGCTACGCCCACCCGATCCGACCCGGCGGTTTGGGGACTTCACTCCGGAGCAACGTGGAATTCGCGCGAAAGGGGCACGGTCCGGGAGGCTGACAATTAGGCGACCAATCACCGATGACCAATGACCGAAACGACGACATAACCGAATGAAAAAGCACACTTTGGAAGCCAACGAACCGAACCGCTCCGCCGGCATGCACGAGGCATTGACCCTCCCGGACTATGGTCGCGCCTTCACCCTCATTGAATTGCTGGTGGTTATCGCCATCATCGCCATCCTGGCAGGACTCCTCCTGCCAACGCTAGGCCGTGCTAAGGCCAAGGCACATAACGCGGCCTGTCTGAACAATCTCCGACAACTGGGGATTGCTACCCGTCTTTATTCTGTCGATAATCAGGAGCGCTTGCCAATCGCGGAGATCCTCCCAACGCGCCCCATCGACCCCCAAAACCCGTTGCCCAGGATCTGCGATATTTTGGCCAGTTATGTCGGCAGAACAGCCGCAACGAACACCAACCATGCCACCGTCTTCAAGTGCCCGGCCGATCAGACTGGTCGATTTGCCGCCGAAGGGTCGAGTTACGAATGGAATTATGACCTGAACGGCTATCGCATCGATGAAACCCGCACCGATAGCGCGTTCTTGTTATTGAAACAAGGAGACCTCTCCGGCGGAATTACGAACTTCGTCCTGACCTATCCTCCAGGGACCACTCCGCTCTTTCTCGATTACGACGAGTTTCATCCTCGCCCCCCCAAGCCCGGCAAGAATGTTGTCTTCATGGACGGGCACGTTGCGCCTCTGCAAGGAGAAAGCTCAAATTGACGCACTGCCGCCTCGACAACGGTTCATCAGGCACTAAGATGGCTGTCTAGAGACCGTGGCAAGTTTAACCGACCGATGGCTGCACACAAACCACGCCCATGGATGGCCATTGCGCTCAGCGCTCTTCTCCTCGGCTGTTCGTTAGAGAGCGCTCTCGCCTGGAACGACTACGGGCACATGGCCGTCGCGTACGTCGCTTACCAACGCCTCACGCCCGCGGTCAGACAGCGCGCCACCGAACTCATCCAGCTCAACCCAAACTATTCTCTCTGGAGCAGTTGGGTCCCGACTCAGACCTCGAAAGCGAAAAAAGACCGGCTCATATTTATGTTCGCGAGCCTCTGGGCCGACGAAATTAAGAGCCAACCGGGTTACCAATCCGACGGCAGCCATAGTGGGAACCGGCCGGACGGCAGCCCCAATCCCACAGCGAACGACGGTTACAGCGACGTGCTCCGCCACAAATACTGGCACTTCGTGGATGTGCCATTCGCCGTCGATGGCACCTTGCTTCCGGCGGTCCCGACGCCCCACGCTGAGGAACGAATCGGACTCTTCCGACGCGTTTTGGCCTCCAACCAACCGGATCCATTGAAATCCTACGACCTCGTCTGGCTCCTTCACCTGGTTGGCGATGTCCATCAGCCGCTTCACTGTGTGACACGCGTGAGTGGCGGCCACCCGGAAGGAGACGACGGCGGCAATGGGGTCAAGCTGCAGAACTCCAGCGCGTCCAACCTCCATTCGTTTTGGGATGGCGTGGCGGGTGACGTTGCCAGCCCTAAGTCGGGCGCCGCCCGGGTGATTTCAGACTCCGGTCACCTTCCTCAGCCTGGCCCCGTATCGATCGCGAGAATGGACGAACACGATTGGGTCGAGGAAAGTTCGTCCGAGGCGCAAGCCGTAGTTTACCAACCGCCAGTGATGCCAGGCGACGGCCCATTCGTTCTGGACTCGGCTTACAAGACCGCCGCCAAGAGGCTCGCTCGCGCTCGGATAACGTTGGCTGGCATTCGTCTCGCCAAGTTGCTCAACGCTGAGCTGCGTTAGCCCGGCCAGGGTCAGCACAGAATTTGCCGCCGTCTCCGGAAACCCATCATTCGCCCCATCTTCTGAACGCAAGCATTTCGGTCATCTTCTTTCTCTCTTATCGAGCTTCGAATCCCTGGAGGGCGCGTTCCTCATTCAGGATGATAAAGGTTGGGCGGCCGTCAACCTCCGCCATTAGGCAGCTGCCCTTTGGAAAGAGAGCGACCAACTCTCCCTCCTTGAAATCGCGGATGAGCACTCCACCAACCGGGGCAACGGCGTGTTCCTTGATGGAGGTAGCAGGGGACCCCAACCACTGACGATCGCCAAAAAGTACCGCCCCGAACGCGGCCATGGCTGCCAGCGCGCCGGCCCCCGCCGCCCATCGTTGAACCCTGCGGCGCACTTTCTGCGCTCGGAGCGAAGCGAGCGCATCGCGCCGGACGGAGCCTTCCCAGGCCTGCCAGGTTTCGTCAGTCAAGATGGCGTCCAGGAGAACGTCATCATCGTTTGGGACATGGGGCGTTTTCATTTTGTAGATGCGCCAGGAGCTTGACCCTGACCTTCTGACGCAGCCGCGTCAGACGAGATTCCATGGCTTTGTAGCTCACTCCACTTTCGCCTGCCAATTCGACCAGCGGCCGTTTATCAAGGTAGACGACCCGCAAAAGCTCTCGATCCTCTTCCGGCAACTCCGACATCGCGTGGCCGAATGCCACTCCAACTGCTGTCTCGCCCTCAGTCGATTCGGAAAGTCCTTCCGCGAGCGTCTCAAGCGAGACAAACCGTTGGTCGCGCCGGCGCGACCGGTAAAGATCGACGTAACTGTGTCTGGCGACGAGGCACAACCAGGCCCACAGCTTCACCTCCTCGTCGAAAACTTTGAACCGTTTGGTGACTTTGATCATCACCACTTGCAGAACCTCCCGCGCATCGGCCTCGCGTCCTTTGGCGAGCCGGAGAAGGAGCTTGTAAAGCCGCAGGCAGTAGAGCTCGTGAAAGCGCGTGAACGCTGACTCGTCGCCACGCTTGACCGCGGCGGTCAAGACCCTCGTCTCCGCAGGCGCCAGCCCGCGGCAGGTAATTGGGGACGGGCTAGCCCCTTCATCGATCAGAAGAGGGCGCGCGGACGCTTCCGGATCGTTTCCGATCGGGGCGCCGCTTTTGCCCGTGGTGGTGTGCGCAACCTGCATTATCTCTTCTCACCGGCAGAGCGGCCTGGGCCGCTCAGGACCTGGGCGGGCTCGAGCGCTGGTATGTCCAAAGCACGCACCACCGATTCGACTCGAGTCAAATACGACGCCGACCCGGCGGCGATCAGGCTGCCCGTCCTCTGATCAATGACTAACCGACCCGGACGCGGATTCAATCCGTTCTTGCGCGCAGACTCGTTGGGCAAATCAGCGGCCGTGGTGATGGCATCGGCCAAATGACTGAGATTTGTGCCGGAGATGTATCTCAATTGGAAGACTCGAAGCGCGACCGGCTCCTCGCCAGGATCGGGAGCCGCTCCCGCCTGGGCAGGCGCAAGCGCCAGGAAAAAGGGTTGCTCCACCGGACCTTCCCAGTACCACTGGCCGAGCGTCGGGTTCTTTGCGCCGAGACGGTTATAGAGCTGAAGAAGGTCCTGCGCCTGCGCCGTGGGGACCCGCAGCTTGGGAACTTGCGCCTGGGCCATTTCATTGGGGATCGTGACGATATCTGACCAATCAACCTGGCAGAACGTCTGGACTGCGTTCAGAAACGCACCTGGGGTTCCGCCGGGGAACATGAAAACAGCCGTGGCCTCAGGCAGACGCTGAGTCGCCCGAGCTTTCGAAACGGCCCGCTCCGGCAAGGTTACGCTGTTGGTTGGCTCAGCCATGGCCCGACGATTGGAGGCTATTCCCATTGCCAAACCCAGCACAGTTAGAAAAGCCGCTTTGATAATTGATCTCATGCAAATGGGCTATGATTGTTGTCTCCGCTAACCAACGCCGCCGTTTCCCGTTAAAGAACGACAGCAGCATTCCACAGGTAAAGACGAAGCCGGCCCCCGAATTCCTTCGCTATCGGCGGTCAGCCTCGCCCCCCGCCGCCTTCAGCGTCTGGCCCCCCCGATCGCGGGTCCACGGTTGGCCGACGGATCAATAGCAAGATAGGAACAGGAAACCGCAATTAATGTGTGGTCACAATAGGAGGGCGTTTTACTGTCACCCTTGTTGCCCCTGGAACAAATAGACAACTTCGAGACCGGATCCGCTGCGATTGTCGCCGGCGGCCGGCCATGCGAGGCCAGGCCAGCGCATGAAAGACCACTCAACCGATGACAGCGCCCGTCCAAGATGGGAAGGGGCCCGGAGAAGCCATGGACAGGTCATCGGACTGCTTCGTGGGGTTGCGCTCGCTGCCCAGTGGCAGCTTCGGTGGCTTCATGGCGCTCGCCTTCATTCTGAGCGCCGTCGCGGCCACTCCGCGCTCAATGGCGGCGCCCTCGAACGAAGCGTTCGACGAAGACCTCAATGCCTATCGGAAGACCGAAGCAACCGGCCTCGTCGCCCAACTGAACCAACGGCTGGCATTGCGCCAAGCCACGCTTTCTCTTGATGACCAGCACGGCTATTTGCCGAGCTTGCTGCGAGAACTGCAGATCCCACCTTCATCGCAAATGCTGGTCGCGTCCAAGACATCGCCGAACCGCCATTTTATTTCGCCGAAGAATCCGCGCGCGCTCTACTACAACGATCAAGCCGCGGTGGCGTATGTCCCCGGGGCGCCTCTGTTGGAGGTAGCAGCTTCCGACCCGAAACTGGGTGCGGTCTTTTATACTCTCGACCAGAAGCTCAGCGCGCAGCCCCGTCTGGTGCGGGATGATCGATGTCTGGAATGTCATGCGTCCGTCAAGACACTCAATATTCCCGGTTTTTTGGTGCGCTCTTTCCGCACGGAAGATGACGGCGAAGTCGATTTGCTGAGCGGTAAAGTCGTTACCCACCGCACGCCGTTGGCCGAACGTTGGGGCGGCTATTATGTCACCGGAACGCACGGGGACCAAACTCACTTGGGGAATCTCTTCGGTCCGGATGCGCACACCCGCCACGAGAAGGATCCTCGCGTCAACGGAAACATCACCAACCTGGCCACCTTTCTTCAAACTCGCAACTTCCTCGGGGCGGGCAGCGATATCGTTGCGCTCCTCGTCTTCGACCACCAGGAGCAGATGGAAAATCTGCTCACCCGCTTGAGTTACGAGACCATCGCAGCTCAACACCGCGGTGACGATTTACGGCCCACCTATCCGGCGGCCGAAGCGGTTCTCAAGTATCTCTTGTTTACGGACGAAGCAATCTTGACCGCGCCGGTGCAGGGGACATCGACCTTTGCCCAATGGTTCGAAAGTAATGGGCCAAAGGACGGAGCTGGCCGGTCGCTGCGACAATTGGATCTGCAAACACGCCTATTCAAGTTCCCGTGCAGCTACCTCATCTACAGCCCATCATTTCAGGGGCTGCCTGCGGGCGCCAAATTGCACCTCTGGCGGCGGCTTGCGCAGATACTTGCAGGCGAAGACAAGTCACCCGACTTTCAGAAGATTCCACCGCAAACAAAACAAGCCATTCAACAAATCCTCACGGAGACGCATCCGGACCTGCCCGCCTTCTGGCGACTCTAGGAGTCTATTGGGGAAAGTGCGCCGGGCGCTGTTTTCGGGGAAGGACCGAACGAGAAGCGACCATGCAGACGGGTGATATGGGCGAATACCGAGGTTTCCAAGGCAAGCAATTGTATTTTAATGTCCTCGGGTTGTCGTCCTCCGCGGCAGTTGGGCTGCCGCACCCGCTCGCCGCCATCAACGTGGCCGTGCCGGATGTCAACCTTTTCCACTGGCACCCGTTTCTGGCACCGTTTCACGCGGTGTTTCTGCATCTGCCAATTGGCTTCGTCATGATGGCTGCGATCCTGGAGATCTATCGGACCTGGCATTCTGCCGAGGAACTCAAGCGCGTCGTCCGGTTGGCCCTCTGGCTGAGCTTAGCCAGCGGGATCGTCACGGCGGCCCTGGGGATGCTCCGCGCCGGCAATGGTGAATACGACCCGCGCGCGGTCGAGTGGCATCGATGGGCCGGGCTCGCCGTTCCGGTCTGCACACTCATCACCTTGGTCCTGCAAAAGCGGGCTTTTCGGTCGGCCAGGACGTGCCCAATGCTTTCGTATCGCGTGATTCTTACCGGCACGTTGGCCCTCCTGATGGTTGCCGGGCATCTGGGAGGAAATCTTACCCATGGCGCAGGCTACTTGGTCGAGAATGCCCCAGCCTTTGTCCGCGACTGGATCGGCCACCCGCATGCCGCCGCCATCCCGGAAATGAGTCGCAACGAGCAGCAGCAGTTCTTCATAAGCAAAGTCGCCCCCATCCTCCAAGCCAAGTGCTCCCATTGTCACGGACCGGAAAAGCACAAAGGCGGCTACCGGTTGGATCAAGTTGAGATCGCCATGAAAGGCGGCGACAGCGGCAAGCCAGCCATCAAGGCCGGTGACGTGCCTGGCAGTAATCTGGCTCGGCTTATTCTGTTGCCTCCGGACCACGACGATGTCATGCCGCCAAGCGGCAAGGAACCACTGACGCTTGGAGAGTTGATGGATATCGTGCATTGGATTCGGATGGGCGCCGCATTCCCCAGCACTCCATAGAATGGTGGGATCCCCGCAAGACGCTGTCCGAGAGGTGCGACGGTGGGTTGGATTTCTGGTTAGACCGTCCTAGCTTGATTCGCACAATATGCGTTAGCTGATTCTAACGGCTGCACTCCTAGCAGCCTGTTGAAGATGTTGTCCGACGTCGAAATACTTCACCAAATGCCAGGAGCAACCCGGAATAGCCCTAACTACCGTGGACGCCAGTTACTTACGGGACAAACGCAGCTTGGATTAAAGGTGTGAAGTTCACTCGCCGCGAGGCTACTTCACTCAAAGGTGTGAAAATGGCCTAACTGGCGGTGCCGCAGACGTATAAGACGCAAATTTCACACCTTGCGAGTGAACTATTCCGACAATAAAAGGTGTGAAAAAATGACCATTTTTGAAGGGATCCGCTGAAGTTGGCATTCCGGGAAGCCGCTCCTTTCCGCTGACGCGGAATGAGCCCGCCTTATCAATCTAGCGAGCCCAGAAATCGTAGACGCCCGCTTCGGAGGTAAACAGTTGTGAACCTGTTTCGGCGGCGATGTGTGCCGCCCAGACCCGGAGCGTAGACAGCTCAGAGGTGACGAAGCGGCGGGGGAAGCGGGAGAAGGCGCCCGTGTATTCAACAACAGCGTCTTCCTCGGGAGACCTGACCAGGACGGCGGCCGTTGCGGTCGCGCCGTCCTGGAAGGTGAATTCGCACAGCAAGGATCTCACTCGGCGATGGCGATTTCCGAAGTCGGCTCCGGCGGTTCCGAAAATCCGAGCTTCGTCATCATTTCGGCGTAGCCTTTCTCGTCGGCGAACATCATGAAGCAGCGACCGGCCGCGGCGCTTGCCACAATCCGACGCCATTGCGCATCGCGTTGCGAAGGGGGCGCGATTCGCTCGGAAAAAATTGGCTTCCAGGGCTTGCCGCAGTTGCTCACGAGAAGCATTCCGGTCGGAAGCCCCATGAACACGTATTTGGTCAACGTTCCTCTCTTGATGTACATTCGTTTACTCTCCCGTTGCAATCGGTCTGCAGCTCCCCTGCCCTGCCACTGCAAACAGCTCGCTGGCCAGCTCCCTTTCCTCTCCGACGCTCTTGAAAAACGAATTGAATGCCTCTTGAAGTTCATTGCCGGTTGAGAAGGCGATGTCCTGGATGCCAGCGGAAACCGACTCGGACCGGGGTTTCCTGTCCTCGTTCTCTATGCGCTCACCAAGATCCTTCGCGAAAACCTCCAAGGCGGCCATTGCGCGCCAGATCGCACTTTCGAGGTCGATGGCAGCACCATTGGATACGTGCCCTAGCTTTCGCCAGGCAGCCAACCGAGGATTGTCCGTGTGATTGACGGGTTGAGGTTGCGCTGTAGTTTCAGCCGTGTGACTCTTGTCACTGGCTCGGTTTGATTGGTTTTTCTTCACGGATTTGCCTTTCAGACTGGGCCTTCGGCTCTGGCGGTGTTGAAGCATCGCCAGGGCCTTTTTGTTGTGCCTCCTGCTGCTCGACCCAATGAAGCAGCAGAAGGGTTATCCCCCCGCCGGGTTCGCGTCGCCCCGCTAACCATTCAGACACGCGAGGCATGGGCACTCCGAGTTCTATCGCCAATTCCTTCTTCTTTCCGCGCCCAGCGGTGACCCTTTTAAGTCTGGCGATCAGTTCCGGCAGCGTGACCATTACACGACCATCATTACCAATACGGTAAGTTTCTGTCAAGTCGGCCCCTGGAAGCGTGCAGTAAAGTTTCTCCTGGGCAGCCAAAAGGTAGGCCAATCGATCAGCTTCCTTGGCGGCCAAATCAGCCTCGCCTCGCAGCATTTGTATTTCGGTCCGAGTGGTGGCGATTGCTGATGCGAGCCATTTGCGAAACCCCCTGGATTCGCCAGAAAACATCGGCTCCGCACCGGTTTGGACCCAATCCTGGCGCACCCCTAAAGCCTTCGCGACCTTCTCAACGAGGTCTGGACTTGCGGACGTTCTGCCGGTTTCGGCGTTACCGATGGTTGACACAGCGTAACCCGATTCCCGACTCAAAACCTCAAGGGTCACGCCCAGGATCTGCCGGGCGAGACGGACCCGCTCCATTGGGGAATAAGAACTTACACTTTCTTGCTTGACGGACATTTCACCAGGCGTAAGAATTGCACGTGCTTAGGTCTTAAATACGCGAGCGATGAAGCTGCAGCAACCAAATTCTCGTTCCCGAGTGGGGAGACCTTTTGGCAGTGCGACATGCTTTCCTGGCATCGTCAACGATGCGAGGGAACTCGGCGTCTCGCTGTCGCACCTTAGATACGTTCTCACCGGCCAGCGCCAGTCCAAGTCACTGACGGCCCGGTACCGTCAGCTCAAGGCCGATCAAGAAAGCTCCACAAATGCCCCAGCAGCCCAATAGAGAGCCCCTTCAAGGGCGCATGGCCTTCGAGGCGCATTTCTCCGGGAGTCCGCCTTCGGAGATCCAATGGATGCCAGCGGGGCGACACCAAATCACCTGTTCTCGCGGGGGGATTGCCAGCGTTTCGCTGGAGGTGTTGGTTGACGAGGAAGCTGCCGCGCAGGCACAGAAACAACTCGAGGCACTCGTCGCAAAAGGCCGGAAGCCCTATTTCGATCTGAACCACGACGATCAGGAAGCGGCCGCCTGGCCGACAGAATTCTTTTGGAAGGGCGAAGGCGCAAACCCGGCGTGTATGCGCGAGTGGAGTGGTCCAAGCCCGGACTGGATGCAATCACCGGCCGCGCCTACCGATCCTTCAGCCCTAGCTTTTTAGTCGATGACGAAAGAAAAAAGCCTGCCCGAGTTGTTGCAGGAGAGCGCGAGAATCTAGGAGGGCTTGTCAATTCACCGGCCTTCGACCGGATAAAACCACTTTGGGCGAAGAGCCCAGGAGCAAAGACACCAATGAACACGAACGACACCATGACCGATTTGGAAGCTCTTCGGGCCAAAAACCAGGAGCTTGAAACCCAACTGGACGCCCGGCGTGATGCTGACGCGGACGCCGCAATCCAAGCGGCGATTAGTCGAGGCGCTATTCCGCCCAGGGCAACCGCGCTTATCGCCAAGTGGAAAGGCATGATCAAGGCCGATCCCAGCGCGCTTGAACTACTGGCATCCCTCCCGGCCAATCCCGCTTTGACACCTGTCACCAAGCCCGGAGGCCACGTCCAAATCACGCGTGAGGACAATTTCACTATCCTGAAGGGTTACATGGAGGCCAAGACCCCACGCGACAAAGGGGACCTGTACCGCAATGAGATCGATGGCCGGATTACGAGGAGAGAACTCCTCGCGTTTGCCCCCTACGCTGACAGGCTACCGTTTCAGGCCAGTAACAGCCTTGGCACCTTGGTTTCCGACCTAATCTCACAGCGCGCCTTAGCCACGCTTGTGTCCCGGCGGCCAATGCTAAGCGCATTCGTTACAGACTTTTCCGATGGTGTGGTGAAATTGAACCAGACGATTGACACTCGGACCATTGGACTTCCCGCGATTTCCGATTTTGGCGCTGCTGCCAGCAACCGGGGAGATACCAGCTATACGATCACCATCGATAAGTTCAAGCAGGCACTCTTTGTCCTCACAATCCAAGAGCTAAGCGGCACCGGGCGGAACCTTGTTGGTGAGCAAGGCGATGCGCTTGCGACATCGCTCGGGAATTACCTTGTTGATTCAGTCGCGGCCCTGATTAACGACACGTTCACTCAAGAAACGGTCGTGACCGCTGACAACTACTCCCGTGGGACGATCAGCCATATCACGGGAGCGATGAATGTCCTCGGCGTGCCCGACTACGACCGCTTCGGGCTTGTGAATAGCGCGGTGGCCATCGCCATGCGTGAGGATGAGGTTCTAATGCGGAACTTCGATCAAAACAACTCCAGCGGCTATGCGCACTGGCAGAACCTGGATGGCTTCCGTGACATCTGGGAGTATCCAGCCTTGCCCGCGAACGCCGTTAATCTTAACGGGGCGTTTTTCCAGCGCAACGCGTTGCTGCTCGCGGCGCGGCTCCCCGCCAATCCTACGGAGATTTCCGGCGCGGGCTTCCCTGGCGTTATGCAGACTATCCAGGACGGGGTCAGTGGCCTTTCCGTCATGGTGAATCGCTGGGTCGATCCACAGACTCTCAGCATCAACGATCGCCTGCTGATCATGTTCGGTTGCGCCCGAGGCGTCCTGAACGATCTGCACAAGACGGTCGAGTCCTAAACTCTCCCCGGAAGAACTTTCGTTTTATGGCAAGTTTCACGATACGCAAGACCAAGGCCGGTGTGCAGGTCCAGACCCGGCCTGACTTCGGCCTTGGCTTTCACGGCGCAGCCCCCACCTCCCAGCGGGCAAACGCTAATCAGGCAGCGGCAACGGACCTTGCAAGCGTCATCGTTCTCGCGAACGAGCTGCGAGCGGCCTTGGTTGCCAAGGGCCTGATCAAAGGCAGCGCATGAACATCTTCACGTCCAGGGAACGGTTCTGCCCCACGGGCGTGACGCACGGGGCCGGTCCGGAGAGCAGGAGCACTCTCCGGCCGCGGCCCCTTTTCGACCCTTTCGGGGAGGTAGCGGCCCAGGTGACTGATAAGGGGCACCCGGTCACTTACCCGAATAACCCAAGAGCCTTCGCGTGTGTAGACGCGAAGGCTCTATTTGATTTCGACCAGGCCTATTGATTCTTATGTTCGCTCAAATTCGGAACGCTTTCACTTATCAACGCAAAACGATCCGCCAGCAGCAGCTGGCGCGGACGCCAAACGTTCTCACCAGCCGCACTACACGGGGCGTGTTCCAGCGGCCCAAACCAGGCTCTGCGACTGACGGGAAACCGCCGCCTCAATCCACCGTCCCCAGGTGGGGTTGAATTACTGAAGAGGCTGAAATGACCCAGTTCTACGGCTACAGCGGTGCGACCGAACTCCCGTCCGAGAAGGAATGGGATCCACTGATTGGCGAAACCAAGGTTCGGACCTGGAAAGGCCGCCCATCTGCGATTGATGCCATTGAGGCGGACCTCGTGTCCAATGAAATCCGGTTTCACCGGAGTTCGACAAATCCAGGCGGCTACCAGGTGATCCGCGGATTTTACGGCCCACCGGAATCCCACCCCCCGGATGAGCCGCTTGCAAGCCTTTGGGATTTGGATGAGAACGAGTTTGAAAGGCCACTCTGGGAAGCTCCTGAGGTTGCCCGCGAAATGGTCAAGCTAGCTATTCTGGCGAAGACTGTTGACGATGCCTTGGCGCGCTTAGGAGGCATCAAGAACGATCTTGAGTCACTGGTGCGCGGGCGAACAGACTCCAACGATCCAACCACCGGTGCTCCGAGGTTTGTGCCTCTGACCATGGTGAGATTTTTTGAGATCATCGCGGCCGTCAATACCACCTATTTCCCTGGCGGCGGCGAGGCCGCTATTAAGCCGGACGTCTTTCGAAGGTTGATCCTCGACATGCTCCAGGGACAGGAGGCTTTCATTTCACACCACACGGTGCTGAGAAACCGCAAGGTGATCGGGAGGAATAGCACGATCCGGCCGAGCAGCGCCAACATCAACAAGGTTTTTGTCTCCACCGCCCATCTCATTGCCGCTGAGAACGTCCCGAATGACCTGCCATTCGACCTGCCTCAAGGTGAGTGGATGAAGAAAGGCCCAACCCGCGCACAGATCGACTCAAATCACTGGCAAATCACCCAGGAATACTGGTGGGCGAACCGTTGGGGAGACTTGGGCAACCCCAAGGTGACTGACCCCGCTCCGCCGCCGTAATACCCATCAACCCCGCAAATGCTGCTACACCAGCTCACAATTCCCTTATCGAAACCGCAGGCAAAAAAGGCTCCCGAGATCAGCTCGGCGCACAACCGGGCCGTCGAGCGGCTGTGCGCAGTCGCCCGCATTCGCGGGACGATGCTCAAAGGTGTCAGCCTGTCCTCCGCCGCTCGGACCCAAGGTTTGCCTGTCTCGACGGCGTGGCGCTGGCTGTCAACTTTCGAAGTTGCCGGATTCGAAGGCTTGATTCCGAAGACAAGTCCGGGACGGCCGCGCACTCGACCGGTCGCGCAACGACGTCCGATCGTCTACGAGCTTCATTTGCGCCGCAGAAAGGAGCGGATGGCAGCCGAAAGCGGCTTTAAGTCCAGCAGGCCATTGCTGGCGATGCCAGCGTGCATAACGCTTCTAGACTGCACGTCTGATCAGGTATGCGCCTGGATCGACAGCGGCGAGCTGCTCTACTCATGGGACATTCGCACCGCTAACGCCAGGAAGCGTGAGATTCGCGTCTGGATCATGAGCGTCCTAGCCAAGCAATATCGGCTTCCGCAGCCTTCGGAGACTCACGAGCAAGTGTTGTCAGCTCTCTTCCCAGAGGCGGTGCAGCAAGTTACTTCGACCCAGATTCAGCGCGTTCTCTCCGCTTCCCAGGATCACGTTGCCCGCCTAATCGAGGCCGGGCTGTTGAAGGGTATGAATGAACCAAAGCGAGGCCGGGGAGGCGCGGTCATGGTGACCCGTCACAGCGTCATCGAATTTCTCCGAGAAAGGCTGATCGCATGAATGCTTGCCTTTACTCTGCTCGCGAGCTGGCGGCGGCCGCCGGGCTCACAAAACGTGCCGTATTGACCGCCCTACGCGGTCTCGCTCCAGGGGGTAATAAGCATGCGCCGGGCGGACAAAAGGCGCTGGCTTGGCCTTTGGAAGCCCTGCCAGAGGGTCTCCGGCGCGCAATGGTCAAAGCCGCGTCGGATAGACGCCTGCCCACAGTGGAATCGCTCCTAGCCAGTGTTCAACTGTCTACTGAGCGTAGCCATGACGAGTTGCCCGTGCAACCGGACCTGCGGAAGGACTTCAATCGCATTCTCGATCGCACGCTGGGAGATGACAGGCTGTCACCTGTTAATCAACACCTGGTCTGGCATGACGTCTTTCGGTTTTGCGAAGGAGGCGGCCGGGAAGTGAAGGCGGCCGTGCTCAGGTTTCTTCGGGAACGCTTCCCGCATCTGGCCCCGAATCGGACGGCCATACGCTGGACGTTCAACAACAAACTGCGGCGTTGGACCGAGGGCGGGAAAACGCCAGAGTCGCTAAAGGATGGGCGGGCGAACTCCGGCCGTGAAGCCGCTGAGCTTTGTGGGGCATGCCTCAAAAAGGTCATGGACCTGGCGGTGCTACTGGACGGTAATGAGACCCAAGCTCACCGGAGACTCCAGGAGGAAAGCAAGCTATGCGGCGAGTGCGCAAAGCTCCCACTGACGAAGACGATTCGGAGGACACTTGGGCCGCTGGTTGATTCCCAGCTCGACCTTCGACGCGGCGAGCGATTCTCGCTGCTCGCCGGACCATATATTACGCGCGATTGGAGCCAGGCGGCCCCAGGTGACTGGTTCGTCTTCGACGATACCACCCTCAACCACCCATTTTGTTTTCAGAACGAGCAAGGTGAATGGGAAGTGGCCCGAGGTGAGTTCCTGCTGGGGACGGACGCAAAATCCGATTACCCGCTGATCTCGATGTTGATTAACGGGCACTACAATTCGGGGCATACCCGCAGCCTCGTCACGCGTGCCATCCTGAAACATGGGTTGCCGCGAGTCGGTGTGAACCTCGAAAGGGGTGTTTGGGATTCCGTCCTGATGCGCGGGAAGCGTCGGCCGTCCTGGCACACCATTGACCGTAGTCGGGAGACCGAGAACGGGCTGCTCGATCCGCGTCTCCAGCTCCGTTTGGTCCAGTCTCGCGTGCCTCGCGCAAAGACAATCGAGTCCGCCATTGGCAGGCTTCAGGAGCGGATGCGATGCGAAAAGGGCTTTGTTGGGTTCAACGAACGCACTGACCGCCGGGAGCTGGTCCAAGACTTCATCGCGCGTGTCCGGGCGGGCAAGGAAGACCCTCGCAATCAGCTTTGGACTCAGGAGGAATGGAACCAGCGCCTCAGCGAAATCCTGCTGGAGTTCGCGCACGATGAACAGAACGGCGCCCGCATCCCTGGATTGTCTCCAGCTGAAGCGTGGTCAACCTCAATCAACAGCCGGCCGCTTCGGGCCTTAACGGCCGCTGAGCACCATATCCTCGCCACGCATCAACGCCGGTGCCGCGTCACATCGCAAGGCGTGAAGGTAACAATCCCTGGCCGAGGTGAAGTCTGCTTCGCCAATGGTGCTCTGGCCCCTTATCGCGACAAGGAAGTCATTGCATACATCAACTGGGAAGACCCCGAGATGATAGTCTGCTCAGATCTGGAGGGGAGGGAGTTTTTCACCGTGAAGAGTCACATTTTGCCCGCCTATTCGGCCACCGCCGAACAATTCAGGGAGGCCCGCCAGGACTTCGCCGATTTCAAACGGCCTGCGAAGGTTCTGTTTGACAACATCCAGCACCCGCTGATCAGCAACATGGCCCGTGATCGCGACGTCACGTCTGAGACGCGTCGGGAGGCCGCTGCCATCCAGCAGGCCACCGAACAGCACAAAGCCGACAAGGGAAGGCGCCAGGCGAAGCTCACAGCCCGACAGCGCGCCGGCGCTGATCTGGAAGCGGAGGGTTTGGCGGAGCTGGAAGGAGGCGCGCTATGATGCGGATCCGCCCAGATCTTCTTGCCGCAAAGCTCCAGGCGATTCGCAATCTGGAGCACCCCGAGCTTTTCGAGCAACTGCAGGAGAATCCCCGCCTGGTCGAGCTGCTCTGGTATCTCCAGGCCATGTCCCTGCTGCCTGGTGGCCTTCAAGCCTACGCCCAGACGCTCCTTCACGGACTGGCTGGTGAGTTCCGACCAGTGCCAAAACCAGATTGTTTCTGGTGGCGGCGTGCCGCGTACGAATTGCTCGGTGAGGAATGCCTCCCCGAGCAAGATGAAGATGATCAATGCAGCGCGGAGGCGTGCCGTCAGAAGGCTGAGCAGGATTTGGCGAGGTTCCTTTCCGACCTGTGCCTACTAAAGGACCGGCAGTGCAAGTCTCCGTGGTATTTGCCCTCTTTGCTCGACCGGCTCTTTGACCAGATGGACTCCCATAGAGGAGCCGTTCTCGACCAAATCGCGAGCACGGAGACAACCCGGCAGGCCTTTCATTGGCTTGAGTTCGCATTTGAGAGCAAGACGCCAGTGCCGCTTGTTGGGTCTTCTCGCTTCGGAAAGACGACGTCTATTCGTGCTTGGTGCGAGAGTCGGCCGGGGCTCGCGCGGATTGTCACCGTGCCAGATTCGAACCGCGATCGGGATTTCCTGGCGGCGCATGCTGACGCCTTCGGAATCGACTACAACGAGAGCACCAGCTCGGCCAGGCTGCGTGAGGCCGTTGAATACGTCCACAGGCACAGCGGCCTTTTTGTGGTCTACGATGAGGCGCAATTCCTGATCCCCTCGAACTACAGCAAAACGTCCGCGCCGAAGCGGTTGAACTGGGTGAGGTGCCAGGTGATCGACCGGGGCCTTGGGTGTGCCTTTTTCTCCACGCCTCAAAGCTATTTGCCGACCCTTGAGCGCTTCGCCAAAGACACGGGGCACACAATGGAGCAGTGGATCGGCCGCATGGCTCCAGTTGTCACGCTCCCGGAAGAACTGGGACGCGAAGACCTTCTGGCGGTCGCCAGCTTGAAGTTCCCAGGCATCCCGGAGCCGCTGCGAAAGGTTATTTGCGGGCGGGCAATGAGGACTGCGGGCTACCTAAAAAACATCGAATTGGTGGCCACCTATGCTTTGTTTCTGGCCAAGGGCGGCCAGGTGACGCTTGAGCACGTCGAGACGGCTTTGGAGACCGTTCTGCCAGGCACCGGCAAGCCTGCTGCAACTCCCGAGCAGCGCCCCTGCAATAGGACTGTCCAGGAGGGCTTCAGCGGCGGGCGATGCGAGCGGAGCCTGGTCACGGCGGATTAGGACATCTTAAAGAATTCGCTCCCGATGCAAAATCGGGAGTGTTTTGCTGTACAGATTCCACCCCGGTTTTTTCACACTTTTTGAGTGAACTATTTCGACGTTTTACACATTGCTTACTTCTATCCATCTTAGTAAGCTCTCCGCCACCAGTATACTCACGGCTATGTTGAAGAAGATCCTGTTGGCGCTAGCGGCGGTGATCGTGATTTTCCTCGGGATTGTCGCCATGCAGCCGGCCGATTTCCGCGTCGTGCGTTCGACGACGATTGCAGCGCCGCCCGCGGCCATATTCGCCCACATCAACGATTTTCACCGATGGCCGACCTGGTCCCCATGGGCCAAGCTTGATCCGGACATGAAGCAGACTTACGAAGGGCCAGACTCGGGCCAAGGATCGGTCTATAGCTGGGCCGGCAACTCCAAAGTTGGCGAAGGCCGGATGACCCTCACGGACAGCCGGCCAAACGAGCTCGTTCGCATCAAACTCGAATTCCTGAAGCCGTTTGCCGCGGTGAACACGACTGAGTTCGTGCTCCTGCCTGAGGGGAAAGGGACCGCCGTCACGTGGAGCATGGCCGGCAAGAATAACTTCATCTCGAAAGCGTTCTGCCTCTTTGTCAACATGGACAGGATGGTCGGCGGCGACTTTGAGAAGGGCCTGGCGCAGATGAAGTCAGCAGTGGAATCGACACTGGAACGCAAGTCTGAAACGACCAGTGGCGGCTGAGCCCGCCAGCCCTCGTGCTGAGTCAGACGCACGCCGAGGTTTGCACGAGCGTTCGGCGCATGCCGCCAATCGCTGCATCCCCTGCCCTCCCGGCATGAGGCAAAGTCACAATTTTAGGGAATTCATCCACTGATTCCAGGTGTGTGGCCGCACGACGGCGGACCTGGTCTTGCATGGCTTAGTGGCCGAAGAGTCCTGACCCGATGTCTTCGCGAGCTATTCCTCGAACTTCCTGCACTTGCGAACGAAGACCATCGACGTCAAGATGCGTGTGGAAATTTTTCAACAGTTCCTAACGAAGTCGTCCGAACATTTTATGAGCCTCCAATCTCGGTTGTTTCGTGGCGACCCAAAACTCGAAGCCGCGGCCGTCTCAGATCCGGCTCATATCGTGCCCGGAGCTGTCGGTCCTCACGTCGGCAAGATTCAAACGGCCCTTCGCGTTTTGGACCAGGCCATGATTCCGGCTGACGAAGTCAGGCCGCAACAGTACGGGCCTTCGACCGCTAAAGCCGTTTTGGCTTACAAGCAGAAACGCGCCATCATCAATTTCAACTATCAGACGCAGGCCGACAATATCGTCGGCAAAATGACCATCGCCCGGCTGGATCAGGAGATGATCGCGCTCGAGAACCGCCGGATGCGACCACTCAAATGTGGCGATCCGGTTCGCGCCAGCGGCAGAGACGCCGTGACGAGGGTCAGGGGCGTTCTCGGCCAGAAAAGCGCTTTGACCGCTTCCTCGGTTGCCACCGCCGCCGGCACGTTTTCCGCGAACCTGCGGATCATTTGGCAACCGACCGCGGCTGCTTTCAAAGTGGCCCAGCACCGGCATTTGGTTCAGGTCCCGAAGGCCAACCAAGTGCTTCGACCTTTTGATATGGAGATCGTCGGAGCGGTATCATTTCCCGACACGACGCTTCCGAATCAGGATGTGGTCGACGTCCGATTCAGCAGCGACATTCTCCGGGTCCGCCAAGCCGCCGAGAAGCAGCGCCCGGGCTTTCGGACTGTCCTTCGCGTCATCGTCTGCCCGTTTTCCAGAGCCAACGATGAGTACTTCGGCCTGACGGACGGCGGGACCAGAGCCACTGATCCGGAGTTGCGCGTTTTTCCGGAATTCATTCTGATTAACGCCAACCGCATGCGGGAGGATGGACTGACCTTGTTGCATGAGATGATTCATGCGGCGACTGGGTTGGCCGAAGCAGATCATGACCTCGATTCGGACAGCATTTTCTCGACGTCAGGTCAGCGCCATACGCTCAAGCCTGATCATGCCCGAGGTTTAAGCAGGGCATTCTTTGCCGCGACGCGATAGGCCCCGCCGAGCGCGTTGGGTGAATCGTTCAGGCCTGGCTGGGATCCAGGCAGCGAATGCGCGTCGGCTGCTTCTGGCGCACCCGGGACGATTCTTGATTAACGGCTGCTTTCGTGCATCTTCCTGGAGAGTCTTTGGCCGCAGGCGGCATTCCAGGCGATCGTCGAATGCCGCGCAGCTCGTGTTCTAGCCAGAGGCGGCACTAACCAGCCTTGGCGGCATTGATGGCAGCAGCAACCGCTGTTTGAAAGAACGGGCGCACCTCGAACGTATTAGCGGGAAAGCAAATGAAATCTATGGTTGCCAAAGACAATAGCTCTCCGCCAACGCGCCAAACCCTGCTGGCTCGCCTCCAGAATCCCGAGGATCGGCAAAGTTGGGACGAATTCGCGGCGATTTACTCCAAGCTCATTTTTAGCGTGGCGCTGCAGGCCGGTCTGAACCAATGGGAGGCCCAGGAAGTTCTGCAGGAGACCTTGCTGGGCGTGTCGAAGACAATTACTGAGTATCAGGCGACCAAGGGCAGGTTCAAGAGCTGGCTGCTGCGTCTCACCAGCTGGCGCATCACCGATCAATTTCGGAAACGGCAGCGCCACATTCAGAGGTCAATCGAAAGCAGCACCAAATCGAGCCGCACCCCGACGATCGCACGGATTGCCGATCCCAAGCCGGGAGATCTGGAAGCGATCTGGGAGCGGGAATGGACGAAGAACCTCTTCGCAATGGCCGTCGACCGAGTCAAACGGCTGGTGAATGCGAAGCAATTCGAAGTGTTTGAACTTTATATCATCAAACAATGGCCCGCTGCGAAGGTTGCGAAAGTGATGGACATTCCTCCTGGCCAAGTCTATCTGGCAAAGCACCGGATTTTGGCGTTAGTGAAGAAGGAGGTCCGAAAATTAGAAGACGACCTCGTGTAGTCCCGTTGCGGTGACGCCGACCCCCCCTTGTGTTTTCAACCAGGACTGGCGCCTATGCTCTTGATCAAAGTCGCCTTTCATCCGTTTCCTGGGCCACTGATCATCGGCCTCTTGTTCGCTCTGATGCTGCCCGGATCGGTCGCTGGTCAAGGAGCTGTTCCCGACCAGCCTCTGCGCGGGGTAACGGTCGTTGAACTCAGCGGTGATCGAGTGATTGAAGTGCAAAGGGCCGGGACTCGCGTTTGGCAACGGGTCGCGGTTGGAGCCGTCGCTTTGCCCGGAGATCACGTCCGAATTGGCCTTCGGTCTCGCGCTTTGTTGGCCTGGCCCGATCACCGCCGTATGCACATGGGCCCTGGTTCGGACATCGCTTTGGCCCCAAGCAGCTCCGCCCAAGGCAGCCCACTCGGCCTTACGTTACTCAAGGGATTCTTCTATTTCCTCCAGCGAGCCAGAGCGGACGGCATGCTCTTCCGGGTCAATTCGGTCAATGCGGCCATCGAAGGCACCGAATTCGAACTGCGCCTTACTGACGATGGCGAGACCATTCTAACCCTTGTCGAAGGAAAAGTCCGGCTCAGCAATGAAGTCAGCCAAACCAACCTCGTTGGAGGAGACCAAGGAAGAGTTGCCCCCGGTCGGGCCCCCGTGCGCACCGCCGCGCTCCCTTTGTTAAAGGACCAGATTCAGTGGTCCTTCTACTACCCGGCGATCATCAACATCGATGAACTCGACCTGCCACTGGCCAGCCAGCGCGACCTTAGCGATTCACTCGCCGCCTACCGACGAGGGGACTTGCCGGTTGCCTTGCGAGCATATCCGCCGGACCGACAGCCCAATTCGCCCGCCGAACAAGTCTACCTTGCGGCCCTGTGGTTGACGGTTGGGAAGGTTGATGAAGCCGAGCGCCTGCTCTCGACCCTGCCGCCCACGCCGACAGCCAATGACCGTCCTTCGCGCCTGGCCAGGGCGCTGCGGCTGGTGATTGCCGGGGTCAAGGCGCAACCGACCCTCCGGGCTCCTCCCGAGAGTCAAGCGGACGCCCTCAGTTCGGAGCTATTGGCTCAGTCCTACTACTGGCAAGCGACCCTCCCGGGCAGTCCGCTCACCAATCACCTACAAATGGCGCGACAAAGCGCCCGGCAAGCGACGGGCGGGGCGCCACAATTTGGCTACGCCTGGGCGCGCCTCGCTGAGCTGGAGTTTAGTTTCGGCCACACGGCTGAGGCTCTACAGTCGCTGCGTGAAGGCTTGGCCTTCGCGCCGGCCAATGCCCAAGCTCTGGCCTTGCGCGGATTTGTGCTCGCGGACGAGCACAAATCCGAAGCCGCCATTCGCTCATTCGACGAAGCCATCGCTGCCGATGGCGCGCTCGCCAACGCGTGGCTGGGTCGCGGGTTAGCCTTGGTGCACGAAGGCCGATCCGAGGCTGGCCTGGAGGACTTGCTGACCGCAGCGACATTGGAGCCACAGAGAGCCATTTTACGGAGCTACCTCGGTAAACTCTATGCCGACACAGGCCATTCTGATCGGGCTCACACCGAACTTGACCTGGCGAAACGGTTTGATCCGCTTGATCCAACCGCCTGGCTCTATTCCGCACTTTTCAACCGGATGGAGAACCGCATCAACGACGGCGTCCGGGACCTGCAGGAATCCCAAATGCTCAATGATAATCGGAGCCTGTATCGAGCCCGTTTTCTCCTCGATCAAGACCGGGCCGTGCGCAGCGCCAACCTGGCCCGAATCTTCCGCGACGTTAACATGACCGACGTCAGTCTGCGCGAAGCAGCGCGCGCGGTGCAGGCGGACTATCTCAATTACTCTTCGCACCTGTTCCTGGCCGACAGCTATGACCAACTGCGCGATCCCAATTTCGTCAATCTCCGCCTGGAATCAGCCGCCAATAGTGAGTATCTGATCGCGAACTTGCTGGCGCCTGTCGCTGGCGGCATTTTCAATTCGGCCATTTCCCAGCAGGAGTACTCACGCTTGTTCGAACAGAACCGACTGGGGGTGGTCTCAAGCACCGAGTTCTTCAGCAGCGGCGATTGGATTGAGCGGGGCGCCCAATATGGCATTTTTGACAACACCAGCTATTCCCTCGGCGCCTATTACCGCACGGCGCGCGGGCAACGGTCCAATAATGATGTCGAGCAACGCCAGGTCGTCCTCCAGCTCAAACAGGAACTCAGTCCGAAAGACACCGCCTATCTCGAAGTCAGTCAACTCGACATCAAAGCCGGCGACTTGCGCCAATCCTACGACAATGCGCCCACCTTCCCCCAGCTCCGGACCCGCGAAGCGCAAGAGCCAATTTTGACGCTGGGTTACCACCGTGCGTGGAGCCCGAACCAGCACACCCTTCTATTGGCCAGTTGGTTGAATGACGACTACCATTTTTTCAATCCTGGCTCGAGCGCTCTCCTGCAAATCGGCGGACCCATCAGCCCAATCCCTCTCACGACCCGCTTCCGGAGTGAGCTCGAGATCTTCTCCATCGAACCGCAACACCTCTGGCAACAGGAGCGCAACCTGGCGGTCGTTGGTGGCCGTTTTCAAAGCGGCCAGTTCCGTGGTGAGAATCTCCAGACCGTGCATGCCGACCCCAGTGCCGATTACTTCGATGGGCCAGCGGCATCCCAGGATTTCTCCGCTGCCTTCCAGCGCTGGAGTGTCTACGGCCACGACCAACTGGAACTGGCCCATAACCTCTGGGTTACCGCCGGCCTGACCTACGATCACTTGATTTTCCCACAGAACCTCTTCGCGCCGCCATTCTCCGAGCACACCACCACTCGTGATCAAATCTCTCCGAAAGCGGGCGTCATTTGGCTGGCCCCCAGCGCCACCACGTTCCGTTTCGCCTACAGCCGTTCTTTGACGGGCGCCAGCCTCGAACAAAGCGTCGCCATCGAACCGACGCAGATCGCCGGTTTCAACCAGCTGTTCCGAAGCCTGATGCCGGAGTCGATCACCGGGTCGATTCCAGCTGCCAGTATTGATACCTACGGCGTCTCCCTCGAGCAGAAGGTGGGGTCGAGCACCTATTTTGGCCTGGCGGCGCAAATCGCGGATTCAGCGGCTGACCGCACCATCGGCTCTTTCGCAGTGACGGCCCCGCCGACCGTCGCCAATCAACGCGGATTGCCCTCGCCCAAAGCTGGTCCCGCCGGACTCACGCAGACGTTGGACTACGGAGAAAAGTCGGTCCGAGTCACGGCCGACCACTTGCTCGGGGACGAATGGGCGCTGGGCCTTCGCTATCAGCTCACCTACGCCGATTTAAGAAGCGACTATGGTTTTCCCGAGACAACGCCGACCTTCCGATTTGACCGGGAGCAACGTGTGCAAAGCCTCTTGCACCAGGTGGGAACGGTCATCACTTTCAACCATCCTTCCGGCTTCTTCTCCAAACTGGAAGCGGACTGGTTCTCGCAATCCAATCATGGTTACGTGCCCAGCCATACGGGCGACGACTTTTGGCAACTGAACTTCTTCGCCGGATATCGATTTTTGCAGCGGCGGGCGGAGGTTGCTGTCGGGTGCCTCAATTTGAGCGATAGCGACTACCGACTGGACCCGCTCACCTTCTATAGCGAACTCAGACGGGGACGGACCTTCACCGCCCGGTTCCAATTCAACTTCTAGCCCGTTGACTGCACCGGCGAAAACCGGCTCATTGAAAGCCCTGCAAATAGAGCACGTAGGGATTCGGCGGATTCGAATTGCTCGTGTAGATGGTGAAGTAGTAAGGCACCGGGACCTTGACCGTCAAAGAGAAGGAGCCGCCCTGGCAGCCGTAACTCGCGTTGTAATAGTCATGCCACGCGATCGTATCTCCGCCCCCGGACCAGGAGGTGGCCGCGTAGGGGCCGCGCTGCGCCGGCCAGTATCCGCCAAACTCAATTCTTTTCGAGTAAGCGCCGGAACAACTCCCACTGCCCGACTGGGTGACCGGGGTCCCGAAGACGACGATGGAGTTCGTCTGTTGCCACGCCCACAACGGCGCCGCTAATGAACTGACCGTCGACGGGCCGGGAGCGGTCACTGTCACCCGATAGTATCCCACGTCGTTGGTCGTGACTGCTGGGATCGTATAAAAATTGGAGTTAGTGACGACCAGTGTGACAAAGTTCGTGTCCTGACCGATGTTGAGGTCGCGCCAAGTCAGATTAGTGCTGCCGGCGGCGCTGACTGCATACGGGAGCTTGTTCACTTCCCACCGATAAACCAGGTTGGTAGCATCCCCGGTGTAGCCATCGACCAACGCCGCAAAAGTCGCGGTCGCGCCGATTTCGATCAGCTGCGACTCTGGCAGGAGCAGAACTTTGAGGTCGCCCGGCGGCACGCCCCGAGCGGCAAATTGGAGTTCGGGCACTGCCAGTGAACGGGTGGCATGCGGATCGAGGAGAAGCGTCCGATAGAAAATGGCCGGATCGGAGGATACGGGGAAGAGCTGCGCTCCGGCGGCTGCAATTCTCGTCGGGACCTGGGCTGGCGCGAGCCAATGCTCTCCGACATCAAGCAGAGGTGAAAACTGCAAGACCGATCCGATGGCGTTGGCATCCCAACTGACTTCGACATCCGACCCGGAACGAGCGACGCTTAAGCTCGGCTGGGCCGCTTCAATGCCAGGGTTGACCCAGGCCAGCAAGACAGCCATCGCGGCAAAGGGAAGAACAGCCACAGTGGGGTATTGAGTGTTTTTCATAATGACCGATGAAGGAGTTCTGGTGTATTCCTCGAAATTCGGCCTTGGGACGACGGGCGAATTGGCTAAACGGTAGCCGCAACTCGAAACAACCGCTTGCTATCGTCGCATCTGTACTGCCGCTCGGCAAGGGAAAAGTGGGCGCACGGCGGCGCGATCCTGGCGCGATCCGATGTCGCTCCAGGAAGAAGCCGCGAAGATTCGCCCTCGCCTCGGGCAAGTCGGAGTTGCATTTCCGGCTGGCTTAGTCCAAATGAAAGAGAGGTATCTCATATGTTTCCCATTACCGGTTGAACCTCCGATTCCGACTTGAGCAAAGCGTCAGCAAGGCCGGCGTGGTCTGTCTCGTCACGCTCGCAACCGGACTCGCGCTGCGGTTCCTGCCGCTGGGCGAGTGGTGGGCTAAGTTGAGTTACGATACCCTCTTTCTCTGGGGCGATCCGGAGAACCAATTCAAAGCGATCGTCATCCGGATGGATAACGGCCGCCCGCGCGAGTTCGATCCGAAAGAACATGGCTGGGCTCGAACACCGTATACCCGGCTGGTTAGTTATCTGGCGACGAACCAATGCCGCTTCCTGGTCTTTGACGTCCAGTTCCTGCGCGATGGGCCCAGCCGGGTTGAAAACGAAGCACTCGCCGCGGCGATCAAACAACTCGACTGCGTCGTCTTGGCGGCAGAGCGAGTCGAGCAGCACTTGGACCGAGACACCTTTTACACCAATGCCCTTCCGATCGACATCCTGCTCACTAATGCCACCGACTGGGGAGTTGCCTCGATCCCGCGAGACGTGAGCGACAGCGTGGTGCGGCGGCAGTATTCGGAAGATGAAGTCCGCAAAACCTTGTCCCGGGTAGCCGCCAATCTGTGGAAGCAGAGAGAGACGCGCGGCCCGAAGCGCGGGAGGGAGGGGAATTGGCTCCACTACTATGGCATCCGAGGCATTCCAAGCATCGATTACCAAGCGGTCTTTGATCAACCGCCGGATTACTTCGATGGCAAAGCGGTCTTCATCGGCGGTGAAGACCGCGACACCCACCGCACCCCTTATAGCCGCTGGCGGGAAAAAGACTTTGCGGGGGTCGAGATTCACGCGACCGCGTTTTTGAACCTGATTAACGGTGACGGGTTTGTGCGACTCTCCGAGAGGGCGGAGGTCAGCCTGATCTTCCTTGGCGCGCTCGTTTGCGCCGTGCTGATGAGCCCAATGCGGCCGCTCTTCGGCGGCGGGGCCGGCGTGCTGTTTGGCTGCGTCCTCAGCGAGGTTCTTCTTGCTTGGATGCTGAAATCCCATGTCTGGTTTCCCTGGCTGATCATTGTCGGCGCCGAGCTTCCTTGTGCGTGGCTTTGTTCGGCCTGGCAATACGAGAGAGGCCGCGTTCGGTCGCGCTTTGCCGGCCCGCCATTGGTGCCAGACGCCCTGCCCTCGCCCGATCAGGCTCCGCTTTCGACCGCGGCCAGCTCGACCTTCCCTCTGTCCAGCCAGCAACCCGAGGGTGATCCAGCCACGGCCGCCTTCGAGCCCATCGTTCCAGACTACGAGCTGCTTCGCTGTGTTGGCCGCGGAGCGTATGGAGAAGTGTGGATCGGTCGCGATGCTATCGGCCAGCATCGGGCGGTGAAGGTTGTCTTTCGCCGGGATTTCGCCGACGCTGCACCCTATGATCGTGAGTTCAACGGCATCGAGAAGTACATGCCTGTGTCGCTCGATCATCCGGGCCTGCTTCGGCTTTTCCACGTTGGCCGCAACGACAAGCGGGGTTACTTCTATTATGTGATGGAGTTGGGTGACGATCAAAATCCCACCCAGACCTTCGATGCCGCTCGTTATGTCCCCTCCGATTTGGACAAGGAATTGAAGCGGCAGGGCCAGTGCAGGATTGCCCAATGCTTGCAGTGGTTCATCCCCTTGGCAGATGCCCTCGACTATCTGCACGCGCAGAAGCTGATCCACCGCGACATCAAACCTTCCAACATCATCTTTGTGCGCGGCACGCCCAAGCTCGCCGACATTGGACTCGTCACGGACGCGGACGGCAAGGCGAGTCTCGTTTACACTCCCGGCTACATCCCCCCGGAAGGCCCCGGGGCTCCGCCGGCCGACATCTACGCCTTTGGCAAAGTGATGTACGAAATGAGCACCGGCCGCGACCGCCATGCTTATCCTTCCTTGCCCGACGAAATGCCGGAGGAGGACGAAACGATTCGACTGCTTTCCTTCTTGAACGTCGTCCATAAGGCGTGCGAACCGGACCGTCAGGCCCGCTACGGTTCCATGGCGCAACTTCGAGCCGATCTGCTTCGGCTCGAAACCAAGTTCAAGGCTGCCCTTTGATCCGACAAGCGCGCGCGGCGCGGCTGGCCGCCACGCCTCGTCCCCCTCCCAGCTCGTTCACTTTTCGCAACACGCTTTCGACAGTTCTGCAACCTTCAGCCGGGCGGATGAGCGCTCCGCGTTCCGCTCATTCCGCCCTCGATTCACCCCTTATTGATTCGAAGCGGATAGGCCGCTGCCCGCCGCAGCCGGGCGGACTCGATAGAATTTGTTCGGGCAATCTGACGCGGAATCGGTGAAGCTCAGCCCGCCCTTCGCGTCCGCCTGGTATGGGCCAAGAGCCGTCCACACCGCCAGGTCGCACGACGCTTCCAGCACGTATTGCTGCCCAGGTGAGAGGTCGAAGTGGCCCTCAACCACTCCGTGCTGTAGATGGCAGACCGCGGCCGGCTCGTATTCGAACGCTCCGATGTCGCATCCACCGCCCAACGGTCGCGGCAGGCCTCGTTGATCCATTGGCGCGCCGCGGGCGTAATCGCCGGCATCGATCGCGGGGCTGCCCGGAAGCAGGGCCACGCTCTTGGTGGGGCCGCCGTTGTCGCTTAGCTGTCCGAGGAGCGGATCCTGCCCCAAGATGTCACTTGCTGACGCGGAGAGGCTGGCGCCGGCGGTCACTTGGATCAGATTGTGCCCGGCGGAAGTGAGCGTGCCACTGACATCCGCGGCTGAAGTGAGCAAGCTGGAGTTGGCTGCCACGATCGTGTTGACCAATTCCGCTTGGCCGCTGTTGTTCAGGCCGCCACCTTCGGCTTTGGCTTGGTTTCGACAGATGGTGCTGCTTTCCAACTTCAGTTGCCCTGAATTGGCAATCCCTCCTCCGATCCAGCCGGCCTTGCGGGAGTCCACTTTGCCGAGGTCCGAGGCGACATTGTCGCTCACGGTGCTGGTGCGGAGGGTCAACTCGCCGAGATTCCATACCCCTCCCCCATTCGCAGGCGCGGCCCGATTGGCGGCGATGCACCCGGTTTCAAATACCAACGTCCCGCCCTTTCGGTTGATCACTCCCCCGCCGCCACCGGTCGCGCTATTCTCGATCACAGCGCAGTCACGCAACGTCGCTTTGGCTGAGTTATCCAATCCGCCTCCTTGAGCAGCTTGATTGTCTTGCAGAAGCACCTTTTCCAGCACGAGAGTGCCTCGATTCTGCACGCCCGAACCTTGGTTCTTCTCCACGGAACTGGCAATCAGCTGCAACGTGCCGAAATTGCGCACCCCCGCGCCCAAGCCATTGCGGAGAGTCAGGCCGAAGAGGCGTACCGAACAGTTGAGGCTGATCGTGATGACCGGGCCATTCCCCCACCCATCGATGATCGTCTGGTTGATCCCGGCCCCCTCGAGGGTGAGATTCTTGTCGATGACCAGATTCTCATAACTGAGCCCCGCTGGCAGGACGACCCGCTCGCCTGGCGCTGCCTGGCGAACCAAGGCCTGCGCTCGGCCGAGCACGCTCAAGGCGAAACTTTGGCTCATCGTCCGCCCGGAGCTGTCTATCAAGGTCAGGTAGATCCGAGTCGTGCCGCTCCTCTTCTCGCTGCTGTTGATCGTCAGGGTCCACTCCGACCCGCGCGTCTGGAGCACCAAATCTTCACTCCCGATCACGTTGGGATTCTCGCTCGTGATCCGCACGGTCGGTTGTGGAACTGACCGGCCGATGGCCGTCACAGAAAAGGGGACCTGCAAGCTTTCGCCCGCGATCACGGATTGATCGTCAATTTCACTCAGGACCGGCGGAAGGTCGGTCGCTGAGTCGCTGGTGATGAGCAAGTGCAAGGCACGGGGTTGGCCGGACAAGACGCGAACCCGCAGGGTATGTTCTCCCGCCGCGAGGAAGAAGGTTCGCGGGCTTGAGCTTGCGCTCGCTTCGTTAACCGAGCTGCCGAAGTCAGCCCATGCCCAAACGCCCGCGGGGGCAAGACTGGAGGCCGGGCCGATGTCGCCGGCTTCATCGTCCAGCGCGACAGCGATGGGCTCGGCGGTCGACGAGTCATCCACCGCTTGGATCCAGATGGCGTAGAAGCCATCGGCTGGAATTTGCACGCGCACGCGCTCGGCAGGCCCTTCCACTGACGGCTGGTGGTCGCTGTCCACTGCTGTTATTTCCGAGCCTCCGTTGGCCGGCGGCCAGGGCAGGTCAAAACCAAGGAAGAAGATCCGCTCGACCTGCACGTCGGCCCACTTGGGTTCGGCGGAGTTAACTTGGAGCGGCATGATTTTGAGGCCACTCTCGAAATCGTAGGAGGCGTGGCCAACCTGCAAAGCCGGCTCCGCGTAGCGGCCGGGATTGCAATTGAGGAGGTGAGTCCCTCCATTGCTTTCCGCCCAGGGGCTCCACGTCAGCAAAATGCCCTCTTTCAGCTGCGAATCCCCAGCCGCTTGGCGCAGCTCGATCCAGTAGTCGCGTTGGCTGTCTTTGGCTACTTTCAAGCCATAAGTCTGCCCGTCGTCCAGGGCGGGCGCATCGATGGCAAAAAGACGGTAGGTCCCATTGGAGACAACGGTCGTGACCGCACTTTCAGGCATCCAGCCAAGGAGATGCTTCTCAAACGCATTGAAGGAGTAGGCCAGGCCGCTACCCGACCCCATCGTGTCAAACCGATTGCCATACTCTTGATTCCGCCCCGCCCCAATGACCGTGCCATCAGAAGTGACCCATGCGTTGGCATGATACAGCCCGAGGTTGTGGCCGAATTCGTGACAGGCAGTTCCAGGATCCACTCCGCTCAGCCATGCTCCCCTGGTTCCAATGAATGCCTGATTCAACCGAAACAAGCTGCCGCATAGAATGGCGTCCAGATCGAATTGCTGCAGGTTATAGCCCGCCGCGCCCGCGACCTGCCGCGCGTCCGACAACAGCCGCTGGTCATTGGCAAGATAAGAAGCGACCGTTCCTGGGAGCGCCAACACCGACGTGATCGTCGCTTGCACGGAAAGAAGGCCGAACGAGGTCTGCTCGAAAAAGGCATTCACCGACGTGATCAGCTTGGCGGCATCTTCCTCCGAGCACGAAGCGCTCGGAAAATCCGCATAACTGACCCGCATGAGCAGGACTCGCTTGGGCCCAGTGCTCCAACCGGAACTGGCCAGCAAACTCGGGGCGGCGCTGCTTACCGCCAGCGGCTGCGCTTCTTTCGCGGCCAAGGACTGGTTGAGCCCAGCCACATGTTGCCCGTGGCAGAGGTGGTAAACTCGATCGCCCGCTTGCGCCGCGACGATTGGATTCGCGGCCTCTCCGGATACCGGACAGCGCCCATCCACATTGGCCACTGGGAGATCGGCCTTCGGCACCTCCCCCGGCTCCAACAGGCGCGCCGCATCCTCGTGGACTGCCAGGGCGTCCTCCACCGCGATGCCATGCAAAGGCAAGCTCGCCGCCGATACTTGTGTCAGCCGGCGGCCGTAAGCAAACGCCCGGTAAGTCTGCCCCTGGATAGTGACGAAGCGCTTGATCGCCGGCGGAGCTGCTTCGTCCGCCGTCGCCGGCAGCCTGGCAATCACGTCCAATCGGCCGTCGCCTTCCACCGCCTCCTCCAGTTCGGACACAATGGATGCAGGCAAAGCCTGTCTCACCGTCCGCGGCACCGCCGCCTGCAAACTCCGCTCCGGATCTGTCTCGATCAGTGATTTCAGAATTGGGCGGCGTTGCCGCGCCAACGCCAGTCCTTTCGATTCCAGAGCGGACCGCTCCGCCGCCGAGCCCGCCGTCAAGTAGCCTGCGACCCAGTCATTGAAGGCCGCCAGCGGCTCTACGACGCTATCATTGGTCTCTTGCGGCCGCTGGATCTCGGCCAGCGCAGTTGGTCGCGGTGAGGATCCAACCGCGGACCGCAAGGCCCCGAGGGCTCCGGGCGGCGTCGATGGCGCGCGACGTTCTTCGACCAACAGAGTCCCGCGCCCCGGGGGGACCGGGCGATCCGCATGCGACGCCAACTTCGCCCATCGGCTGAGGCTGCCAAGAAAAAGCAGCGCCAGCATGGTGGCGAGAATGGCGCGATGGAAGCGGGCCTCAGCGTGCTTGATCAACCAAGGCCCGCGCGCCTGGGGAGCTCGATCACGATTGATGCGAGCGGTGGTGAGGGGTGATGACGGAGTGTTTTTGTGATTCCCGAGTCTCATAGGTTCCAGCGGTGGTTGCTGCGACTCGGGCTAATACGGACGTGCTTGGGCCGTTCTTGCTGGGAATCGAAACTGGTCGAGCAGCCGGCAGGATTGCTCGACCCGCGAAGCGCTCTTCTCGGAGAAGTTTGAAAGAACGCCCGCGCGTCACTCGTATGAAGAGGATGTCATGAGAGGCCGAACGGGCAGACGAGATGAACCAGACCGGCGCCGGAGAAGTCCGGCAGCGACGCAACGGCCAGCGCTAGCGACCATGAATCACACCGACGAGCCTGAGCAAAACCCTCCGCGAGACGACGGGCAGGCGAAAGGGATCCCGACTCGGATCCTGGAGCCCACGTGGGATGACGAGCCTCACCGCCTGAGCGAAGCGCGCTTGCAGGCCATCTTGGACAACACCACCGCTGTCATTTACCTGAAGGACAGAACCGGTCGCTACCTGCTGGTGAATCGTCAATTCGAGGAACTCTTCCAAGTGACGCGGGCGCAGATCATCGAAAAGACCGCGTATGATTTGTTTCCCAGAGAACTGGCCGATGCCCTTCAGGCCAACGACCATCGTGTCCTCGAAAGCTTGAGCTCGCTCCAGTTTGAAGAAGTTGTCGCGCTCCAGAGCGGCGAACGCCGCACCTACGTCTCCGTCAAATTCCCGCTCTGCAACAGCGCCGGCCGGCCGTATGCGATTTGTGGGATCTCGACCGACATCACCGAGCGCAAGCAGATGGAGACGCAGTTGCTGACCGCCAACCGGGAACTCCTCCACACCAACGGCGAACTGGCCCGCAGCGCGGACGCTCTCCGCCAGGCCCTGGCCGACTTACAGATGTCCCATGCCCAATTGCAGGACGCCCAGAAAAAACTGATCGAAGCTTCCAAAATGGAGAGCATCGGCCGGATGGCTGCCAACGTCGCTCATGAAGTCAAAAACCCTCTCCAAACCATTCTCATGGGTTTGGCCTATGTCTCCAAAGCTGCCCCCGGCCAGGATGACAATTTCAAAACGGCCGTCAGCTGCATGCGCGAGGCGGTCCGACGGGCCGACGCCATCGTCCGCGATCTGCTTTATCTCTCGGCTGCTCAAGAGCTCGAACTCAAGGAGGAAGATTTGAATGCCATTCTGGCCAGCTCCTTGTCGATGGTGAACCTCGAACTCACCCAAGCCCGAATCCTGATCGTCCGTCAATTAGCCGAGGCTCTCCCCTTGGTGCGCGCGGATCGGGCGCGCCTTGAGCAGGTCTTCATCAACCTGTTCCTCAATGCCATCCAGGCGATGAGCCACGGCGGCACCCTCACCGTCCAAACACGCCCTCTGCAGCTGGAAGCCGATGCCGACCCGCCCGGCCAACTCCGTGGCACTTTTCGCCCCGGCGATTTGCTCGCCGTGGTCGAAATCCGAGACACCGGCAACGGCATTGCCCCGGATAAAATGAACCGGATCTTCGAACCCTTTTTCACCACCAAACCGTCGGGCGTTGGCACTGGGCTCGGCCTTCCCGTCAGCAAGCAGCTCGTGGCTTTGCACGGCGGGATTATCACCATCGAACCGGCCACTCCCCGGGGCCTCAAAGTCAACGTCACCCTCAAAGCCTTATAAAATACCATGAAAAGAAAACGTATCCTGGTCGTCGATGATGAAGTCGGTTTCACTCGCCTCCTCAAACTGAACCTGGAACAAACGCGCGCCTACGACGTGCTCATCGTCAATTGGGCAGAAGATGCCGTTCCTGCCGCCACGCGCTTTCGGCCGGACCTGATCTTGCTGGACATCATTATGCCTCGTCTCGTCGGCGGCGATGTCGCCAAATGCCTGCGCGCCGATCCATCGCTCCGGCACATTCCCATCCTCTTTTTCACTGCCGCCGTCAGCAAAACCAGGGTCAGGGAACACGACGGCGTCATTAGCGGCTTTCCGATTTTGGCCAAACCGGCTGGCGTGGAAGAAATCATCGCCCGCATCGATCTCCTCCTGTCGGATGGAACCCAGTCGGATCAGAACGACTGCTTCAGCGCCGAAGCGGCCATCTCATCCAACCCAATGCCCGGCCCCAAAACAACTCTACCGGTCCCAAACGATGCCCGCACCGCTTTGGTCTGAGCATCCTCCACCCTTCACTCAAATGAATCCTATGATCCAACGACGACGCGTGCTGATCATTGATGACGAAGCCGGCTTCACCCGCCTGCTCAAATTGAACCTGCATCACACCGGCCGCTACTCTGCTGAAACCGTCAACGAACCGGAACGCGCCGTGGAGGTAGCCAAAAGGTTTCTTCCCGACGTGATTCTGCTCGACGTCATGATGCCGTCTCTCGACGGGGCGGAAGTGGCCAACCGGCTGCGCAGTCTGGCCAAGCTGCGCTCCACCCCAATTGTCTTCATAACTGCCTTGGCGCGGAAACAGGAAGTCACCTCCCACCAAGGGTTGATCGGCGGCTTGCCGTTTCTGGCCAAGCCGGTCGACTTGCAGGAACTGATCGACTGCATCGAGAAACAATTACGGCCGGCGAGCTAAGCCGCAGCCTTCTCCGTCCCGGCCGCCGCTCGAATCGCTCGCCGCGGTCGTCATGGCAGTCATTCAACATACTCGTCGCGGTGACGACTGAATCGAGCGCGTGGGGATCGGGCGCGCGGAGGCGGGAGTCTGGTGTTTGCCCGGCCAGGTGGCCGGCTGCGGGGGCGCTGGCGTGTCTGAGAGCAGCCGTACACAGGAGAACGCGGTATCGGTGTCATTCTGGTGGAACGATTCGATGCCTCAAGTCGATGTTCACAATTGTAACACAATTGTTGAAACTTATAAAGAATTATCCCTCAAATATTTACAACTCAGCTCTGCAGATTTTGACTGTTCTATCCACCCCTCCTTCCGCCGTCCGCGCAGCCCGTAGACCAATCGCCGAAAATCCGCGGCCGGCGGATATCACCTGGCGGCTACCGGCAAGCCAGTTTCTCCGCAGGTATCAACCTTGAGAGCGGCTCCGCGGGTCCAAACGGCAAACCGCCCTGGACCCGCTGTTGAGTCGGAGATCAGACGGGGTTGAAACGGACTTGAGTCGGATAGCACCCGAGCGTTCTCCGTGTTAAGTCCGTGTCGAATCCGAGTCATCTCCGATTCGAGCAGAAGCTGGCTTGCCAACCTGGGGTGGTGGGACTAGTCCCGCGCAATTCGGTGGCGTGGCGGCAGTGGCGCCAACTGCGGCCAACCACGCCAAGCTCGAGAAGACACGGCAGCGCAAGGACTTTCGGCTTGCGATGGCAGCGGCGGATCTGTTAGAACGCTGCTGCACATATGGCAGCAATCGGCCGATTTCAAAAAGGCGACGAGATCTTTTTTGCGAAAGTTGTCGATGGAGAGCTTTTCCGTCTCCAAGGTGACGTCTTCGGCTCGCCGTCTTACGAAAAGAAGCCGATACCCCTCAAAGGCGTTAAAACCTTGACTCCCGTGGCGCCGTCTAAAGTGATCGCAGTAGGGTTGAACTATGCCGACCACGCCCGTGAATCAGGCAAGCCATTGCCCAACGAGCCATTATTCTGGCTGAAAGCCCCCACCTCGCTGATTCCTGATGGCGGAAAGATCGAAGTTCCATTTCCAGCGCACCGGACCGATTTTGAGGCGGAACTGGCGATCGTGATTGGAAGGCGGATGCGCAACGTGACGCCGGCGGCGGCGGCACGCTATATTTTTGGGTATACGGCCGCGCAGGACATCAGCGACCGGACGATTCAACAGTCCGAGAGCCAGTGGGCGCGGTGCAAATCCTTTGATACCTTCACGCCGTTGGGACCTTACGTTGAAACGAAAGTCGATCCCCACGATCTGACGATCCAATTGTTTCAAAACGGCCAGCTGCGGCAGAATTCGAACACGGGCCAGCTGATTTTCAATTGCTTTCAATTGGTCAGTTTCATTTCGACGAACATGACGCTGTTGCCCGGCGATATTATCCTGACGGGAACGCCGAGCGGCGTGGGCCCGATCGAATCGGGGGATCGCCTGGAAGTCAGAATCCAAGGGCTGGCGCCGTTGGTCAATACGGTCAAGTAGGAAGGCTCGCCTTCCCGCCGGTCCGAGACGGGGCTGCCGCGCGGGCGAAGGTTGGGGTGACCTGCAGGGAGAAATGCGACCCCTCGTTATGCGCTGGAGCCAAACGTTCATTCCCACCCTGAAAGAAACGCCGGCAGACGCTGAGATCATCTCGCACCAGCTATTGTTGCGCGCCGGGCTCGTCCGCAAGTTAACCGGCGGCCTCTATACTTTCTTGCCGATGGGCTTGCGCGTCCTGCGCAAGGTCGAGCAGATCGTGCGGGAGGAGATGGATCGGGCTGGCGCCATGGAAGTGCTCATGCCTGCGCTGCAACCGCCGGAAATCTGGCAAAAGAGCGGCCGATACGAAAGCGCCCGGGGCGTGTTCTTCAAGGCGCGGGATCGCGCGAAGAAGGAGTGGATTCTGGGACCGACTCACGAGGAGGTCATCACCACCCTGGTCGCCGGCGAAGTCAGCTCCTACCGGCAACTGCCAAAGAACTTCTACCAGATCCAGACCAAGTTTCGCGATGAAATCCGGCCTCGATTTGGTCTGATGCGGGCGAAGGAATTCATCATGAAGGATGCCTACAGCTTTGACGCCACCGACGAGGGCGCCCAGACAAGCTACCAGAAGATGTATGACGCGTATGTGCGGATCTTTGCCCGGTGCGGGTTGAAGGCGGTGCCGGTGGAGGCGGACACGGGGGTGATGGGCGGCAAATTCTCCCATGAATTCATGGTTCCAGCCGAGACCGGTGAAAGCGAGGTGGCCTACTGTGAATCAGGCGACTACGCCGCTAACGTCGAAAAGGCCGTCAGCCACGGGGCCCGTCGGTCCGCCCCCTCCATCGCCGACATTAAAGATCCGGAGAAATTTCCGACTCCAAGGGTCACCACCATCGAAGCGCTGACCCGGGCGCCCTATAACGTGCCGGCCCACGATCAAATCAAGACTCTCGTCTACCTCGTGCAAAGCAAGATCGTGCTGATCTTGCTGCGAGGCGATCATCAGCTTAACGAGGCTAAGCTGGCCGGCGCCCTCGGAACGACCGAATTCAGAGCGGCCACTCCCGAGGAGATCCAGGCGGCGCTCGGAGCGCTTCCCGGCAGTCTCGGCGCGGTTGGCGTCACTACCCTGCCCGTCTATGCTGACGAGGGTCTGCGCGACGTCCTCGGCATGACAACCGGCGCCAATCAGGATGGCTTTCACTATCGCAACGTCGCCATCAACCGCGACATCCAGGTGCAAAAATGGACCGATCTGCGTCTCGTCCAGGCGGGGGAACCTTGTCCGCAGTGCAGCAAGCCTTTGAGCATCCGGCGCGCGATCGAGGTCGGCCACGTTTTTAGGCTTGGCACAAAATATAGCGAAGCACTCGGCGCCATGTTCCTGGACGAAGCCGGCAAGCAGCTCCCGGCTATCATGGGTTGTTACGGCATTGGCGTCACACGCACCATGCAAGCCATCATTGAGCAGTGCCAGGACAAGGATGGCATTATTTGGCCCCTTTCCGTAGCCCCTTTCCAGGTCTGTATTACTCCCTTGGGTGTAGCCAGCGGAAGCCCAGTCATGACGACGGCAGAATGGATTTACCGTGAACTCACCGAGCGCGGCATTGAGGTCATCCTGGACGACCGCGACGAGCGCCCCGGAGTGAAGTTCAAAGACTCCGAACTGATCGGCTTTCCCATCCGTCTTGGGATCGGCGAGAAATCCCTGGGACGGGGCGAGGTGGAAATGAAGCGGCGAGGTGGGGCGATGCGGAACGTCGCGGTGGGGGAAGCAATCGACCGCGCCGTGGAGGAAGTTCAGAAAGGCTGATACATATTGTGGGTTGCGAGGAGCTGTTGTGGCGCCATAAATAAGGGTTTTCCCTGGAGCGATCACAAGCTGTCGTAGAAGCCAATTTAATTCTCTTTTTACAGTTTTTACTTTGTAAGTGTGCTGCCAGACGCACACTTGCATCGACTTGCCTCCTTCACTAAAGTTGACACGTCAAACCCGAGCATTTAGTTAATGAGTTTGCGATCTAAGAAAGCGGAAGCCGATATGCCAATCACCATCAAATCAACCTCCAAATACCTCGGAAAGCCCCGGCGTAGAGCGGGCTTTACTCTGATCGAACTTCTGGTCGTTATCGCTATCATCGCGATCCTGGCGGGGATGCTCTTGCCGGCGCTGGCCAAAGCCAAGACCAAGGCGCAAGGCATCTATTGCATGAACAACGGAAAGCAGATGATGCTGGCCATCAAGCTTTACGGCAACGATTACAACGATCTTTATCCTCCCAATCCGGACAACGGCACAACGGTAGCCGGGGAGTGCTGGGCCGGTGGCAACGTCATGGTGGGCGGCCCGCAAGAGTTTAATCCCGACATTCTGGACGATCCAAAGACGTCCCTGCTCGTCCCTTACGGCGTCAACCACCAGCAATTCAAGTGTCCGGCGGATAAGCGCATTGGCGTTTATCAAGGCACCAAGACCGACCTGAGAACCGCCAAGGTCAAGGTTCCCGCGGCGCGCACGTTCTCCATGAGCCAGGCCGTGGGCACCGACCCCTACTCACCAAGCTTCGGCAAGATGGCGGTCAACGGACCTTGGCTGACTGGATCTAACGGCCAGAACAACCGCAGTGGCGGCGGGACGCCCTATCGGGTTTATGGCAAGGAATCGGAAGTGGTGGAACCGGGTCCAGCTAACCTTTGGGTCCTGATCGACGAGGATCAATGGAGCATCAATGACGCGGGCTTTGCGGTCAGCATTGGCCAGCAAAAGTGGGTCGACTGGCCGGGCACCTATCACAACAACGCGTGCGGCCTCGCATTTGCCGACGGTCATTCCGAGATCCATAAGTGGAAAGACGCCCGCACCAAGGTCAAAATCGTGGGCGGCAGGGGCCAGGTCAGCCAGGTGACGGTTACCGGCAGTGTCGACTGGCAATGGATTGCAGAGCGCACCTCGGTGAAGCGGTAAGCTTCGACCTCCGATCTATCAACCGTGTTCTCTTCGCGAGAACACGGTTTTTTGTTCTGTTGCTCTGGTAGGGTTCACGCTCTGTCGCGAGCCGCCGGTTACATTGTTAACCATTAAGCGGCGCGCTCGGAGAGCGCTCCCTGCCCGCAAGCCGCAGCTTACTCCTCGCGCGATTGTCTTGAGTGGGCAGGCTTGATGTGATCCGATCTGGCGGCGGCGGCTCCGGGACCTGGCGCGCGCCAATCCATGTTTACGCTCCTCAAATCTGATTCACATTCGAAGGCTCGGCTGGGCCGTCTCCGGACGCCGCACGGAGAAATTGCCACGCCGGTGTTCATGCCAGTGGGAACACAAGGCAGCGTGAAAGCGCTGGACCCGCGCGAACTGCAGGAAATGGGAACGCAGATTATCCTCGGCAATACCTACCATCTCAGCATTCGTCCTGGGATGGACATTATCCGTCAGGCGGGCGGACTGCATCAGTTCATTAATTGGCCTGCTCCAATCCTGACCGACAGCGGAGGCTTTCAGGTTTTCAGTTTGGCTAAGATCCGCAAGGTGCGCGCGCACGGGGTTGAGTTTCGATCGCACCTCGATGGTTCCCTACTCTTCCTGGGGCCGGAAGAGGCCATGCAGGTTCAGCGGGACCTGGGCTCAGATATCGCCATGGTCTTTGACGAGTGCCCCCCGCACACCTCGCCTCCCCAAGCCATGCAAGATGCCGTCGACCGGACGCTCCGCTGGGCGGCTGAATGCCGGGAACAAGCCCGTGCTCCCGGCCAACAGGTCTTCGGTATTGTGCAGGGCGGCAGCAATCCGCGCCTCCGCGAAGATTGCGCCCGCGCCTTGGTTGACCTGCAGTTCGACGGTTACGCCATTGGCGGGTTGAGTGTGGGCGAACCGGAAGCAGAAATCATGAAGGCGGTGGAGCTCACGGAACCGTTTCTCCCGCCGGATCGCCCACGCTACGCCATGGGACTGGGGACCCCGGCACAAATGGTGGAGTTGGTGGCTCGCGGTGTCGACATGTTCGATTGCGTCCTGCCGACGCGGGTGGCGCGGAATGGGACCGCATTCACACGCAAAGGAGCGGTCAGCGTGAAAGCCGGATTCAACAAGGCCGATTTTCGTCCCATCGAGGAGGGATGTCCGTGTTACGCTTGCCGGCATTTCTCGCGAGCGTATCTGCGCCATTTGCTCAATGTGGACGAAATCCTCGGCTTGAGAATGGTCAGCGTGCATAACTCGCACATGTATCTCCAATTGATGGAAGAAATGAGAGCGCGGCTTGCCGACGGGACCTTTGCCGATTTCCGGAAGGAGTTTGTCGCTCAATACGTGCCTTCGCGCCGCGTCCTGGCGCAAGTGACCGAGAGGTGAACGACCACCAGGTGGGGTTTAGCGCCGGCGCCTGTCCTGTTTGCCGGGCGGCCAGCCTCGAACTGCCATTACTGGAAACGATCGACGCGGACCTCGCCGACGAGTGCTTCCACATCCTCGCGGCGGACTTCGCCGGCCATCGGTGTCAAAGCGTTGGCCGCGCCGGCAGCACTTCCCCAACGGCACGCTTGGTCCAGGGCATCGCCCTGAATCAAGCGCCAAGCCATGGCAGCGGTGAAGGCATCGCCCGAACCGATCGGGTTGAGGGCCGCAATCTGCGGCGGAACGACCCGCCAGAGCTGTTCTCCATCGCACGCTAAGGCCGACTCGGAACCAGCGGTGATCACCACGCGCCGGGCGCCGCGCGCCTGCAGTTCGCGCATGGCAGCGACCAGCTCATTCTCTGCCCTGAGCTGACGGCCAAATGTGTTTTCCAATTCAGCCCGGTTGGGCTTGACCAGATAAGGTCCCGCGGTCAATGCCTCGAGCAAAGGAGCCCCGGAGGCATCGATCACGGTCAGAGCGCCAGCCTGATGCGCCAATTGAGTGCAACGCTGATATAGATGAGCCGGGCCGCCCTGGGCGATCGTCCCGGACATGACGACCGCCTGCATACCGGGTAAGCGCCGCTCCACCATAGCGAGCAGGGCATCATAATGGCCCGCAGCGACGGGTTGGCTCTCTTCGACCAGTTCCGTGATTGTGCCAGCGGCTTCGTCGATGACGGTGACACACTCCCGGGTGGGAGCAGCTACGGTCACTGCCTCGATATCCACGCCGCGCTTCTGCAGCAAGGCCAGCAACTGATCTCCGCGCGGCCCGCCGAGGAAAGTAAGAGCGAACGGCTTTGCGCCCAGATCCTGCAGGACCTTGGCGACATTGATCGATTTGCCCGCTGCCCCATCCAGCGTTCTTGTGGCGCGATTGACCTGATCAAGGGCGAGCGTCGGGAAGATCATCACCCGTTGCGCGGCCGGAGTTGTCCCAAGGCACAAGATCATTCAGTGATGGCGTCACCATAAGCACAGGGCCAGGGCCGGGTCGAGCCTTTGCTCTGCGGTCCGCGTCTCGACGCTGGCACTCGAAACTCAAGCGACCTGAGCCGGGACGCGCCCGTGTCAGGCTGGATCGGCCTCAATCCATTTATGGCCGAGACCGGCAGGACCTCCCGCGCGGGCTGATTGCGATTGAAAAGCGGTTCGGGCAAGGCTAATACCCGGGCGATGCGGCTCAAGGTTCTCATTGTCCCGGACAAGTTCAAGGGGACGCTCACAGCGGAAGCGGCGGCGGCCGCCATTCAGCAAGGTTGGCTGGAAGCGCGTCCCAACGATACGCTAGAAACTCTGGCGATGAGCGATGGGGGTGATGGGTTTGGTGAGGTGCTCGCCAGACTGTTGCCTGTCCAGAGTCGAAGCGTGCGCACGGTCGATGCGGCCCATCGCCCCTGCGAAAGCCTTTGGTGGCACTCCGCTCAGCTGCAGACCGCGTTGATCGAGTCGGCCCGAATCATCGGTCTGGCCATGTTACCGCCGGGCCGCTACCACCCGTTCGCGTTGGACACCTTTGGCTTGGGCGCAGTCCTGCGAGCCGCTATCGAAGCCCGCAGTCAGGTCTGCCTGGTCGGGATCGGAGGGAGCGCCACTAATGATGCCGGTTTCGGGCTGGCGTGTTCCCTCGGTTGGCAATTCCTGACAGCCGCCGCAGAGCCAATAACCCGATGGACCGATTTGACGAAGCTGGCGAGAATCGAAAAGCCGGCGCGCCAGGCAGCCGGGCTGGAACTGGTTGTCGCGACAGACGTCCAGAATCCACTCTTGGGAACGCGCGGTGCCACGCGCGTGTATGGACCGCAAAAAGGCCTGCGCGAGGCCGACTACACCCAGGCGGAAGCATGCCTCGGACGCCTGGCGGCGGTGTGGGCCGAACAATGCGGATCAGACGCCGCGGAGCAACCGGGGGATGGCGCTGCCGGCGGCCTCGGCTTTGGTTTGCGTTGCTTTCTTGATGCGCGCCTCGAGTCGGGCTTCTCCCTTTTCGCGCGCTATGCCCGCTTGGAAGAGCGGATCGCCGCGGCGGACCTGGTCATTACCGGCGAAGGTGAAGTGGATGCATCCACCATGATGGGCAAGGGCGTGGGTCAGGTGGCTGCGGCCTGCCGGCGACAGGGCCTTCCCTGCCTGGCACTCGCCGGGACAGCCCGTTCCCCTGAACTGGCCGCCGGGCCTTTCACACGAGTGGATGGGATTGCCCCGGGGTTGGCCAGTGTGGACGCGGCAAAAGCGCGCCCGGCGTATTGGCTGGCCCGCCTTGCCTGGAAGGCCGCCTCCGGCTGGGATAGCCGCCCGCACTCTTGAAGAGTAGCGGCCCAGCGTTTGAGAACCTCGGCGGCTACGTAGATTCGGCGCTACCGCAATTCGCGCAGCAGAAAGGTGTAGGCCAAGGCCGACATATAAGCCGCTTGTTTGTTATTGGCCGCGCCGCCATGACCGCCTTCGATGTTCTCGTAGTAAAGAACGTCGTGCCCCTGCTCCTTCATGCGCGCGACCATCTTGCGCGCGTGTCCGGGATGGACGCGGTCATCGCGCGTCGAGGTGGTGAACAGAACTCGAGGGTATTTCGTCTCGGGTTTGACGTTCTGGTAGGGCGAGTATTTGCTGATGTAAGTCCAATCGCCGGCGATATCCGGATTGCCATACTCATCCATCCAACTGGCCCCGGCGAGGAGCTTGTTGAATCGCCGCATATCCAGCAGAGGCACCTGGCAAACGACCGCTTTGAACAGGTCAGGCCGCTGCGTCAGCATAACGCCCATCAGCAAGCCGCCGTTGGAGCCGCCTTGAATGCCCAGGTGACTCGGCGAGGTCAGCTTTCGAGCATGTAAATCCTCCGCAACCGCGATGAAATCCTCATAAGCCCGCTGCCGGTTTTCCTTGCGCGCGGCGTAATGCCATTTGGGACCGAACTCGCCACCGCCGCGGATATTGGCAAGCACGTAGACACCGCCTCGCTCGAGCCAGGACGAGCCGAGTCCTGCGCTGTAATTGGGCAGCATCGAAATCTCAAAGCCGCCGTAACCGTAAAGCAAGGTGGGATTGCGGCCGTTCAATTCCAGGCCTTGTTTGCTTACCTGGAAATAGGGGATCTTTGTGCCGTCTTTGGAAGTAGCCTCATGCTGGGTGATGGCCAGGCCGTCTGACTTGAAGAAGGCCGGCAGACTCTTCAATCGCTCCCGTCCCTCTCGTCCGAGCGTCCCGAAGTAGAGGCTCGATGGAGTCAAAAAGTCGGTCACCGAAAGAAAGTAATCATCCGATTCGTTTGGATCGACGCCGCGCAGAGCTACGGAACCAAACTTCGGCACCTCCAGAGTATGAGGCTTCCATTGCCCTGCGTTATACTCTAAAGCGATGATCTGACTGCGGACATGATCGAGCTGGTTCAAGACCAGATAGTGTTTCGTCTCCGAAATGCTCGCGAGCGACTTCCGGTCTGACGGTTCGAAGAGCACGGTCAAATGGCGTTCGCCTTTCAAGTAAGCGGCCAGATCGGCGCTCAGCAGGGATCCGGCGCGGTATGTTTGATCGCCAACCTTCCAATCGGATCGCAATTGCAGGGTCAATCGATCCTCGAACGTCCCCACTTCGGCGTCGGTTGGTTTGTCTATCTTGACCCACTCATCCCCGCGACGCAGGTATTGCTCACTCGTGAAGAACGTAGGCCCGCGATGAATAAACTCATAGACCCGGCCGTGATCATGCGTGACGTGTGCGCTAACGCTGACGTCTTCCACCTTGCCTTCAAAGACCGTCCGGGCGGCGCTCAGCGGTGTCCCTCGCCGCCATTCTTTCACCAGCCGAGGATAACCCGATGACGTGAGCGAGCCAGGCCCGAAATCCGTCCCGACATAAATGGTGTCGCGGTCGCGCCAGTCAACCCGGCTCTTGGCTTCCGGGAGAGTGAATCCATCGTCGACAAACTGGTTGGTGCGGAGATCAAATTCGCGCACCACGCTGGCATCGGCTCCGCCGCGGGAAAGCGAGATCAACCCGCGATCGTAGCTTGGCTCGAGCACATCCGCTCCGTGCCAAACCCAGTTCTCCTTCTCCCGCTCGGCCAATTGGTCGAGATCGAGGACGATCTCCCAATCCGGATTTGGCTTCTTGTACTCGGCAAAAGTCGTGCGCCGCCAAAGGCCGCGGATGTGATCCTTATCCCGCCAAAAATTGTAGTAGAAGTCACCGCGTTTGACGACGTCGGGAATGCGCTCCTTTGAATCGAGGATTTCGAGGAGGCGTTTTCGAATCGGTTCGAATTCGGGAGCTGCCTCCAACTCGGCAGTGCTTTGGGCGTTCTGCGCGCGGGCCCAGGCCAAAGCGCGTTCACCGGTGACTTCTTCCAGCCAAAGGTATGGGTCGGTCGGATTGCTGGCTGCATCGGACCGCTCCGGTGTGGTCTCGTCTTTAGCTTTGGAATCGATCAGACCGCCAGTGAAAAGAATTCCTGCCATGGAAAGAAAGGCCGTGGTTTGGCTGAGGGCGCAATTCATCGCGGCTGAACGTAAACTGGGCTTGGGGGAGAAGCAAATGCCTTCCTAAAGCGTTAACCCTAGCAGCGGACGAAGTCAGCGCGTGGGGACTCGAGTGGTTTCTGTTGCCGCTGCAGCAGCGATTGATTACCGTCCGGGCGGCAATGGCGAGCGGTAGGTGCCGCTTCACCAGCGTTGCACAGTAGTATCACCAACCATCAAAGTCTTATGTTATCACACCCTTCCGTCAAAGTGGCGCTTGTGTCAGGAATCGCGAGCCTGGCGGCCTTGTGCTCTTCCCCTCCCCTCCACGCTCAAGCGGCGGCCGCGGCCGCGCCAGCCCCGGCGGCTCCAGATGCGCCCAAGGAAGAGCCCAAACCAGCCTGGGTCAGTTCCGCCTCGCTCGGAATCACTCTCACCCGCGGCAACAGCAAAACACTCCTGGTCACTGCCAACGTGCTGACGGAGAAGAAATGGCTGCAGAACGAACTACGGCTCGGTGCGGACGCCACCTATGGCGAAGATCACGACGTCAAAAACGCCGAGTCGCTCCATGGATTTGGCCAGTACAATCGCCTTTTCACCGAGCGTGCCTTTGGCTACCTGCGCCTCGACGCCTTGCATGATGCAGTTGCCGACGTGGAGTACCGCCTGACGCTCAGCCCCGGTGTCGGCTACTACTTCATCAAGAACCAGCAGACAACGCTCAGTGGTGAAGTCGGTCCCGGCCTGGTCATCGAGAAACAAGGCAACGACACCCGTCAGTACCTGACGTTGCGTGTCGCCGAACGGTTCGAACATAAACTGAATGACCGCGTCCGGGTTTGGCAATCGATCGAATTTCTCCCGCAAGTTGATGATTTTGACAATTTCATCATTAACTCCGAAGTGGGCTTGGATACGGCCTTGACGCAGAAGCTCTCCCTGAAGGTCTTTGCTGTCGATACCTACGACAACGCGCCGGCGCCCGGTCGGGAGAAGAACGACCTCAAGCTCGTTACGGCCGTCGCCTACAAATTCTAGGAATGATCTCTGCCGATACGGCGCCCGCTGCGAGCCAGGACGGCTCGCGCTCCCTTTCCTCGGACCGCGCCCGGTCTCCGGCCGCAGCGGCGACGCCCCGGCACGGCACTCTTTGAACGGCACGTGAGCTCTCCCGATACGATCCCGCGGCGAAGCGGGACAGCTCGCGCACCTTCGTCCTCGGACCGCCAGGTCCCTTTACTGCCATTCGGTAATGAGCGCGCGCGCTTTGGCCAGCGCTTCGTCCAACTTGGCCGGGTCTTTGCCGCCGCCGCGGGCGTTGTCCGGTTTGCCGCCGCCCTTGCCGCCCACCATGCCAGCGATCTGCTGAATGAGCTTGCCCGCCTGAATTTTCGCGGTGAATTCCGGGCTGACGGAGGCGACGAGGGCCGCGGCTTGGTTGGCCGCGCCGGCCAGAAGGACGACCCCTTTGAACAGGCCCTTCAGCTCGTTAACCATCGACTGGAGCGTATCGCCGTCGACCGATCCCAGGTGGGCGACGATCGCGGGGACATCCTTGATTTTGACGGCCTGCGCCACCAGTCCGCGAGCCGCTTGTGCCGCCTCTTTTTGCTGGTAGGCGCGCAGCTGCTTTTCCAGTTCTTTCTGATGAGCCAGGATGGACTCAAGCTTCCTCTCCAGCTCCCCGAGGGGCGAATTAACCTTCGCGGCCAGTTGCTGGAGCAAGCCCGCGTCGGAGAGAATCTGGCCATAGGCCTCTAAGCCCGCAATCGCCTCGATGCGTCGGACGCCAGCCGCTATGGCCGCTTCGCCCACAATCCGAAACAGCCCCAATTCACCGGTCGCGCGGGCGTGGGTGCCGCCGCAGAGTTCCATGGAATAGCCGTTCAATCCGCCCGAACCGCCGCCGACTTGGACGACTCGGACGAGGTCGCCGTACTTCTCGCCGAAAAACTGCATGACGTCGGGCCGGTCTTTGATCTGCCGAAATGGAACTTCGGTCCAGGAAACCAGCGCATTTTCGACGATGCGCTCATTCACCAGCCGCTCGATGTCGGCGATTTGTTGGGGCGTGAGCGGGGCGCTATTGAAGTCGAAGGTTAGTTTCTCCGGCCCGACATAGGAACCTTTCTGGGACGCTTCTCTGTTGACCACTTCGTGCAAAGCCCAATGGAGCAGATGGGTCACAGTGTGGTGTCGCTGGATGGCAGCCCGACGCTCGGCTTGGACCGTCACCTCCACGTCCGTCCCGACGCCAGGCGCCGACTCCGGATCATCCAGCAAATGGAGGAAGGCATTGCCCGCCTTCTGCGTCTGGACCACTCTCCAAAGCTGCCCGCCAGCTTGCATTTCCCCCGTGTCTCCGACCTGTCCGCCCATCTCCGCATAGAGGGGAGTGCTATCGAGGATCACGCCCAGCCGGTCCTTCAACCGGACAGCTTCCAGAACTTTGGCGCGTCCTCGCAGCCGATCATAGCCAATAAAGGTGGTTGGGGTCTGGACCTCGACCTGCGAAACGCTAATGACTTCCCGCTTCTGCGCCGCGCGCGCCCGCGCTCGTTGTTCCTCCATCAGCCCCTCGAAGCCGGCGCTGTCAATCGACAGGCCACGTTCGCGCGCCAGCAGCTCCGTCAGATCCAAAGGAAATCCGTAGGTGTCGTAGAGCTTGAAGGCAAAGGCGCCGGAGATCGCCTTGCGGTCCGCGGTCGAATATGCCGGATCCGAGACCTCCTGCTGGAACAATTCCAGCCCGCGGTCGAGGGTTTTGTTGAATGCCTCTTCCTCCGTGCGGATGACTTCCTCGACCTGCTTTTGCCGCTGACGCAGTTCCGGGAAGACGGCGCCCATGCTTTGGGCGAGAACATCGACCAACCTGTAAAAGAACGGCTCGTGAAATCCAAGGGATCGGCCATAGCGCACGGCACGTCGCAGAATGCGGCGAAGCACGTAATTCCGATCGGTGTTGCCGGGCAAAATGCCGTCGGCGATGGCGAAGCTGAGGGTCCGGATGTGATCGGCGATGACGCGGAAGGCAATGTCACGTTTTTCGGTTTCGCTGTGACCGGCGGCCTGGGGCGACGGCAGCGTGGACCCGTATCGAGTGCCGCTCAGCCGTTCGATCGCGTCAAAGAGCGGACGGAAAACATCTGTTTCATAATTCGACACCGTGCGGGAGAAATCCTTGAACCCGCGCGAATTCTGCATGATGGCAGTGACGCGTTCGAAGCCCATGCCGGTATCGACGTGGCGGGCGGGCAAGGGCACGAAGGAGCCATCTGGGTTGGCGTTGAACTGAATGAAGACGAGGTTCCAAATCTCGATGCACTGGGCACTGCCCTTGTTGACCAAGGCCCCGCGAGTATCCCCCAGCGGAGTCAAATCAACGTGGATCTCAGAACAAGGCCCGCATGGGCCGGTATCGCCCATCATCCAGAAGTTGTCCTTCTTTCCACCGAACTGAATATGGACTTGAGGATCGAGACCAGCTGCGGTGAAGATCCGTTCCCAGTGGCCGTAGGCTTCCTGGTCGAATTCGCTCGGGTCGTTCGGGCCCGGTTTATAGACGGTGGCATACAAACGATTCTTGGGGAACTTCCAGACTTCTGCGACCAACTCCCAAGCCCACTCAATCGCCTCCTTTTTGAAGTAATCGCCGAAGCTCCAATTGCCGAGCATCTCAAAAAACGTGTGGTGGTAGGTATCTAAGCCAACGTCCTCCAGGTCGTTGTGCTTGCCCCCGGCGCGGATGCATTTCTGGGTATCGGCCGCGCGCGTGGCTGCGCCCGCCACACCCCCTGGCCACTGATCGACGTCCGCCGCCCGTTGCCCAAGGAAGATGGGCACGAACTGATTCATCCCGGCGTTGGTGAAGAGCAAATTGGGCGCATCGGGCATGAGACTCGCCGACGGGACGATGGTATGCCGCTTGGAGCGGAAGAAATCCAAAAACGATTGTCGAATTTCGCTGCTGGTCATAGCTGTCTGTCGCTCGTGCTATCCGGCACTGATCCGGAGAAGGCCACGAAAGCGGCCAAGATAGGCGGAGACAGCCCGCAAGGCTAGTCGAAGTTAGCCGACAGGCGGGCTCAGCCCGAAGATGGGCGGAAGGCGAACCGCGCGGTCCTCTGGCCAGCGGACCCGGACCGGTCGACGGCAGGAGCTCGCCGAGAGTCTGTTGGAAGAATTAGTGCTGTCCCTTAAGTCCGTAAGCTTTTGTTGCGCTCAAATGATTGGCAGGCGCGGCGTGACGAAGGAGCATAGCTGCAGCGCTCTGTGACTGAGGAACAACAAAGCCTGCCAGTCATTTCAGCGCAACCCTTAGGGCGGCGGTTCTTTGGCACGCTCGCGGCGTTGCTCGCTCGTTACAGACCGCTGCGGGTATGCGCCTCACTCGCGCCTTGCGAGCGTGCCAAATTCCTCGCCGCAAAAGCCTACGGACTTAAGGGACAGCACACTAGCTGACAAACTCCAAAGGCGGTTGGGCGGGAATGAGGCCACGCTCATGAGCCTGACCCAAAAACCGTCGAATCGCTTCCCTGCCCTTCTCCCCGTAATCGACGGTCCAATGGTTCACGTACATGCCGACGAACCTGTCGGCCAGGTCCTGACCCATGTCGCGGGCGTATTGGAGCGCATGAGCCACGGCCTGCTCGCGATGGTCCAGGCTGTAACGGATACTGGCCGTGAGGATATCCGAAACCGTTTTTCGAACCGCCGGCGCGAATCGCTTGTGAATGACATTGCCTCCGAGCGGCAATGGCAGCCCACCGTTCTGTTGACTCCACCAGGCGCCCAGATCCTGGCACAACCGCAGCCCTTGCGCTGCATAAGTCAGCTGGCCTTCATGAATGATCAGGCCAACCTCAGCGTCTCCCGACCGCACTGCTTCAAAAATCCGGTCGAACGGAACCACCACGAAATTCAACTCGCGCGCCGGCCGGTTAGCCCAAAGTTGCAGGGCGAGAAAGGCGCTGGTCATTGTCCCCGGAACGGCGATTCGCTTCGTGAGGACCTCAGGCGGCTCGAATTCTTTCGCCGCCACCAGCATCGGACCGTAGCCATCGCCCATGCTCGCGCCGGAGGGGAGAAGGGCGTACTGATGGCTGACGTAGGCATATGCGTGGATGCTGATGGCCGAGATATCCAGTTCGCCGCGCGTGGCCCGCTCGTTCAAGGTTTGGATGTCCTGGAGGATGTGCTCAAACTCGAAACCCTCCGACGGGACCAGGCCTTTGGCCAGCCCGTAGAACATAAAGGCGTCGTCGGGATCCGGCGAATGGCCAAGAGTTAGAGGGTTGGGACACACGCGCGCAGCTTGAGAAAGTTCTTCAAAATCTGACGGCCATTCTCAGTGAGAATGCTCTCCGGGTGGAATTGAACGCCCCAAATCGGGAGTTCTTTATGCCGAATGCCCATGATCTCGCCTTCGTCGGTTTCAGCGGTTATCTCGAGACATGCAGGGATCGTGTCACGCTGGATGACGAGCGAATGGTAACGGGTCGCGGTGAAAGGACTGGGCATCCCTTCGAACAAATCTTGCCCGTTGTGCCGGATCAATGATGTCTTCCCGTGCATCATACGGTAGTTGACGACCACGTCCGCTCCAAAGGTATGTCCGATGCATTGATGCCCGAGGCATACCCCAAACACAGGCAACGTCCGGCCAAAAGAACGGATAATGTCGTTGCACAAGCCGGACTCCCTCGGTGAGCACGGGCCGGGAGAGACAAGAATCCGCTCCGGTTGCAGCTCGCGGATCTGATCCAACGAGATCTGGTCGTTACGATGAACCTGCAAGTCGACCTGCAGCTCGCCCAGGTATTGGACCAGGTTGTAAGTAAAGGAATCGTAATTGTCGATCACCAGCACCATATCGAGGCGGAAAGGTACTGAAACGGCCGCAGGATGCAAATCGCGTTTTGCACCCCGCTTACTTGCGGACCAACCGGAGGGAATCCGCATCGAACAGGACTTCCCCTTTGGAGGCCCGCAGTTCGCAGACCAGGTCGACGTCCTGCAACCCGCTTGGAACTTCGAAATCGAAAGTAACCTCCCTCCAGTCGGAGTTACCCAACGTTTTGGGGACGGCCGATCGTTCCGAGACGCGCAGGCCGGCGCCGCCGCGCAGATCGCGGGGATCGGCGCTGACACCCTTCGTCTGCATCTTGCCGGTGAAGCTGTAGTGGCCTTCTTCCAAGAGGACTTTAGTGCGCCAGGAAGCCACGCTCGTCCCTTGTTCGGCCTTGATCTGAAGAATCTTGCGGCCATCGGGAGTGGCGGCTTCCGCCATCAGTGGCGTGCCGGCGTTGGTCAAGGTGGTCCAACCGCTCAAAGGTGCGACTCCGTCCGTGTCGAAGTCAATGATCTTGCCGCGGACCCCGCTGAGTTGCTCTTCCAGGCTGTCTTTGCGGGAGGCGATTCTGGCGGCGAAGTCGTCGACGGCCGCCGCATAATTGGTGGCATAGCTGGAGTTGATCGCTGCCAGGACCGGGGTCAACCTTGCTGCGATTTTATAGACGCGGTTGGTCAGGCGATCCACGTTCAGGAAGCTTTCATTCAGCTGCCGAAGCCGTTCCAGGTAGGCCCGACGGCCTTCGGGCGCAGCCATGACCGCCCGGGCGACGAGGCCTTGGAACTTAGGCAACACCCCCATGTTAGGTTGCACGATCATGACCCCAAACATCTGGTCCATCCCATGCGGCATGAAGACCATCTGCTTTGATTCCGGCTCCAGGTAGATTCGAAAATTGTTCCGGTTCATGCAGTAGCCATCCCAATGACACACCATGATTTCCATCGCCATGAACGTAATGAATCGGTCCCAATCGAGCGCCTTGTGCAGCAGCCCCATCCGCGTCGCATCATCCGGCTCGCCCGCCGCTTCCACCAGGGCGCTCAAACCTGCTCCTTCCGGCGCTTCCGAGTCCGCGTCCGCTGCCGCGGGCGCATCGATATCGTGGAGAAACCCGCCATCGTAGAGCACGCCTTTCGCGTTCTTGAAATGCCGCTTCAAAAACTGCTTGTTGTAGCCTTCCAGCAAGACGTAGAGGCCAAGCTTACGGCCGTTCAGTTCGACGGTTGCATATTCAGCGCGCGGCGCCGGCACGCCAGCCGCATTGAAGAGTTCGCGGCAGATCTTCTCCGACAAAAAGCTCGGATCCTGGACCGAATTGTTGAGGGAGATCTTATGGAGCCCGTGAAACGACTGGCCCTTGACGAACTTGTCGAAGTTCATCGTGAACGAGGGCTTGGAATCCACCGGCTGAAAGCTGCCCGCCGCACCCTTCAAATGGACCGCCACATTCGTGTAGACTCGCCCGGCCTCACGAATGACCGCCTTCACCTCAGGCCTCTCCCGATTGCCCTGTGCCCAGCGCCAGCTCCAGCCCCCGCTCCGCAGGTGATCGATGCCTTGCGATGGAATCTCGATCTGAATCTGGAAAACGTTAGTCTCCGCGAAGACCTCGTCCCCCGCCTCAGCCCGGGCTGAATGGCCACTGCACCAGACCAGCGCGCCAGCGACGATTAGGCCAGTGGCGGCGCCCAGTGCGGACCTGTAACCTGGCCGGCGGCGCTCTGGCGCGCGATGGCTCGCCATCACGTTCATCGCCGGGAGTTCGCGAGCGTTGGGCTCGGGTCTGATTGCCTTTGCACGCTGATTGGACATGTGCCAGGCCAATTGTGCACGCTTCGATGGTCGCTCGGCAAGAGCATGCTCCTCTACGCGGGAGTCGGCAACTCCCCGAGCGCACAAACAGGTCCGTCTAAGTTAGCCGCGATGGGCGCTTCGGCGTAATGAAGTATGCGGGGCGTGCGTGCCAAACCGCGCCGCACCCCATAGGAGCCTGTTGAAAAACGAACATGAGCGCTGTTTTCGAGGAAAAGGTTGATGGCAAGGCGCGAGCACGGGAGCATCCCCGCAGCGGGCTGTGACCGTGCGAGCAACAAAGCCAGACGGCCTTTTCCTCGAAAACCCTTTGGGCGGCGGTTCTTTTGGCCGCATCCGGCGTTGGCTCGGCCCTTGCAGCCCGCGGCGGGGATGCTCGGGCCTCGCCGCCTAGGCTGCAGCCAAAATCCCTCGCCGCAGCGCCCATGGTCGTTTTTCAACAGGCTCATAGGAGGCAGCGACGGATGAACGCAAAACTGGCCTGGAACATTCTTAAAGGCACCGTGCAGGAGTTCAGCGAAGATGCGGTCCCACGTTTGGCCGCCGCCTTGGCCTACTATGCGATGTTCTCGATCGGCCCTCTCCTCGTCATCGTCATCGCGGTGGCGGCCTTGTTCTTTCGACGCGAAGCGATCAGCGGAGAGGTGGCCGCCCAGCTTCAATCGCTCCTGGGCGAGACAGCGGCCCAGACAGTTCAGACCATGCTGGCCCATCAAAGTCACGAGTCGAGCGTGTGGGCGACGATTGTGGGCGGCACGGTGTTGATCATCGGCGCTACCGGGGTGTTTGGGCAACTGCAGGACGCGCTCAACACCATCTGGGAAGTGAAGCCGAAGCCTGGCCAGGGTGTCTGGGGTTTCGTTCGGAACCGTTTTCTCTCCTTTACGATGGTGCTGGGCATAGCGTTTCTGCTCTTGATCTCGATGGTAATCTCCGCGGGTCTGCAGGCCTTCGGCCATGTCATCGATCAGGTGCTGCCCATGTCAGAATGGGTTGCTCAAGCGCTGCACCTCGGCATCTCTTTGGGAGTCGTGACGCTCCTGTTTGCGATGGTCTTCAAAGTGTTGCCGGATGCCAAAGTCCGGTGGAGAGACGTTTGGGTCGGAGCGATCGGCACCAGCCTCCTCTTCACGGTGGGCAAGTTCCTGATTGGGCTGTATCTGGGGCGGGAGAGTGTCAGTTCAACCTACGGAGCGGCGGGCTCTGCGGCTATTATCCTCCTGTGGGTCTATTATTCGTCGTTGATCTTGTTCTTCGGCGCTGAGTTCACTCAGGTTTATGCGAAGCAAACCGGCTCGCGGATTGCGCCCAGTGCCAATGCGGTGCCCGTGACCGAACGCAGCCGCGTCCAAGAGGGCATTCCTCACACCGACACCGAGCCGAGTCACCAACCGTCGCCAGCCTTCGCCCAATCCGGCGCCCATGATCCGTCGTTTCCGAATGGAAGAGTCCAGGCTCGCCAGCCCATCTCGGTCATGGCCGCCGTCGGCGTCGCTTTCGTCGGCGGTTGGCTGGCGCACCGGAAACTAAGTGGTCGCCAGTAATTTCGGTTGGAGCCTCCGGCGTGGGCGGGGACGCTCGGCCGCCGTTTTTGGATTGTCTGTTCCTTTTGAAGTGAGATGCTGGCCGCATCAGCCAGAGGAACAGCCAATGAAGGACCTTCTTTCGTCTTTGCTCTTGCTCGCGGCCGTCTGCGGCCCGCTGGCGGCTGCGGGCGCACCGCGGCCAAACATCCTCTTCATCATGTCGGATGATCACGCCGCACATGCCATCGGTTGCTATGGGAGTAAAATCAATCAAACCCCGCAATTGGATCGCATCGCGCGCGGCGGAGTGCGTTTCGGCAATTGTTTTGCGGTTAACTCCATTTGTACGCCAAGCCGCGCCACGATCCTGACTGGCAAATACAGCCATCTGAATGGCGTCCCGGTATTTAACCGCTTTGACGGGGCCCAACCGCACGTGGCCAAGATGCTGCAAGCGGCCGGGTATTATACCGGCATGATTGGCAAGTGGCATTTGGGTAGCGATCCGACCGGCTTCGACCATTGGGACATACTGCCAGGTCAAGGCCGGTATGACGACCCGCAGTTCCTCTCGCCGGCGGGGGGTCGCACGGTGCCGGGCTACGCCACCGATGTCATCACGGATTTGGCGATTGATTTCCTCAAACGCCGCCCTTCCGACCAGCCGTTCTTTCTCATGTGCCATCACAAGGCGCCTCACCGGGAATGGAGACCCGACGCCAAGCACGCCAGGCTTTTTGAAGGCACTCGGATCCCGGAACCAACCACCCTCCGCGACGATTATGCGACCCGCACGGATGCTGCCCGGGAAGCGACCATGACCATCGCGAACGACCTGACCCGGCGCGATTTGAAGCTCCAGCCGCCCCCAGCGCTCGCGGCCAGCGAGCGGGAAAAGTGGCTCGATGTTAAGCCCACCGAGGTGACGCTCACGGTCGCCGGCCAGACGCAGACGCTGACGGGCGAAGCGTTGCGGGAGTGGAAATATCAGCAGTACATCAAAGACTATCTTCGCTGCATCGCCTCGATCGATGACAATGTTGGGCGCCTCCTCGATTACCTGGACTCAGCCGGCTTAGCCCAGAACACCGTGGTCATTTACACCAGCGACCAGGGCTTCTTTCTGGGTGACCACGGCTGGTATGATAAGCGGTTCATGTATGAGGAATCGCTTCGAATGCCTTTCCTGGCGCGCTGGCCCGGCGTGGTTCAACCCGGTTCCGTGCAGCTGGCCATGGCGTTAAACGTCGATTTCGCCCCCACCTTTCTCGAGATCGCCGGACTGGCCCAGCCGGCCGAAATGCAAGGGCGGAGCCTCGTGCCGTTGCTGCGCGCGCAAAAGCCGGCTGATTGGCGCGCGAGCATGTACTACCGGTACTACCACGACCCGGGCCATCACAATACCCGCGCCCACTACGGTGTGCGCACCGATACACACAAACTCATCTACTTCTGGAAGAAGGACCAATGGGAATGCTATGACCTGGTCAAGGATCCAATGGAATTGCATAACGTTTACAACGAGCCCGCGTATGCCCCGGTCGTCGCCGCACTGAAAACCGAGCTGAAGCGGCTTAAGCAGGAAGTCCGCGACAACGATGAGTTTGCCAACGAGCAACCGCCCGATGGCGTGGACGGTCCGTTTCCCCAATTCACCCGCCCACAACCATGAACCGACGCTCCTTCCTTAATCAACTCTCCGGCGGCGCCGCTCTCGCCAGTCTCGGAGCCTCTGCTGCGACCACCCCGGGCGCCGAACCAGGCGCCAACAGCCCATCCGTCCCAAACCCGAACCGTGGCTCCGCCCCGCTCACGATCACCCGGGTCCGACCGATCCTGACCGCTCCGCAAGGCATACGGCTGCTCGTCGTCAAAGTGGAGACGAGCGAGCCGGGCCTCTACGGTTTGGGCTGCGGGACGTTTCAGCAAAGGCCGCTCGCGGTCAAGACAGCGGTCGAAGAGTACTTGGACCCTTTCTGCCGGGGACGAACCGCCGACAATATTGAAGATCTTTGGCAGACCGCCTATACGAGCTCTTATTGGCGGAACGGGCCAGTTCTGAACAATGCGCTGAGCGGCGTGGATATGGCCTTGTGGGACATCAAAGGGAAACGCGCGGGCATGCCGGTTTACCAATTGCTCGGGGGCAAGTGCCGCTTTGCGGTCGATACTTACGCGCATTCCAGCGGCCGGGATTTGAAAGAGTTGGAGGATTCCGTTGCCCAAAACCGCGAACGAGGCTTTCGCCATATTCGGCTGCAGGTCGGGGGATATGGCTCGCCCCATTTGTCCACCCAAGCGGACTTCAAGGACGCCGGTTACGGCCTGCCGCGGGACACCCATATGGACGCCGCCCCGTATTTACGGATAACACCGAAAGCCTTTGAACATATTCGCAGCAAGTTTGGGGATGAGTTGGCCTTGCTGCACGACATGCACGAACGCGTCGAACCAATCGATGCCATTCGGCTCTGCAAAGAGCTCGAGCAGTACCGCCCCTTCTTTATCGAAGATCCATTCTCCCCGGAACAGAATGGCTATTTCAAGCAGCTCCGGCAGCAATGCGCAACGCCCATTGCCATGGGCGAACTGTTCAACAGTCCCCACGAGTGGACCGGTTTGATCAGCGAGCGCCTCATCGACTTTATTCGCGTCCACTTGTCTCAGGTCGGCGGATTGACCGTCGCGCGGAAGATCGCCTCCCTGGCGGAGTGGTTCGGCGTTCGCTCGGCCTGGCACGGGCCGGGCGACGTCTCACCGGTTGGCCATGCCTGCAACCTGCATCTCGACCTGGCGATATCCAATTTCGGGATTCAAGAATCGCAGATCTTCCGCGATGCCATCCACGAGGTCTTTCCGGGAACACCAACCATCAAAAACGGTTATTTCTACGTCAACGAAGGACCCGGTTGGGGCGTCGATTTGAATGAAGAACTGGCCAAAAAGTATCCTTATCCCGACCGCCCCGCGTATTGGGAGCCCGTGCGGCGCCGCGACGGAACCAGCGTCCGCCCTTGACCCGCGCCATTCTGACTACAACTTCCGCAGGCGAATATTCCTGATGGCCGCCTTGGTCTGGTAGTTCGAAATGCCGAGCGGCGCCGCGAGTTCAATCTCGCCCGCCCGCATGCTAATGCGGCGGTCGGTGGTGACCAGGTTGACGACCTGGTCCTGGTCGATCCAGGCTTCGATCTTGTCTTTAGTGACACGCAGGCGGATGAGATACCACCGGTTTTTATCAAAGGAGATGAACTTGGTCGTTTCGTTTTCCGAAGCGTCCATGCCATCCACACTCGAGATCCCGACGACTCCCCCGCCCCAGCCGCCGACTACCAGGCTGCAGTGCTCGCCCGCCGCCGGGAAAGTCAAGGCGCAGAAAAAGTCGCTGCCGTCTACTTTCATCGCTTCAAGCGAGAGCTCGTATTCGCCCTTCGGAGCCGGATTGGTCCAGCTAATACCGGTCAGGATGGCGCCCATATCGAGCAGAATGACCGGCCCGGGCGCATTCGTTCCCGCCCGAAAGGCCGGTTCAACCGTGACATGCCCATGGCCGGCGAAATCAGTGATTTGCCAGCCCTGAAGGCTTTTGCCATCGAAGAGCGGGACGCGATCGGCCGCCTGCTCGTTCCAATCAGGCGCGGACGGCCCCTTCTTTTTGGGCTTGCTGGCAGCGGCCGTTTCCGCGGCGCGCACCGGCCCGGCGCCAGCCAGCAGCAGGAGGATGACCAAGCATTTCGTTGCCAAGCAGTGAATCACGATCGAGTTCGAAGGCCGAGAGTGCATGAGTTTATTTGCTCGTCAGCAGTTTCTCCCGCGCAACCAGGTAAAGTCCACCACACAGGATCACGAACGGGAGAAGCGAATAGAGATCGGCGCTCGGACCGGAGTAAAATGGATTGCTCCGGTTGGCCCATTCCGTCAAGACGGCATCATCCTCCCCAAATAAACCCGCCATAAACGCGATAATGATGCCCGCAATTGCGCCGCCGGCGATGTAACCCGAGGCCATCAGGACTCCAGGACTCTTATCCGCCTCCGCCTCGAGATGCGCCTCGCTCAGGTTGGCATGGCGGAGGTCCCGACGCCGCTGTAGATCGACCAGCCATCGAATCATTCCCCCGATAAAAATGGGGGCGGAGGATGAGAGCGGCAGATAGACACCGACGGCAAAGGCCAACGAGGGAATGCCGGACATTTCGAGGACGACGGAAATCATGACGCCGAAGAGGACCAAGCCCCACGGGAGCTGGCGGTCAAGGATGCCCTTGATGATATACGACATGAGCGTCGCCTTAGGCGCATCGAACTTCCGCACTTCCGTATGATCCGGACGTTTCGTGCGGGTGCCGTTAATTCCAGGATCGACCAGGTAAACGGCCCTGCCCGCTTCGTTCACCAGGTAGCGTCCGGCTGGACCGCCGACGTCGTCCGTCTTTTGCCACACGAGATAGCTCTCGGGATCAGCCTTGCCTTGCGGGCCGGAGAGCGTCTCGTGCTTCTTCAGGACGGAAGGGTCGGTCCGAAGGCCGCGCGCCACTTCAGCCACCGGAACGTAGACAGTGGCCGCATCATTAAGCTTGAGCAGGATTGGCCCGAGAACGAGCGCGGAAGCCAAAGCTCCAATCAGAATGGCAATCTGCTGCAATCTCGGGGTCGCCCCCACCAGGTAGCCCGTCTTCAAATCCTGCGAGGTGGTGCCGCCATTGGAGGCGGCAATGCAAACAATGCCTCCGACCGACAATGCCGTAACGTAATAAACGCCTCCAACCCAGCCCATAAGTAGAAAGATCAAACAGGTCAGCAGGAGCGTGGCTACAGTCATCCCGGAGATCGGATTGGACGACGAACCGATCTCTCCGGTCAACCGGGAGGAGACCGTCACGAAGAGGAAGCCGAAAACAACAATCAGGAGCGCGCCCAGAATATTCATGTGCAGCGGCGGCGCCAGCGTAATGGCAATGATCAATACCAGGATACCAATCAACACAAACCTCATTGACAGGTCTCGGTCCGTCCGGACGAGATCGGTGCGAGACGATGGCGCGACCTTGAAATCTTTCAGCCCGGCCTGGAAGCCCCGCCAGATAGTGGGCAAAGAGCGAAAGAGGCTGATAATCCCACCCGCCGCCACGGCCCCAGCCCCGATGTAAAGGACATATGCCCCCCGGATTTGGTGCGGAGACATCTGCGAGATGGGAATTGTTCCCGGCGACAAAGCCGCTGCCAGGCCATCGCCGAAGAATTTGATCAAGGGAATCAAGACCAGATACGCCATGACCCCGCCGGCGCACATGATCGAACCGATCCGCGGCCCGATGATGTAACCCACCCCCAACAGTTCCGGCGAAACTTCGGTGCTGATCGACCCGCCCTTGAACTCGCGCCCGGCGAAGATCCGCTCAGGGATATCCTTCCAGCCCTTCATCCCAACCATCAGCGTCTTGTAAATCAACCCCACGGCGAAGCCCGCGAAGATCGTGGTCGCGCCCACGTTCCGCGCCAAGCCGGCAGCCGCAGCCGTTCGGTGTTCCGCCTGGGCGGCGGCCGATGCGACCGCTTTCGATTCGGCAGACGCACCTGCTTTTAATACAACCGCGCAAGCTGTTCCTTCCGGATACTTGAGGAAGCCGTGTTCCTGCACGATCAAGGCGCGCCGCAGCGGAATCATCATCAGGATTCCCAACAAGCCACCCATGATTGCCACCAAGGCCACCCGCGCCAGTTCCAAATCGAACCCGAGGATGAGAATCGCCGGCATCGTCACGCCTACGCCGAAGGCGATCGACTCCCCGGCCGAACCTGCCGTTTGAACAATGTTGTTTTCGAGGATGGTGGCATCCTTGAACCCAAATTTGGAAAGGAGGCGAAAGAGGGCCAGCGAGATGACCGCAACGGGAATGGAAGCGCTGACCGTGAGACCGACCTTCAACACCAGGTAAAGCGACGACGCGCCAAAGACCATTCCGAGCAGCGTTCCCAGAATCAGAGCGCGCGCGCTAAATTCGCGAATCTGGACATCCGCGGGAATGTAAGGTTCGAATTCCTCGGCCGGGTCCTGGTGCTTGGGAACGGGCATGGGTTCTCAGTTTCGCATTGGCTGACGGCGTCCACGGGATACTTATGCTGCAGCGAGGCCGATTTCAATGTATTTTGCCTGACTCTCAACCCGGAGGCAAAACCTTAACCTGGCGGCTTTGGACCCAGCCCGCGCGGCTGGCGCTGTCACTTACATTCAACCAATCTCCCTTCCGGTTGAGAAGGACCAGCTCGGAACCGGCGTGGAGGGTATAGAAACTCTGGGCCTCTTCAAAAGGCCCGTAGCGGATGACTGCCTCTTTACTGATAACAACGGCTTCCCGTGCGCCAATGCGTTGCCGCATGGCCACCGCCTGCCAAATCACCATCAGCGCCGCTAGAATGCCAACCAACACCTGGGAAGAACGCAGACTTTTGGCCCAATCTCGCCGGATATAGGCCAGCGCCAACAACCCAAACCAAAGCCAGACAACCACTGCGCTGGCTACTGTGAGCTCATTCATTGTGAAAAGAGCGAGCCAGCGATCAAGTCGTCCTGCCTTCGGAGACCTCGTCCCGACGCTGTCGCGGGCAAACCGAAGATTGGCGCGTATGTCCGGATCGCGTGGATCCAACCGCCGCGCCAGGAGGTAGCACGCGATGGCCTCGCCGGGTTCGCCCTTCTTGAAGTAGGCATTCCCCAGGTTGAAATAGAGGGCCGATGAAGGTGTGTGCTGGATCAGCGCTTCGTAGGCGGTCGCCGCCTCGGCATATTTGCCTTGCTCATACAGCTTATTG
>JAXMHN010000020.1:0-92409 GCA_046346765.1 Verrucomicrobiota bacterium | reverse complement strand
ATGACCGACCGCGCTATGCCCAACATTGGTTGACGTTCTGGAATGATCTCCTGCGCAATGACTACAAGGGGACCGGTTATATCGACGAAGGGCGAAAGCAAATCACCGATTGGCTTTACTCCGCGCTCGCCAACAACATGCCTTTCGACCGTTTTGTCGCCGAACTGATCAACCCGACGCCGGCCTCGGAAGGCTTTGTCAAAGGGATCGTCTGGCGTGGAGTAGTCAACGCCAGCCAAACTCCCCAAATGCAGGCGGCCCAGAACATCTCTCAGGTCTTCATGGGAGTGAATCTGAAGTGCGCGTCCTGCCATGACAGCTTCATAAACGATTGGACCTTGGCTGACGCCTATGGTTTGGCCAGCGTCTACGCCGACAGTGAGCTGGAGATGGTGCAATGCGACAAGCCGACTGGGAAGAAAGCCGGGATGAAGTTCCTTTATCCGGAATTGGGCAATTTGGATCCTGCCATGCCGAAGGCGGAGCGGCTGAAGCGCCTGGCGGAAATCGTGACGCAGAAGCAGAACGGGCGGTTGGCGCGGACGGTGGTGAACCGGCTGTGGGCGAAGTTTATGGGGCGAGGGCTGGTGGAGCCGTTGGACGACATGGAGCAAGCGGCGTGGCATTCGGACCTGCTGGACTGGCTGGCGGCTGACCTGGTGGAAAATGGCTACGACTTGCAGAAGACGATGGAGCGCATCCTCACTTCCGAGGCCTATCAACGCCCCAGCGTGCCGGCGACGGAACTCGCCGCCAAGGATTTCGTCTTCCGCGGGCCGCTCGTCCGCCGCCTGTCGGCCGAACAATTCCAGGACGCCCTGTCCGGCATCACCGGCGTTTGGCATGCCACCCCCGCGACCACTCAAGCTGATTTTTCCGCCGGACGCCTCTCTTACCCGTTGTCGGAAATCGAAAACCCTGCCCGGATGCGGTGGATCTGGAACAGCGGCGCCGCCCCGGAAAAAGTGCCGCCCGGGACGGTATACTTCCGACGCAAGGTGACTTTTGCCGAAGTCCCCACTCAGGCGAGCGCGGTTATAACTTGCGACAACCGTTTCAAGCTCTTCGTCAACGGGAAAGAGGCCGGCTCGGGTAGCGATCATAACAAACCAAGCCTTGTGGACCTCTTGCCTCACCTCCACGCCGGGGAAAATACCTTTGCCCTTTCGGCCGCCAATCAGCCAGCCGCTCCCGACAACAAGGAAGCCGAGCAAAGCAATCCAGCCGGCCTCCTCGCCTACTTCCGTGTTCGCCTTGACCCGCAAGAAAGCGGAGTTTCCGCGCGGGTCTGGGATTTCGCGAGCGATGGCGCCTGGCTTTGCTCGACGAACAAAGCGGAGGAATGGGAAAAGCCAAGCTTTGCCGCCGACGGCTGGGCGGACGCGATCGAACTGGGCGTGGCGAACATGGAACCCTGGAAACTGGAGAACAAATTCGTCAAAGCCCTCTCCGCTGCTTCCTTGGCGGGCCATGTCCGCGCCTCCCTGGTCGCCGCTGATCCCTTGATGACCGCGCTGGGCCGGCCTAATCGCGAGCAAGTCATGACCTCGCGCGCCTCAGCCGCCACGACCCTCCAGGCCCTTGAAATGACCAATGGCAAGACGCTGGCCGACCAACTGAAGGAAGGCTCGGAAAAGCTGCTGGCAGGTGCCGACGTCACGTCGACCGAAAAGCTGGTCACCAGTCTCTTCGAACGCGCCCTGTCCCGCCCGCCTGACGCCGCCGAACTCCGCCTCGCGCAAGACCTGGTCGGTAGTCCCACCAAAAAGGACGGAGTTGAAGACCTGCTCTGGGCGATGGTTATGCTCCCCGAATTTCAACTGATCTACTGATATGAAGGACTTTTCGACGTTGACTTTCTCAAAACGGCCGGCGGGGCAACCCTCTCCGCCTTGGCCGCTGGTTATCCGCGAGCCTGGGCGACCGATGCGGACAAGGTTAAGTCAACCGCCGACACCGTCATCGTCCTCTGGATGGGCGGCGGATGCGCATACCGAGACCTTCGATCCAAAGCGGTTCAAGCCTTCGAAAAGGCATGAAGCCTGCCGACATGCTCAGCACCTTTCCTTAGCATCGATACCGCCGTCGATCAGATCAAGTTCTCCCAAGGCTTGGAAAAACTCGGCTCGGTTATGGATCGAGGCACCTTATCCGCAGCTATACCGCCGGCGACTTGGGCTTCATCCTTCATTCGCGGCATCAATTTCAGTGGCACACCGGTTATGCCCCCGCAAACCGTCGCCGCCCCCCATCTCGGCTCGGTCATCGCTCGCACTTTAGGTCCACTCAATCCAGCCGTCCCGCCTTTCATCAACATCGGCCAACGCTTTGACGTCGGCGAAGGCGAAGAACTCAAGTCCTTCACCACCGCCGGGTTTCTCGGCAGTGAACTGCGGCCCATTTAACATCCCCTTTCCGGACCAGGCAGCGGACGCCGTCCGGCCCGCCGGGCGGCATGAGCGCCTCCCGGTTCGAAGATCGCAATCGTTTCTTCAAGAAGCTGCTCGCCGCCAGTCCGGTCGGCGCGTTCGGCAGCGATTATCAGAAGGAATCGTTGCTGCGTTCGCTCGATAACGCACCGACTGCTGAGTTCGCCTGCGGCCAAAGCGTTCGACCTCACCCTCGAACCGCAAAGAGAATGTGGCCCGCTACCTCCCTCCGGGCGTGGACCCAAGCAAAGTCGTTTCGATCTCCTCCTTCAGTCGGGATGGCAATTACGAAAAGCAGAACCTCGGCCGCTTTGGCCTGGGCTGCCTGCTGGCCCGGCGCCTGGCTGAAGTCGGCGCCCGCTACATTGAAGTCACCACCGAGCAAATCCCGTTTTTGAATTGGGATACTCACGAAAACGGGCCATGCTCCGCCTCGTAGACATGAAGGCCCAGATCGATGGGGCCATCTCCCAGTTGGTCCTCGATTTGGAAGAACGCGGCCTTCTCAATCGAACGCTCATCGTCCTCGCCAGCGAGTTCAGCCGCGATGCGCTGATCGAAGGCAAGCCAGATAAGACCGTCAAGGACCAGGTCGAAGTGCCCGACGCCATCCAGTCGGAAAAGCACTATGGCATGCACCGTCATTTTACCGATGCCGGCTCCGTCCTGCTCTTGGTGGCGGGGTCAGTGCGCTACTTGCACGGCATCACCGCTGACGAGCGACCCTGCAAAACCTGGAAAGCGCGTTGTGATCGAAGACCTCCACGCCTCGATGTTCCAGGCCTTGGGGGATCTCCCCCAAGTCGCCTATGGGAAATTGAGCAGCGGCCGTTCTATGTCACCCGCGACGGCCCTCGGCCAAGCCGATCACCGATCTATTCGGATGAGGTGAGCGAGCGCCAGGCGAGTATGTCCATTTCAAAACAGCCCTAAAAAACTCCGCCTGCTCCCTGGCTGTATGATCGGCGAACTGCTCTCGCTGAGCCTTTCCATCAGCCACGCAGCCGAAACCGGTTCGAATGCGGAAGCAGAATGGTTTACCCAGCCGCGTCAGCTCACCTTCGAAGGTAGACGCAGTGGCGAGGCCTACTTTTCCCCCGATGGCCAGGCCCTGATCTTTCAAAGCGAACGCGAGCCGGACAACCCATTCTATCAAATCTACCTGCTCGACCTCCAAACCGGAGACTCTCACCGCGTCTCGCCGGGCAACGGCAAGACGACTTGCGCGTTTTTCCGGCCCGGGAGCGAGGAAGTGCTGTTCGCCTCCACCCATTTGGACGCAGAGGCCCCAGCCAAGCAAAAGGCGGAGCTCGAGTTTCGCGCGTCTGGGAAGCAGCGGCGCTACTCCTGGGATTATGACGAGCAGATGGACATCTTTTCCGCCAGACGCGATGGAACTCAATTGACTCGGCTGACCCGGGCAACTGGATACGACGCCGAAGCCTCTTACTCTCCTGATGGAACGAAGATCGTCTTCACCTCCCTTCGCGATGCCTATCCGGCCGAGGGCCTTTCCCCGGAAGATCGCAAGCGCCTGGAAACGGACCCGGCCTATTTCGGCGAGATCTATCTCATGAACGCAGATGGAACCAACCAGAAACGGTTGACTTCGTCTCCGGGTTACGATGGCGGCCCTTTCTTTTCGCCGGATGGGCAGCGGATTGTCTGGCGGCGTTTTGAGGTCGGCGGGACAATCGCCAATATTTTTTCCATGAATCTGGAAGGCGGGGAAGTCACTCAACTGACCGACTTCGGCTGCATGTCCTGGGCGCCTTTCTATCATCCTTCCGGCAAGTATTTGATCTTTACCTCTAACAAGCTGGGCTTCTCTAATTTCGAACTATTCCTCGTCGATACCGCCGGCCGCCATGAACCTGTCCGAATCACTCACACGGACGGCTTTGACGGCCTCCCCGTTTTTTCGCCCGACGGCACTCAGCTCTGCTGGACTTCAGCCCGGACAGCCGACGGCGCTTCCCAACTTTTCCTCGCCAAATGGAACCACACCACCGCCCTCGCCAAATTAGACGCCGCCCCGGAAAGAAGCGCCTCCGCACCATCAGCATTCGCGGTGGCGCAGAAGAATGCGGCGCCCTCCGCAACCCAAATGCCGGCCAAGCCGGACGGGCCGGCGCCTGAAATCCGAATCGATGACCTGGAAGCGGCCGTGCGGTATCTCGCTTCGGACGATCTCGAAGGTCGAATGTCAGGGACCAAAGGCGCCGAAAGGGCAGCGACCTTCCTCGCAGGCGAATTCGAGCGCGCAGGGTTGAAGCCCTTTCCCACTATGGGCGAGTATTTCCAGGAGTTTGGCTTCAACTCCGGCGTCAGAGTGGTCACCAACGCCAATCGACTCGTCCTGACTAAAGAAGGCAACGCAGCCGAGCCGTTGCTCTTCGACGGGGAGAAAGACTTTCGGCCTCTTTCCTTTACTGCCTCCGGCGAAGCCGAGGGCGAGGTCGTTTTTGCCGGTTACGGGCTCGCGCTTCCAGGGAAAGGAAGCGACGGATACGATTCCTACACAGGCATCGATGTGACGAACAAAATCGTCCTGGTTCTGCGTTACGCGCCGGAAAAAGTGGCTCCCAAACGCCGCCAGGAACTGAACCGTTACGCCGGGTTGAGGTATAAAGCCATGCTAGCGCGAGAACGCGGCGCGAAGGCCATTCTCGTCGTCACCGGGCCAGCCTCTCCCAATGCCGGAGAACTCGCCCCGTTGTCCTTCGATAGCAGCCTCGCTGAATCAGGGATCGTGGCCGGCTCAATCACAGCCCGAGCGGCCGACGCTCTCCTGGCTGCCACGGGCCAGAATCTGGCCACTCTTCAAGCCGCCCTCGACGACGAAAACCCCCACGGCCTGCAGCACCTGGCCATCCCCAAGACTCGGGTGAAAGTCGTCGCGGCCGTCGAGCACTTGCGGCGCGGCGACCGGAACGTGCTCGGGTATTTACCGCCGACCCCGCGCACGGCGGACCAGCAGTACGTCCTCATCGGCGCCCATTATGATCACCTTGGGCGAGGCGAGACCGGCGCCATGCTCCGGCAAGGCGAAGAAGGCCAAATTCACCCTGGAGCGGACGACAACGCGTCAGGTGTGGCCGCTGTTTTGGAGCTGGCCGCCGCCACCGTCGCTACCGCCCGAGCGAATCCGGCCCAGGCCCGCCGGGGGTTCATCTTCGCCTTGTGGTCCGGCGAGGAGCTGGGATTGATCGGCTCCTCCCACTTCGCGGGCCATTCACCTGTGCCCCTGTCCCATATCGTGGCCTATCTGAATTTCGATATGGTCGGCCGCCTGCGCGACAATAAACTGATTCTGCAAGGCGTTGGCTCGTCCATGGCCTGGCGCAAGTGGATCGAGAAACGCAATGTGGCTGCTGGCTTCAACCTCGCCCTGCAGGACGACCCTTACCTGCCTACAGATGTAACCGCCCTCTACCCCAAGCAAGTGCCGGTCTTGAATTTCTTCACCGGCGCGCATGACGATTATCACCGCCCGACCGATCGCCCCGACACGCTCAATTACGAGGGTTTGGAACGCATCGTGAGATTTGCCCAAGGCCTAATGACCGACCTGGCCGTCGGCTCCAACCGGCTCGAATATGCAAAGGTCGAGCCGACCAGTCCCGCCGCCGGCCAACGCGACAACCTGCGCGCTTATCTTGGAACTATCCCTGATTACGCGACCGAAGTCATCGGCGTCAAATTGTCTGGGGTGCGCACGGGCAGTCCGGCGGAAAAGGGCGGGCTGCAAGGCGGCGACGTCATTGTGGAATTCGCTGGGCAGCAGATCAAAAACATCTACGACTACACGTATGCCCTCGACGCCGTCAAAATCGGCCAACCGGTCGCCATCGTCGTCCTCCGAGGGCAGGATCGGAAAGCCTTCCAAGTGACACCCGAGGCCCGAAAGTGACTGACCCGTTCCGGTAGGGAGCGCTCTCCGACCGCGCCGCCGCTGCGCACCGATCTCGAGTTACGGGACAACGCGAGCCCGATAGAAGCGCTTGGGCAAACCAGTGGCGGCCGGATCAGCAAATTGCACGGTGCCATTGGAGTTGAGGCGGCTCTCGACCTGAAGCCAATCCACGAGATTAGTCGTCGCCTCGAGGACATATTGCCTCCGCGCCGGCCCGGTCAGACTCAACTGATATCCCCCCAACGGCAATATCCGGAGCGGCTGCAGCCAAATGAGGCCGTCCATTTCCAACTGGAGTTGAATCGCCCCGGAATCCCCTCCAAAGCCGTCGACGGCAATTTGATAGGTTGTTTCGGGCAGGGCCGCAAAAGTGACCCGGCTGGTGGCCAGGTTCGTGGCGGCATCATCGTTCCTGGCGACCAGAACGAGATTCGTGAGCACCGATCCAGTATACACACCCAAAATTGTATCAAAGTCGCTGCCTTTGGTATCAATGGTGACATCGCCGCCTAGCGGAGCCGTCCACGACCACCAGACAGACGCGCCGCCAAGCTCACCGGCGTGGTTCGGCTCCTGCGCTTCCTTCGTCGCGAGTCGGTTGGCGCCGGCCGTTTCGACCGTTGTCCCCACCAACAGCCGGCGGTTGGCGAAATCATCGTTTTCAGGCTGGGTAATCGATTCAGGATGGACGCGCAGAGAGAATTGAATCGACCCACTTGCCCCCCCAAAACCGTCGACCGCAAAGAGGTAAGTCGTCCCCGAAGCGATGTTGAAGGCAACTTTGCTCGCCGTGTCGTGTCCACTGTCATCGTTGTTGACGATCAGGTTCAGGTTGAGAAATGACGTCCCGTTGTAGGCGCCGAGCAGCGTGTCGAATGAACTCCCCACGGTCGTGACAACCACGCTCCCGGCACGGGGCGCCGTCCAGCGCCACCATATCGACCGGCCTCCTTGATTGCCGGCGTGATTCGGTTCGCCAACCTCTTTGCTCGCTCCAACGTTGCTGCCGGTGACAATGACGGATTCTCCAGCCAGGAGCGCAGCATTGCTGAGGTTATCGTTGGATGGCGTGGCCGCCAGCACAGGCAAACTCATCCCGAGTAAAGCCGCCGCCAGAGAAAAGGTGAAAGCCTGGGCGAACAGGAACCCGTTGCGTTTGAAGCCACTCTGGCGCGTCTCGTCCAACGCCAAGCCCGACCAGACCAAGAATCTGCCCGAGCTCATCCTCTAGGACGTTGATGTGAGTGAGTGAGAATGTACCACCCGGCGCACGCCACCAAGCCCAGGACGATCGCCACCACCAACCCGGCGAATAGACGCATCACGCGGACCTGCCGAGTCAGCCTCTCGCCCTGCGCCTGCTGAAACTGCCGGAAGATGGCCAATTCCTGCTCGATGCTCCGAGCTGTCCCTTCCTCTCGCAGCGCGAGCATCAGCCATTGCCGGTCCGCGGGAGCGTCAAAATCCTCCGGTAACTTCTTGAGAGCCTGGCTGCCGGCGGCCTCAAAGCCCTGATCCAGCCAAAACATCGAGCCGGGGCCCTCGAGCCACAAGCGCACCAGACCCTGGTTTCGAGCCAGGTTTTGGATACGGGCCCACAAGCGCGGGCGCAATTCGGTGGCAAGCTCAGCCGATCGATAGACTTCCGAGTGGATTCGACCCTGTTGGTCCCGCACTTGCAGGCCGATCGCCCCCAATACTTCGCCCTCAGGTGTTTCGACAATCTGGAACTCGGTCAGCCGTTTCTCGAGATCGGTGCTGGAAGTGAGACTTTGTTGCCACAGCCGTCGAAGGACGACCAGGTCGTCGATCGTAGCTCTTCGCGCCTGATAATTTGACACCGTCATACGTCGTCCGAGCGTCAATTGATGTTGATTCTGTGCGCCTGCTCCAAATCCCTCAGTCCGCCGACCCTACCCTTAGGCCCCCTGAAAGTCCAGGCGCCGTCCGCTCCGAGCGGCCATTCCCGGGCTAAGTGAGGAGCCAAGGGCGTGGCGATGGCGCATCCTTCGGTCTCAATCCGCCCTAAGCCCGATCCAGGCTCGATCCAGGCCGATACACACCCGAACACAACCGGGCTTCCATCGGCCCTGCGATCGGGTTTCGATCGGGTTTGCTTCGAATGAACTCCGGCCGGACCAAACCCGCCCGCCCGGTGAAGGAGCCATCGATCATTGACACTGCAGCTGACCACCGCTTAATGAACTGGTGATCCCGACGCGTTCTTGGGCGGCCTTGCTCGCCGGCACATGCTTTCTTTCCATGATGTCATCCCGCGCTGCCAACAAGCCGGTTCGCGAGCTGATTGTGACGAACCATTACGTGTTTGAGCCGGGAGAACATTCAGTGCGACTCGTCATCCGAACCAGCCACATCACGATTGAAGGCAAGGGAGCGGTGCTCGTGGGCCCGGGAACCAGCGGGGACACCAATAGCCTCGCCGAAGCGGGCATAGGCATTCTGATCGAAGGGACGGCTGGCGTGGTGCTGCAGGGCATCAAAGTGCGGGGCTTTGCGACCGGACTGGAGCTGCGGCATAGCCGCGCCTGCGCTGTGGTGGACGCCGACTTCTCGGACAACTATCACAATCCCGGCCACGGCTGGGGCGAATTGCCTGCGCGGGGCGGCATTCTTTGCGATCATGTGACGGACAGCGTCATTCGGCGCACGAGAGCTGACCGGGTGTGGGACGGGATTCACCTCATTGATTCGAACGACAACCTGATCACGGACAGCTATTTTTCGCATTGCTCCAACACGGGGGGCAAACTCTGGCGTTCTTCTCGGAACAAGTTCGTGCATAACGACTTCTCCTATGGGATCCGAATTGACCGCGCGGCGGGGGAGGTCCATGCGCGGGATTCAACCGGAGTGCTGATCGAGACGGGGTCGAACGACAATTACTGGTTTGGCAACGACATTCGTTACGGAGGCGACGGCATATTCATTCGTCCGCTGAACCGGTGGGTCTCGCGCGGGAATGTTTTCGTGGAGAATGACACTTCGTATGCGAACAACAACTGCGTCGAGTCCTGGAGTCCCGGCAACGTTTTTATCCGGAACAAAGCGAATCATGGAAGCTACGGCTTCTGGCTGGGGGGCAGTGACCAGACGGTCCTGATCGGGAACGAAGCGGCTTTCAATGGTTTGACCAACGGCAACCACAATGCGCCAGAACCGGGATTCAGACACGGTGGTATCGTGCTGGTCAGCGGCTCCTCCAGCCACACGTTGCTCGAAGGCAACGATGTGCACGACAACGATGGGGCCGGTATTGTCTTCCGGGGCGACGTCGGTTCCAAAGGAGCAACGTGGAAGACCGAACACTGGATCATTCAACGGAACCGTATCGCCAACAATCGCTTCGGCATCTGGGGACGCTGGGGCGAAGGCGTCACTCTGGCCGCCAATACCTTTATCCATAACGCCGAAGGCAATTACTTTACCAATGTTACCTCGATCCTCGAGCTGGCGGGCGATGCCACTACCGCGGCCGCCCCCGTTGCGCAATTGAACGGTCCAAGCGTCATCGCCGTCGGCGACCAGGCCCGCTTTGATGCCAGCTCCAGCTCGGATTTGAACGGAGCACCTCTTCGGTTCCATTGGTTTCTATCCGGTAACGCCGGCACCGAGCCAATCCTGGAACGAGCGTTCAAAGAGCCGGGCTTTTACCGTCTCGGTCTGACGGTTGAAAATGGGGCCCTGGCTGGATTGGCATGGAAGGACCTCTTTGTTATCGACCCAACCAGCGTCGAACTGGGCACCGAACAGCAAGCGCAGCAATGGGATTACCAGTTGGAAGCGAATGAGAACGGAATCGGCCGGGTTCGCCTGGATGACGACAGCGACTGCCTCATCGGGCGGACCAGCCTGCGATTCAGCCCTGATCCGTATCCCGGCGCCTACGCGACAATCACCTTCCCAAAGTCTCGGGATGCGCGCTGGAATTGGCAAGGCAAACGCCACCTCCGCTTTTGGATCAAGTCAGCCAATCCCAATCTACCAGGGTGGCAAAATGCCGGGCCGGTCATTCGCCTGCATTGTGCGGATGGGCAAGTCGAATTGAAGCCAGCCAAGGAAGGGAACCTGCTGGAAGATTCGCCTTATAGTGAAGCCCGCTGGCTTTGGTCTCCCGTCGTTGTTCCCTTGACGGGAGATAGCCAGTGGGAACGGCATACCCAAGGCCAGCCGTCCCTGGGACAGATTGGCGCCCTCAGCCTGTCGCTGGATTCGTGGGGCGGGGAACCCTTCACTGTTTGGCTGGATGGTCTGACGGTAGACTGAGAAGCATCTGCGACCGCACTTCGCCCTCAAGGTTGCGGTGGACCTGCCGATGAAAAGATAGCAACTGCCGAATCTCTCGAATGCGCTTACGTCAGGACGCCAGTCGTGCTTTTCGAGCCGGCCAGGTTGCGCCACAACCAACGACTTATGCGATTGAGGACGAAGCTGCTGCTGGTGCTCGGAGCCGGGATATTGGCTGTCTATGCGGCTTCGGCGGGCGCACAACGCACCATCAACTTGCGTGCCCTCAAACGCTTCGCCACCGAGAACGCGGCGGGCGAAGAAGCACGCCAATGGGCGTGGGTGGAGCGATTATGGCGCGCCACCCAAGGAGCCCTGGCCGATGCGATGTCCGAAGGAGAAATGGATAAATTCGGCAAGATCCTCGAAGCTCAGCGCCAGGTCTCGGGGTTGGAGGATCTGTCGTTGTTCGACCATGACGGCCGAATCACTCATTCCTCCAATACGAACCGAGTCAAACAACAGCTGGCGACCGACCTCAAGAATCTGGTGCTGAGCCAAGGACAGGAAATCCGGCGTCGAATCAGCGGCTCGTTCGAAATGTATCAACCCCTCCGGGCCAGCAAGTCTTGCTTGGAATGCCATGTCAATTGGAAGGAGAACGAAGTGTGCGGGGCGATGAACCTGCGCTTCTCCTCCGCAGAATTGGACAAGGCGCAGCAAGGCTGGCTGCAATTCGGCGACCGGTTCGCGCGCTCGAATCTCTTGGTAACGCTCGCGAGCCTGGCGGGCTTGTTAATCGCAGTCAGCGCGCTCCTGGCGGGAGTGCTGCACTACCTGATGACGACTCCGTTGGAAGGGGTGGCCGACTCGTTGTCTCTCCAAGCGCGACAGGTGACAACGGCAGCCGGCCAGGTCAATGAAATGAGCCAATCGCTCGCTCAGCGAGCGAGCCAGCAGGCGGCGTCGCTGGAGGAGACGAGCGCATCATTGGAGGAGATCGCGAGCATGACGCAGCGGAACGCTGACAACGCCCATTCGACCAAAGAGTTGGCGGCCCGCACGCGGGCCGCGGCTGACAGCAGCATGATCGACATGGCCGAAATGAGCCGTGCGATCGTCGAAATTAAAGGGTCGAGCGACAGTATCGCCAAAATCATCAAAACCATCGACGAAATCGCTTTCCAAACCAACTTGCTCGCCCTCAACGCCGCGGTCGAAGCCGCTCGCGCCGGCGAAGGAGGTTTGGGGTTCGCTGTTGTCGCCGACGAAGTCCGCAATCTCGCACAGCGTAGCGCCCAGGCGGCCAAAGAGACCGCCCTGCAAATTAGGGACGCGATTCAGAAAAGCGACCGAGGCGTTGTCCTCACGAACAAAGTCGCCCAAAGCTTGGGCCAAATGGCGGAGAACGCCAGGCGGGTGGACCAGTTGGTGATGGAGATCGCGACTGCTTCCCAAGAGCAAAGCGAGGGCATTCGACAGATCAATACCGCCATGGCCTCCATGGACCAGGGCACGCAAGACAACGTGGCCAGTTCTCAGAGCAGCGCCGACGCGGCAGGCAATTTGAAGTCCCAGGCCCAGCAAATGAATGAAGCCGTCAGCCAGTTGCTCGAGGTCATCGGCAACAACCAAGCGCACTATTCGAGGACCGAACTCTCACAGCGATCCCCGCCGCCGAACCCGAGCCACGTGCTCGCCCCGCCCGAAATGACCCTCAGCGCCTGAGTCGAGGCAGCCAAACGAGCGGGAAAGCGTGTCCTCTCCAGGCGTCGAAATCGCATTGGCGCACGCGAAGAGTTGACGCCCTCGGCAGCCGCTTTATCCTACGTGCGCGTCACAGTCGTCCCGTTCCTGACGCACGTATGTCTAGTGCCCACGGAGATTGTCACTTATCGCGTATTGAGCCGATAGGCTCCTCTGCGCAAGATTCGGCGGGGTTGTCGCGTCGACGACTCTCAGCCATTCACTTTAACCGATTTGTAACCTGGAAAGACACGCTCCGTCAGAAAAGCAGTTCACAAACCATACCGAGGCTTTGGTGCTGCCGACCCCAATCGTGTGAACTCTGACCAACACAGCGTAGCTGCCCCGTTCTCACCGGCATCCTTTGGCGGCCCCTTCGAAGGCCACCCATCGCCATTGCCCGAGAGCGAACAGTCGTTCCGCCAGTTCGCGCAGCACAGCCATGACGCCTTCTGGCTGACTTCCGCGGAAGGGGAAATCTGCTACACGAATGCTGCCTGGAGAAGAATCTTCGGCCGTTCGGACGACGGGCGAAATCTATTTCACTGGATGGACTGCGTCCCGGAGGAAGACCGCCCGCTATTGGAAGCCGAAGCAGCCAGCGCCCTGACCGGCGGTTTTACGCTCGAGCATCGGCTGCTCTGGCCGGACGGGACGGTCCGCTGGCTCAGGACGCGAGGGTTTCCGATCGCTCAGAACCTGGGCGAAGCTGGCTATCGAGGGTGGTGTGCCGCCGATATCACCGATCGGAAAGAAGCAGAGGAAGCCTTAAGCCGCCTTTCGGGAGAGTTGCTGCGTCTTCAGGATGAGGAGCGTCGCCGCCTGGCGAGAGAATTGCACGACACGACCGTGCAAAAGTTGGCCGCTCTCAGTATGAACCTCGGACTGCTCGACAGCGTCCTCCCACCGTTGGACGCCAAACCGAGGAAGCTCCTAACCGACAGCATCCTCTTGGTCGACCAGTGTTCCCACGAACTGCGAACCCTTTCGTATCTGTTGCACCCGCCCATGCTGGAAGAACTCGGGCTGGCTGGAGCCGTGCGCGATTATGCGGATGGATTCGCCGGACGGAGCGGGCTGCGGGTCGATTTGGAAGTCTCGGAAGAGCTTGGCCGCCTTTCCCGAGAAGCCGAGTTAACACTGTTTCGCGTCCTGCAGGAGTGTCTGGCCAACGTCCACAGGCACTCCGGCAGCCGGACGGCGTCGATCCGGCTGCAACGAAATCAAGAGGATATTCGGTTGGAAGTTGAGGACACCGGGCGCGGGATCGCCGTGGACGCGCAGGCGATCGTCGCAGGCACCGGGGTCGGATTGAGCGGTATGCGCGAACGATTGCGCCACCTTCGAGGCACCCTGGAGATCGAATCCAGCTCGAAGGGAACCAAGGTGAAAGCTGTTGTGCCTTTGAAACCGTCGGTTTCCCCCAAGCCATGAGGATCTTGATTGCAGACGACCATGAAATGATCCGACAAGGGGTCCGCGTCGTGCTTGAATCCCGCCCCGACTTCGTCGTTTGCGGCGAAGCCCGCACCGGACGCGAAGCCGTCAGCAAAGCGAAACAACTTTGCCCGGATGTCGTCGTCCTGGATTTTGGCATGCCGGAGTTGAACGGACTGGAAGCGACCCGACAAATTCGGGCAGCGCTCCCGCAAACAGAAGTATTGATTTTGACGATGCACCAATCCGAGCAACTGGTGCGGGCGATCACCGCGACGGGCGCAAGCGGGTTCGTGCTCAAAAGCGATGCCGGCAAAGTTCTGGTTCATGCTTTGGAAGAACTGCGCGACCATCGGACCTTCTTTTCCAGATCGGTGTCCGGCTGGGTTCCCGAACGCGAGTTCACGACGGCCGATGCCGAGATCATGCCAGCCGAGGAAACCACTCCCTTGACGCTGCGGGAACGAGAAATCGCACAGCTGATCGCAGAAGGCAGAACGTCGAAAGAAGTGGCCGACGCGCTAGGCATTAGCGCCAAGACCGCGGAGACGCATCGGGCCAATATCATGCGCAAACTGAATTTACATTCGGTCAGCGAACTGGTCCGCTATGCCATCCGTCATCGAATGATCGAGGCCTAGCTGCCGCCCGGTTTCGTGCTCTCCGCCACCGGCCCAACCCGGTCGCCATGCGTGCCGCTGAACTGCCGCTGGGTACGAATCGCCGCCTACACTGTTCCCTGTATTCCTTCGCCACCCGCCCAGCGCGTAAGATACATTTCGGGAATTGCCGCCCCATTTCCGGCAGCGACAGCGTGATTGTCACTCATCGCGTATTGAGGCAGCCATGTCACCAGCACAAAATAACCCGAGTCTTTCCATGTGGTACAACGACGTGAAAAAGGGATTCGGCCTGGCGATTAAGAACTGGCGCGCCCGCTCCGGGATCTCGCAGGAAGAACTCGCCTGGCGAGCCGGTCTCCATCGCTCGTACGTGGCCGATATTGAACGCGGTGCCCGCAACGCTTCGCTCCAAACGATCGAGAAACTGGCCAAAGCGCTCAGAATCTCCCTCTCGGCGCTCTTCTCCCCGTTAAGCACCACCCCGGAAGCGGAACCGGAGGACGACCGGGCCATGGCCAAATCAGACGGAGCGGATATTCTGCTGGTGGAAGACGACGAACGCGATATCGAACTGACGCTGGAAGCGTTCCGTCAAGCGCGGCTGACTAACCGCATCGAAGTTGTCCGCGACGGCGCCGAGGCCCTCGATCTTGTTTTCTGCCGCGGCAGCTACGCGCGGCGACGGGCGACACAACTGCCGGACGTTGTCCTGCTGGATTTGAACTTGCCCAAAGTTCCAGGCTTGGAGGTTTTGCGCGCGATCAAGGCTGATGAAAGGACCCGTGACATCAGAGTAGTTGTGCTGACCGTCTCGCGGCGAGACGAGCACATTCGAGAGGCCTTGCGCCTGGGCGCCGAAGCCTACCTGGTCAAGCCGGTCGAGTTTCATCGCTTTACTGAGATCACGCCCCAGCTCGCTTGCTCATGGACGCTGCTGAGCAAAGCCGCATGACAGGTGAAAGGCGCCAGGCAACCCGAAACAGCTCCCTTTGGCAAACGCAGGCGCCACTCGTTTCGACGGTTGGTTGAATCGTTGCCGCCGCTGATCTGGACCTTTGAGGCCAACGGGGAATGCGACTACCTCAGTCCACAATGGACCACTTTCACTGGCCGGCCCCTATCCAATCTGCTTGGCCTCGGCTGGCTGGAGAGCTTGCACTCCGAAGATCGGTCCTCGTTTTTGACGGCCTGGAACGCAGCCGTCGCCTCCGGCGAATCTTTTCAGACCGAAGTCCGCATCCGCAAGCACGACGGCAGCTATCGATGGTTTGAAGCCAGAGCAATGCCGTGGCGCAGCCGACAGGGCGCCGTCCTCCGCTGGGCAGCAGCCAACACCGACATTACCGTCCGACGGCGCGCAGAAGAAAGGCTCCGGCAGGTGAAGAACACTCTGGAGAACGCGGTCAAAGCCAGGACAGGGGAGCTCGCCGCGGTCAATCAAGAGCTCGAGACGTTCGCTTATTCGGTGGCGCACGATCTGGGCGCACCGCTGCGGCATATCAACCGCTACACCGCTCTGCTGCTCAAGTCTCTGGGCGGCCGTCTCGATCCCACCGATGAACATCACCTGCGGCAACTAGCCGACTCAACCGAGCGGATGGAAAAGCTGATCGATGACTTGCTCGAATTTTCTTTGATGAATCGTTGCGAAATGTGCTCGCAGCGCGTCGCATTGCGGCGATTGGCCGAAGAAGCCATTCGCACCGTCCGGAGTCAAATGCCCGGCTCTTCGATCGTCTTCCGGAGGCGCAGCTTGCCGCTCGTCCATGGGGATCCTGCCATGCTCCGGCAGGTCTTCGTCAACCTGTTGTCGAACGCGGCCAAGTTCTCCAGCCGGCGCCGCCCTGCTCGAATCGAGGTTGGAGCCGCGATTGACCAGGTGGCGGAAACGGTCGTGTTCGTGCGGGATAACGGCGTCGGATTCGACATGCGCTACGCCGAGAAGATATTCAATCTTTTTCAACGTCTCCATTCAAAAGACGAATTTGAAGGCAGCGGAATCGGCTTGGCGACGGTTCGCCGAATCATCCAGCGACACGGGGGCCGAACCTGGGCCGAAGCGAAGCCGAACGAAGGCGCGATCTTCTACTTCGCGCTGCCCCGGAAGGCTGCGACGGGCACGCGACCGTAAAGTTGTCCCCTTTTTATATGAGGCTGTCCGTGACTGCCCGAAACAGACCTGAGTGCCCGACCAAAAGCTGAAAGGCGGCGACCGATCGTGCCTGCGATGGTCTTCAATCCCCCCTAGTCCCTCCGTGTCAGAAGTCGGCTTACATGGTTTCGCCAAGGGAACGGGGCTTGCCGAGAGGCATTCTCCATGCCGGCCCGATTTTCTCATCGATTGCGCTGGGTTTTCCAATCTGGTCGCGTCCAGAGCGACCACACGGGGTCCAGCGGCGGCATGCCAACGGGGGATGAGTTCTTAGAACCGCGTGTAGGACAAACTCCAGTAGGGATGTCGGCGGAAGCGGTCAATGCTGTCGGCGCGGTGATGATTTGATTTCTCAAATACGGAGGAGGCATCTCCGGTGCTCAACCTCCTAACATGCTTTACTTTCAACGAAACGTTGGATGGAAGCGTGTGGTTAGACTGTCCGCCGCTTTCGGTTTCATATTAACGAACCTGCACTGTGCCTGGGCCGCTGATCCGCGCCTTGACCTTCTGTGGGACCCCAGTCCGGATCCGGACGTCAAGTCCTACCAGGTCTATTATGGTGAGGCTGAGACTAGCCTCACCAACCGCGTGCAGGTCACCGGCGCAACCACGGCGCGCCTTCTCGGTCTGACTCCGGGCAAGACCTATCATATCCAGGCGACCGCGGTGACGGAGGACGGACTCGAAAGCGAACCGTCGAATTTGATCCGCTACAACTTTTCCGCGGTGAACACAGCGCCCCAGCTCGCCACGATTGCCAACCAGATCGTGCTGGAAGGGGGCAACGTCAGTTTGCAGCTGAGCGCCACTGATACAGATGTCCCGGCGCAGACGCTCAGTTTTCGGGTCGTCTCCGGCCCGACTGGAGCTGCGGTTAGTGCCACCGGCCTATTCACCTGGAAGCCTTCGGCGTCCGATGTGGGCAAGACCAATCAGGTCACTATCGCGGTATCGGATAGTGGCGCTCCCTCCCTGACCGATCAGAAGACTTTCCAGGTCTCCGTCACTCCCCTTCCCAAGATCACAAACACCGCGCCCGTCCTTGTTGCGGTAGATACGCAACGTTGGAGCACCGCCACCGCCACGATCAACAATGGCAGCTTTGAGACCGGTTTCACGGGCTGGTCGGCCAGCGGCAATGTCATCGCCAGCACCTTGGGCGCAGCCGACGGTGCCCAAGCCGCCATCTTTAATTGCGGCCAGACCGCACCCAACGGCCGGCTCGTCCAGGACTTTGCCACGACCGCAGGACGCACCTACACTCTCAGTTACAGCGTTGGCGTGATCGCTTACAACCAGAGCGAACAGCGTCTGCAGATTACGGTCGAAGGGGCGATCAAAGGGTGGACCAAAACAGTCTCGCTCCGCGGCACGGGAAGCGGCAACTGCACCTGGCAGTCTGATTCGATGTCCTTTGTCGCCGGCGGATCTTCGGCCAAGCTGATCTTCGACGACGTCTCGCCGACCACCGCGGATCTGGATCTGCTCCTGGATAAGGTGCGGCTGTCCGAGCAGGTTGCTCCTGTTACTGTCCCGGTTTTCTCCGTCACCGCGGGAAGCTCTCTCAATCTGGCGCTCACCGCCACCGACGGGCAGGATGCGCCGACCGCGCTTACTTTCTCACTGGTCTCAGGCCCAAGCGGAGCCACTGTCAGCGCGAGCGGGGCCTTCGCCTGGACACCGAGCGCCAGCACGCCTGCCGGCGCCAATCAAGTGACCGTCCAGGTCAAGGACGCGGGACAACCCGCCCTGACGGACGTCAAATCATTCACCATCCAGGTTTTGGCCGCCCCGACGGCGCCAACTTCTCCACCGCAAGCGATCGTCACCAACACCGCCCCGGTGCTCGTCTCGGTGAATGGCCAGAATTGGCAGGGCGGCGCAAGCGGAACGACGCAGATGATCAATGGGAGCTTCGAATCCGGCCTGAGCAGCTGGACGGCGAGCGGCAACCTCTGGGTAAGCTCGCTGGGGGCCACGGATGGAGGCAATGCCGCTACCTTCAACGCCGGTCAAACCACGCCTAATGGCCGGCTCAGCCAGAGCTTCGCCACGGTCATCGGTCGCACTTACACCATCAGCTTTGATGCCGGCATCATCGCCTACAACCAGAACGAACAACGCCTGCGTGCGTCCGTGCAGGGAGCAAGCACTTCCACCTCGAAAACCCTGTCTCTCCGCGGAACTGGAAACGGCACCTGCAACTGGCAATCCGACGCGATCTCCTTCACCGCTGCGGGAACGTCCGCGACGATCCTGTTCGAAGACATTTCGCCGACCACTGCGGACCTTGATCTCCTGCTGGATAAAGTCCGACTCTCGGAGCAAGCTCCGGCTGTTGTGCAACCGACTTTCTCCGTTACCGCTGGCAGCACCCTTATTCTGCCGCTCAGCGCCACGGACGCTCAAGACCCAGCGAGCTCTCTCACCTTCTCACTTCTGGCCGGGCCTTCCGGCGCGAGTGTGAGTTCGAGTGGCGTCTTTGGATGGACGCCGAGCAGCGCGGCGTCCGCCAGCACCAATCAAATCACCGTCCAGGTCAAAGACCAGGGGCAACCGGCAATGACCGACAGCAAGACGTTTGTCGTCGAAGTCAATCCCGCCCCGGTCGTAGTCCAGCCTCCACCTCCGCCGCCGGTGGTGTCGAACAACGCCCCGGTCCTTGTGTCGGTTGATGGGCAGAGCTGGCAAACTGGCGGAACTGTGACCGCTCGATTCAATAATGGCAGTTTCGAATCAGGCCTGAATGATTGGACTGCGAGCGGCAACGTGATGGCCAGCTCATTGGGAGCCAGTGATGGCTCCAACGCCGCGGCCTTCAACGTGGGACAGACCACGCCCAATGGCAAGTTGACTCAAAGCCTTGCCACCGTCGCAGGGCGGACTTACACCGTCACCTTCGATGCCGGGATCATCGCCTACAATCAAAATGAGCAAAGCCTGCGGCTCTCTATTCAGGGCGCAACCAGTGCCACTTCCAAGACGGTCACGCTTCGCGGCAATGGCAATGGCAGCCGCGTTTGGCAATCTGATTCCCTCTCGTTTGTGGCGGCGGGAGCCTCCGTCACAGTGATCTTCGAAGACGTTTCGACCACCTCAGCCGATCTCGATATGCTCCTCGATCAGGTGCGTATCTCCGAACAGGGGACAGCCGCAGCGTCAACTCCCTCCTTCTCTGTCACCGCCGGCGGCAGCCTCAGCCTCCAGCTCGTCGCCAGTGACGATCAAGATCAAGCGAGCGCCCTGGTTTTCAGCCTTGTCTCCGGGCCAACTGGAGCCACCGTGAGCAGCCGTGGGCTCTTTTCCTGGACGACCGCCACAACCGCCGGGTCGGGCAGCACCGAGGTGACGGTTAAGGTCACTGATCAAGGTCAACCCGCCTTGAGCGATAGCAAAACATTCACGGTCAAAGTCACCGCCGCGGCGACGCCACCGCCCGCAAATCCGGCCAACCGAATCCTGAACGGCAGCTTCGAAGCAGCATTCCTCGGCTGGAGCGTCAGCGGCAATGCTTCCCTCAATCCAGGAGCAGCCACGGACGGCATCCAAGGGGTTTCTTTCAACGGCGGGCAGTCCACCCCTAACGCTCGGCTGAGCCAGGGCTTCGCCACCGTCACGGGTCGAAGCTACACCGTCACCTTCAACGCCGGGATCGTTGCGTGGAATCAAAGCGAGCAGCGCCTTCGCGCCAGCATCCAAGGCGCGACGACTCCCGTGTCGCAGACGACCTCGTTGCGCGGCAGCGGAGGCGGCAATCGGACCTGGCAACCAGTCTCTTTCTCTTTCACCGCGGCGGGCACACTGACAACGCTTCTTTTCGAAGATATCTCGCCCACCTCCGCCGACCTCGACCTTCTGTTGGACAATGTCCGGGTGATGGAACAGACTTCGAGTGTCACGCTCGCGTCCTTGCCTCTCGCAACCGAAGACGACGTTGATCAGAGCAGCCCACAAGCTGCCCCGGCCCAAATCGTGGCGAGCAGCGTCGACGGCGAGTCCGTCCGGCTCACTTTCCAGATCGCGCCAACCGAACAGGCGCTCCAGGTGCGCTGGACACAAGACATCGGAAGTAATCATTGGCAGGAAGTGCCCGCGCACTGGGCCACTTTCCAGTCAGGCGGTCTCTGTGAGATCCGCGTGCCTCTCGAAGTCGGGGCTGACCATGCCTTCTTCCGATTCGATCCGGCCCCGGACGCGCCGTCACGGTTCTAAATTCGCCAGAGCCGCTAACGCTCTGCAACAGCCGCCCGGCCATGTGTCAACGGGCGGCTGTTGCCTTTCGCCTCGCCTCCGGAAGCACCGCCGACCGCGCGGATTGCATCAGATGCACTCGTCCCGCCGAAGGCGAGCTGCTAAGCTTAGTCAGCTCAGCCTGGGACCGATGAGTCCGGCACCGTCGCGCCTTTGATCCCGGGCGGCTGATCGCATGGCACAAGTCGCCAAAACTGATTCGCCAGCGTCGTTCCACGACGCCGTGGAACAAGCAACCGCCTTGCTCCGCGGTGGCGATGTCGTCGCTTTGCCGACTGAAACGGTCTACGGACTGGCGGCAGATGCCTCAAAGCCTGACGCTGTGCAGAAGATCTTTGCGATCAAAGGCCGGCCGGCAACAAATCCGTTGATTGTGCACGTGGCCAGCCTCGAGATGGCCCGTTCGTGTGCTTCCGAATGGCCCTCTATCGCCGAAAAGCTGGCTGCCGCTTTTTGGCCGGGACCATTGACACTTGTCTTACCGAAGTCGCCAATCATGCCCAATATCGTCACCGCCGGAGGCAGGACAGTCGGGGTGCGCTGGCCAAGTCATGAGGTCATTCAAGCTGTGATCCGCCGGTGCCACTTCCCCCTGGCCGCCCCAAGCGCCAATCGCTCTGGGGCCGTTTCCCCCACGACCGCTGAACACGTCCAACGGAGCCTTGGCGATCAAATCCCCTTGATCGTCGACGGAGGACCAGCCGAGCACGGCATCGAGTCAACCGTCCTTGATGTGAGTGTCTCGCCGCCGCAGCTGCTCCGGCCTGGGGTCATCCATATCGAATCGCTCGCGGCGGTGGTCGGCCTGGTGCGGGGGCCCGGCTTGGAATCGAGCGGGCCGGTGCGCAGCCCGGGAATGATGTTGAAGCACTACGCGCCGAAAGCCAGGGTCCTTCTTTGGAGGCCTGAAGAAAGCCTGGCCACACTTCTGGCTCGCACCAAGGCTTCACCCGAGCGGGCGTGCGTTCTGGCTCGAACGAGGCTTACCCTGGAAGGGATGAGTGGGCAGGTGTCCGCCATGCCGAAGACTCCGGACCTCTTCGGGCGAGCGCTTTACGCGGAGTTGCATCGATGCGATCTGACCGATGCCGAATTAATCATCATCGAGGCCGTCCCGGACACCGTTGAATGGCAAGCGGTCGCGGATCGATTGAGGCGAGCAGCCGCCTGAGCCCGCTTGGGTTGCTAAGGTCGCTTCGCCGGCTCCGGCGGCTCGGCCCTGCCCAAGAGCTGCCAGAATGTCGCTCGATCCAGGGTTTCTCTCTTGAGCAGCTCCGCCGTCACGCTTTCGAGTTGATCGCGGTGAGCGGTGAGGATCCGCTTGGCATCCTGGTAACAGGCGTCCAGTAGTTTCTTTACTTCTTCGTCGATCTCCCGGGCGGTTGCTTCGCTGCAATCTCGCTGGAACGCGCCGTCGGCACCACCGAGGTGGATTCCATTCTGTCTTTGAGCGGTATGAGCAAGGCCAATCCGTTCATTCATGCCGTAAACACAAACCATCTGCCGGGCCAGGGCGGTCGCCCGCTCCAAATCGTTCTCCGCCCCGGTCGTCATGTCGGTGAAAACGATCTCCTCAGCCGCCCGGCCGCCCAACATCCCCCGAATGCGGTCGAGGAGCTCAGCGCGACTCAGCAGGAACTGATCGTCCGCGGGCAGTTGCATCGTGTAACCAAGCGCGGCGCGTCCACGCGGAACGATGCTGATCTTGTGGACCGGATCGGCATGTTCGCTGTAGGCAGCGACTAGAGCGTGGCCCACTTCGTGGTAAGCGACGCGGTTTTTTTGTTCATCGCTTAGTCGCCGGCTTTTTCGCTCCGGACCAGCCACCACCTTTTCCACCGCCGCTTCCAAGTCGCTTTGTTCGATGACCCGCGCATGGCGGCGCGCCGCCAGCAAAGCGGCTTCATTCAACACGTTGGCCAAATCAGCCCCGGAAAAGCCCGGAGTTGACTGGGCAACGCGGCGCAGATCTACCTCGTCGGCCAGCGGCTTTTCGCGGGCATGGACCTTCAAGATCGCTTGTCGACCGTCGATGTCAGGGGCGTCCACGATGACTTGGCGATCAAATCGGCCCGGTCTCAACAAGGCGCGATCGAGCACATCGGGGCGATTCGTGGCCGCCAATAGAATCACCCCTGCATTCGCCTCGAATCCGTCCATCTCCACGAGCAACTGGTTCAAAGTTTGTTCCCGTTCGTCGTTGACCGCTCCCACGTGCACCCCGCGCTGCCGGCCAATCGCATCCAACTCATCGATGAAGATGATGCACGGGGCCTTCAACTTCGCCTGGACAAACAAATCGCGGACGCGCGCCGCTCCCACGCCAACGAACATCTCGACAAAATCGCTCCCGCTCAACGAGAAGAACGGCACTTTCGCTTCTCCCGCAACCGCCCGGGCTAAGAGCGTTTTCCCAGTCCCCGGCGGCCCGATCAGCAGAACTCCTTTGGGGATTTTGGCGCCGAGGGATTTGTAGCGCTCGGGATGCTTCAGAAAGTCGACGACCTCTTGCAGCTCGTATTTGGCTTCGTCGCACCCCGCCACGTCGGTGAATTTCACACCTGTATCCTGATCGACCAGGACCCGGGCCCGGGTCTTGCCAAAGCTCAACACGGATTCGCCGGCGGCGCCGACCCGCCGGCTGATGAAGATCCAGAGCACAATCATCAAACCAATCGGAACAATCCACGCCCATAGGACCGCTGAGATCCATCCGGGCCGGACACCCTGGTAACGCACTTTGGCCGCCTCGAGCTCCTTGATCAGGTCCGGATCTTCCACCCGCACGCTTCTGAAATTGAATCCGTCAGCGGCGCCACTGGAAGCCTGATTGGTCCCGCCAGTCGGAGGTATCGGGGTGGAACGCTCAATCCGGCCATTGATTTCGTCAGCGCCCACCGAAACCGTTTTGACCTCTCCCTTGGCCAAGGCGGCCTTGAACTCACTGTAGGTCAACGTGCGAATGGCCAGGGGGAGCAGCTCCTGCCAAACAAGCAGGAGCACGAGCATTACGAGCAAGTATCCGAGATAAAAGCGCCAGGGGGGATCGACGCGCCTCGGCACCTTCGGATTACGGCTCCCTGTTCGTTTGGTCGACATTGGCTGACTGGGTCATGCCTGGACTCCCTCGAATTCCATCCCTGCTGGCAAAGGGTTCGCTCAGCCAGCCCTGCGTTCCGAGCCTAACTCCGATCCGCTCAGAAGAGTTTACCCTTCTGTTCGGCCAAGGCGTCGAGCGTGAACTGAACCGCAACCGCCACCAGCAGTAATCCCATGATCCGCGTTGCGATCCGCATCGCGATCGGACTGATCCATCCTACTCCGCGAGCCGCCAAACGCAAAACGAGGTAGCACAAGAAGGAAACGACCACGATACAGACGAGCAAGGCGACCTCCTGGGTCCAATCCTTCACCTGCGCGCGCAGGAGGATGGCCGTGGAAATAGCCCCTGGCCCCGCCAGCATGGGCACGGCCAATGGCGTGATCGCGATGTCTTCTTTGGCCGCGCCCGCGTCCTTTTCTTCCCTGGTCTCTTGCACGAGTGAACGCCGTGCCTGGAGCATATCGAGGCCGATCAGTAGTAAGACAATGCTGCCCGCTATTTTGAACGAAGCCAGGGTAATCCCGAACAGCCGAAAGATCTTATCGCCGACGAGGGCAAAGAAGACGAGCAAACCGGCGGCGACCCCGCAAGCTAGGGCTGCCATTCGGGCGCGCTGCGCGGGTGGGTCGCCGGTCGTCATCGCCAGGAACGCGGGTATCAAGGCGATTGGATCCATGATCACGAACAACGAACTCGCGGCCAGGAGGACAAAAGCCACCAGCGACTGGTCATGGTTGTTCATACGAGCAGGGCGCCAAGATCGCCTCCGTCATTCCATGGATGATCTTTTTGTCCGCCGGACAAATTGTCGCCAGGACCCCACCCAATCGCGCCCGGGCCGCATCCCCTTCACCATTCACAAAGTAAAACGGGCAAAGCCGGACCCGGCCGTTCATCGGGTTGACCTCCTCCGCATCGAAATCAAACCAGCGCGTCTGCACCACCGTCGGCTTATGGTAGCGCTGCAGCACGAATGGACTGCGCTCAAACTCGCGCAACGCCAAGTCGACCGCGGCGCTCCAATCGGGCAACGGCAAATCGCTCCCCAGGTAAACGCCACGCGCGCCCCAGGCCGTTTCGGCAAAACCAGACACTTTCAGGATCAAATCGCGCTCTCGCTGCGACAACGCCTTCAGTTGTTGCCAGTCCGTTAGATTCAGTTCCGGGATAGCTGCGTGAGGAGGCAGCGGCGCCGGATCGATCAACCAGGTGTACGGGACCAATCGCCAGAGCCGGTCGAGAAATCCTTGGCCCAACTCGCGCCTCCAGAATCCCCGCAGATTCCGGTTCCAGAGCAGGGCAAACAGCATCTTCTCCTCAAAAATGGGCTTGGGAGGAGGCGTCAGGGTGATATCACCGGCCAACGCCATTTCCATGATGCGCCCGGCATTTTTGACATTTCCAAGGTCGAACAACTCGAAAAAGCGGTAGACAGCATCACCCTTTTCAAAGTCGGAGAAGCTGGCGGATTGCACGCGAAATCGAGGCCCGAGCTGTCCCGCGAGCCATTCCATCTCGGGGCGGTAGGTCGACGACTCCTCCGAGACGACGATGTGCACGCGCGACGCTTGGCCAAAGATGGCTTCAAACCCTCGCAGCATCCCATCTGCGCCGCCCACGATCGCCCGCGAGGTGAGCCTCGAATCGCCAGCCGCGGCCGAGGGGTCCAATGGAGTCGGGAGCTTAGCTGGTCCGCTTGTCAGCGGCACTCGCGCATATACCTGGTTCAACCACGCAGTTAATCCGATCCCTCCCGGAACACTGTCCAGTTCCGTTATCACCAGACCGTCGTCGAGCAAAAGCAGGTCCGGGCGAATCACCCGCGGAATCTCGTTCTTCAAATTTGGGGCGCGTTGCCAATCGCGCAGATCTGCCGGTTTGCCTTGGTCGAGCCACTGCGCCACCCAGGGCGGTTCCTGCCCCGCGACACTCCGCCGGTATAGCAAGCCAACCGCCCGATAAAATGCAACCAAGACCCGGCCGAGAGAGTCCAGTTCCGCCACGATCTTCCGGGGGAGCGGAAAGGGCTCGGGCGAAATTCGCCACCGCTGTCCCGCGAAAAGGCCGGCGGGCGGAATGCTCGCTTGAATCGACCGCGCTATGTCCGCGTCAGTCCCCATGCCCATCCCTGGAAGGCTGCTGCTGGTCATCGTTTTGGCACTGGTTTCAGTCAGGAACGCAGCTGGCCCGAACCAAAGCCGAGCCATTTGTAGCTTGTCAGCTCGTCCAAGCCCATCGGCCCGCGGGCACCGATTTTATCGGTGCTGATGCCGATCTCGGCACCCATGCCGAATTCACCTCCATCGGTGAAACGAGTCGATGCGTTCCAGTAGACAGCAGCGGAATCGACTTCGGCTAAGAATTGAAGCGCGCTCCTTTCGTCGCTCGTGACAATACTATCCGAATGCGACGACCCATAATGGTTGATGTGATCAATGGCGGCCGGCAGGCTCGTCACGATCCGCACGTTCAGAATATAATCGTTGTATTCGGTATACCAGTCCTGCTCGGTCGCCGGTTTGAACCTCAGACCAGCCACCGCGTCCGCACCCGCCGTCAAAAGCTCGCGAGCCCGATCGTCCACCCGCAGTTCCACATTCTTTTCGGAGAGGGTGTGCGCGATCCGCGGCAGAAACCTGTTCGCAATGGCCTCATCAACCAACAGAGTCTCCATCGAATTGCACACGGCCGGACGTTGCACTTTGGCGTTCATCACGATCTGCTCGCCCATGGCCAGATCCGCAGCCGCATGGACGTAAACGTGGCATACCCCTTTGTAGTGCTTGATCACGGGTACTTTGGAACACTCCGCGACCGCGCGGATCAGTCCTTCGCCACCTCGCGGCATGCACAGGTCGACATACTGAGTGAGCGACAGCAGTTCGCGAATGGCTTCCCGGTCAGTGGTAGGAACGACTTGAATGGCGTCCGATGGAAACGCCGCCAGCTCGCGCCGAGCTGCCTCAACCATCAAAGCCGCAATGACCCGATTCGATTCGAGCGCCTCCTTGCCTCCACGCAGGATGGTTGCATTGCCCGATTTGAAACACAGGGCCGACGCGTCGGCCGTCACATTCGGCCGCGATTCATAAATAATGACGATGACCCCGATTGGGGTGGACACCTTGCGTAATTTCAGGCCGTTGGGCCGCACACGCTCATCCAGCACGCGTCCGACCGGATCAGGCAGCGCCGCGACTTCTCGAAGCCCCTTGGCCATCGAATAAATGCGCTTCTCATCCAGCTTCAAACGATCGAGCATGGCCGAGGACAACCCGGCTTCCGTCGCGGCGGCCATATCGAGAGCGTTGGCCCGTTTTAACTCATCTCGCCCTTGCTCCAAGGCCGTCGCCATCGCCATCAGACAAGCGTTTTTCTGAGCAGTGTCGAATTTGGCCAATTGACGCGACGCCGTTTTCGCCTGCCGGGCAATTTGGGCCATCTGTTCTGACAGACTCATGCCGCCAAGGTAAGCCAATCCGGCGAAGTTGAAAGGCCAATTCCCTCCCTGCCTCGCCGGCGGCCGTTCCCTGAGGTGCCACGTCCAGACAACGGCCAACGCTGTTGACCCCGGTTTTCGGAAAAGGGTAGCTTCGCGACAAATGGAAGGGACTCTAGTGGAACCAAGCCTGTGGATGGCGCTGCCGTTTGTCCTCCTTTTGAGCGCCATTGCCTTGGGCCCGCTCCTCGCGGCCGACTGGTGGGCTCGCGCCTACCCCATGGTGGCAGCTTTGCTCGGTTCCATTACCGTCGGCTATTATCTGGTGGGCCTCGGCGCAGTCGGGGAAGTGCTGCATACGGCTCGCGAATATGCCAGCTTCATCGTTCTGATTGGGGCCCTGTTTATCGTCGCCGGGGGAATTCACATTAGCGTCAAGGGTGAGGCCACGCCGCTCGTCAACGTGGTCTTTCTCGGCACAGGGGCTATCGTGGCCAACCTCGTCGGCACGACCGGCGCATCGATGTTGCTGATCCGCCCGTGGCTGCGGATGAACAAGTATCGCATTACCGGTCATCACGTCGTCTTTTCATCCTGATTATCTCCAATGTCGGCGGCTGCCTCGCCCCCGTCGGCGATCCTCCTTATTCCTCGGCTATCTGCGGGGCGTTCCGTTCTGGTGGATCACCGCCCGGTGCTGGCCGATGTGGGCGGTTGCCGTCGGTTTCTTACTCGTGGTCTTTTTGGTGCTCGATTGGCGCAACTACCTTCGTGCTCCGAAAGCCGTCAGGCGCGCCCTAACCGAGCCGCCGGACCACTGGCGCTTTGCGGGAGGGTTTAACCTCGTGTTCCTGGGAGTGATTCTGGCAGCCATTTTCGTGAAACGCCCTCCTTACCTCCGGGAAGGGCTCATGCTCTTGGCAGCGCTGGCCTCCTACCGGCTCACCCCCCCATCGATTCATCAGGCCAACCATTTTAGCCTCCACCCGATTCGCGAAGTTGCCGTTTTGTTTCTGGGCATTTTTGCGACGATGATGCCGGCTTTGGATTGGTTGCAGTCCAACGGCGCCAAACTGGGGAGCCCGTCGCTGAGCGCGTGTTACTGGAGCTGCGGCTTTCTCTCGAGTGTCCTCGACAATGCGCCGACCTACCTCACGTTCATGAAGGCAATCTCCGGAACACTCATTTCGCCGGAAATGATGGGACAACTGAAGCAGCTGGCGCGGCAGCCATCCGTCGATCCCGCCGCACTGGTCGAGCCTGTGCGCGCCGCGTGGCTGATGCTGCAGCGGCACCACGCCGGCGCGTTGCAGAGCGGCCAAGTGACTTTGGAGCAGATTGAAATCGCCTATCTGCTGGCGAACAGCAGCTTGGCCCGCTATGTCGTCGGCATCAGCGTCAGTGCGGTCTTTTTTGGAGCGAATACCTATATTGGCAATGGTCCGAATTTCATGGTCAAGTCGATGGCTGATCACCAGAACGTGCATACGCCCAGCTTCGTGCGCTACATGACTCATTACACCGTGCCCATCATGCTACCCATGCTCGCCCTCGTTTGGTGGCTCTTCTTCCGGTGATATTCTGCGCTTGAGCTGCACAGCCCTGCGTTGGTACCGTCCCGGTCGCTGATGTTGAGGTGCTCCAACGCCGAGCTCGAAAGGATACAGCCTGATATAGCTGCCTGAATGCGTTCGCTCTATAACTTTCTCTTCACGGTTTTCCTGCTGCTCTTCGCACCCTACTACCTCCTGAAGATGTGGCGCCGCGGCAACTGGCGCAGGGGATTCTCCCAGCGTTTCGGCCATTACGGCACGAAAATCAAGCAAGCCGTCACCAACCGCCACGTCCTCTGGCTGCATGCCGTCAGTGTCGGAGAAGTCAATATCTGCACCCAATTGATCCACGCTCTCGAACCGAGAGTGCCCAATCTCAAAATCGTCGTCTCGACCACGACTTCGACCGGCATGGGAGAATTGCACAAAAAACTCCCCAGCCACGTGGAAAAAATCTATTACCCGATTGACCGCCGGAAATACGTCCAGCGCGCTCTCAAAGCCATCCATCCCGAAGCGGTCGTCCTGGTCGAGGCGGAAATCTGGCCCAACTTCATGTGGAAACTGAGGGACCGGGGCACTCCTTGCTTTCTGGTCAACGCGCGCCTTTCAGAGAGGTCCTATCGCGGCTACAGACGTTTCAGCTGGCTGTTCAAGCCGCTGTTTGCCTCCTTGCGCGGAGTCGGGGTGCAGAACGAAGCCGACGCCCAACGACTGCGCCACCTCGGAACTCGACCGGAGGCGATCCGAGTCGTGGGCAATTTGAAATTCGACGCCATCAAACTCACCGAGAGGCCCCTTCTGGACGTGCAAGCCCTCCTGCGGAGGTTGGGAGTCGACTCCGGCGCGCCGGTGCTAATCGGGGGAAGCACCCATGCGGGGGAAGAAGCCTTGCTCGCCCAGATTTTCCGCCGCCTGCGGGTTCGGTTCCCGCAGCTTTTCCTGATCATCGTGCCGCGTCATTTCGAACGCAGCAAAGAAGTGGCGAAGGAGTTGAGCGACCTGGGCCTCAGATTTGTCTATCGCACCGAACTGGCCGTAGATGCGCGCTACGAACCTGGCCAAATCGAGTGCCTGCTCGTCAATACCACCGGCGAACTGCGCTACTTCTACGACTGCGCCTCGGTCATCTTCGTCGGCAAGAGCCTTACAGCCCAGGGAGGCCAGAATCCCATCGAGCCCGGCGCCCTGGGCAAAGCCATGGTCTTCGGTCCAAACATGCAGAACTTCGAGTCCATCGCAGCCGCGTTTGTGCGCGAGGGCGGCGCTGTGCAAGTGCAGGACGCGGCCGGTCTTGAGTCGGCAATAGCGCACCTCCTGGAGGATGAGAAGAGGCGGCAACACCTCGGTCAGCAGGCGCTGAAAGTCGTCCAGCAGAACCAAGGGGCGATCGAGCGGACGGTCGAAATGATCGTGCAACATCTCCACGGCGAGGAGATGTACGTCGCGCCGGCGCGACGGGAATAGGTCGACGGAAGCCTAACCCAAAATGCGCCGGCCTTCGTCCAAAAAGATACCCTTGAAGTTCATCTCCAACGCTTGCGCGTTGGTGGCCTTGGCGAGCGCTTCTTTCTCGGTCACTTTCCGATCTTTGACCAGCTGAAAAAGGGCCTGGTTGAAGTTCTGCATGCCGTCGTCGGTACCGGTCTCAATCGCCGCCGGCAGCTTGTCGAGGCGGTTTTCTTCAATCAGTTTTCGGACCGTGCCGGTATTGATCATGATTTCGAGGGCGGGCGTAACCGTGCCGTTGACCGTCATGACCATGCGTTGACAAACGACCGCCTGAAGAGTTCCCGCCAACTGCCGCCGGATCTGCTCGCGCTCATCCGCTTTGAAGAAATCAAGGATGCGGGTCACGGACTGCGCCGCGTTGGTCGTGTGCAGCGTCGACAAGACGAGGTGGCCGGTATCGGCTGCGCTCATGGCAGCCATGAAGCTCAAAGCGTCCCGCATTTCGCCGATCATAATAATGTCGGGATCCTGACGCAGGACGTGCTTCAAGCCGGCCTCGAACGAAAGCGTATCGAGCCCGATTTCCCGTTGTTCGATGACCGACTGATTGTCTTCGAAGACAAATTCGATGGGGTCCTCCAGCGTGATGATGTGACGTTTGAAGCTGGCATTGATGTGTTCGATCATCGCCGCGAGCGTGGTCGACTTGCCGCACCAGGTCGAACCCGCGAGCAGCACAATGCCGCGCGGCGACTCCGCAATGCGCCTCAGGACCGGAAGGAGACCGAGCTGCTCGAAGCTGGGAACCTGGGTTTTGACGTAGCGCATCGAGAGACAGAATTGCCCCCGCTGTTGGAAAAGATTGGTTCGGAACCGCCCCACTCCCGGCATGTAGTAGGAGAAATCAATTTCCCGATCTTCCTCCAGGCGCCGACGCATGTGCGTCGGGACAATGTTGTCGACGACATTGTTGACCCAAGGCTGGGTGGGAGTCGGGCACTCGATCGCGACCAACTGACGATTGATCCGGAAAATGACCGGTGAATCAATCTTGATGTGAATGTCGGAAGCGCCGCCGCCGATGGCGGCCTGCAAAATACGATGAAAAATTTCCATGCTGGCGAGGGGGTGGCCCCCGAGGGACGAACCTCGAGGCAGCCAGGCTGCAATCAGACCAACTTCGGATTAAAAGAGGCGAGGACCAGCGAGCTGATTGAAACGTTCCTGCGACTGGCGGGACATATTCATGAAGACCATCGACACCAGATAGCCGGCGTGCCGGTTTCCGGTGCATTCGACGACCACACCTGTACAATGCACATTCTTGCCATCCACGGGCGACTGCAAATCGACCGTCATCTCGGTCCAAGCGGGAATCGGTTTGTCGGCGCGAAATTCAATCCCATTTTTGCGGAAACGAATCGCGCTCGAAGAAAGAGCCAAGCGAGTCTGGGCGGATGAGATTTTGGCCGGTTGGAATATTCCCGAGGTGTCGAGTTTACTTGTACTCATAACAGGATGCTATAATCTATCATAATCGGCCTCGCCGTCAACGCATGCTACCATTCGATGACAGCCGCAGCCCAGGTCAAGCCCGCCCCAAAAACCACCAGCAAGATCAAGTCGCCTGACTGAATCCGGCCGCTCTGGACCGCTTCATCGAGAGCAATCGCCACCGAGGCGGCGGACGTGTTGCCGTATTTGTGGAGATTGACGAAGAGCTGAGCTGGATCGGCTCCGAGACGTTCCGCGACCGCATCGATGATGCGGCGATTGGCCTGGTGCGGGATGATGCATTTGATCTGCTGAATGTCGATTTCGCACCGGCGGAGGGACTCCCGGGCCGCGGTGTACATGGCATTGACGGCGTTCTTAAAGGTTTCCTTGCCGTCCATGCGGAGATAATGGAGCCGATTGGAAACCGACTGCAGACTCGCTGGGCAACGGCTCCCGCCCGCTGGCATGCTGAGCAAATCCGCCTTGGTCCCGTCTGCCCCCATGCATGCGGTCAACAAACCGTGGCTGGAGGAACGATTCTGCAAGATGGCCGCTCCCGCTCCATCGCCAAAAAGCACGCAGGTGTTGCGGTCGCTCCAATCGATGATCGACGAGAGCTTTTCCGCGCCAATCACCAAGACGGTGTCATGCGTCCGGGACATGATGAACTGGTGCCCGATCTCCAAACCATAAATGAAACCCGAACAGGCCGCCTCGATGTCGAAGGCCGCGGCCCGTCGCGCCCCGATCTTGCGCTGCACCAAACAGGCCGTCGAAGGGAACGGCATGTCCGGCGTGATGGTGGCGACGATGATCAGGTCGATTTCTTCCGGCTTGATCTTGGCTCGCTCCATGGCGCGCAAAGCGGCCTTGGTCGCGATGTCGGAAGTGAACTCATCATCGGCCGCAAGGCGTCGTTCCTTGATGCCTGTGCGCACGGTGATCCAGTCATCGGATGTATCCACCATCCGCTCCAAATCAGCGTTGGTGAGCACGCGCTCGGGCACGTAGGAGCCGACCGAGACAATCGAGCAGGTGCGGCCATTGAAACCATGGGCCGCGCGGGGGTTTTTGAACCGCGGAGAGGTGGGAGCGTTCATGCGCTGGTGGACACCGCCTCATTGGCACGGGCCACTTCATCCTGAATAACCTGGTTAATGCGATGCTGGACAGCTTCCGTGCTCATCCGAATAGCGTTCATAATTGCCCGTTCCTTAGCCGAGCCATGGGCCTTCATAACATTTCCATTCAACCCGAGCAAGGGCGCTCCACCATAAGCGTCCGGATCCATCCGGCGCTTGATGGCTTGAAGGCCGTTCCGGACCAGGAGCGCGCCGACAATCCGCTTCGGATTCTTGGTCAATTCTCGCCGCAACCAGCCGAAGATGCCCTTAGCGAAGCTCTCGAGCGTTTTTAAAACGATGTTGCCGACGAAGCCATCGCAGACAACCACGTCAACCCGATTGTGAAACAGGTCGTGGCCTTCCACATGGCCAACGAAATTGAGTTCGATCTGCCGACAGAGTCTGAGCGTCTGCTGGGTCAACTCTGTTCCTTTGTTATCCTCAGTCCCGTTGCTTAACAGCCCGACCCGCGGGCGAGCGCATCCGAGGACTTCGCGCGAATACACGCTGCCCATCACGGCGTAGTGGAGCAAATGGTTTGGGCGAGATTCCACGCTTGCTCCCGAATCGAGCAGCACGAAATCCTGTTCCGGTCCCGGAATGACGGTGGCGATGGCCACCCGGTCCACTCCGGGCAATGGACGGAGACGGATGGTGGCGGCAGCCACAAGTCCGCCGGTATTGCCTGGGGAGATGAGGGCATCGGCTTTTTCCTCGCGCATCACATCGATGGCGCGAAGGATGGAGCAATCCTTCTTTTTGCGCAGGCCTTCGACAGGCTTGTCCTCCATGGTCAAGAACTGCGACGCGTGCACCACCCGCACTCGGGAATCGTTCAGCCCGACCTTGTGCATGCCCGCGCGGACTTCCTCCTGCCGACCAACCAGGAACAGCTCCGAAATTTTGCCATTACTCTCCAGTGCCTGTTTGGCCCCGTGAATGACAACGCCCGGACCGTGGTCGCCACCCATCACATCCACCACGATGCGCATAAACTAAAAGAGCGCGGAAGGAAGTATGTCCATCCGCGCTCCGAAAGCCGCTCATCCCATGGAGTCAATCGTCACTACTTGGCGGCCTTTGTAATAGCCGCAGGCGGGACAAACGCGGTGAGGGACAAAGGGCGCCGCACATTGCGGACAGGTGCTCAGCTGAGGCAGCGTCAGGACACTGTTGTAAGCTCGCCGCATTCGCTGGCGGCTACGAGATGGTTTGCGCTTTGGGACGCCCATAATTCAAATACTCTAGAATTTCAGTTTGTTCAGTTCCGCCCAGGCCGAAGACGTTCCAGTGGCCTCTTGGTCGACGCTGGCTGGCTCTTTCGTGCGGGTATCCGGGTTCAGCAACCCCCGGCAACCGGGTTCACACAACGGGTGTTGTGGAAACGCGAGCAAAATATCTTCCCGGACAAACGGAGTCAAGTCCACGCAGTCGTTCGATACAGTGACCTTCTCCTCCCCTTCCAGGGGCAAGTCGCACGTCCAGTCGGGCAGAGCCAACTCATGACTGAACGGCTGCAAGCATCGCACGCAGGTGCAGTCCAGCGTGCATTCGAGAGCGCCACGGACCAGCACGCTGTCGTTCAGCCTTTCCACAACCAGATCGTAACGAACGGGTTGGTTGACCTTGATCATGTCGTCGACGCCGGTCAGTTCCAATTCAGCTCCGGTCAATTCACCGGTCAGCTCCAGGTTCCTCTTCTCCAAGTGACGTAGATTGAATTCGAGTGGCATAATACGACCCTTCGTTCGCCGACAATCTACCAAAGGTCACGGCGCAAGGCGAACTGCCATTATTGGGTTTAGCGGCACGCCTGGCGACTGGGATCCAGAAGAAAACATTGGAGCGCCACCGCCACACGGCTCATCCACGCCGTTGAATGAAAAACCCAGAGCCCTTACGAGCTCTGGGTTTTGAAAGCCTGACCGACCAGTAACCGAGTCTTAGTCGTTCGGACGGATTGGCGACACAAAGACCTCGGGCTGGGGCGCCGAGACGAGCGGCAGTTCCTCAGTTCCCTTGCCGCGAATATCGATCACTTCGCCATCGCGAGTGGGTCGCACTGTCGGGGTGGCACCAGGGGCGCCCGGATTGACCGGCGGCACAAAGGTCTGGCCCGAGCCAACGGTGTGGGTGCTCATCTGCTGCGTCGAAGGATTGATGTAGACGACGACCATGGAGCCTTCGATCACGTGCACAACGCCATTGGCGCTGATCTGATATTTGGTCCCACGAACGCCCACAACCGCATTGGGAGTCTTGACTTCGTATTTCGAGGCAGCTGACATCTTCTTAACCGTGCCGCGAATTGTTCCCGCGGTGAGATTGAGCTGTGTCTCGACCACGCGGTCAGCCCCGGTCTGTTCGAGGTTCAAGCGATCCAGTCCTAGGGTGGTGCTATCAAAGAGATGCACATCCGGGCCATTGTCACCAAGGAAGAGGTCAACAGAACCATCAACCGCGGTTTTGACGGTTGCCCCCGGGCCCAAAGCTTGGCCGCTCTTCAAGGGTTTCCATTCGCCGCCTTGTTCTGCATAGGAAGCGGTTCCACTCACGCTACGCACGACGGCTCGACCGGTGGCCGCTTGCGCAGAATAGACGGACAACACCGCCCCCAACACCACACCAAAGGCCAGCGATTTCGAAAGGCGTCCAACTGGTTTCATAGATATTGTGCTCCTAATGGTTATGTCATCAAATCAGCAGCAGTCTAGATGTTCGAGATCCGATGTCAATCGGAAATAGCCTGATTCTTAATCTCTTCTGACCGACCCGGGCTTCACTGCCGCCCTGCTTTCTCTGCCAATTTCTGCTGAATGAGATTGGTATAGATAATGCCCGTTTCGTACCGTTTCAGCTTCATCTCCGGGTGCCAATGGGCCTGAAAAATGGCCTTCTCGAACCAGCGCTTCGACTCCAGCCAGTCCCCCAGCTGGAAAAAATGCCACCCCATCAGCCCCTGCAAGTAGTAGTTTCGCGGGTCCAATTCCACTGCCTTGGCAAAGTACGGCCCAGCCCGATTCGTCTGGTCGAGCCAATCCAGGCACATCCCCAGGCGTGCGTAATTGTACGGATCGAACTGATTCAGGTTGGTGCCGCGCTCAAACCAGGCCATAGCGGCGGTCGCCAGCCCCTGATAATCGCCGCCGCCCTCCCAGCTGGCTAGACGGAGAACCTCGCCAGCGTCGTAAGTCGTATCCCCGTTCCTTGGCTCCACTCGATGCGCCGCCGTCAGCAAGTCGATTTTCGCCTTAACCGTCTTGGCCCGGTCCGCCCGTCGCAAAAGAGCGTACTCGCGCGCCCGTTTGAAACCTTCCGCGCTCAGAAAAACGATCAAGGCCACTCCCAGTCCGGTCAAGAGCACCCTTCCCATCCAGCCCAGCTTGAACCAGTATCGTTCCGTCGCAAAGCGCAGATGGCCGGTCGTGAACGACATCAGCGTCACGGCGACGATCGCATTTGCCGGAATGTGCATATTGAAATCGACCACCGAATGGACGAGCAGTGCGACCAGGCCAGCCGCGGCGCCCAGGACAAAGGCTGACCGGTTGCTCCGCTTCGTGGTCAAATCATTTGAACGCTGCACGAACTTCCAGCTTTGGAGAACGCCGAGGAAAAGCAGGACCATCGTGACTGCGATCAAGCCCATGCCGACCGCGCCCCAATCCGCCAGCGTATTAAGGTAATCGTTGTGCGCGTAGAGCGGCCGCATTTGAATATCGTCGGGTCGGTAGAGGCGAAATAGATAGTCGAAGTGAGCCGGGCCGCCCCCCCACCAAAAGTGGTCTTGCCAGATCTGATATGCGGGCTTCCAAAGACCAAGCCGCGTCAGGTCCATCTTCTCCTCGGAAATGCTGACGCCAATCCGGCGCTGGAGCACTGCCAGGTTCTTGAGAAAGAAGACTGACGCGCCGATCAGCAAGGCCAGAAATATCAAGCCGGCAAGGCGTTGACCCCGGTGCCGCATGAGCAGCCCAAAAAAGACGAGCAACCCAAGGCCGGTCCCGATCCATGCTCCCCGCGAGACAGAAACGCCGATCCCAGTGAAGACAGCCAGCGCCGCATACCCCACAAAAACCTTGGCAGTAGGTTTGAATCGGCCGGTGAGCGTATAGGCCAGCCCCAACGGCAGTATCATTTCCAGCAGGCCGGCCAGATGGTTAGGACAAAAGTAGGTCGCTGAACCTCGGCCCAGGTAACCCGGGTGTTGCGGATACCAAAGAACGCGGCCCGACTTCGTCAGGAACTGATACAGCGCGTAGAGCGACAGCAGGGTCCCGATCCCGAGCAAAGTCGCCGACACAATTTGGGGCGCTTCCTGCCGCGCGAGATTATTGAGGATCGCAAAAAAGAGAGCTCCGTACATCAGGACCAGAATCAGCTCTTGCCGCGCCAGATACTCGATTCCGCCCTCCGCCACGACCATACGGTAGCGGGCCACCGCGTAAACGAGGAAGGCCGCAACGGCCCAGCAAACCGGCGCCCAGAGCAGGCGATAGGAGGTGCTCAGCCAAAGGCGCGCGACCCAAAGTGAAACGATGCCAATAGTCAACCCTTGGAGAATCAACGCAGGCACCTCACCGACGCCGCCGAAACAAATCGGCCCGATCACTAGAATGGCCAGGAGCAGGCCAAGGATGCCGCGCTCACAAAAGCGCTCGAGAAGCGCTCGATCAATCGCAGGCCACGAGCGTCCGCCCCGTGGGTCCACTCCGTCGGGCAGCGAGACCGGTGAACGACTTGCCTCCATGGCGCGAGATCGGGGGACCTAGTTGCCGCTGGTCGCCGCGAGCGGGGATGGCCAACGATTCGCAGCCGCCCTGTGGGCATGGCCCTCCGGTGGCATGGGCCGCCCGGACGCGATCGGCCCCGCAGCCTTCGTCAAGCTGCGCTCCTGGCGAATGTCACCCAATAAACTCACGCGGATCGGTGATTTTGCCAGTCAAGGCACTGGCAGCGACGGTGGCAGGGCTGGCCAGAAAAACCTGGCTCTCCTTATGCCCCATCCGTCCCGGAAAATTCCGGTTGGTCGCGCTGATGCATTTCAACGGCTTGTTCATGCGGCCGAAAGTATCAACCGGGCCGCCCAGGCACGCGGCGCAACTGGCGTTCTCGGTCATTTGCACGCCAGCCTCGACCAGGAGATCCCAAACCGTCTTCGCTCCCCATCGGGCACTCTGGAGATCATGCACAATCTCCGGGGTCGCGGGCACTCCGAAAGTGTCGATCTTCACCTTCTTGCCTTGCAGAATCCGCGCGAATTCAAGGAAATCACTGGTCTTGCCCCCCGTGCAGGAACCGATGTAAGCGCGGTCGAGTTGAACATGGCTCAGCTGCTTGGCAAGCTTTCGCTGGCCCGGATCAGGATGGCAGGCAACTGTCGGCTCTAGTGTGGAGAGGTCGACGACCAATTCGAACCCGAACGTTTCATCCCGGTCGCGCTCGACAGGTTGGTAAGTCGCTTTGGTCCCATTGAGCTTGCAGCGGTAGTCGACAAAAGCCTTGGTCTGGGCGTCGAACTCGAAGATCCCATTCTTGCCACCGGCTTCGATCGCCATATTGGCGATCGTCATGCGATCATCCATCGATAGATCCGCAACGCCGGCCCCATCGAATTGCATCGCCCGGTAAGTCGCCCCATCAAATCCAATCTCCCCGATGCAATGCAGGATCACGTCCTTGGCCATCACCCCGGGCTGCAACTTGCCTTCGAGGCGAAAATGCATCGTCTCCGGAACTTTGATGAGGAGCTTGCCCGTGCCCATAACGAAGCCGGCGTCCGTATTGCCAATGCCCGTGGCAAACTCGTTGAAAGCACCGGCCATGCAGGTGTGGGAATCGGTCCCAAACAGGATTTCGCCCGGCCGGGTATGCCCTTTTTGCGGCAGGGCGGTGTGGCAGACGCCGGCAAAATGCGAACCATACTGCCGCTTGAGGACGCCTTGGGCAGCGTCGAAGACCCAGTGCCCATTCGGATCGTCAATCACATCATAAAAGTAAGGCAGGTCCTGTTCGCGCACGAAGTCCCTCAAAATATCCACATTGCGGTTCGATTTTGAGTCCGCCGTGAAAATGTAGTGGTCGGGAATGATGACTACTTTGGACCGGTCCCACACTTTGGCATTCGCCCCAAACTCCCGCTTGAACACGCCAATGGTGCCCGGCCCGCAGACGTCATGCGTCATCAGAATGTCCGCACTTACCCATATGTTGTCTCCTGCCTCGACCCGGGCCTTTCCAGCCGCGCGAGCCAGGATCTTTTCTGTCAGCGTCATAGGCGATCCGGCGTTAAGTTAAGGAAAAAGACTACTGGTCAGGCCGCGTGAGCGCAACTGTGGATGTAACCGTAGGGTCTCGAGGCGGTGGAAAGCGCAGGCTTTGTCTTTGCGCTTGCCGCCGAACGCACGCGCCGGTTCACTGAGGCGAGTCTGATCAGACGGTTCGATTCTCATGCAAGCGTATTTCCTGGTATGCCTGGGCAGCGCGCTGGGTGGTGGAGTTCGCTATTGGATATCCGGGTGGCTTGCGCAACGCTTCGGCGAGTGGTTTCCAATCGGCACACTCTGCGTCAATGTGACTGGTTCGTTCCTGATCGGCGCATTGGGGGCTCTCGGTGATCCCGCTGGCCGCTTTCTTCTTGGCCCGGGCTGGCGACAGTTCGCGATGATCGGCGTCCTCGGAGGCTACACAACCTTCTCTTCGTTCAGTCTCCAGACGTTGAACCTGGTGAATGAAGGCGAATGGCTCTACGCCGCCGCGAACGTCTTGCTGTCGGTCTTCCTCTGTCTCGCTGGTGTCTGGCTGGGCCACAGCCTCGGCGAGTATTTCAATCTGAAAGGTTGAGGTATGAAAATCCCCGAAAACGGCAAACTCCTCCGCATCTTCATCGGCGAGAGCGATCGCTGGAAGCACCAGGCGCTCTACGAAGCGATCGTCTTGAAGGCGCGCGAACTTGGGATGGCAGGTGCGACAGTCCTTCGCGGCCCGATGGGCTTTGGCGCGAACAGCCATTTGCACACCGCCAAAATCCTCCGGCTCTCGATGGATCTGCCCATCGTCATCGAAATGGTGGATAGCGAAGAAAACATGAAGCGCTTCCTGCCTCATGTTGATTCGATGGTCATGGAAGGCTTGGTCACCTTGCAGGATGTGCAGGTGCTGAAATATCGGGCAGGGGATCGAAGCAGGGGGGCCTCGTGAGGCGGTAAAGCGCCTGTAATAGAAAAAACCGGGTTTCTTAGTCAGAGGATGACCGAAAACCCGGGAATGTTCAAGAATCGATACGAGCTGAGGTTCTAGGGGAATATCCGGCATCGGCTGTGCAGAACCGCATACCGGAAACCTGTTGGGCATTCAAAGAACAAACCAAGCATTGTTGCCCGAAATTCAAGATAGAATTAATCATCATCCAACCTTTGTCAAGCGCTCACAAATAAACCTGGAACAGTGAATTCAGAGCGGCTGCCGGCTGCCTCGCTACCGGCTGGCTGGACCCTCGCTGGCGCCCGCCGCAGGGTGCCAGGCAGTTCCCAGGAGCGGCGCGGCGGCATCGAGCCGTGGCCACGGAGATCGTCACTGGCCTGAGAGTTTAATTCATTCAAAAGCAGGCCGCGGTCCGGGCACGGTAACGATGCGAACCGTGGCGACTGGGACGCGGCCGCGCGAGAGAGCTCCTTCCGTGTCAGATTGACACTCTGCGCTGCCCTATGGTAGCTTCCGCGCCGACAGCGCGGGTTATGAGCTCGTTCCTCAATCAACAGGTCCTCGTGCTCAATCGGTTGTGGCAAGCGGTCAACGTTTGCACGGTTCGACGCGCTCTTTCCCTGCTCTTCGAAGGCCATGCACAGGTGGTCATGGGCATGAGCGATGGATCTTTCCAAACGTTCAACTTCAACGAGTGGACGGACTTTTCACAACAGGAGCCACACCCGGATAGTATCCATGCCATTTCCTTTCGGGTCCGGGTGCCAAAAACATTTTATTGCTCTTTTCGATCGACTGCCAAAAAGGAAGTCAAGTTCACCCGCCATAGCATCCTTGGTAAGGACCAAAAATACCTGTCAATACTGCGGACTGGTGTTTGAACGCAAGGACCTCGACTGGATCACGTCCATCCCGCGCGATCGCGGGGGACCGACCACTTGGAGAATATTGTCTGCTCCTGTATCAGCTGCAATGCGGTCAAGGCCGGATCGAACTCCTCAAGAAGCCGGCATGCACCTGATTCGCAAACCGAAGCGACCCAAATGGCGGCCGTTCATCCAAGTGAATCTGGGTCTCAGCTGCCATGACAGTTGGAAGCACTTCCTTGATCTGGCGTATTGGAACGTCGAGATCGGGGAGGAACGCCCCTAGGAGAGATGGTTGAAAAAGCGGGACGGTGCTGCGGCTAGGCGTTCTGGATGCCGCCCAGACGGCGAAGCCCGCGCTTCTCCACAGTGGGCTTCAAGGGCTGAGCTAACGCCGGCGGCGGACACAAGACCCGCGGTTCGCAGGTTTTCAAGAGACTCCTAGACCTTCGCCGGAGCCGTCTTGGCCGCGTCGATCAGGTCCCAAAAGCGGGGATTCTCCTGCAAAGCGGCATCTTCTCCCATTGGCAACCGGCTGCGAAAGAGGAAGTCTTTGAGCGAATTCCGGTTCAGGATACGGTGCACGACGACCCCGAGCTCGTGGCGTTGGAAATAGACCCGGTAATCGCCGAGGCGAAAGCGATGCAAGGTCTTGCCCTCGCGCTCGAGCTTTCCATAGCGCTCCAGATCCGAATTGAGCACTTCCTGAGGGAGGCCCCTAAATTCACCGAGAATGTATAGCTGAAGTTCCTTAGGCATTCGAGCGAGCTCGGCTGTGCTGGTCGGATTGAAGATGATCTGGAAGGGTCGCATGCTGCAAGTGCGTGTGCTGCCACGGAGGGGTGGCACATTGAAAAACTAGATTGGTCAGAAGCGATTCACCGAAGACATTGGTAGCGCGTACGGGAATCGAACCCGTCTTTCAGCCTTGAGAGGGCCGTGTCCTAACCGATAGACGAACGCGCCGGAAAGACGTTTTGGATCGTACTGAAAGAAGCCTCCTTGTCAATTCCGGACAGCGAAAACCATCCCACGACGTGGCGCACGGGCGGAACGCGAGTCCTGCTGTTGGAGCCGCAGGCGACGCCCTCCGAGTGCGCCGCTGGTTCGCGGGGATTTCACATGGCCTTGATCCAGATCCGAGATTCAGAGAAACAAAAAAGCCGTCCCTTACGGGACGGCTTGTGGAGAACAAACTAACTTAAACTTATTTGCGACGGCGGATCAGCAAGAGCGCGCCAACGCCGAGAGCACCGAGAGCCAAGGTGGCCGGCTCAGGAACAACAGTCACCACCAGAGGAGAGGTGCCCAACGCAGTCAGGTTCGGAGGAGTGATCGTGCCACCACCGAGGTTATCCACGGTGTAAGGGCCGAAGCTCTGCGAGAACCCGTTCGGGCCAAGAATCTTGACCAGGACTAGTCCGCTTCCGCCAGGAGTCGTGCCAGGAATGGTCGGGTTGACACCCGTCACATAGCCGGCGGTCGTGCTACCAGCAGCGCCGCGGAAGGTCGTGCCAGCGGGATCCAGAGGAACCAAAGCGCTGACAGCATCTCCGACTTTGCCACCGAACAGCTGAACGGTCCAATCAGGCGAGCCGATGCTGCTGCTTGAGCCGTTGCTAGGATCAGTGCTCAGGATGAACCTGGCAGTGATGGTCGAACCGACACGATTGTTAAATACGAACTGCCCTTGACCGTAGGCAGAGATCGATACCATTAACGCTGCCAGCGCGATGATTAGCTTTTTCATAGTTGGTTAAGTTAGTACTGCTCTCTGTTCTGACTTGTTGTGCTTACTGGTTGACATTAAACGTCCGGGACCACGAAAGGGCCTTCGCCACGCGCACGAACACGGCTTCACCGACGTCGAGGCTCAGGGCGTTGTCCCACTTGTCTTCGAGATCGTCGAACGTGAAGACGTCATATTTCTGGCTCGTGGTATTGAACTTGTAAACCTGATCGCCACCGGTCAATCCCTCGGCGAGCTTGTCAGGGAAGTTCAGCTGATCGGTCGTGCCAGCCTGCGGAACTTGCGAGCTAACGATCTGCAACCCGGCGACCAGGTCGGTCTTCAGGTTACCCTGCGGCACTTCACCCACGAAGGTGACCGTGAAGGCGGCAGCAGCGTTGTTCTTGATGAACACGCCTTGGCCAGGCACCAGGGTCATTGCACCGACGGGAGCGCCGAAGCTGTTTTCCAGATCGTCGTAGGTGCCGACGTCATATCCTTTGCCTGGGGTGTAAACGAAGATTTGCGTCCCGTTCGGCACGACCGCGAACAACTAGTCGATCCTGTTGTCCGTGGCTTTGAGGGGATTTGACACCATGGCGAAACCGTTAGCAGGAACCGTCTTGTTAACATAACCGACAGCGTTAACAGAGAAGACCTGTGCCATGGAGGTGGCAGCGCCCGCGGCTCCGACAGCGGCGAACAGAAGTAGTGTTTTTGTTCTCATTTTGTTATTTTGTTATTCCGTGTGTGGCGGCACTTTCTCAAATCGGCTAGAGGGTGTCAATGTTTTTTTGAACAATTTTTACTCCGGAATTGTCCGATCCCCGAAGCGGCTGTCCGACCTCCGCAGCTGTCCTGCTCCCAAGCAGATACATCCACCCGCACCACCACCTTTAACGAGTCCGGTTGCGGCCGCGAGGCCAATTGAATGGCGTCAGCGGTCTGTTCCAGCGCAAATTCGTGAGAAACAAGGGTTTCCACGTCGATCTGACGTGAGAAAACGAGCTGGGCAACTTCGTCCTGCAACGTGAAGTCTGCCGAGTAGCTCCCAATCACGTCCTTCTCATCGACGCAAATGGCAGCTAAATCCAGGGGAGTCGCCGCCCCGCGACGGGTGTGGGCGAAAAGAAGCAGCTTGCCACCCCCTCGCAGAAGCTGAAGAGACGGTTGAAGGACCGAATCGACGGGGACAGCCACAACAACGGCGTCGAAGCCACCCTCGGCGGCGATGCCGGCCAACTCAGCCAGACGGGTTTCGAGGGTGCCGGCGATTGTCCACTCGGCGCCGAACTGTTTGGCGAGGACGAGTTTGGTCTCGAGGAGATCTGAGGCGGCCACCCGGACCCCTTGCAACGCGAGCAGACGTGTGAACATGAGACCGACTGGTCCCTGGCCGATGACCAGACAGCTATCACCAGAGAAAAGGCTGAGCCGCTTGACGGCCTTTAGAACGGTGTTAACCGGCTCGAGAAGGGCTCCTTCAAGGTAGCTATTGTCATCGGGAATGCGAACGACGCCGGGTAGCACAAATGGCATGACGCGGACGTATTCGGCGTAGCCGCCGCCGGCAGGCTCGAAGCCCGCAGTGATGCCGGTGCGCTTGTAGTCGGCGCATTGCGCAAAGGCTCGATGCTGGCAGAAGTGACAGACGAGACAGGGCACATGGTGATGGAGAGCGACGCGTTCCCCAAGCTGAAAGCCTGTAACCCGCGACCCGGTCCGAACGATTAAACCGGCCGTTTCATGCCCGAAAACCCGCGGAGGCGGGACGGTTCCATACTGGATTTTTTTGATGTCGGTGGGGCAGACGCCGCACACGGCCACTTTGACCAGCAGCTCATCCGGCCCGATTTCGGGCACAGGCAAGGTTTCGAGCCTGAGATCGTTCGGGCCGCGATAAACCACGGCCCGCATTTCTTTTGGCAGAGGGTCACTCACCAGGAGGCCCAGTCTGGAATCGAATTGCGGGCCGTCAAGCCAACTCGACGATCGTGATTCCAGGATTGGCGCGATTGAAATCCCGATCGCGCCGCACGGAAGGGTGCCGGTGAAGGAGCTCACGCGTCTCCACCACGTCGGACGAGAAGCGTTCGCCAATGATGATTGAAGACGCTTTGCCCTCGCGGATGCGGAGGCGAAGAGATTTTCGAATGCCGACACCGAGAGTGCCACCGGAGCCGGTCGAACCGTAGCCGTGAACGATCTTCAACAGTCGCACGCCGGCTTGACGGGCCGATTCCATCTCCGCCAGCAGCCTTCGCCTGGCGTCATCCAAGGTGGGCTTTCCGAGTTCGAGATTGATCGTGCGCATGGCAAGCGGGCGCGAGTTTGTGTTCCCCGGCGCGGACGGAGGGACGGTCAGACGTCGATCACCGGGCCGTCACCCCCGGGGGGAGAACGAGGCGGCCGATTTTGCCGAGTCGTGCGGATCTTCACTTCGTTCGTGCCGAGAAGGGAATTGGCGATCATCGACACGACGCTGATGATCAGCGCGCCCCAGAAGGCAGAAGAAAAATTATCGACATGGAAGGGTTTCAACAGCGATCCGACAAAGTAGAGCAGGACCGCATTGATAATCAGAATGAAAAGCCCGAGCGTGAAAATGAGCAGTGGTAGACTGAGGACGATGATGACGGGACGGAGGACAGCATTCAGAACTCCGAGAAGAAGCGAGGCGAGGAAGAGGCCCAACGCCGTATCGTAGCGAATGCCCGGGATGATGCTGGCGGGCTACCAAGACTCCCATAGGGTGGTTATGGCCCATCGCCGCAGAAAAGATTTCGCAGAAGTGGACATGCGCTTCTATCGGGGCTCGATGTGACGAGAAATCTCCCGCCGTCGCATCGGCGCCGAGTTCGACCGCTGGATGCAAGGCTGGCCGGTGCGGAGTGCGCGCGGTGTAAAAAGCGGCCGGGAGTTAGTGACGGATTCAATCTCGATGAGTGACGCGCAACTGCCGCGAGCGATCCCGAGGATACAGGCGCCTTGATTCTGAGAACCTCCGTCGCGCTGGCGTCGAGTCGGCGCCAAGTGACGGCGAACAAGTGCATCATCCACGAGGGAGCGGCTTTCGACATCACGCCGGCGCTGCCGCGGTCGATCAACTTTGGCTCGAACGCTACAAAGCCGGGATCGAATCGAGCGAATGGGCGACGTGCAAATTGGCGTGCGCGGCCGTCCGGTCCGACGCGACTTGCACTCGAAAAACGCGGTAGGTTGTATCGGAGTTCTGCTGCAATTTCGAAGATGGCAGCCGGCGCCAATCGCGTGAACTCCGCTCAAGCCGGGAACAACACATGGCATCGCCGGTTCGGACCGGCAGCCGATGGAATACCCGCAACGGAGCCGTTGCGAGCTTCTTTGTCTTCGAATTGGTGGCGGTCACGCCTTGGCGGGCGTCAGCGAAGAGCTCAGCGCCGGGCAGCGCGTCGGCCAGAAACTACATTTCGGTCTTGGGCTCCCCTGGAGCCTGACTGCGGCTGAGGCCGGAGGATGCCCTTGCAGTGAGTAGAGTCTCGCGCGTCCAGGATTTTGACTTCATCAGCAAAGGGAAGCAGCCAAGCCGACGAGTCGGGCGGACCCAAGAAGGGCCTCCCCGGTGTTGATCGAGCACCCAATGCAAATCGCGTCCGGCCAGCGGACCGTTATCGATCACACTCACGTCGCCGTCGCGATCGCGAGAGCTCCCAAGACTCTCCTTGATGGGCAGGTTAGCCGGCAGGCCCTTTGCATAAAGGCGCTCCAGAGCATGCGCCCGCCCTGCAGAGTCGCCTCCCTTTTGAAATGGGCCGCCTAAACGTTAGCGGGTAGAGCATCGGAAGAAGTTGGAGTGGCCGCGCGCGCTGGGTGGGCGGCGACGCTTTTTCGGCGACGCGCCCGCAAGCGCCGATACTTCAAAGTGCAACGGAGACGCGCAACTGCTGTTCTTTGCCGGAATTGCCGGAGTTCAGCGAGGTGTGGTGGCGGAGGAGCGAGTGCTGGAGAGTGGCGGCGACGGCGGGGACATCATTGTGAGCGCCACCCAGGCCTGGGCAAGATCTCGTCGACCAGCTTCGAGCTCGAGCAAATCCTTGGCGGTGATTTTGAGAGCGGCCGCAGCCATGGCGGCGGCGGAGCGGTCTTTCCAGAGGATGGCAGCGCATCCTGGGGCTGATGACTTCGAGTAATAGGTATTCTCCAGGAATCAGGACTCCTCGATCGGCCACACCTGATGCCAAGCGGGCGCCAAGCCGGAACTGCCCCCTCTCCCAGGACAACGGCCAGGATCGACCTGCATGAGCGTCATTTCCCGCACCGACGGCAATGGTCTTCGGCAATGTGGCGCTGTTCAGCGCCGATGCCCGGGTAAGCACCGGCCGTGTCAATCAAGCTGATGATGTGGCAGGCTGAATTTATCGGCTAAGCGCATGAGGCGGAGTGCCGATATCATCCTCCGGATGGGCGGAGCCGAAGTTCCGGCGGATGTTTTCCTTGGTATCACGCCCTTTTGAGTGCCAACGACCATCACTTTATGGCTAATATGCAAAATGAGAGGGAAAGCAAAGCCACCGACCATCGTACGGTCGTCGGAGAAAAGGCGATCCCCATGGAGTTCGAGTAAGCTCAAAGATGGCCTGGATGTAATCGAGCGTGAAAGGACGTTTTGGATGACGGGCCAGCTGAACGCGCCGCTAAGCGGGTTAGCTCTGGAGAAAATGCGTCGGTGTTCCCTTCTTCAATCTTCTCCATTTGCTGGATTTCCTGCCCAGATTCAATCCGAGAGAATGCGTTTCCCTTGTGCTTTCGGAGTTCTTCAAGATGCTGCAATTTGTGATGGGCTTTCGAAGTCTAAGTAGTGTTTCAAGGTTCGCTTGTCCGCCCCGCAACAGATGTCAAAGTAGGTTTGAGGCTCCGGGCAAGCAACCGATAAAGAAAAGAGCCAGTTTACACCGGCTCTGGTGACGAGGTCACGCGGGACGCCTCACACTCCAGGCGCTCAGAAGAGTAGTGAGGCCAACTATCTTAATCGCCGTTCGAGCCCCACTACAAGCAAGACCCCTCTGCCAACCCTTAGCGAACAGCGAATTGGCTGCGCAGCTATTGGATTGCAGTCGGCTTGTAAACGTTCAAACAAAGAACGCGACCGCTGATGACGAGCCTATTTGCTCACCCGGAAGTTAGTGATATCGCAGTCCTGCATCACGTATTCCTTCTGTTCCAGCCGCATCTTGCCCGCTCGCTTGGCCTGGGTCTCGCCACCTGCCTGGATGAAGTCATCGAAGCCGATGATTTCCGCCCGGATAAAACCTTTTTGGAGATCAGAATGAATTGAACTAGCTGCTTCCCAAGCTGTTGTGCCCTTGCGAATGAGCCAGGCACGATTCTCTTTCCCCCCCACGGTCAGAAAGCACATATAACCGCTTTGATCGATCAGCTTCAACAAAAGCGTATCTAAACTCTCGCCGGCATCAGAAGTAGCCACCCGGACCGGGCGCAGCGTGAGAAGATTGTACATAGACACAGCTTTGTGCTCCTCAGGGCTCAATCCCGCTTGAAAGGCAAAGTCCTCCCGCTCCAGGGCGGCTTTCAGTTTGGCCAAGGCCCCAGCCTCGGCGTCACTGGGATTACGGCTCAAACGGGTCTCAACGAACTCCCAATCCTTGAGGATCAGGTCTGCCTTCGCATCAGGTGAAACGAGCAAAGCGTCCGCATCTGCGACCTCCTTTTCAGGAATGAGGTCCACCTGAACATAGGCTTTCTTGTCAGCCTCGACGAGCTTGTGTGCCTGATCCAGTCGTGGATCTTTGACATTGTACTTGCCGGCCGGCGTACCTGGGATGCCCAAAAGACAGATCTTCATTTTCTAAACGTTTTTGCCAAAGGGCTAGACTCATACACGCCGCCGGCAGCTGTGTCATGGCAAATTGCGAGGATGATGAGCGGTTGAGTCCAGGCTGAGGGTCTCGGGGAGGTTGGGCAGGTTTAACCGACCTCGATTCGACGCAAACTAGTCCACGTGGAGATTGCTTCCCACCAAGGGATTACCCAAGCGAAGTCCATTGGGTATGACGCCCGTGCTTACGTCCTCGCTAACGCCGCTGGCCAGCGTCGCGGGCCTGCACAGCTTCGAACATATCGAACAGGCCGGAAGCGCGATCGGCCAGCTCTTGGAATTCGCGCATGTCGTCGTCAAAGCCGTGAGGCAGGTGATCAGGGATGGCATCCACCCCGCGCACGAAGTAAGCCAAGGCGCGAAGCAGACGAGGCTCGACGCGCGGCCAAGCCGGGCCCGGATTGAAGTGGCCGGCATCGACAGACGAGAGCAAGTCGAGGCTGAGCGTAACAAGCCGACGCAGTTGGAGGTGGTCCGGACAGGTCGGATGGAGCTGCGCCAGCTTTTCTTCGATTTCCGGCCGCAGCCACCCGTTTTCATGAGTGGGCCTCAGGAGATCGATCTCTCGGATTGAGACGCTGCGGACTTCGAAGAAAGCCAGAAACTCAGCCAGAAGTCGCCCAAGTTTGGTGTCCCCGCGGGTGGATGGACCACCCTGGGAAGAGGGACTTGCGCCAGACGAGACATCCAACTTGGCCGGCCGATGATTAGGTGGCCGCCGCCGAGAAGTCGCTTTGGGTTTCATACTCTGAACAACCGCGAGGTGAACGGGACTGTTGGTAACCGATCTCGGGACTCAGATCAAGCTCCGGTTAGCGTGCGGCCCCTCCCGAGCCACTCCCGAGCCCGGCCGCTCTTCAATTCAGCTGGTCAAGCAGCAGTCGCCCGGGCAAGATGGCCGCAGCTGACGTCCCAATCCCGCCACCATGGAAAAGCACAATGTCTTTGTTGCGGGTGCCACCGGCTATGTAGGACGACGCCTCATTCCCGCCCTTCTCGAGCGTGGGCATACGGTGCGCGGGCTCACTCGGCCCGCTTCTCAAGAAAAGGTACCCCGTGGATGCGAGAAGGTGCTCGGAGATGCGCTGCTTGGGGAATCCTTTCGCGACCGAATCGCGCCGTGCGACACCTTTGTGCAGTTGGTCGGCGTGGCGCATCCGAGCCCGGCCAAGGCCGCCCAGTTCCGCAGCATCGATCTGGTGTCGGCGCGGGCTTCGGTCGCGGGCGCGGCGCGGGCGCGCGTGAAGCATTTTGTTTATGTCAGCGTGGCCCAACCGGCGCCGGTCATGAAAGCTTACCAGCGCGTTCGCGCGGAAGTGGAAGCCTTGATTCGCGGCGAGGATTGGTCAGCGACGGTGCTCCGGCCCTGGTATATCTTGGGTCCTGGTCATCGCTGGCCTTACGCGTTGGTGCCGATTTATTGGCTATGCGAACGGTGCCCCGTGACGCGGCCTGGCGCCAAACGGCTCGGACTGGTCACGCTAGACCAGCATTGCCGCGCTTGTCCAAGCCAAGACGAGAACCCGCCAAGTGGCATCCGGGTGGTGGAGGTGCCGGAGATCCGGCAGCTTGCCCAATCGTGATTTCGACGTATCCATGATGGGCCACGCCGAGGCCGCTCCAGATTGACAGGCCATCGATGATCGGCCCAAAATTTTCGTTTGCACGCGCATGCATTCCTGCGACTTTACCGGGAATAGGCAGAGGAAGAGCGAGGATCTTGTGCATGCGTTCCTGGACTGAACATCATCTCTGGATACTAGTCGCGTCCCTGCTGCCCCTTGCTTCCTGCAACCGCTCCCAGCCGCCGATCCAATCCGAAGCGCCCGCTCCGGTGGCGCCGCCCACGACCGCGCAAACGGCCCGGGTCATTCCGCGGCGGACGGTGCCGTTGGTAATTACCAACATTCCCCAGCCGACAGAGGTCGAACCGGCGCCGGCGGTGACCAATGGGCCGCCGACAGTAGTATGCGGCAGCGCTCAGACGCTCCCCTGCAGTTCATCCGAAGGGATGTCGGTCACGCTGACGGCGACGGTCCAGGATCCGAACGGTGACGCGCTCAGCGTGATTTGGAGCACTGATGGCAAGGAGCGGCACACCGATCAGGTGGCCGCGGGCAGCCCAGGCAATCCCGTCGAACTTACCTTTTCCTCGACCATGACGACAGGCGACCACGCGGTGAAGGTCACAGTGCGTGACGGGACATTTTCGGCCGTTTGCGAAACGACCGTGACGGTGCAAAAGGACCCGGAACCGCCAGTGATCACGTGTCCAGGAGACATTTCCGTTCCCGTGGACCCTGGGCAATGCACCGCCGTTGTCGCCTTCACGGTCAAGGCGACCGACAATTGCCCGGACGTGGTGGTGACGTCGGATGTGCCGTCCGGGACAGCGTTTCCCATCGGCACGACCACGGTGACGTGTGCCGCCACGGATACCTCCGGGAATGTTGCCGATTGTGCCTTTAACGTGACGGTTTACCTGACCAATCGCTGTCCAAAGAACGAGGGGTTCTGGCGACAAAGCCCCGGGGCATGGCCGGTCAGCTCTGTTCGGATTGGCAGCCAGGTGTATAGCAAATCGCAATTGCTGCCACTGTTGCGCGCCACCGTCCCGGCCGACGCGAGCATGGTCCTGGCGCGTCAGGTGATCGTTGCTATTTTGAACACCGCGAACGGTTCCGATCCCCGGCCGATTTGCGCCGAACTGCAGCAGGTAAACGCCCTTTTCAGTAGTTTTTCAGGAAAGCTGCCTTACCGAGTGAATGTATCGACCGTGGTCGGGAGATCCATGACCGGCCTTGCTGACCGCCTGAACGCTTACAATAGCGGACTGCTCACCGGCAATTGCGTGCCGTGACGTGGAGGCCGTGGGAACCGCGGGCATCGCGCCTTGAAGTCGAGTTGTGAGTCATGGCGCCGCTTTTCCCAGCTGGCTGTAAATCGGTCGACCATCGCAGTAAGTCGCCAGCACCTGCGTCTCCTTTATGTCGTCGACCGGCACCGAGAGGATGTCGCGATCCAGTAAGGCAAAATCGGCCAATTTCCCCGGCTCGATCGAGCCGGTCTGGTCTTCGCGGAAGAGAATAAAGGCGTTGTTGATGGTGTAGAACCGAATAGCCTGCTCGCGAGTCAGCGCTTCTTCGGGATGCAGCACGCCGTCATACCACCGGGCCCGCCGGGTAAGCGTCACCCACATGCCGAGGAACGGGTTGTACGGATTGATTGAGCGCAACGAGCCAATCTTCTGCATGTGATCAGACCCGCCGCCAGCGATTCCGCCCGCCTCAAAAATGGTCCGCAATGGCTGGAAATAGCGCAACCGGTCGTAGCCAAACTGCTTTTGCAGCGTCCGCGTATCGAGGTAGAGCCAGGCGGGTTGGATATCCACCAAAACCCCCAGCTGCACCAGGAGCGCGACTGCTTCCCGGCTCATGAAATTGGAATGCGTGATACAAGGACGCGTCGCCCGGATTGGCCGAGTCTCATTAACTTCCTGGTAAGCATCGAGCAGGGCGTGAACGGCTCCATCGCCGACGGAATGGGCCGTGAATTGCAGCTGGGCTTCGACGGCCGCGCGGACCATGGCTGAGAGACGATCGCTGCTGATAAACAGCAACCCGCGATACTCCGGATCGGTAATGGCGTACATGGCGCTCAATCCCCACGGCTGACGCATATAGGCGCTCCCGGTCAGCATGCCGCCGTCGAGGTAGGTCTTGATGCCAATGATCCGCAATCTCGGATCGGGTTTGCAGAGGGGATCACGCCCGATCTGGGCAATCTTTTGCAGCACGCCCTCAATTGGTCCAATCGTATCGACGTGCTGCGAGACGGAAACGCGTATATTCAGGTCTCCATTGGCCCGAAGCCGACGATACCGCTCGATAGCGGCTTCGCTCGCATCGCGATCCCCGATGCTGGTTATCCCGACCGAAGCGTAATCACGAAGCAATTGTGCCGTGCGCGCGTAGTGGTCGCTCTCAGTGGGTTGCTTCCCGGAAGGCTCAACTTTGATGAAACGAGTGCAACTCCGCAGGATGCCCGTCGGCTCTCCGCTGGCCGGATCTTTCTCGACGCGCCCGGGGCCGCCGTCGGTTACTTGAAACGAGCGGTTAATCCCGCTCCGCTCCAGCGCCAGCGTATTGACGGAAGCATCCGGGCCGGTCGCGAACAGGACCGGATTTTGTGGCGCGGCCTGGTCCAGTTCGGCGCGCGTCGGGTAACGCTGTTCGCGCAAGCGGGTGATGAAAACCTGGTGCACCTCGATCCATTTGCCCGGCCCCAAGGCTTCGGCGCGCGCCCGAATGTAGCCAAGCACATCGTCGATGGACTCAAGGGTGGGAATGGCATGGTCGAACTCGGTCAAACAAGCGGACTCCGGGTGGACATGAGAGTCGCTCAATCCTGGCAGCACGGTCTTGCCTTGAAGATGGATCCGCTCGGTCGCGGGCCCCGCCAGTGGCAGGATCGCCTCATTCGAGCCGACGGCGACAATGCGATTGCCTTCGATGGCGACTGCCTCGGCAATCGAAAAGGCTCGATCGACCGTGACGATCTTGCCGTGGTGCAGGATGAGGCTTGGCTCGGCTGCCGTGAGCCGGGAGGCATACGCCAGCCAGCAAAGCCCAACCGCGGTCGCCACTCCGCCCAGGAGCCCACGGTAAGGGCGAGCCACCGACCGGACCTGAGAGGCTGGCAGCATTACTGCACGGGTCGGATCACAATGTTGCGGTATTCGACGCCGGTGTGATCGCCCTGCAGGTAAATAGGGCCGGGGCGGGCTTCGTCCGACCAGAGGGCCCCGCCGGTGCAGCCGAGCAGCGGCTGGTTATCGATGATCTTGGTCCCGTTCAGGACGACCGTGACGTGCCGTTTGACCAAGGTAATGTCGAGATTTTGCCATTCACCCGCCGGTTTTTCGGCAGCGGAAGTCGGGGTGATACGGCTATAAATCGCACCCATATTGTGGGGGTCCAGCTTGCGTCCATAAGTGTCGGCCACTTGCACTTCGTAGATACCGCGTAAATAGACGCCGCTATTCTGGTTTTTGCCCACCCGGGCTTCCAAGGTCAGATTGAAATCCTCGAATTCCCTTTCCGTCCGCAAATTGCCGTAGTTCTTGTGGGGCTTGCCCTCTTCCTGGACGGGTCGATTGGTCAAAACGTCGTCCTGGACGCTCCAGCCACTGATCGCATGCGAGTCAGTCAGCTTCCAACCGGACAGGTCTTTGCCATTCAGCAAGGCGATCGGAGGGCCGAACTTCACCTGCGACAGCTCCGGAGCTGGAGGGACTGGCGGAATGCGCTTGCCCGTGAATTCTTCGCGGACCATGCCTCGGCCATTCTCGCGTCCGACCAGGCGGGTGAAATTCATCGTGTCGCCGGAGAGCTCGCCAACGAGCGCCTCCGTGAATTGGTGAGTGCGAACGACCTTGCCGCTAGCGTCCTTGCGTTTCACTTCGTTCACCCGGGTGACGTAGAGCTTGTCGCCGTCGTCGCTAAAGAAGACGCTCGATACCGGCACGACGCTCCCTCCCCCAAAGGATGCTCGCATCAAAGGCCAGCCTTTCTCTGGGGTGCGCCGAGCCAGCCAGCGCCGCCTCCCGGAATCGTGAGAGCCCAACGGCCGAGAAACGGATTCTCGGCCTCGGCGCTGAAAGCGGCAGGCGTCGAGGAAGGGACCGCGCGCGAAGCGACAGGGCATGGGCGAGCGAGCGAAGAGGGTCATTGTCATGGTTCGCTTATCCGCTGTCGCGGATGGTGATTCAAGGAAAAGCTAATGCCAGAAACTGTTAAGCGAGTGATGGCGGCCAATCCAGTAGCTTTGGGCGATCGCCTGGGTAATAAACTGTTTGGCCATGCGCACGCTCCGCAATAAGGCGAAGCCGCGAGCCAGGTAAGCAGCGATCGCCGCCGAGTAAGTGCATCCGGTGCCATGGGTGGAAGCGCCCCGCACAAAGGGCGCCCCGAGCAGAAACTCCGCTTTGCCATCGCGGAGGACGTCGACCGCGCGGGACAACCCGGTGAGATGGCCGCCCTTGACCAGCACGGCGCAGCCGTAGCGCGCGTGCAATTGACGGGCCGCAGCGCGCATGTCCTCGACCGAGGCGAGTTTCTTGCCGCCGATGAGCACACCAGCTTCATCCAGGTTGGGTGTAATGATCCGGGCCAAGGCGAGCAATTCGTCCAAGCCCTTCAGCATGGACGATGGCATCAAGGATGCCCCGCTGGTAGCGGCCATGACTGGGTCCACCACCAACGACCGATAACTCCTCCCAGCGAAGTGTTCCACGATGACGCGGACGATCTCGGGCGAACCTAGCATCCCGGTCTTGACAGCTGCCGGCGCCAACTGGGCAAAGACGGCCTCGATTTGCCGCCGCACCATACCGGGACTGCACGCTTCCACCTCGAGCACTGCCGTGGGATTCTGCGCGGTGACACAAGTGATCGCGGAAGTGCCATGGACGCGCAAGGCGGCGAATGTTTTGAGATCGGCCTGAATTCCCGCTCCACCGCCGCTGTCGGAACCGGCAATCGTGAGGGCGATCGGTTGGTTGCGTCGCTTGGCCACGGACGGACCGTAACCGCGCTTTGGTCTACGTGGCAATGCGCTATTTCGAAATGGTGGCGTGGTCCATCAGCCACTGCCGATCGGGATTCTCCGCCACCCCGCTGAAGTGGGTTCCCAGGTCATTCTCGGGAGTGACGGTGCGCCGATCGATCCACCGGTGCGCATCGACGTGCCCGTCAGCGTAGGAAAGCACGCCGGAGCGATTGTGGCCGGCGAATGGGAAATGGTAGAACCACCGCGAAGAGACGACGAATCCGGAATGACAGACGCTTTTGGGATTCATATCTGCGAAAAGGAAAGTGCCGGCCGGACTGAGCGACCCCAGGTCTCCCGTCTTATCGAAGAACACCTTGTTGCTGTCATTCCATCCTTCCACTTGAAATGGGCCCGCCGAAGATGGCGGCTCGGCAGCCAAAGGCGAAACCCAGCCAAAGTAGCTATTCATGGAGTAATTGCGCACCCTGGGATACTCGCGGGAACCGATCTTCACCTTCTCGCGGTCAGCGGGACACTTGTAAATGCCCAGGGTGCGGATGTAGGCGGCAAAGCCGGCCTGGTTGGGGTCGAGCAATGCAGCTTGATTGGTGAAGTATTCAGGCGCCTGATGGTGAGCGCCCACCACCCAGAGTTTGAAGTATTTTAAGGTGAGGTTCAGGCTGGCCTGGTCCTTGATGTAGCCGTTGCGGGGGACGAAGTCGCTGAAATCCCCGGCATAGAGAGTCCAGGCTAAGCCAAGTTGTTTCTCATTGCTGATGCATTGGGCTTTCTGGGCTTGAGCTTTCGCCTTGCTCAAGGTGGGGAGGAGAAGGCTGGCCAGGATTGCGATGATCGCGATGACGACCAGCAGTTCGATCAACGTGAAGGCGACCGTAGCATAGGGGCAAGAGCGCGGGGGCACTCCACCTGCCACATTCATTCTCACGCTTTCCGTCGGCTTCACGCGCAACTCCTAGCTACAACTATGCCATCGTATCCCAGTGTAGCAGAATCCAGGAAAGATTCACGGCCATTCTCCGCGGGTTGCCCGGGGAAGAATCTGACCCCGGCGAACGAGGCAGCATGCTCTTGATCTGGATTCCCTTGCGACAGAGCTACAACACCACCGGAGACGATTTGGTGCTGAGTACGACCTTCATCACGGATATGCCCCCCGGCGAGAGCGCCAGCCGGTTGCGCTCCACGTTGCCGGATTCGACACAGACCATTTGCCGGTGCTCATCCGGGAGCAGATCGGCCAGAGGCTGGGTTGTCCAGGGATTCCAGACCACGGTTGACGCCGAGCCGGTCTTTTCAATCCGGATGACCCGCTTGAGCACGGGATCATGGATTTCCACCGGCCCGACCGTGTTAAGGTAGGTGCGATCGGTCTGCTGATGGATGCGCAGACGCTCATCCGTGTCCAATCGTTCGGCGTCGTGGTTGGTCTTGTCCAGGTAGAGCGCCTGGCGGAGGCCGACCAGAGCGATCTGTTCAACGTCGCCCACCTTGAAATAAGTATGGAGGCAACTCTCGCACTCCGAGACTGCTGCTCCCGGATTTTGGACGGTTAACTCGAGGGTCAGCCGGTCGGTGATGGTGACCGCGAAGGCGGCGCTAAAAGCAGGCTGTCCAGCCCGCCCCGCCGTTTCGGGCAAGCGCAGGCCGAGCGTCACGCCGCCGGGAGGGTCGGCGGCAACGCTGGCGACTTGCCACTCGGTGATGCGAGCGAACCCGTGGGCGACGTCGCCAGCCCGGGGGCCAAACCAGGGAAAGCAGATCGGCACTCCGCCGCGAATCGCTTTGCCCGGAGCAAATCGGCTGGCGCGGCTCAAGAAAAGCAAGGGCGCATCGCCCGTCTTCTGGAAGGCCGTCACTTGGGCGCCGTGCAAGTAAATCTCGGCGCGGCTCCACGCGGTTGTGACGACCGCCCGGGTCAAGCCGCCCTGCCCCGCGTCAAAGGCAATCAATGAAGGAATCTCGAATGACCGCAGCTGTTCCAGGTCGGACATGGCGCAATGAAAGGTCCAATTTCACTGGAAGTTCAAGCCCGCAGATTCATATTCAAGCCATGGCTGTGGAGAAAGACCTCGTCATTCAGGTGTTGAATGAGATCGCCGTGCTGCTCGATCTGAAAGGGGAAAACCCCTTCAAAGGACGCGCCTACTCCGTGGCGGCGCGCGCGCTTGACCTCTCGACGGAGCCTTGGGACAAGCTCATTGCCCCCGAACGGTTGGCGGAGGTTGACGGAGTTGGCGAAGCCATCGCCAAGAAGGTGCAGGAGTTGGTCACTACCGGCAAGCTGCGCTATTACGAGGAGCTCAAAGCGTCCGTGCCGCCAGGCTTGATCGACATGCTGCGCATTCCAGGCTTGGGCCCGAAGAAGATCAAGGTCCTTCACGAAAAGCTCGGGATCACGACAGTCGATGAACTGGAGCAAGCTTGCACCGCGGGCCGGGTGGCGCATCTCGCCGGTTTTGGGGAGAAGACCCAGGCTAACATCTGCGCAGGCATCCAGCGCCGGCGCTCTTACGCCGACCGGCACTTGCTGCTGCACGCCTGGTTGCTCGCCGAACCGATTCTCGAGGCGTTACGTTCGCACCCGGACGTGGTCCGGGCGAGCACGGCAGGCAGCTTGCGCCGTTGTCGCGAGGTGGTGGGCGACCTCGACTTCCTGATTTCGTCCAGGCGCCCCGGGGCGGTCATTGATTACTTCACGAGCCTGCCGGGGATTCTCTCCGTCCAGGCGAAAGGCGAAACAAAAGCGAGCGTCGTGTTGGAAGGCGGGGTGCAAGCGGACTTGCGCGTGGTCAGCGACATCGAATTTCCCTTTGCCTTGCTCTACTTTACCGGGTCCAAGGAGCACAACATCGTCATGCGGCAGCGATCGATTGAGAGGGGCCTGCGCCTGAATGAGTATGGTCTGTTCCGTTCCAGCGAAGAGACGCGTGATCCCAAGTTGCGCCTTAACTGCCGGAGTGAAGAGGAGGTTTTTTCCGAGCTGGGCCTGGCTTATATTCCGCCGGAATTGCGGGAGGACATGGGGGAGTTCGCTGTGGCTGCCCGGGGAGAAACGCCGCGCCTGATCGAATGGAGTGATCTCAAGGGTTCGTTGCACAACCATTCGACCTGGAGCGATGGAAATCATACGCTTGATGAGATTGTGGCCCATATGCGGGAATTAGGGTGCAGCTACTGGGCCATTACAGATCATTCCAAAACCTCGTGGCAAGCCAATGGCCTGGAAATCGAACGCCTTCAGCAGCAACTCGCGGAAATCCGCGCGATCAACCGCCGGCTTGAGGATGAGGGCGCCGAATTCCAGCTGCTCACCGGCGCGGAGGTGGATATCCTGGTTGCCTGCCAATTGGACTTCGCCGACGAGGTCCTGGCGCAGCTGGATGTCGTCGTGGCCAGCGTTCACCAGAGCTTCACCCAGTCAGAAGCCGAGATGACCAAGCGCCTGATTGCCGCCGCCCAAAATCGATACGTTCACATCCTGGGCCATCCGACCGGGCGCCTGCTGCTGGAACGCGAGCCGTGCAAGGTCAATCTGCCCGCAGTGATCGACGCCTGCGCCGAGACAGGAACGTGGATTGAACTGAATTGCAGCCCTTACCGCTTTGACATGGACTGGCGCTTTTGGCCCCTGGCCAGGAGCAAAGGCGTCAAGTGTGTGATCAATCCCGATGCTCACCGGAACGAACATGCTGGCTATCTGCGGCTCGGAGCCAGCATTGCCCGCAAAGGCGGATTGACCCGGGAGGATGTCATCAACACCCTGCCCTTGCCAGCCTTGCTCACGGCCCTGCAGCAAAAACGATCCAGGGCTTAATCCGCAAAAGCGGACAATTCGGCGCAGGAGCTGAACGCTTGCTGCGGACTATCTCCGGACGCGGGCGTGCCCGCCACGCGAACGGCCAGAACCTCGATCGGCTGCGCCAGGCGGATGGTGAAGCCGTGTTCCGAAGGGTCTTTGAGCCCGCGCGGATCGGAAGCGCTGGTGGCGGGGTACTCCGCAAGGGTCGCAACCGTCTCCCATCGCGCGGTCTTATTGCGCCGCACCTGAATGCGGGGTTTGCCGCCACTGGCGTCGAACCAACCGCCGTCATGGAAGACCTTTCCAGGAATGTAAACGACCCGGCGAATCGTGGTCGGTTGATCCAGCGTGATGGCGAACCAATCCTCGGCTGCTTTCCGGCCGTTATAAGTCACCACGAAGCTCGCTGGGTCGCCGTCATTGATTGAACCGTCCACGTTACCTGGTCGGGAGCGACTCTCCTCCCCGGCGGCGAGGAGCGAGGCATGGCTGGGAATCGGGACACCCGGAGCGCGCAGCCAAACCCGGTAGGTCGAATCGGCCCGCCCGGCGTCCGCAAAGGCCACGAAAGTTGCCGCGGCAGCCTCGGCATCTTTCGCCGCGCGGATCTTGCCTTCCCAAGCGAGTTCCTGGCCGGCCTTCAAGTGGAGAACCGGCGCTCCGCCCGCCTCGGCCAAACCGACCGACCGCGGGGCGGGAAGCCCAGGGTTCTGCTGGCTGTCGTAAGCAAGGACAAATGGCCCCCAAGCCAGCGCCGCTCGGTCTTTGTTGCCGTGGTCGCCAAGCACCATCCTGCCTTCGAGATCGAATGAGAACGTGAGCTGGTCCCCGTCCTTCCACTCCCGCTCAGCGATGATCGCCCAGCCTTTCGCGTCCTTCTCCAATGGAATGGCTTGCCCGTTCTGCGCCACCCGCAGCGGCGCCGCCCAAGCAGGCTCACGAACCCGCAACCCCAGCGGGCAAGGTCGCCTGAGCCGGAATGTCAACGTCCCGCGGCCGGCCCGGGGAAACTCCGACGCGAACTCCAGAGTGGCGGGCGAATCCTGCACCGCGAAGGTGAATTTGGAACTCTCCAAAAGATTGAGCGCCGGGCCTCCCTTGGCGAGGTCGGGTGAGCGCAGCCAGGCATGGAGCGGCACCAGGGCCATGCCGCGGGGACCGCTCGAGACGCAACAGTTGATCCCTGGTCCATACGGCTTCTTGCCTTCCAGGGCCGTGAAATAGCACCACTGGGCACCATCCGGGCGCTGGGCAGCGGAGAGGTGATTGTAAAAGGTCCGCTCCAACTCGCTGCCGAAACGGGCTTCGCCCGTGAGCCGCAGGAGCTGGGAATTGAGTTGAATCCAGGTGGTCGTGACGCAGGTTTCGGCCACATGGGCGCTCTCCTGGTTAGGGAGATAGTAATCGTCCCGGAAGTGTTCTCCCTGGCTGGCACTGCCCGTCAGGTAAAGGCGGTGGGTGACCACATCCTCCCAGGCGTTCAGCGCGGCCTGCAAATAGGCGCGCTCCCCCGTCACGCGCGCCAGTTCGCACAAACCAACCAGGTTGGAGAGCATTTCATAGGCCTTGCCGTTGGCCGTTTTCTGGACGTTCTTTTGGTCCAGGAGCGTTTTCAAGACCTGCGGCCCATTCGCCTCTCCCCACGAAGCGACGAGATACTTGGCAAACCCAAGGTAACGATCCTCCCCCGTCAGGCGATACAGCAGCACGACCGGTTCGAGCACGCTCGTGGCCGCCATCCCGACGTGAGTGCCGGCGGAGAGGATGCTCTTCTTGCCAGGGCCGAAGGTGGCAATCAGAAGATCCCCCATTTTGCGGCACGCCTGCAGGGCAGCGTCGTTGCCGGTGAATTGATAATAAGTGAGCAAACCCATCAGATTGTACTTGTGCGACCAGACGTCCCAATCGGACCCTTCGAACAGCCCAAACCGCTTTTCCGGCACGTAGGTGCCCAAATAGCCGTCCGATTCCTGCGCTTTGACCAACTCGCTGGCGGCGTAGTCCAGTTTGGCGCGGAGCGCGTCGTCGTCGGAATTCGCCCAGGCCAGGGTGGCGGCGTGCATCCACTTGCCGATGTGCTCCCCGATCCATGGATGGGTTCCCGGCTTGTGCCGGAAACCTGCCAAGAGCGGCTCCAGCTCGACCTTGACCAACCGGTTCTTCTCGTTGGCCGAAACGCGCGCGCCGAGGAAGCCTTCCAAATGAACCGCTGAGGGAGAGGGCAATTCCAGTGCATCGGGCAGCGCTGAAGGAACCCGGAACGGACGCGGGTCTGCCGCCGCGGATTGCCTGGAGCCGGGCAAGAGGGCAATGGCCAAACAGATCAGAGCGAGCGGCATCGATTTCATAGCATGGGAGGGGCTGATTTGAATCCAAACGAAACTTGGCACATGGAACAGCGCCTAGACTAATCAAGTCTTACCGGGATTCAACAGCCAAAAGCCTCTCTCGGCGTCCGGAAGCGTCTGGAGACGCGATTCGATTCGGGAAGCGCCTTGGTCGACATTGGCCAGCGTTGGCGATCCCTTCGCCCAGGATCCGGGGTTCGCCCCGGACCTGCCCAAGTCTTAGATTAGTGCGCTGTCCCTTCCGTCCGAAAGCTTTTGTTGCGCTCCAATGATTTGCCGGCGCGGCGCGGGGGCCTGGGCTGTCCCGCGAGATTGTTGATTTGTGTCAAAGCAACGGAAGCACTGCCGGGCGTACAAACCAAGTGGTGATTCGGCCGGAGTGCGAAGCCAGCGTGCCGCCACTCGAGCACTCCTTGGCAAGCCGACCGAATCCGGTGCAATCAGCCGCCGCCATGGCTGGTTCAACAAAGGTAACCTGATGCAAGCACAGCTTTGGACGAGCCGGCGCCGAGTCGAAACGAGTTTGAACCACCGCGAGCCCGACCGGATCCCTTATGATTTAGGCGGCACCATTTTGACCGGCATACACGAGAAGGCCTACCGCCGTTTGCGCGATTACCTCGGGCTGCCTCCTCGGCGAATCGAGATTGAGGACCCGGTCCAGCAGCTGGCGCGGGTCGATGACGACGTGAAGGCCCGATTGCAGGTGGACGTTTACGGGATCAATCCCGGCAAGCCCAGGGGGATCACCGCGCCCGTCTGGAGCGACGACGGCTACGACAAACTCACGGACGAATGGGGCATCGAATGGTGGAAACCCAAGGATGGAGGCTTCTACTACGACATGCGCCGCCACCCTCTCGCGGAGATCGACACCGTTGCAGCGCTCGCGCGCTATCGCTTTCCCGATCCCCTTGATCCGGGACGCTACGCGGGCATGGCCGAGCGCGCCGCCGAATTGCTCGACGAGCGGCAGGTTGCCTATGTGCTTGGACGGAATGCGCCGGGGATCTTTGAAATCGCGCTTTGGATGCGTGGATTCGAGAACTTCTTCTGCGATATGCTGGCCAACCAGCCATTCGCGGAAGCGCTCCTCGACATCATCTGCGAAATCAAAATGAAATACTGGGAGCGGGCGCTCGGCCTGCTCCTCGACAAGGTCATGATCATCTCCGAAGCGGACGATCTGGCCAGTCAGCATAGCCTGCTGCTTTCGCCGGACCTCTATCGCAAGCTAATCAAGCCGCGCCACACCCGACTGTTCGCGTTCATCAAGCAACATGCCGCCACCGAGGTGAAAATATTCTATCATTCCTGCGGCGCGGTCGCTCCGCTAATCCCGGACTTAATCGAGTCGGGCATCGACATACTGAACCCGGTCCAAGTCAGCGCGGATGGCATGGAGACGCGCCAGCTGAAGCAACTGTTCGGCAAGGACATCACCTTCTACGGCGGAGGGGTGGACACCCAGGAAGTTTTACCCCGAGGAACACGGTCCCAGGTGCGGGACGAGGTCCGGCGCCGGATTGACGATCTTGCCCCGGGCGGCGGCTTCATTTTCAATACCGTCCATAATATCCAGGCCGATGTTCCGCCGGAGAACATCATGGCCATGTGGGAGGCGGTCCAAGACTTTGGCCGCTACCGCTGCTAAGGACACCGTTCTGCCGCAGGGTGGAAACAGCCGCCCGCGGCCGCGGCTGTGGGCGTGGTCAGACGCCGCCGGCACGCGGAGAAACGTGCTTGTTTTATGGTTTGAGCGCCATCTAAAGTCGCGCCGGCACCTCCGCGTGCTCGCATCTTAACCAGCAAAATGAATTGAACCCATGGCTCGAAGCTCTGTGCATCGAATCGGAATCATCGGCGGCAGCGGTCTCTACCATCTCGACGGTTTCACGCAACAAAAGTGGGTGAAAGTCGCAACCCCCTTCGGGCCGGCCTCGGATGCCTTCCTAACCGGCCAGCTTTCGGGCCGTGACGTCGTCTTTCTGCCGCGGCACGGGCGCGGCCATCGCGTCATGCCAGCCGAGCTCAATCACCGCGCCAATCTTTACGCCATGAAAAAGCTGGGCGTCGGATGGGTCATCAGCGTCAGCGCGGTCGGCTCACTCCAAGCGCAGTATCAACCGTGCGATATCGTCCTGCCCAACCAATTCGTCGATCGAACCAAGCAATCGGCCGGGCATACCTACTTCGGCCAAGGAATCGTCGCCCACATCGCTTTCGCGGATCCCATCTGTGAGGAACTCCGGCAGGTGCTGCTGCGGAGTGCCCGCAAATGCGGCGCCCGCGTCCATGACGGCGGCGCCTATGTGAACATGGAAGGGCCGGCTTTCAGCACCCGAGCTGAGTCTCTGACCAACCAACGCCAGGGCTACGACGTGATCGGCATGACCAACCTGGGTGAAGCCAAGTGCGCCCGGGAAGCGGAGATTGCTTACGCTTCCATGGCGATGGTGACGGACTACGACGCGTGGAAAACCGACGAGGCCCATGTCACCATCGACATGGTCATCGCCAATCTGAAGCGAAACGCGGACCAGGCGAGAAGCATCGTCGCCGACGCGGTCAGTTCCATCCCCCGCGAACTCGGCTGCTCATGTCACCGAGCCCTCGACAATGCCATTCTGACCGATCGGAAGCTGTGGCCAGCGAAGACGAAGGCGCGCCTCAAACTTCTGCTGGCGCGAGTCTCGAAGCGCTAGGGAGCCGTTCGTTGCCGTTAGTGCCCGTTGCGCTCGCCCTTGCCAAGCGCCGCCACGGTGGTGGCGCCTTTGGCGCCCTCCTTGGGCCGCTCGCCGGAACTGCGGTAGTGACTCGAGTAATACCGGTTCTGATAGTAGTAGTAGGAGTAGTAGTAGGAATCCTTCCCTTCGAAATCGATGTCGTTCAAAACGATGCCGACGATGTGAATGCCCGCGTCCTGCAAACGCTGGATTGATTTGCGGGCATGCTCGCGGCGAATCTTGTTGAACTTGGTGACAAACACGACGCCGTCGGCCATGGCGGCGATAATGAGAGGATCGCTCACGGCGGAGATGGGAGGCGAATCGAGCACGACTCGATCGTAACGGCCGCGGGCCGCTTGCAGGAACTCCATCATTCGTTTCGAGCCAATCAGTTCGGAAGGCGTGGCGGGCACGGCGCCGCAACACATCACATGCAGATTGGGCACCTCGGTCTTGTGAACGATGGCGTCCAGATCATCCGACTCCCGGGTGAGATAGGAGGAAAGACCGGTTGGGCTATGCAGTTGGTAGGCCTTGTGGACGGAGGGGCGTCGCAAATCGGCATCGACCAGCAGCGTTCGAAGGCCTGTCTGCGCCACCACAATGGCCAGGTTGGAGGCCACCAGCGATTTGCCTTCCGAAGGAATGGTGCTGGTCACGGCCAATACCTGGAAGCGCTCGGCTTTAGGCATGAGCGAAATGCTGGCCCGCAAGGTTCGAAACCCTTCGGCGGCGTTGGATTGGGGATGAAGATGCGCCTGCAGGTCTCGTTCCACCACGCTATTGGTTTTGATATTCGGGACGTAGCCGAGAAAAGGAAGGCGGAGATAAGTTTCGACGTCATCCTGACTCTTGATCGAATCGTCGAGGTAATTGACGAAGAACGCCAGGCCGATGGCGATGCCAAGGCCGCCGATGAGTCCCAGAAAGATGGTGAGCACGATCCGCGGTTTGATTGGGCGAATCGGGACTCGAGCCGGATCTACCACCCGGATATTATTGATCTTGTTATGACTGGTGATGTCGGACTCCTTCATTTTAGCCAGGACGGCCTTATAGAGGACATCCGCAGCCTCGGCTTCGCGTTTAAGGACGTCGTACTCGATGCGAAGGGACGCGACCTTCAGCTGCTCCTGGGTTTGATCATCGACCAATTGCTTCAGCTCGGCTTCCGTGGTTTTGGCCGTCTCCACATGATTGCGCATCGAAGCCACGATTGTTTCAGCCTGTTCGTTGATGGATAAACGGAGCGATCCGATCCTCTCCTCGGCCCGGATGAAGGTCGGATGCTTGGATTTATATCGCTTCTTCAAATCGGCGAACTCGGCCTCGGCGACAGCCAGTTCCTTTTGCAGAGCCTGAATGGCCGGGCTGTTGGCCACCTGCGGGATCGTGACGATCGCGGCGTTGTTGCTGATGACCTGGTCGGCCATTTCCATGATCTTCTCGGCAGCCGCAGTTTCCGTTTTGGCTTTGGCCCATTCCGCTTTGAACTGTTTCAATGACTGCAGAACGATATTCTCGCTTTCTTCGAAGGAGGCCTGGTTGTGGGACTTGGCGTAGCGCTGGAGCGCTTCCTCCGCTTCATGCAATTTGCCTTTCTCCGTATTGGCTTCGGCGCGGAGCTGCTGAACCATGGCTACGGACGAGGCCTGCTTCCGATCGAGCTGGCCATCGGCAAAGTAAGTGACGAGGGTATTGCAGATATCAGCCGATTTGCGCTTGTCGGGATGCTGGACCTTGACATCGACCAAGCGACTCAATCGGATGGGCACGACGGAGATATCGTCGGCCACAGCCCGGACCACATCCTTCATCTTCGCGTAACGGACGTCTCGGTCGAGGTTGAGTTTCTTGATGACGGATTCGATGAGAGTGCGGCTGAGTAGATTCTTATACTGGGTCTGGAGGTAGCTGGATTCCTCCTGGCTGGTGCCAAACGTCAAACCTTCCACACGGAGCATGTTCTCCTGTTCCCGGTCGATCTGGAGCCGCGCTGTCGCCTGGTAAATCGGCGTGGCCTTGAAAAGGTAGATCAGACTGAGAACGAAGATCGATATGAAGGCCGTAATGACGAGCCAACGGCGTTCCAGAATAACGTGCCAGTAGTGCCGGAGATTGACCGAATCTTCCTGGGGCGGAAGCATTTCAACCGGCGCGGGTTGGTTTTCCATAGCAACAAATCAGAAAAGCGATTCGTGGACGTAAATGACGTCGCCGGGCTCGAGCCAGACCTTCTTCTGGGGATCTTTGATCTTTTTGACGTCATCGAACTTGTACATGGTTGTTTTTCCGTTCCGGGAGAGTTCGATTTTGTTCTTGTTCGCGAGCGGGGACAATCCGCCTGCCCGGGCGATTCCCTCGATGATGTCGATCTTTTGTTCCGCCGGCAATTCGACCGCTCCTTCGCGATTGACCTTTCCAATGACGGAAACGGTCCGCAGACGATATTCCTTGACCATCACATTGACCTGGGGATCGACGAGGTAATCGGCTTCGAGCTTCTCGGCCAAGACGGTGGCGACTTCGCTCGGAGTCTTGCCCGCGACGTAAACATTGCCGAGGAGAGGATATTTAATTGTCCCGCCCTGTTGAACCCGGTGTTCGCCGCACAGATCCTTCTCGCCGAAGACTTCGACAATAATAATATCGGAGGGGGCAATGCGACGGTCATCTGCGTCTTCCGCCCGCGCGGCGAAGGCAGCCCATGCGAAACAGACGATGGGGAGAACTGCCGCCAGCGACAAATGCAGTTTTTTCATAACTAATAACCGATGGCCAAGCGTAGACTAACGCGGTTGACCGTATAGTCAATCACCGCCCGAGAGTCGCCAGCAACCCGCTCATACTCGTAACCAATACTACTCATCAACCAGCGCTGGATCTGGTAGCCCAAGCTGGCGGACGCGCGGACGTAGTCGTATTGGGTCGAAATGGAAGTCTGCCCACTTGCCTCGTACTGATACAGAGTGTAGCTGCCACCCACGGTCGCCCGCCACTTTCCGGTTGAACCGAGAATCTGAACAAACTGCAGCCCGATCACATCCGCCGTGTAGGTCTGGCGATTGTACTGGATCGAGGCCGTATTCAGGCGCGAATAGCTCAGCGAAAGCGATTGCTTTTCCGAAAACCGCTGCGTCAGCGAAAGATCAACGACGGGATCACTCGGCGCTTCCGTGCCATCACCGAACTCACGCGATTCATAACCGATTTTCGCCATGCCGCTCAACTTCTCTGTAAAGTTGCCGCGAGCGCCGATGTAGCCGCCAATGAAATTCAGGCTCGGATTCCTTGGCAAAGCTGGATGGTTCGGTTCCGTCGAAGTCTGACCATAGTAAATCTCGCCGAACAGCGCCGTCTTGGGAAACGCCCGGTAGCTGAAGCCGCCCGTCCCCGAAAACGTCTCGATGTCATACAACCCAATCCGCTGCTGATAATCCACGGTGCTGTGATATCCCCGGAGGTAAACCGCGGTCTTCTCGCCAAGGTCGTAAGTGAGGGTGTAATTATCGTCCCAGGAGGTTCGATCGATATTCCTGGAGACGACGGTCACGACCCCGTTGGTGTCGACGACGCGCTCAACCACCCCGCCCAGAGGACTCGAAAGGAATTGGACCCGATCAGATCCCTCCAACCGAATCCGCTGCAATTCGAACCGACTGCGCAAATCGATCGAATGCTGGGCGGTCTCAAGTTCGGAGTGATCAGCATAGAAGAGCTGGTCCATGGTGTAGCCCAGAGACAGATAATTGTGCTGCGGCTTGCCCAAATCCAGACGCAGCCCCGGACTAATCACGCTGATAAAGTCTTGGAGAGTGTCCTTGTCCCGGTAAAAGATGTTGTCATTGTACATCTCAGCCAAACCCAGCTCCGGCCGCAGCGTCAGAGGCCCTTTGCTGAAGACCAAAACGTCCTGGGGCTCGATCGCGAAGGCCACGCCTGGAATCGCCAGAAGTGCCGCCGTCAAAAGGGTCCTCAGCCGGGAAAATGATGCTGCCATGGTCAGTTTGCCGCCCAAATCAGATTCCGTGCCGAGATGCAGGAAACCGAGGGGACTTCGCGCGAAGCACTTGCGTTCGGCCAAAAGGCTGATTCGGTCAGACAGCCTCAGATAAGGGTTCCGGCGGCAAGGCTGATGATCGCTGGGCTCGGTGAAACTCAATGAACTCAATGTATTGGAGAAAGTCTTACCCCCTTCAAGCCCTCAGTGTCTAGTCTTACCTTTGGGAATGAGAACCTGCGGATTCCGTCAATTGGTCTAGCGATGCAACATCCTTTCCCCTCTCCCCCATCTACCGGGCCAGAGTCGGGTGAAGACCACCGTCGGTGGGTGATTTTGCGCCATCGAGCGCCTGCAACGTCCATAAGTGAGACAGAACCGCCAGAGACGCGGGCGGCGGGGACAGGGCAGGCGGCCTTTCCAGGTCTCCCTCATTGCCGCAGCTGCAAAGACTTAAAAGAAATTCCTTGACGAGATCCCTTGAACCCAATAGAAACGATCCACGCTTGAACTGAAAAGATTTGGATCGTGGTACCGAACAGCTAAACAACCGGTTTTGGAAAAACCCTAAGGACTATGATGAGCACTACGTCAAAACTACTGAAAACGCTGGCGGTCTTGTCTGCATTGCTGCCGTTCTGCACCTCGGGTTTCGCGAGCATTGTCTATGACAACTCAGCGAACAACCTGAACAAGACCTATGCGCCGCAGCCGGATCCGAACGGAGTCCAATTCGGTGACGAAATCAATCTGGCGGCGGGCGATCGCCTCATCACCAATTTCAAGTTCGAGTATTTCCTGAGTGGCAACGCCAGCGGCAATGAAACTGCCGTGCTGCAATTGCTGCGCAACGATGGAGCGACCATCACCAGGACAGTGGATGGTTCCAGCTTCGACGTGCAAGCCCCTGGCAGCGTTCTCTACACGAGCCCCGTGCTTTCGCTGCAGAGCGGGTTCCAGACTGCGGAAGCTTCCGGTTTCACACCGTTCGAAGCGCCGAACAATTTCACCTGGACGATCACATTCTCGGGTGTTGATCCGGGCGAAGTAGCTGGCCTGCTTGTTTACGATCCGCCCACAGTCGGCTCGAGCTTCTCGGATTTCTGGCAAAACAATGGCGGCAGCTGGAATACCTACCTCCTGCCGAACGATCCGATCACTGGCAATCCAGTCGTTGGCAACTTCGCGGCACGCGTTACGGCCGTGCCGGAGCCCACGACTCTCGCTTTGGGATTGCTCGCTGGCCTGAGCTTCCTCGGTTATTTCGGTTACAAGCGCCGTTCTGTCTAAAGCGTTATAGTCCTACGATCCTTCAAGGCGCGGATTCGTCCGCGCCTTTTTTGTTTTCACGATAGCTGGCCACCACCCATCTCGCTCAAGGCCTTGTCCGGGTTCTCACCCCGCGGTGCGGTCCAGAATGAACTCGTTCCGGCCTGAATTCTGGGCAATCAACCGGAGGCCAAACTGAAAGTCTTTAAACCGCTCCGCACAAAACTCGCGGACTGGCTGATGGCCAGCAATGGCCAACTCGATCAAGCGCTCGACAGCATCGTCGGTAAATCCAATTCGTAACTCATGTGACTCGGAGAACCGGGTGGCAAACTCCTTGATTAATTGGCGTGCCACCGACGTTTCCTCCTTCCTTTCCTCGGCCAACAGTTTTTCCAACTCCCGGCTGGGGCGGTCAACCATCTCGGCGGTCACGGCAAACCGTCGGATGTGCGTGGAAGGGAGCTCGTATTTGAATTCACGGAACACCTTTTCGCAAACCGTCATCAATCCTCGAGCGCCGGTATTCTCGTCAGCCGCGAGTTCCGCAATCCGGCGCAGCCCCCCTTCCTGGAAGAGCACTTCAATGCCGTAGGCAGCAAAGCTCTGTTCGTATTGGCGGATAATGCTGCCCTCGGAAGTCTTCAGAATGAGGAACAAGTCATCCACACTCAAGGGGCGGCAGACGACGCGCACGGGCAGTCGCCCGATGAACTCCGGCTCAAAGCCGTATTCGATGAAATCGCGTGTCCCGACTTGGTCCAGACACTCCTGGGCTTGGTCGGCGACCAGGTGACGGGCGCCGAAGCCGATAGTCGCTTCGCGCAAGCGGCGGCGGACGATGTTTTCCAAGCCGTCGAAGGCTCCGCTGACAATGAACAAGATGTGCTTGGTGTTAATGACACTGGGGGATTTCTTCCCCGATTGCGTCATCTCCATCATGGCTTGAACCTGGCCGGCGATATCCTGGGGTGAGCGCGCCGGAACCTCGGTCTCTTCCATCAGCTTCAACAGGTTCGTCTGGACGCCGCGACCACTCACATCGCGGCCGGTGGCATTGCTGACCGCTGCCAACTTGTCGATCTCATCAATGTAAATAATCCCGTATTCGGCCCGTTCCACCTCGCCGTCACTGCGTCGAACGAGCTCCCGGACGAGGTCCTCCACGTCGCCGCCCACATAGCCGGTCTCGGAAAACTTGGTGGCATCGCCCTTGACGAAAGGCACGCCGATCAGGTCCGCGACGCTTCGGATGAGGTAGGTTTTGCCAACTCCGGTCGGCCCAATAAGAATGATGTTTTGTTTGGTGTAATTTGGCTGTTGCTTGCCTTCCCGAGCCAAACGGACGTGATGATAATGATCGCACAACGCTACGCTTAAGACCTTCTTGGCGTCTTCTTGTTGGATCACGAATCGATCGAGGTAAGCTTTCACCTCGCGAGGCTTGCGATCGAATTGGAAGTCTTCCTCGGACGCGTTGGTCACAACGGTCCCTTCGCCACCAGAAGTGTCCCGTTTGGCAGATCCAGCAGGGCGGAAGGGCTGAAAATGCTGGCGCATGAACTCGGAGAGTTGCCGCTGAAACTCTTCCGGAGAAGGCGGACCATTGAAGGGGATGGTTGACATGTGGGGCGAGGGCTCTCGAATACAATGACCGGAGTGACCGGACTGGGCTACTATCGCGTTGACCGCTTCGGCGGTCAACGTTCCGGGCGAAAGGCGACCACGCTTAGCGGAGGCAGAGTGAAGGCCGCCGAAAACGGCTGGTTATGCACCTGATACGATTCCGCAGTCACACCACCGAGGTTGCCGAGATTGCTGCCCCCGTAAATCTGGGCGTCGCTGTTCAGGACTTCCTGCCAAACACCTCCCGAAGGCAACCCGATCCGGTAGGCCTGGCGCGGAGCCGGCGTGAGGTTAAGAATCACAGCCACTCGATGATGACCCCGGCTATCTTGCCGCACGAACGAGAGAATGCTGCTTTCCTGGTCGGAGCAATCGATCCAATAGAAACCGTCGAGGTCATAGTCGCCGTGCCAGAGGGCGGGTTCTGAGCGATAGAGGTGATTCAGATCGGCGATAAAGCGCTGGAGGCCGACGTGATACGGGCCCTGATCGAGCAACCACCAATCCACCTCGCCATTGGCATTCCATTCGGCGCGCTGTCCCACTTCCCCGCCCATAAACAAGAGCTTTTTGCCTGGGAACAACCACTGGTAGCCCAGCAAGGCGCGCAAGTTGGCGAATGCCTGCCAGTCGTCGCCGGGCATGCGGCTCACCAGGGATCTTTTGCCGTGCACCACCTCATCATGCGACAGCGGCAAGACGAAGTTTTCATTGTGGTGGTAGAGCATCGCGAAGGTGAGATCGTTTTGATGGTATTTGCGGTAGATTGGATCGCGGCCAAAATAGCGCAGCGTATCGTGCATCCATCCCATGTTCCATTTGAAGGAGAAGCCAAGCCCGCCCAAATAGGGAGGGCGCGTTACCAGAGGCCAAGCGGTTGACTCCTCCGCGATCGTTAACGTGCCCGGGAACTGGGTGTGCACTACGTGGTTGAAATGCCGCAAGAACTCCACCGCCTCGAGGTTTTCCCGTCCGCCAAACTTATTGGGAATCCATTCGCCGGCTTGCCGCGAGTAATCCAAGTAGAGCATCGAAGCCACCGCATCCACTCGCAAGCCGTCGATATGATAGCGATCGCACCAGAAGAGTGCGTTGGCTGCCAGGAAGTTCTGCACTTCGTGCCGGCCGTAGTTGAAAATAAGCGTGCCCCAGTCCTGGTGCGCCCCCTGTCTCGGGTCCTCGTGCTCAAACAAGGCAGTGCCGTCGAAGTGCGCCAGCGCCCAGGCATCGCGCGGAAAATGCGCGGGAACCCAATCGATAATCACCCCGATTCCCGCCTGATGCAGCAGGTCAACGAGAAATTGGAAATCGTCCGGAGTGCCATACCGGCTGGTTGGAGCATAGAAGCCCGTCACCTGATATCCCCAGGAAGGGTAGTAGGCATGCTCAGCGACCGGCAAAAACTCCACGTGAGTGAAGCCCATCCGCTTCACATAGTCCACGAGCATGGGGGCGAGTTCCCGATAGCCAAAAGATTCGGCCATCGATTTCTTCCGCCAGGAGCCCAGGTGCACTTCGTAAACGCTGAGGGGCGAGCGGAAAGGATCTGACTTCCGCCGCGCTTCCAACCATGCCTGGTCTTTCCAGGGAAACTGCCGCGTCTCCCACACAATGGCGGCTGATTTTGGCGCAGCCTCATAGAAAAACCCAAAAGGATCGGTTTTGAGGTTGATGGCCCCGTGCAGGTCACGCACCTCGAACTTGTAAAGCGCGCCTGCTCCGACTCCCGGGATGAAAATCTCCCATACCCCGGACGGCCCCAAGGATCGCATCGGATGATACCTTCCATCCCACCCATTGAAGTCGCCCACCACGCTGACCCGTTGGGCATTCGGCGCCCAAACGGCAAAGCTGGTGCCCGGCACCCCGTCCACGACCCGCAATTGTGCACCGAGCTTTTCGTAGATTTTCAACTCGTTCCCCTGGCCGAACAGATAAAGATCGGTCTCGCCCAGCGAGGGCAGAAACGAAAAGGGATCGCGGGTCTGCGACTGGCGACCGTGGTGATCGGTAACGACGAGATCGTAGGCATAAACGCGAGCCGCCTTATGGGTCACTCCTTCAAACAAGCCGTCCTCATGGATGCGGTGCAGCTTGATTTTAGGCTTGTCCTTCTCATGAGTCGGAACCAGCTCGACGCGCGCCGCATTCGGGAGGAAGGCGCGGGCGACCAAGCCTGAACCGTCGCCCAGGGGGTGCATGCCCAGCAGTTGATGCGGCGACCGATGCTGCACCTGCACCAGGCTTCTGATTTCCTCGCTCGATAAGATCATGGCTTCAATAACCTTCCAGAATCATTGTCCGCCCGCCTCACGTCACCTTAGCCTATTTCCACGCCAATGCAGAGCCGCGATTTGAAAAAAATCTGCTTTGTGGCGAAGATGCTACCATGACTCCGCTGAGAAGTCTCTTTCTCTCCTCGGTCGGCCTGATGCTGCTGGGCTGTATCTCGACTTTGGCCGCTGGTCCCGCGCTTCGCAGTCTTGCCAAAGGCGCCATCAGCGGCCTGCAGGAACAGAAGGAAGAGGTCATTCGAGACGCTGCAGGGTGGCAAAAGCTTTGGACCGCCCACGCAACCAGCTCCAAGACCGCCGGGACGTTGCCGGAAGTGGACTTTGATAGAGAAATGGTCATTGTCGCGACTTCAGGGCGTCATTCCACTGGGGGATACAGCATTGAAGTGACCCGGGTCGAACAGCTGCCGGACAAGTTGCGGGTTTACATTACGCGCAAAGCGCCCCCAAGCGGAGCTATGGCGATCCAGGTGTTGACCGCGCCTTTTCACATGGTCGCGGTCCCGAAGAGCTCTTGGCCGGTCGAGTTTGTTGTGAACGATGTGGCCGGTGGGAAGAAGAAGTAGCGTCGCAGGCTTGCCGTTACGGTAAAATGGGGGCCGGAGGTCACGCCGATTGAAGCAACCGGCGTTGGAAATGCCTATTGACTTAGGCGGCTTGTTTGATAGTTTTCACGCTCCTTACTACGAGAGCTTGATGAAAACGTATCTGCCGAAAGTGGACCTGAGCCAGCGGAAATGGCATGTGGTCGACGCGGACGGGGCCGTCCTGGGACGGTTAGCCGTGCGTGTTGCCAACGTGCTGAGGGGACGGAACAAACCGATTTACACCAGCCACTTGGATGCGGGCGACTTTGTCGTGGTCATCAACGCCGAAAAAGTGTTGGTCACCGGCAAGAAGGAAACGGACAAGCATTTCATGACTTATTCCGGGTGGAAGGGCGGGGAGAAATACCGTTCGGTCGCTCAAATTCGGGAACGCCATCCTGAAAAGTTGATCACGCATGCGGTCAAAGGAATGATTCCGAAGAATCGCCTGGGCCGGGTGTTGTTGACCAAACTGAAGGTCTACCGCGGGAGCGAGCATCCGCACGCCGCCCAGCAGCCGACGCCGCTGAACGTGAAAGACTGATTCCACCATTTTTTATGGCAGATACCACTGAATTTCTCGGAACCGGCCGCCGTAAAACAGCCGTCGCTCGGGTGCGCCTCGCCGCCGGCTCAGGCAAGATTGTGATCAATGGCCGGCCGATGGAGAACTACTTCGTCGTGGACGCCCAGCGCCTCCAGGTGCTGCAGCCGCTCACCCTCACCGATACGACGACCAAATTCGATGTGCGCGTCAGCGTCAGCGGCGGTGGTCCCAATGGCCAAGCCGGAGCCGTTCGTCACGGCATTGCTCGCGCTTTACTCCGCGCGGACATCAGTTATCGACCGAGCTTGAAGGCCGGCGGATTCCTGACCCGCGACCCGCGCATGCGCGAGCGAAAGAAGTACGGTCAGCCCGGGGCCCGCAAACGCTTCCAATACAGCAAGCGTTAGTCGTCACAGCTGCAAATCGATTTCCAGGCGCCCCGCTGGGTCTTACCCGCGGGGTTTTTTTTACGTTGCCACGGCCAGGCCGGACATAACGGGCCTACGCCGGGCAGAGAGCAACCCAACGCACGATGAAGACAACCTTACCCACGGTCGCGATCGTAGGCGCTTCCGGCTATTCCGGCGAGGAACTAGTCCGGCTGCTTCTGCATCATCCCCACGTCGACCTGACGGCCATTACTTCGCGCCAAAACGCCGGGCAAACCGTGGCGCAGGTCTTTCCTCGATTTGCCAGTCATCCCAAATCGAGAACCCTTCGTTTTTCCGAGCCGAAGCCTGAGTTGCTGGCCAAGCAGGCCGAGATAGTTTTCCTGGCTTTGCCCCACGGCGTCGCCGCCGAGTTCGCCGCCCCCTTGCTCGAAGCGGGTTGCCGGGTCATCGATTTGAGCGCCGATTTCCGGCTCAGAAGCGCCGAGATCTACAAGGAGTTCTATGTGCATGATCACCCCGCGCCAGAACTTCTCTCCAAGGCCGTCTACGGTCTGCCGGAGTGCTCTCGGGAGGAGATCAGGAAAGCGATGCTTGTGGCCTCCCCGGGCTGTTATCCCACCAGCATTCTGCTGCCGATTATCCCGCTGCTGCGTGCCAAGCTGATCAAGCCAAGCGGAATCATCGCTGACTCGCTCAGCGGCGTCAGCGGGGCCGGCCGCAAGGCGGAAGTGGATTATTTGTTTGTGGAATGCAACGAGAGCGTTCGGCCGTATGGGCTACCCAAACATCGGCACCTTTCCGAGATCGAAGAGCAGCTTTCCCTGGCCGCTGGCGAGAAGGTTACGATTCAGTTCACGCCGCACCTGATCCCGATCAATCGCGGGATTTTGACGACCCTGTACTTGGCGCCGGAAGACCACTTTGCCGATCCCAGGGCGGCCGCGGCGGTGGCGGAGAAAATAAACGCGTGCTATACAGCTGCGTATGGCCATGAACCCTTCGTTCGCGTGCTCGAGGGCAAAGCGTTGCCTGATACAAAGAACGTTGCTGGAACGAACGTCCTGGAATTAGCCTGGCGGCTCGATGTCCGCACAGGCCGGCTGATTGTCGTGAGCGCCGAAGACAATTTGGTCAAGGGAGCGAGCGGGCAGGCCGTTCAAAGCATGAACCTCATCTGCGGATTTGCAGAAACAGCCGGATTAATATAACCCCGCGTGGTTGACGGTCCGCCTCGCGCGACCGCAGCCGCCACGATTATGAGCAAACGTTTCAAACCCGTCGCTGGCAGTATCGTTGCCCCTCAAGGATTCCTCGCCAGCGGCGTCTTCTGCAATATCAAGCGACTTGGAACTGGCAAAGGCTCCCAAAAGGGCAAAAAGCGCGACTTGGGCCTGATCGTCTCGGAAATCCCCGCGACCGCGGCTGGATTGTTTACCACCAATCAGGTCTGCGCCGCTCCCGTCAAGGTTTGCCTGCAGAACATCCGCAAGGGGACCGCCCAGGCAATCGTCGTCAACTCAGGTAATGCCAACGCCTGCACCGGAGCAGCCGGACTCAAAGACGCCCTGCTCATGACGGAACTCGTTTCCGACCAACTGCGCATGCCGGCTGACCACGTCCTGGTCGGGTCCACGGGGCGCATCGGCGTGCCGCTGCCGATGTTCAACGTCAAATCGGGCATCGAGCAAGCCGCTGCCTTGCTCGGCAACGCCCCCGAGCACGGAGACGAGCTGGTCGAAGCCATCATGACCAGCGACACGAAGCCGAAACAAGTGGCAGTCGAAATTCAGCTGAGCGGCCAGGCGGTTCGCATCGGCGGCGTGTGCAAAGGAGCAGGCATGATTCAGCCGGGTATGAGCCCAACCGGGAAGCGCCCAGCCTCGCACGCAAACGGCCTGCACGCGACGATGCTCTGCTTTCTCACCACGGACGCCGCGATCGAAGCTCAGGCACTGCAATGGGGCCTCGAACAGGCGGTCGCACGCAGCTTCAACCGGATCACGGTTGACGGTGACATGAGCACCAACGACACCGTCCTGGCATTGGCCAACGGCCTTGCGGATCATCGCAGCATTCGCCTGCGCGACTTGCGCAAAGCCGCCGCCACAGCCTCCTCCGGGACCGCTGACGCTGCCTTGCGCGATGCGGCGCTGTTTCAGGCCGCTTTGGACCACGTCTGTCTAGAGTTGGCCAAGATGATTGTTCGGGACGGCGAAGGCGTCTCGCGTTTCATCACGGTGCGGGTCAATGGCGCCAAATCGGCCAGCGAAGCCGACGCGGCCGCGCGCGCGGTCGCGAACAGTGCGTTGGTCAAGACCAGCTGGAACGGCGGCGATCCCAATTGGGGTCGGATCATGGACGCGCTTGGTTACAGCTCCGCCACGGTCCATGAGAACAAGGTCGACATCGGCTACAGCGCCCCGGGCAGCCGCAAGATTGTCTGGAGCCTTAAGCGCGGTCAGCCGACTACGGCAAGCTTCAAAGAATTGTGCGCCGCGGTCGCCAAGCCCGAATTCGATTTACATATTCATCTCAACCTGGGCCGGGCCGAGGGTCTGATTTACGCCGCGGACCTGACGGAGGCCTATGTCGACTTTAACAAGGGCGATGTGACGGACCCGAGTTCGCTTGGGGGATAGAAGGCGGAGCACATGCAGGAATCTCATTTCCAAGCGGCCACCCTGCTGGAGGCTCTGCCCTACATCCAGAAGTTCAATGGCGCCACTTTCGTCATTAAATATGGCGGCAGCTTCATGGACTCGCCCGATCCAGCCATTCGCGCAAGGTGTCGCCCGCGATGTGGTCTTCCTCGAAGCAGTCGAGCTCAATCCAGTCGTGGTCCACGGCGGGGCGAAGCGATCACCCGCGCGATGGAGAAGGCGGGGCTGAAAGCCACGTTTGTCCAAGGGCAGCGGGTGACGGATGAACGGGCCGTCGCGGTTGTTGACCAGGTGCTATCGCGTGAAATCAATCCCGAGGTGGTCGCCACGATCAACAGCCTGGGTGGCGAAGCCAAGGGCTTTGCCGGCACCGAGATCTTCACCTGCCGCAAGCTGCTCGCCAACGGGCCGGGCGGCGCCAGCTTTGACCTGGGCTACGTTGGAGAGGTCACGAGCGTCAATACCGCCCCCCTCCTGGAGTGTATCGGCGAGGGCATCACGCCGGTGATCAGCCCGACCGCCCGGTCTGCCGAAGGCCACATCTATAACTGCAACGCCGATGTGGCCGCCGCCCAAGTCGCGATTGCGCTGGCCGCCAAGCGTCTGGTTTTTATGAGCGATGTCCCTGGCCTGCTCCGGGATCCCAACGACGCCTCCACCGTCATTCCACACTTGCGCGCGGATGAAGTTACCGAGTTGAAGCGGACTGGGGTGATCGACAAAGGAATGATCCCCAAAGTGGACAGTGCTGTCCGGGCCATCCAAGCGGGCGTGGAAAAGGTGTCGTTTGTCGATGGCCGTGTTCCGCATGCAGTGCTATTGGAAATCTTCACCGACGCGGGCATTGGCACCGAGGTGGTCTTGTGAACTCAGCCATGGCCGTCAGCGCCCGGCCGCCTGTTTCTCCCCTGGTGCAGGCAACGCCGCCGTGATACAGATCTGTCTAACGTGAAAGAAGTCATCCCGCCGCCTATCATCCACAACCAGTTTGAGACGGTTAAGGAACTGTTTGGCCGTTATGTCGTTCCCAGTTACGGCCGGTTCGATGTCGTTCTGGCGCGAGGTTCGGGCAGCTACGTCTGGGACGTCTCGGGAAAGCGGTATCTGGACTTCGGCGGCGGCATCGCAGTCAACGCGCTCGGCCATGCCAGTCCCGAGGTAACCCAAGCGCTGACCGAGCAATCCCAGCGTCTGATCCACATCTCCAATCTCTACTATCACGAGCCGCAGGGCCGCCTCGCCCAGCAGATTGTGAATCACCTCGCTCCCGGCAAGGTTTTCTTCAGCAACAGCGGAGGCGAAGCGAACGAGGGCCTCTTTAAACTCGCCCGGAAGTTCGGGCACGAAGAAGGCCGCTTCGAGGTGATCACGGCCTTCAACTCTTTTCACGGCCGCACCCTCGCGGGCATCTCCGCGACCGGCCAGGAAAAAGTCAAAAAGGGGTTTGAGCCGATGGTTCCAGGGTTCCGTCACGTGCCTTTCAATGACTTGTCCGCTTTGCGCGAAGCGATCTCGCCCGCCACCGCCGCCGTGCTCATCGAAGGCATCCAAGGCGAAGGAGGCATCAGTCCCGCCAGCCCGGAGTACCTCCTCGGCCTGCGCGCCCTTTGCTCCGAACGCAAACTCCTTCTGTTCATGGATGGCGTCCAGGACGGCCATTTCCGCACCGGCCGCTTCCAGAGCTTCCAGCGGCTGCTCGAAGGTGTCCCGGGAGGTGAACATTTCCTCCCGGACGGCATCTCCATGGCGAAGTCCCTCGGTGGCGGATTTCCGATTGGGGCCTTTTGGATTCGGGAACCATATGCGGACTTACTCGGCCCGGGCACGCACGCCACCACCTTTGGCGGCACTCCCCTGGGCTGCGCCGTCGCCTTGAAGATCTTTGAAACCATCGAGCGCGGCCAGTTGGCCGAGAACGCGCGACGCATTGGCGAATACCTCAAGACCTCTTTGCACCAACTCGCGGCCGATTGCCCAACCGTGCTCAAAGGCGTTCGGGGAGTGGGCTTGATGCTCGGACTGGAACTTGCCGAGCAGATCCCAGCTTTCGCCGGCAACGGCAAGGCCCCTTCCGTGCAATGTGTCAATCGCCTGCACGAGGCAGGGCTGCTGACCATCCCGTCGGGCAGCCACGTGATTCGACTATTGCCCGCTCTGAATCTGACTCAATCACAAGCGGAAGAAGGAACAAGCATCCTCGGCCGCGTGCTCCGATCGCTGGGGGGATGACGCCGCGAGCGGGAGAGCGAGCATTCGGCGCCGTCGTGGTTGGCGGCCCGAACCAGACCGGGCGCAGCTCGATCAATCCAAAGGGCAGTCGGTATAGATCGTGGTGATCGATCGCAAAGACAACAATCGACCGAGCGGCGTGCTCATCGCCTCCGTGAGCGATCGATGCAAAGCCTGCTGCTTGCCCGCGCCCGACGCAATCACCCAAACCTGCCTTGCCGCCGCCAGCGTGGCGTAACCGAGCGTAATCCGCCGCGGCGGCGGCTTCGGGCCAACGACGGGACGATAATCGCGCGCGGATGCCTCCAGTTGATCGCCTTCGCCCGGAAACAGCGATGCGATGTGGCCGTCCTCCCCCATGCCGAGATGGACGAGATCCAAAACGGGTTGGCCGCCATTGGCAGCGGGGGCCATCGCGAGCAAATCGGCCTCCGCCTCGGCGGCGGCCTGGTCCGGTGAAACCTCGCCCCGGATCCGGTGGATTTGAGCCGGGCGGATGTGCAAAGGAAGAAATAGACGCTCCTGCGCCAAAGCGAAATTGCTTTCGGGGTCAGTTGGCGAGACGCAGCGTTCATCCGCCCAGAAGAACTCAAGGTGGTCCAGAGAGATGGACTGCCGCTTCGCTTCGGCCACGATCGCCGCGAAGAAGCTGCCCGCGACACGGCCGCCGGACAGAGCCATGCAATAGCGCCGGCCGGATTGTGCTCCCGCGTCGTGGACGAGAGTCCTGGCAGCCTGCGCCGTCAGGTCGGAGCTATTCCGAGCCCGGATGACCGCGAACAAACCCATGGGGCGTTCGGCCGGCAGCGCGCTGGCCCTCATGTCACTGCCTGGGGATTTCGCCAGGCGTGCCCGCGGGTGGCGAGAAGTTCATTGGCGGCTTCCGGCCCCCACGTGCCGGCAGGGTAGAATTCGCGGTCGGTGAGCGGCTTGTTCGCCCAAGCGGCTCGGATGGGATCGACGATTGCCCAAGCCGCTTCCACTTCGTCGCGGCGGATGAAGAGAGTCGCGTCGCCCGACAAGGCCTCGAGCAACAATCGCTCGTAGGCTTCCGGGGTGTAGGCCCCAAACTCCACGTTGTAGCAGAACTGCATTCGCACCGGGCGGATTTGCAGGGAAGGGCCAGGGATCTTGCCGTTGAACCGGAGGGTAATCCCTTCATCCGGCTGCAGTCGCAGCGTGAGGGAGTTGGCATCCAGCTTCGGCCCGCACTGCGCGGCGAACAAGACATTGGGCGTGGGCCGAAACTGGACTCGCACTTCGCTGGCGCTGAGGGGCAGGTTCTTGCCGGTGCGGAGGTAAAACGGCACGCCGGACCAGCGCCAGTTATCGATGAACAATTTGAGGGCAACGAAGGTTTCCACGGCCGATTCCGCCTTTACCTTCGGTTCCTGCCGGTACGCGAGGCGGGCTTGGCCGTCGAGGGTGCCGGCGGCGTACTGGCCCCGGACGACATTGGTTGGAACCTGATTGGGGAGGAGCAGGCGAATCGATTTGAGCAACTTCACCTTTTCATCGCGGATCGCCTCCGTCTCGAGTGAAACCGGCGGTTCCATCGCCACCAGCGCCAGGACCTGGAGGAGATGGTTTTGCACCATGTCGCGCAGCGCGCCGGCCTCTTCGTAGTATCCCCCGCGCGAGCCCACGCCCAGCTTTTCGCTCACCGTCAGCTGCACATGATCGACCGATTGGCGTGTCCAAAGCTGTTCGAAGATAGCGTTGGAAAAGCGAAACATGAGGATGTTCTGGACGGTTTCCTTCCCCAGGTAATGATCGATTCGGAAGATTTGTTTCTCGTGCGCGAAACGGGTCAACTCCGCATTCAGCTTCTGCGCCGAGGGCAAGTCGTGCCCGAATGGCTTCTCCACAATAATCCGCTGAAAGTAGGAATCCGCCCCGGCCTTGCGGAGCAGACCGGCCTGATGCAGGCGCTCCGCCACTTCCGCGAACTGACTGGGCTGAATCGCCAGGTAAAAGAGCAGGTTGTGCCGCAACGCATCGTGCTCGAATGATTCCAGGAGCTGCTTGAGCCCGGCATAAGTCTCCGGACGCGAAATGTCCCCCTCGCAATAGAGCACGTTCTTGGCGAAGTCAGACCAGATGGTCAAATCGACGGTCTTGGTTCGTGAGAACTTGCGCAAGTCGGCGAGCAGCTCTTCGCGCCAGGTTTCGGTGGTCTTGTCCCGGCGGGCCACGCCGATAATGCGAAACGGCTGGGGCATTTGCTTTTCGGCGTAGAGCTGATAGAGCGCCGGAATGAGCTTGCGCGCTGTCAAATCACCGCTGGCTCCGAAGATCACAATCGTGCCAGGCTGCACCGCCCGTCGCCTTTCATCCAAGCGGCAGACGAGCAATTCATCCAGATGTTCAGCTTGCTCCATGGGAACAGGTCTCCACAGCCACCCAACGCCTGACACTCGGAGCTGGATGGACCTGCGTCAATCCTCTTTTTTCGTTTCGGGGAGGGGATCTTCTCTGGCAGCGCGGACGAATTGCTTCGAGGATCGACGTTGCCGTTGGCGGCGAATAACGCACGATTGCACGGCGCAATCACTTCGTCTAGTTTCGCGCCATGACTCTGTTCAGCGTTCTGCCTCGGGTCCTCACCCTGGCCGCGCTCGCCATGGGCTTGAGCGGCTGTTTTCCGGTGGGGAGCAGTCCCGCTGACGAGGAAAAGGACCCCCACTATCTCGCGGGCAAGAATCGGCTGAGCGCGATGGACTATGACGGCGCGATTGCCGCTTTTGAAAACGCCCTCATCTCTAATCCGAAATCGGCGGCCGCCCATCTTGAACTCGGCTTCCTTTACGAAGAAAAGAAAAACAACTACGCCACAGCCATTCATCATTTCGAAAAACACCTGGAGCTCAGACCGGAATCCAACATGGCCGAAACGATCAAACAACGGATTTTTTCGTGCAAGCTGGAGTTGGCCAAAACCGTTCCCTTTGCGCTCGTCAGCCGCCAGGTCCAGGACGAAATCCGGAAGCTCTACGTCACGAACGAAGGGCTGCACAGTCAGATCGAACAGTTGAAATCCCAACTCGTCGAGCAGGAAGCCGCTTTCAGCAACCGGCTGGCGATGGCGACTCAAGCGGCGCTCGCGGCCGCCGCCGCCACGCAGCGCCAGTCGGCCACTCCGGAACCGGAACGTCGCTCCTCCGCGCCGAGCAAAGCTTCCCCGCCGAGCGCGAATCCCTCCACTTCCAGCCGAAGCGCAGTCGCGGCCCGCACCCACACGGTCAAGGCGGGCGAGACCCTCGACAGCATTTCCCGCCGCTACAACATCCGCTTGAGCGCCTTGCAGAGCGCCAACCCTCGCGTCGAGGCCCGCAAGCTCAAGGCTGGACAGGTCCTGAACATTCCCCCGCCGGCGGGACATTGAGGAAGGAATCTCTTATGCACGAAGTGACACGCCGCTCTTTCTTGCAGACGATTGGAATCACCGCCGCCTCGCTCGGGGCGCAGACGATTGCTCCTGCCCAGGAACGCCCGATCCAAGGCTTCGAAAAAGCTCCGACCGATCAGACTGCCTCGGACGGCTGGAAGCCGACTTCCGACCGTAAAGTGCGAGTCGGCCTGGTCGGCTATGGCGTCTGTCAATTCGCGGCGGCTTTCAGCTTTCAGGATCATCCCAATGTGGAGGTGGTGGCTGTCAGTGATTTGATCCCGGAACGGTGCAGCGCCCTCGCGCGCGTTTGTCGCTGTTCGCGGACCTATCCATCCCTCGAGGAACTGGTCAAGGATGACCGGATCGACGCGGTGTTTGTGGCCACCGACGCCCCCAGCCACGCCCGCCACTGTCTCGAGGTCCTGCGTCACGGCAAACACGTTGCCTCGGCTGTTCCGGCCGTTTTTGGCTCGCTGGAAGAGGCAGAGCAATTGTTGCAGGCGGTGCGATCGAGCGGACTCAAATACATGATGTTCGAGACGTCTTGCTTCCACGCCGACCTTTACGCCATGCGGCAAATCTATCAAGCGGGCCGGTTCGGCCGAGTCGCTTATGCGGAAGGAGAATACTTCCATTACATGGAGGAACCGATCGCGTCGTTCCAAGACTGGCGGGTCGGCCTCCCGCCGCAGTGGTATCCGACCCACTCCAACGCCTACTACATAGGCGTCACAGGCGGGGCTTTCACTGAAGTATCCTGCCTGGGCGTCCCCAGCCGCATTCCGCACCTCCAGCCGTCTCGCAATCGGTATCAGAACCCCTTCGGCACCGAGATCGCCTTGTTCCGGACGAGCGAAGGCGGCGCGGCCCGCATGGCTGTCAGCTGGGACACGCCCGGATACGGAGGGGAGATGGGGCGAGTCCGAGGAGAGCTCGGTTCGTTTGATGGGAAGTTTGACGGTTTGGGCAAAAGCCTGCCCAATTTGAAACGGCCGCCGCTTCCGCCGCGCGTCGATGCGGGAGGACATGGTGGTTCCCACGGTTACCTGATGAATGAGTTCATCTGCGCCATCCTGGAAGATAGGACCCCGTTGATCCACGTGGCGGCGGCTCTCAATTTGACTGTCTCCGGCATTGTCGCCCACCAATCCGCGCTCAAAGGCGGAGAACTCTTGAAAATACCTCAATTCAAGCTGACGTGATCCATGGACATACGCAGCCTCGGGGATGTCCCCGCCTTCACCACCAAAGACGGTTCCGAAATCCGGGAGCTGCTGGCCCACCGCAACTCCAACATCCGCCAGCAAAGCCTGGCCGAAGCGCGCCTGCCCGCCGGCGGAAGCACCCAAGAGCACTACCACACGTTGACCGAGGAGATTTACTATATCACGCACGGCACCGGCCGCATTCGGATCGAAGGTGAACTCCGCGAGGTGCGCGTCGGCGACGCGATTGCCATTCCGCCCGGGCAAAAGCACAAGATCTGGAACACGGGCCCGGACACGCTGCGGTTCCTTTGCTGCTGTGCGCCACCGTACGAGCACAGCGATACGACCCTGACCGAGGTTTGAAACTTCTGCCCGCCACCGTTAAGTTGGCCTCGGATGAAAGCGCGACATATTCGCCTGTTTGTGAAGCCATACTGCGGTTGGTGCCGTGAAGCGGAGGAATGGCTTGAGGAACGCCAGATCCCGTACGAAACCCTGGACGTGATCTCGGACGGGAACGCGCGCCGGGAGATGATCCAACTTTCCGGTCAAACCCTCGCGCCGGTCATCGACGTCGACGGTGAAATCCTGGCTGACTTTGACACCGACCAACTGGCAGCCTTCTGGAAAAGATTGGAAGAGAATGCGGCTTGAGGCATCCTCACCCGGATTTGATGAGCATCGTCTCCCCTTTTGCTTCGCCCCGGCCGCGGCTGCCTGACTGGCTGCGGATCCGTTTGCCCACCACCGACACCTTTGTCGGCACCCGCCGGCTTCTCGAAGACCTGCGCCTGCACACCGTCTGTGAAAGCGCCAAGTGCCCCAACCATTGGGAATGTTGGAGCCAGGGCACAGCGACGTTCATGATCGCAGGCGACCGCTGCACCCGGGCCTGCCGCTTTTGCGCCGTGACCACCGCCAAACCGCTGCCCCTCGAAGACGACGAGCCTGCTCGCGTCGCGGAAGCCGTTCGCCGCATGAGGCTGAAGCACGTCGTCATTACCGCCGTCGCTCGCGATGATCTCCCCGACGGAGGCGCCGAGCATTTCCGCCAAACAGTCGAGGCAGTCCGCGCCGTCGCCCCCGGCATCGTCCTCGAAATCCTGGTCCCGGATTTCAACGATCGGGATGCGTCCATTGAGAACGTTCTGGCGGCCAGACCCCACATCTTTAATCACAACCTGGAAACCGTCCGCCGCCTAACCCCAGCGGTCCGCTCGCGCGCCACCTATGACCGTTCTCTGTCTGTGCTCGGCAAGGTAAAAGCGCGCCAGGGCGACGCCATCTTCACCAAGTCAGGTCTTATGCTCGGATTGGGTGAGCGGGAGGAAGAGGTCGCCGAAGCGATGGCGGATTTGCGCAAAGTCGGCTGCGATATTCTGACGCTAGGCCAGTACTTGCAGCCGACGAGAGATCACTTGCCGGTGGCCGAATTCGTCACCCCAAGCCGATTCAATGCCTACGGGGATCGAGCCAGGCAACTGGGCTTTGTCCATGTCGCCAGCGGTCCGATGGTGCGTAGCTCCTATCACGCCGACGAGTTTGTCCTGCCCACGGTTGGGCGATAGTCCATCGCCGTTTTCTCTTGGCTTCCCGCGGGCGACCAGCCTTCCCAGGCCGCCTCGGGCAGCTTGTCTTGGGCAAACTATGTGCCGCTGGAAGGTAGATGGGCCTTCGCCTCGGTCATGTCCTTGCACGTGACCACGCGCACTTCTCGGCGGTAATGGAAGAGGGACATGATCCCGAAGCCGATGTCCTTCTCGGGATTGGGGATAACGCGCACCACCTTGCGGACCCCTTTGGCATTGAGGAGATCCATCATCTGGTCGATCCATGGGCGGCAAGTCAGCTCCATTTGCTGCAATTGGCTCAGATCGGTCAAGAGGGCAAAGCCTTTCTCCGCGTCCGCCAACAAAAGCGTCACGCGCTCGGCGCAATCTTTTGCCTCCTGGGCAGGGACCGCTTGAGCGAACTCAATCTGGAGCAACTGACGTTGTGGATCGAACTGTGCAGACCACATGGGTAAATACTTGCCGCAATCGATCGCTTCCTGCAAACCTCGAACAAACCCGGCCACCTGCGGCCTTCGTTCAGACCGCGCCGCGCTTGGCGTTTGCCAAGCGAGCTTTTGCCGGTAAAATTTTTTGCATGCAGAACCCGTATTCGGTTGTGGGCCACTGGGCCGGCGCTTTTGACGAGACCGCCATTCGAGAGTGGGCCGAGGTCCTCCGAGGCCAGTTGACCGCCTCGCGGGTTGCCTTGGGGCTCGTCTTCATGGCCCCGCGCTACTTTGCTCACGCGGCTCAAGTGTTGGAACTGCTGCGCGTGCACGGCCAGGTCCCGCTCCTGGCGGGCTGCTCCAGCACCGGCCTGATCGCGGGCAAAGAGGAGATCGAAGAAAACGCCGGGCTGGTGCTGGGCTTGTATGCGTTGCCGGGAGCGGAACTGCGCGCCGTTCGCTTCACGCCCACCCAGATCGAGGAAGCGAACGGTCCGGGCTATTGGCACCAGGAAACGGGGGTCGGCCCGGAAGAGTCCAATGGCTGGTTGGCCTTTGCCGATCCTTTTAATGCCGATGCGGACGCCTGGTTGAGGGGCTGGAACGAAGCATATCCGAGAGTGCCCATCGTCGGTGGGCTGGCAAGCGGCGACCACGCTGAACAGCGGACCCAAGTTTACCTCAATGGCGAAGTGTTCGAGAATGGCGGCGTCGCCATCTCGTTCGCCCAGGACGTCAAGATCGAGAGCGTCATCTCCCAGGGCTGCACGCCGATTGGAGAGACCTGGACCATCACCAAGGCCGAGCAAAATATCATTCATCAGATTGGCAACCGCCCGGCCTACCAGGTTCTCCTCGAAACGTTCAACCAGCTGGCCCCGGAAGAACAAAGCCAGGCGCGCGGCAATCTCTTCATCGGCCTGGTCGTCAACGAATATCTCGAAGAATTTCACCGCGGCGACTTCCTCATCCGCAACCTCATCGGGGCCGACCCAAAGTCAGGTTCCATCGCCGTCGGCGCCTTGCCCCGGCCAGGTCAGACGCTGCAATTTCAACGACGCGATGCGCGCGCTGCCACCGACGATATGACCGTGCTCCTGGAACGCGCCCGCCAACGCCTCGCCAGCACTGGTTTTTATGGCGGCTGCCTTTGCGTCTGCAACGGGCGCGGCCAGCGCTTGTTCGGCTATCGCAGCCATGACGCCGGCCTGGTTCAGAATCGTTTGGGTTCTTTCGGTCTGGCGGGTTTCTTCTGCAACGGGGAAATCGGGCCGGTCGGCGAGCGTAATTTTCTCCACGGATATACCGCCTCTCTGGCTTTGTTCCTGAAGAAATGACCTCACCCCGCCAAGGCGGAACTGTGCCTCCTGGGCGCAGTTCGCGCATCGGACCTTTCGCGGCCCTCCCGCTGGTCGCGCTCTCATCGTGAATCATCCTCCCTCCCCGGACGCGCCCATCAGCCTCATTTACCAGCCGAGCTCTTATTTCGAACGACTGAGTCTGGGCGCCATCTTCACCACCGCGTGTCCGCTCGAGGTGGAACTCGGCAGCGGGGACGGCTCATTTCTCGTCCAGTACGCCACCCTTCACCCGGAACGTAACTTCCTCGGAGTGGAGCGGCTGCTTGGCCGCTTGCGCAAGATCGATCGGAAAGGCCGCCGCGCCGGGCGGACCAATCTCCGCGTCATGCGCATCGAAGCTGGTTATTTCCTGGAATACCTTCTGCCGCCGCACTCGGTCGCCGCATTGCACGTGTATTTCCCGGACCCGTGGCCGAAGCGGAAGCACCGGAAGAACCGGTTGATCAACGAGAGATTTACTGAATTGGCCCACCTGGTCCTTGTCCCGAATGGCATTGTCCACCTCCGCACCGACGATGCCGACTACTTCGAACAAATGACACGCGTTTTCCAAGTCAGCCCCCACTTCGCGCTCGCCGAAACCCCAGCGGAACTCGCCGCTCTCACGACCGATTTCGAACGCGACTTTCGCGCCCGCGGCATTCCCAGCCAGGCGGCTTCCTATCAGGTTGCGCCGCGCTGCCCATAAGGAAATCGGCGGCGCGGCCGTCCGCCGGGCCGAATTGGGGCGGCTTCGGCGACGCCAGCGCGACGGATCAACCTGCGCGCAAAGCGCCTGCCCGAGGCGAGCGCTTGCCGCGGCAGACCGATCAGCCATTCAGGCTCCAGCCGCTTCGATATTTGCGGCTGAGGAACTCATTCGCTTCGGGGACATTGGTGACCCGGCCTGCTCCGGAGTCGTATTCGAGTTTCTTTCCGACCCGATAGGCGACCAGGGCCAGCAACATCTGCTCCATCATCGTGCCGGCATAGTCGAAGTCGCAGGAGGTTCTCTTATCGCCCTTGCAGGCATCGACCCATTCCTGCTGGAAGAGGCGCTCGCCGCCCGTCCGCTGCGAGAGCCCCTCGGACCCACCAACGCCGGCTAAAAGATCGTTCTTCGACCTTCGTTTGAAGTAGGTCAAGTCCCCGTCGTTGTCGCCGGGAATCAGGACGCGGGAAGTGAAATCGGCCACAATGTAGCCTTTGGAGCCTTCAAACACGGCTCCATTGCCCATTCGATTGAGGTCGACGTAGGGCTTGGGCGGAGCTGGCTTCAGCCCGCCTTGATACCAGGAGACCGTGATGGCGGGCCGCCATTGATTGGCAGCATGCTCAAAGGTCGCTTTGAGTTCGACCGGGCACACTTCCGGATTCAATTTGTCTCCTTGCGCTTCGGCAGTCAGCGGGGCCGACGCGTCAATCGCGTTCCAAACCAGGTCCATCGTATGGCTGCCCATGTCTCCGACCTGCCCAGCTCCGAAGTCCCAAAACATATTCCATTGCAGGCAATTCAGACCCGCCACGGTCGAGGAAAAATACGCCCGATTGTAGGGGTGATAAGGCGACGGCCCCAGCCACTGCTCGTAATGCAAATAACCAGGGGGCTCTCCCTCCGCCGGCGGGTAACCCGGTCGTCCGATCTTCCGGCTGTCCCAGGCTGACACTTGCCTCAATTCGCCAATCGCCCCATCCACAATCAGCTCGCGCAGGCGCTGAAAGTTTGGATAGGCATGACGCTGCGTTCCGTGCTGAGTGGCCAGTTTCCCTTTGTGCTTCAAGTAAGTGGCCCGGACCAGCCGCACTTCTTCCACGCTCAAGCCGATCGGCTTTTCGCAATAAACATGCAAGCCGCGATTCATCGCCCAGTTGGCCACAAACGCATGATGATGGTCGGGCGTGCAGCAAACGACTGCGTCCAACCCCGGTTGATCGAGGCATTGACGCCAGTCGGTATAGGTCTTGGCTTGAGGCCATTTCTTGGTCGCGTTGGCCAGGTAATTGTCATTGATATCGCACAGGGCCACCACGTTCTCGCTGGCGAGCGTGTCGTAGTGCGCCAGTGCGCGGCCCCACACGCCGATCAAGGCAATGTTCAATCGGTTGCCCGGCGCGTTCTGTCCATAAAGCGGCCCTTTGGGGAGAAAAAGCAGGCCGGCTCCCGTCCCGGCCATCGCGCGCAGAAAATGACGTCGTCGCATGGAGGTGTTCCTCGTGTTACATCCGGCCATCGTGTATTGCTCAAACCCGTATTGTGGGGATAAGCGAGGGTAACCGCTCCGCCGCCAACGTCCAAGCAGAAACAGGCAGGCGCGGGCTTGAGTTTCACCCTGGCCCACGCTCGATTGCATTCGGGGCGGTCTCACCAGCCCCGCATGCCCCGGGCAATTTGCATTTGAATTTCATTCGCTTCTTTGGCGCGTTCGCGCGGGATGCGCAGATTGGTGGCCTGCGACATATAATCGGCCGCCGCCCTGAAATCCTTGCGTTGGATAGCAGCCTTGGCCAGTTCCATGTAGGCTTCGGCAGTTTGGCCCCCAGCCTGCCCGGCGAAATTCGACTCCTCTCGCCGTCCGGTGCGTCCGCCGATGTTGGGCACGCCCGCCTTCGGTCCATAAGCGGTGGCCGCGGCGAATTGGGCTTGGGCTTCGACCGGACGCCCGGCTGCTTGCAAGGCTTTGCCGGCGGCGACGTAGGATTCAGCGAGGAGCGTGGCCATATTGACCGGGGCCGGCACTGGGATCGGTTCTGCCCCCGGGTCCGGCAACATTGCCGAGAACATCTGCTCCGCGCGTCCGCCGGGGCCGATCAATTTGGCCACGGCGGTATTCTGGCTGCAGAGCCGGACGGCGTCGTCTGGCTTTGCGCCGGCGGCGAGCAATTGTCGCAGCTTCATGGCCAGCCCGAAATCCTGCGCGTCATGCGGGGGGATCACAGCTGGGTAGGACGCGGGCAGATCCAGGCCCAAGCGGCCCTCTTCCAACGCCAGGGCGAGGCGCCACTGGACGGTCGCTTCGTCGGGCTTGTTTTGAGCGCGCGCGATAATGCCGAGGTAAGCGGGGGTGCGCGCATCGGCCGGATCCAACCGACGCGCCCGTTCGAGCAACGGTTGAGCGCCGGCGAAGTCCTGGGCCACGATTTTCTTCCAAGCCTGCTTGAGCATCCAACCGGCGCTGGTCTGGAACAGTTGGGTGGTGATGGAACGCTGCAGCTCCGCGTCATCCGGCCGGCCGGTTTTGACATACAAATCAACCAGACTCTCGTTGGCTTCGAGTGAGAGCGGGTGCGAGGCCAGTGCCTTCTTGAGGGTGGCCTCAGCGGCGGCGGCATCGCGCCGGGCAAATTGCACTTCGGCCAGCAGCAATTCGCCTTCGAAAGTGCCCTTGCTAGCTTCGAGGGCGGCGGAGGTGGCCGACTCAGCCCGGCGATAAAGCTCGGCCGCAGCGGCCTCGAGTTGTCCGGCGCGATTGAGATCGGCATTGGTGGGTGGATAATAGGTCGTGACGGTCACTTCATACACACCGTCGGAACGATTCTCCGTATGACTGCTTGAGCTGCTGCGGGGCGTGCGCAGACTGGCCGCTTGCAACCAGAGGCTATTGGCCCGGTCGATCCAGTATTTGGCCCGCAACCGGAGCGCCTCTGGATTATTTCCGGCCAAGGCCAGGACCTGATCGACGATCTTCTCGGCCTCGGGGTCGCGGCCGAGGCGGGAAAGCGTCAGGGCCTTTTGCATCAGGGCCCGCACGTGTTTGGCGTCGAGCTGGAGCGCTTCATCGCAAAGTCGCCAAGCCCGATTGAGTTCGGCCTGTTCATTCGGCCGCTGCCGGTACGGGACCAAAGCCCGCCGCGGTTCCACCGCTTCGCTGCGGCGATCGGGCCGTGCTTCTTCCATTAGGTACTTTGCCAGGTCCACGCGGGCATCCGGACTCTTTGGTTTGAGCGCAATCGCGGCTTCCAACTGGCGGAGGCGGTCCTGGTAAGTCTCGTCATAGCGCTTTCGCCGGGCGGCGGCGGCGCGCTGAAAGGCCTTGGCTTGCGCCACCAGATCGGTCGGCGGGGCGGCCGCCCGGACTGACTTTTCCAAATCGGCCAGGAGGGCCAACGGCTCTCCTTGGACCGCCAACGAGGCGACGTTTTTCTCGATGGTCTCCCGATATGGCCCAGCTTCCTTCGGGTCGAGCTGCAGGGCGATTTCCAGGTCCGCTTTGGCGCGCGCGGCGTCGCCCACTTTCGATGCGGCGATGGCCCGTTCGAGGTAGCCGACCGCAAACCGGGTTTGGCCGCTCAAGGCGTAAGTGACTTCGCGCCGGGCCGTGACCGGACGGCCCAGCCCGAGCCAATTATCGGCCGCGTAATAGGCGAGGGTACTGTCGGCCGGGTAAGGGATCCGCGCGTAGTTAACCTCCGCCAGACTTTCGACGAACTTGCGTTCGCTGTTCAGTTTTTTCGCTCGCTCCAAATGCGCCGGGGCGAGGTCGGCGGATGCCTGGAAGCGGGCGGCAAACCATCGACCTGCTTTGATTCGCTGGGGGCCAGTGACGGCGGGATCGGGCGCCTTGTTCCACTCGCGCGGGCGGCCGTAACTGTTCAACGCCATTTCATAATAGACGAACGAAGCGAAATCGGTCGGATAGTCGTTGCCGCCCTGGACCATATGCCCCGGCATGCTCACCGCTTGTCCCGGGATGATTTTAGTGGCGGTCTCATCAAATCGCGCCCCCCCGATACGATGTTCGGCGGTGGCGAATCCACCCATCGTCTCGAAGACGTAA